>NZ_JBIUSU010000001.1:1403484-1511798 GCF_044741545.1 Streptomyces sp. NPDC088157
AGCGCGCCTTCGCCCGCACGACGCGCAGCGCCCCGACGCCCGGCCGGTCCGGCGGGGGGGCGCGCCCCCCCCCCCCCCGCGGGGGGGGGGGGGGGGGGGGGGGGGGGGGGGGGGGGGGGGGGGCCCCCCCCCCCCCCCCCCCGCCCCGCTGTCGCTCAGCCCTTGGCCTGGACGATGTTGACCATCCACGGGATGCCGAAGCGATCGGTACACATGCCGAACACGTCGCCCCACATCTGCTTGTCCAGCGGCACTCCCACCGAGCCGCCGGCGGACAGCTTCGCCCAGTAGCCGCGCAGATCGGCGTCGTCGTCGCCGCTGAGGCTCACGGAGAAGTTGGTCCCGGCGGTGGACTCCATGCCGGGCGGGGTGTCGGCGGCCATCAGGGTGAAGCCGCTCGGGGTCTCCAGCATGCCGTGCATGATCTTTTCGCCGCCGGCCGAGCCGGGGGCATCCGCCTGACCGAAGTCGCCGTACGTGTTCAGTGACAGCTCGCCGCCGAAGACCTCCTTGTAGAACTCGAGCGCCTGCCGGGCGTCCCCGGTGAAGCTGAGGTACGGGTTGAGTCGCGAAGCCATGGAATCCTCCTGAAAGAGGCAGAGGGCCGGTTGTGCCGGTTGTGCGGAGATTAGCCCGAGGCACTGACAGCGGCACCACGGATCCCCGGCCCGCGCAGGACCTCGGTCGCGGCTCCGCGCTGCTACCCAGGGGACGAGGCGAGCCGGCTGATCCACCGGCCCGCGGCCATCTCCTCCTCAAGGGCGCCCGGAAGAGTTTCTCCTGGAAGGACTGTCGCGACGTGCTCGTCCGGGCCCACATCCAGCTCGCCGGCCCGGTCGTGGTCGTCCGGGACAATCTCAACACCCACCTGGCAGCAGGGCTGAAACGTGGCTCACCACCGTCCGCCTCCCGCCGTATGACCCGACCTCGACCCCGTCGAGGTCGTCTGGTCACTCGTGCGCAGAGCAGTGGCTAACATCGCCTTCGAGACCCCGACGACCTCGACCGCGCACTCCGCCGCGAGTCACGCGAAATCCAGCTCCGACCCCGCCTGATCGAAGGCGGCCACAGCGCCACCGGCCTGGCTCTCACACCACCGACGCAACCCTGAAAACCTCAGCAACCAGGACCCACGACGAGCCCGGGATCGAAGATGGCCCTCGCCGTCGACGTGGCGACGGGGCCGAGTCCGCGGCCGGCTCCGGTTCGGGCTCCAGTGAGGTGGGGACCGCGAGTTTTGAGGCGGCGGTCCCATGACTTGTCCGCACGACCTCACACCAGGAGATTCCCAGTGACGTACATAGACCCCGAGAGTCGAGCCAAAGCCAAGGCACACGGTCACCCGTATGCCTCGGAGGAAATCATCGCCGCTGGGTACGACCTGGCGAGCCGGGTCTGCCGACAACTCCACCACGCCGGTCTTCCCGCTTATGTCGAACATCCGGGAGTACCGCGACAGCCCGGCGCCTGGGTGGAAGTCAACAGCCAGGGTGAGTACGCCGGAGGCCTCTACGTCCGCTGGAGCGTGGGAGAGGCCGGTCTGCGGGCAGTGGCAGAACAGCGGGACCCGGCGGCGCCGGAGTGGAAGCGCTACGCCGAGGTCGTTCTACTCATGCAGACGGCGTTGATCGGGATCCTGCGGCTGGCCGGCTTTTCCGTCGTGCGGGCCGAGGAGGTCGACGACATCGCCAAGGGTGATGTGTACGTGCACGCCGATACGCCCCCGTCTTCGTGAGCACCCTCTTGCTCCAGGACACGCTCGCCGACCCCGAATGGGCCGACGTCCATACCAATGAGCAGAACTGACACGATCTGATCACCCAGCCCGCGACCTGGCCAAAGCGTCTCACCACCAGATTCCTGCACGGCCGCCACAACACCTGCTACAAGCCGGGCTCCGAGGACGACGTGACCGGCGACTGGCCCTGTGCGGACGGCTACAAGCCGATCCCGAGCTACCTGGGCCATCTGCGCGACCAACAACTGCTGGCCTCCCAGGGCTATGTGACGGTGTCGATCTCGGCGAACGGCATCAACGCCCAGGACGAGGAGGCGGAGGACGCCGGCGCGCAGGCGCGTTCCTCGCTGGTACGGCTGCACCTCGCCCGCTGGGCCGACTGGACCGCCCATCGCTCCTCCGCCCCGGCCGTCGTACACGAGGCGGCGAAGGCGGACCTCTCCCATGTCCTGCTCGTCGGCCACTCGCGCGGTGGCGAGGGCGTCGACCGGGCCGCCACGGACAGCCTCTACCCGCCGCCGGCAGCCGAGGACGGCTACCGGGGCCCGGTGCGCTGGAAGGTGCGCGGGACGGTGCTCATCGGACCGACGATCTTCGGCCAGAATCCGGTCGCCGACGTGCCGTCCGTGACGCTGCTGCCGGGCTGCGACGGCGACGTGTCGGACCTGCAGGGCGAGGACTTCGTCGACGGAACGCGCGGGATCAGCCGCGGCACGGCACTGCACAGCGCGGTCTACATGGTCGGCGCCAACCACAACTACTTCAACAGCGAGTGGACCCCGGGCGAGGCCGTCGCACCGGCCAGGGACGACTTCTGGACCGACCCGGAGCAGCCGGACCCGGTGTGCACGCCGGGTGCCGCGACCCGGCTGACCGCCGCCCAGCAGCACAAGGCCGGCTCCACGTACATCGCCGCCGCGGCCCGCCTCTTCCTCGCCGGGGACGACCGGGTGCGTCCGCTGCTCGACGGTTCCGGCAGGCGGGCCCCGTCCGCGGACCCGGCCCGGGTGCTGACCCACGCGGTCGGCGGCCGCCGCAGCGGTGGTTTCCTGCCGGACGGCGGGGCGAAGGTGACCGGCGCCCGGCTGTGTTCGGCGATCGACCCCGACCCGGCCGTGGCCTGTCTGGACCCGGAGACCCCCGGATCGTCACCGCACTTCGCGTCGTGGCAGACGGAACAGGAGACCGGCCGCAGCGCGATGGACCTGAAGTGGTCCGCGCCGGGCACGGCCGCGCGTATCACTCCGGCCAAGCCGCTCTCCCTCCGCGACTCCCAGAAGCTCGCGCTCCGGGTCTTCGTACCGCCGAACACGGCCGGCACCAAGTTCGACGTGTCCGTCACCGACTCCTCCAACCGTCGGGTGAAGCTGGGCTCGGTCCAGGTGGACGGGCTCCCGGGCTCCGCGAACACCGCCTCCTACTGGGCTCAGGAACTGCGCGTCCCGCTGTCGGCCGCGACCCGGGCCGGAATCGATCTCAGGCACGTCAAGTCCCTCGAGCTGACGCCCCGTTCGCAGTCCGGGCGGGCCTGGCTCATGGACGCCTGGGGCTGGGCGCCCGGCACCTTGGCGGTGAAGGCGGCCGCACTGCCTCGTGTCGACGTGGGCCGCACGATCGTCAAGGAAGGCGACTCGGGCACCCGCACCTACCGGATCCCGGTCGAGATCTCCGGGCACGGCAGCGGGCAGGTCCGCGTGTACGTCCTCGACCCGGACAGCGGCCGGGCCGAGAACCGCCTCGTGACCGTACGGCCCGGCAGCGACGCGATCGACGTGCCGGTCGAAGTGAAGGGCGACACGGTCTACGGCGACGACGTGGAGCACGACATCGCCGTCAAGGCCGTCCACAACGCCATCGTCGGCAAGTACCGGGGCGGGCTCACCGTCGAGGACGACGACCCCGAGCCGGTGATCACCCTGTCGCCGGTCGCGGACCGGGTGACCGAGGGGGAGACGCTGACCTGGCGGCTGTCCGTGGACGCGCCCGCGGCGGTGGACATCTGGCAGCCGGTGCGGGTGCTTCCGGCCACCGAGGGCGCCGAGCTGTCCACCCAGGACGTGGACCCGCAGTGGCTCAAGGACTGGTCCGGCGAGGTGCCCGACCCCGAGCGGCCGCTGTCCGAGGCGCACCTGTGGGCGTGGCTGAACATCCCGCCCGGGAGCACCGGCGTGGACTTCGTCGTGCCGACCGTGCGGGACCAGGTGGCCGAGCCGACCGAGTCGATGCGCCTCGCACTGACCGACAACAATGCCAAGCCACTGCCCGACAGGCCGGTGCTGACGGGGACGGTGCTCGACAAGCCGTAAGCACGATGTACGAGGGATCGCGAGCACCCTCTTGTGCGGGTCCCGGTTCGTCCGGGCCCCGCACTTCACAAGGTCACGCGTATCCCGACAGGTGAAACGCGTGCCCTGATGGGGCACGCTGACGGCGGCTTCCGGAGCGGCTGACGGCGTCAATCCCCCGAAGGGACCTTGTGGCCC
Organism: Streptomyces sp. NPDC088157; assembly: GCF_044741545.1. Taxonomy (NCBI): domain Bacteria; kingdom Bacillati; phylum Actinomycetota; class Actinomycetes; order Kitasatosporales; family Streptomycetaceae; genus Streptomyces; species Streptomyces sp. NPDC088157. Next base: position 1,407,706 of record NZ_JBIUSU010000001.1, read on the forward strand.
CTTGGGCCGGTGTCGCACCGTACATGGGTGCCCGCGGAGCGGCGCAGGCGGGAAGCCGCGGGCCTGGCGCGTCGGCAGGAGGCAGCGCGGCTCCTCCGGCGGGCACTGGACCAGCGTCGGCAGCTATTCGCCCGGTGGGAGTGGTACGCGGGCAGGCTCACCGCGCTCACCGGCTGGCCGTCCCGCGAGGACGGCCCACGTGAGGGAGGGGCAGCTGCTCGGCGGCCGGTACCTGCTGAAGCGGTTCATCGGCCAAGGCGGCATGGGCGAGGTGTGGGGCGCCCACGACACCACCCTGAGCCGGGAGGTCGCGGTGAAGCTGCTGTCGCTGGACAGCATCACGCTCCGCGGCGGTGCCGCGACCGCCGCCTCGGCCAGGCGTCAGCGCATCGACTTCTTCGAGCGCGAGGCACACACCATGGCTCAGGTCGACAGCCCCCATGTGGCGGTCGTCCACGACCGGGGGCGCGAAGGCGAGGTTCTCTACCTCGTCATGGGGTTCATCGACGGCATCTCGCTTGCGGGGGTGACCGGCCAGGGCGTGCAGCTGACACTGGAACAGGTCGTGCGCTGGACGGTGCAGATCTGCGAAGGGCTGGCGGCCGTCCACGCCGAAGGGGTGATCCACCGGGACATCAAGCCGGCCAACATCATGATCACGAAGAACGGTGACGCCAAGGTCGTCGACTCCGGGATCGCCCGCGTCGAACGCCCATTTCGTCGACCAGCACCTCCACCAGCCCCCGCCCCCGTCGAGCGAGTAGCGCGCCGGGATCGCGCCCGATCTCGACCGGCTCGTGCTGCGGTTGCTGGACAAGGAGCCGGCGAGGCGGCCCGAGAGTGCGGGGGAGGTGGCGCGGACCATCCAGCAGGTGGTCCTGCACGACCCGCGTGCCGTCGTCCACCCCCCGTCGCGCGCGTCACGAGCGGACGTCCGCACGTGAACACGGACTACGTCGAGGACATCCGCCGCAACGAACGCCACATCCGGGAACTCCTCGAGCGGGAGGACTGGATGTCCGACGCCGTTCTCGACGCCCGCGCCCACCAGGCCGAACTGACTGGCGAGTCCGGCGACGCCCGCGGTGCGGCGGCGCTGTACCAGAGCCTGGGCGATGACTGCGCCAGCGGCCTCGGCTGGGAACATCCGCGGGTGAAGGAGGCGTACGTGGCGGTGGCCCGCTGGACGGACCGGATCGACGACGAACCGGAAACGTGACGGCGGAGCCAGATGGGACTTCAAGCGGTCGTTGGTCCTCAGCTGCACCGCTACATCCAGATCCCGCAGACACTGGGCAGCTCCTCGACCTCCAGTCGTGACGCGCCCTAGCGGACCCGCACGTACTGGTCGCTCTTGAAGAAGTACAGGTCGCCCGCGTTGCCGGGGACGCGGCAGGCGTCGTCGACCCCGCCGGAGAAGACGCCGTCGACCCCCCAGACCTCTGCCAGGCTCTTGGGGCCGGAGACGATCTTCTCGTCGGTGACGCGGTAGCTCAGGTACTTGTCCCCCTTGAACAGATACAGGTTGGTGGGCTCGCTGGGCACGCTGCAGGCCGCGCTGATGCCCGAGGTGAACGTGGTGCCCTTCAGCCCGGACCAGCCGTCGGCCAGGCTCTTGGGGCCGGAGGTGATCTTCTCGTTGCCGACGTGGTAGCGCAGGTACTGGTCGCCCTTGAACAGATACAGGTCGGTGCTGTTGTCCGGCACGCCGCAGGCGGCGTCGATGCCCGAGGCGAACGTGGTGCCCTTCAGCCCGGACCAGCCGTCCGCGAGGCTCTTGGGGCCGGAGGTGATCTTCTCGTTGCCGACGTGGTAGCGCAGGTACTGGTCGCCCTTGAACAGATACAGGTCCGTGGCGCTGTCCGGCACACCGCAGACGGCGTCGATGCCCGAGGTGAACGTGGTGCCCTTCAGCCCGGACCAGCCGTCGGCCAGGCTCTTGGTCTGCAGGGCTGCGGGGGCGGTGGACGTCGTGGTGGTCGCCGTCGGGCCGTTGACCTCGCGGCGGAGTGTTGAACCCCACGGGCACCAGAAACAGCCGGGGAGGAAAGCACCGCAGGCCTCGTCCAGGTGGTCCTCGGTGTACCGGATGCCGGCGTCGCACACCTCGATGGCCATCTCGAAGAACTGGATGGTGTCCGGGTCCAGGTGGTAGCTCCAGCCCGGGTTGTAGGGGACGGCCTGCTTGCGGATCCTGCCCATCACATGGGTTTTGTCCTTCTGCTCGCCGCGGAGGATCTTGCGGGCCTCCTCAATCTTGGCGTCATCCGTCAGCTTGAAGACGAACTCCTCGGGTGACGGCGGGTACATGAACGCAAAGTAGGCCTCGGCCATCAGACGTCCCTCTCGGTCGGTCGTGCATCGACCACGCAACGACATGCGCGGCGCAGTTCCCAACGACACCGGCCCGACATGGGTCACGCGGCAGAAGGCGCACAATGAGGGCCGCGCGCCTTCTACGCCGCTCAAGACCAACGCCGTTTGCGGCTGGTGACACGGTTCGTACGGGCACGTCCGCCGTAAGTTCAGCGCGACTGAGGGACTTTCGCCGGGAACCCACGGCGTCTTCTGCAGGCGCGCTCGGAAGTACGGTGGGTTCGTCGTCGCTGAATTTCGGTGGTTCGGATGAGGTACCTGTCAAAGGTGCCACTCATTTCGACGCTGACCGATTGCGCGGCCACCCGTTCGGCAGGGCTTCTCCGCGCCGACGCAAAACCCTTGGGCAGCCTGGCAGATGACGCCGTAGCCTCCCCGGGTGACTACCGTTTCCGTTGAAGATCTCGCACACGCGTGCGAAGCCGTCGGTGACCTGATCGCCGAGGTCCGCCCCGAGCAGTGGAAGGCGCCGACGCCGTGCACGGAATGGAACGTGCGCGAGGTGGTCAACCATCTGGTCGGCATGGACCTGGTGTTCGCAGCCATGATCGAGGGCGGCCCGATGCCCGAGCGCGGAGCAGACCTCCTCGGTGACGACCCGGTCGGAGCCTACCGCTCCTCCAGCGCTTCGCTGCAGGCCGCCTTCTCCCGTCCCGGGTTCCTCGAGCGGAGTTATCGCGGCCCCTTGGGGAGTGCCACGGGCGCCGAGCGCTTGCAGATCCGCCTGTACGATCTGCTCGCTCACGGATGGGACCTCGCCCAGGCCACCGGAATTCCCGCACGGCTGTCCGAAGACCTTGCCGAGCAGGCCCTGGCGTTCGTTCAGATCCAACTCGCCACCCAGTCCCGAACGGGACGATTCGCCGAGCCGCAACCCGTCGAGGAGACCGCTCCGGCCATCGATCGGCTCGCCGCGTTTCTCGGTCGGCCGGTCCCACCGCAGCTGTGAGACCGATCGCGGCCAACTGACCGCCTCCGAGCGCCTGATTGGCAGGACGCTCATGCGTTCCGGCCTGGTCGGCGCCGCCGCGGCGACTGTCCTGCTGGCCGGCAGGCCGACTCAGAGCATCGGCCTTCTCGGGCACGGCCGAGCCGTCCAATGGACGCGGGCCCTCCAGCTACGCACCGACCTCGCTGCTCTGCGCGCGGTGGCTCCCGAGCTGGCCGACCGCCTCGACGCCCTACGGCAGGAACAGGAATTGGACAAGCCGGTGGTGGAATGGACGGTTCCCTCGATGCCCGCGCGGGATCCGTACTTGGTTCGCCACTGCTCGTCGGACGCGCGGATCTGCGCACTGGACCTGTCCGATCTCGATCTCGTCGACAGCGTCATCGCTCGAGCGTCGCCCGGCCGACGCGAGGGGCAGGGCCTCAATCGGTTCCGGGTTGGACGAGCTTGAAGACGAGGCGGGCACCTGCGCGTTGGAGGACGCGGCGGAGGCGAATCGGGGCCGGACGGGCCGGAGTCGGTATGGGGGCGCCGGCCAGGCGGGGGAAGAGCGCTTGGGCGTTGGTGCGGTTGATGGCCGTCCGGGCGTCCGAGTCGACGCAGGTGTCCAGGCCGCTTGCGAAGTACTGGCCGGCCGCCGTGGGGGCGAAGGGCCCAGGTTGGTGGAGAAGTCGTTCAGGCGCCGGGCCAGGCCGGCGGCCTCGTCCGGGTCGGTGAGGAAGCCCGTGCGCGACGCCGAGGTCTTCGCCCGCGCCCGGGCGATCTCCACGGACGAGGAGGTCATGCGGATCTGGCAGCGCATCGGGCTGGCCGAGCGGTTGAAGCAGGACATGCTGGCCGAGCGGCCGCTGGACTTCGTCGACGCGCAGGGCCGTGTCTTCATCAGCGCACACCCGAGCCCACGCGGCCATGGCCATCCGCCGCAGATGTGCATCTACCAGCCGGCACTGGAGCGGGTCCTGCGTGAGGGCGTCGACCGCCATCCGAACGTGGAGATACGACTGCGGCACGAGTGCCTGCGGCTGCGGCAGGACGCCGAGGGTGTGGAGCTGACGGTGGTGGGGACCGGCGACGACTCCGTGCACCGGGTGCGTGCGAAGTACGTGATCGCGGCCGACGGCGGCTCCAGCCTGACCCGTGCGCAGCTGAACATCGGCTACGAGGGCAAGACGTACGAGGACCGCTGGGTCGTCATCGACACCGAGATGCTCAGGCCCTGGCCGGACCACGACCGGCTGCGGTTCCGCTGCGATCCCACGCGGCCCGCGGTGGACTGCCCGACCCCGCTCGGACATCACCGCTGGGAGTTCCCGATCCTGCCGGGCGACGACGAGCAGTACCTGACCACCGACGACGCGATCTACGCGATGGTGGCCCGGTACGGGATCGACCGGGACCAGGTCAAGATCCTGCGCGCCACTGTCTACAGCCACCACGTCCGCTTCGCCGCCCGCTTCCGGGCGGGGCGGGTCTTCCTGGCCGGCGACGCCGCCCACGCGATGCCGCCGTGGATCGGCCAGGGCATGGCCGCCGGCGTGCGGGACGCGGCCAACGTGTGCTGGAAGCTGGACGCGGTGCTGCGCGGCGAACTGCCCGACGGCGTCCTCGACAGCTACGAGGCCGAGCGCAAGCCGCACGTCAAGGAGGTGACCAGGCGGGCGGTGTTCGTCGGACGGGTCATCACCGAGCGGCGCCGGCCGGTGGCAGCGGTCCGCGACGTCGGATTGCGCGCCCTCGACCGCATACCGGGGTTCAGTAACTGGCTGCAGCACTCCAACTGGATACCCGTCCCCCACTACGCGACCGGCCTGCAGTCTCCCGCGCGCGCCAAGGCGTCCGGGCACCAGATCCCGCAGCCCTGGGTGACCGGCCTGGACGGCGCCCGCGTACCGCTGGACGACGCGCTCGGCAGCCGGTGGCTGCTCCTGCACGCCCGGACGCCCGTGCCCCAGCCCGCGTGGGACCGACTCGGCGTCCCCGCACTCACCGTCACGCCCGCCGGATCCCGGCCCGCCGAGGGCACCCTCGTCGACAGCGACGGAGTCCTGCTGCCCTGGATGAGCGAGCATCGCGCGGCCACCCTTGCCCTGCGCCCCGACGCCTATGTCTACGCCGCCGCCCCCACGGGGGCCCAACTCCCGTCGCCCCGGGCGGTTTCGCCCCGGTGCCGACACCGCACCCGATGCCCGCCACATCCCAGTGAGGACACCATGACCACTCAAACTGAACTTCCGACAATGCAGCAGTACGTGCTCGACGTCGGCGGCAAGGAGATCTACGTCGCCGAGACGGGCGAGGGCGCACCGGTCCTGCTTCTGCACGGCGGCGGCCCCGGCGCTTCTGGCGTCTCCAACTACACCCGCAACGTGGGGGAGTTGGCCAAGGAACACCGCATCATCGTCCCTGACCTGCCTGGCTACGGGCTCAGTGCCAAGCGTACCGATGGGACAACCTTTGTTCCGTGACACGGAACATCACTGGCGGCAGCATGTTGGAAAAGGCCGCACTCATCCTTGAATCGTTCAGCCCGAGCGGTGGCTCGTACCGCCTCTCGGAACTTTGGGAGCGTACGGGCCTGCCCAAGCCGACGGTGCACCGGCTGGCGGCAGACCTGGTCCGGCTGGGCTGGCTGGAGCGCTCGGGACCTCAGTACCGGCTCGGCGCGAAGCTCTTCGAACTCGGCTCGCTCGTCCCGCACCGGCTCGATCTGCGGGAGACGGCCCTGCCCTTCCTGCAGGACCTGTTCGAGGCCACCCGCGAGACGGTCCACCTCGGTGTCCGCGAGGGACTGGACGTGGTCTATCTCGAACGCATCCACGGCCACGAGGCCCTGCAACTGCCCTCCCGCATCGGCGGCAGCCTGCCCCTGACCTGCACTGGTGTCGGAAAGGCCCTGCTCGCCTTCTCCGGCCCCGAGCTGACCGAGGAGGTGCTGTCCCGCCCGCTGCCAAGCCTCACGCCATACTCCATCTTCGAGGCGGGGCCGCTGCGAACGGTGCAGGGATCAGGTGCCACGCGGAGCACCGGAAGGGTGCTCGGACCGGCGCGCCACCAGCAGGCAGCTTTCCGCCTCCACCTGTCCAGGAAACGGCAACGGCGCCGGAGCAGGCCCCGGCGCCGAATCGACCGATCGATGGTCGCGACCCGCTACTGCGGGATGATCCGGAACTGCTGGTTGGTGCTGGCGCTGTCGCTCCACTGACCGAGGTCGGAGCCGTTGGTGGTGCGGCCCATGCCGTCGGCGTACAGTCCCGTCGCGCGGTTCCTGAACCGGACGTGAGCGCCTGCCGTCACCTCCATCCACTGCTGCGAAGTGTCGCTGCGGTCGCTCCACTGACCGGCGGCGGAGCCGTTGGCCGTCGCTCCCAGCCCGTCGAGGTACAGCCCGGTGGCATGGTTCTTCAGGCGTATCCAGCTGCCGTCGGGGACGACCGACCATTCCTGGTTGGTGGTCGCGCCGACGGGCCACTGACCGGTGGCGGAGCCGTTGGTCGTGCGCCCGCCTCCGTCGACGTACAACCCGGTCGTACGGTTCTGCAGCTTGATGTACGACGTGCCGCCGGCGCTGACGGCCGGAGCGACCTGGATCCTGTCGATGTTGGGGGAGTACGCGGAGCCGTTGCCGAACTTGATGGTGTTCGAGCCGGCGTTCAGGTTCACGTCGACCGTGGTGGTCCAGTAGTTGGACCAGCCGCGGGTGTTGCGGAAGTACACGCGCTGCGGGGCGCCGCCGTTGACGGTGACGTCGGCGTAGCGGTTGATGATGTTGTAGTCGTTGCCGCCGTCGCCGCGGTTGTCGCCGTTGGCGTAGGAGATGACCAGGCGCTGCGGGCCCGCGTTCTGGGCGGTGACCCCGTTGAACTGGAGCGTGTTGGACGCGCCGTTGCCGAGCATGTCGACGTAACGGCCGCCGGACGCCGCGGTGTCGGACTTGATCACCGCGGTGCCGCCGAGGGTGTTGCTCGTGGCCTCCGCCTCGTAGCTCGCGGTGGTGCCGGACGTCGACGTGGTCACGTCGATCGAGTCGACGGTGATGTTGTCGCTGTCGTCGCTGGTGTAGGCGCCGTAGTCGATCCGGTTGATGCCCTGGGAGAGGTGCATCGTGACCGTCTTGGTGTTCCAGGTGTTCCAGTTCGCCGTACCGGTCAGGGTGAGGTCGGTCAGCTTGGACCCGTTCACCGTCACGCGGGTGCTGCGGTCGGCGGGGGCGCCGCTGTGCGGGCCGGCCGAGTAGCGGAGCGTCACGTCGTAGTACCCGTTGTTGGGGGCGGAGACGACGAAGTTCGTGCTCGCGTTGCTCGAACCGGCGTAGCCGTCGACGAGGTACGTCCCCGTGTAGCCGGTGTTGGCGCCGTAGGTCACCCGGGCGCTGCCGGTGAGGTCGGCGTACTCGGCCTGGTACCGGGTGGGCACGTCGGCGGAGGAGGTGCTCGTGGCCGGCGTGATGATCATCTGGTACGCGGACGTCGCGGTCATGCCGGGCACGGTGACGGTGATCTTGCCGGCGGTGACCGGGAAGTCGCCCTCGAGCACGACGGCGGGACGGCCCGCCGCGTCCTCGGTGCCGGTGCTGTTCGTGGCCTGGACGATGGCGTGGACGGTGCTGCCGAAGCCCGAGGTGGAACCGAAGCCCTGGACGGCGACGTCCGTGTCGCCCGACGAGCCGCCGAAGACCACCCGAGCCTGCTTCTTGGCGGAGTCGAGCGTCCCGATGCCCTGGAGCGAGCCGTTCTGGGTCGGCGGGGTGACGGTGACGGTCTTGCCCGTCATCTCCCCGTACCAGTTGTAGAGCCACCATGCGCCGGTCGGTTCGTTGTTCCGGGTCGTCAGACCGTTGAGGGTGCCTTCGGTGACCCAGTACGCCAGGTCACCGCTCACCTTGGTGTTCTCCAGCCGGGTCATCCACTGGATGAGCTGGCCGGGGATGCCGAGGTCGCCCGACGAGCGGGTGTACTCGTTGATGACGATGGGGAGCTTGGGGATGCCGAGGCCCGACTCCACACCACGCCAGTGGTCGTAGTGGTTGTAGTAGTCGGTGAAGAAGCTGTTCTCGAGCTCGTGCCAGGTGACGACGTCCGGGACGACGTTGTTCGCCTTGGCGTACGTCAGGAAGTCGGCCATCGTCTGGTTGTTGTAGACGCTGAAGCCCGGGCCGGCGATCTTGGCCGACGGGTCCAGCGCGCGGATGCGGTGGTAGACCGTCTTCCAGTCGTCGAAGAACTTGGCCTTCACGGTGGCGTCGGTGAACATCCCGCCGTACCAGATCCAGTCCGGCTCGTTGAACGGGACGTACACGTACTTGCCGTAGTTGGGGTCGGCCTTCACCGCGGCGACCATGGCGTCGACCTTGCCGAGGTAGTCGGTCAGGCCGGGGTTCTCGTAGGGCCAGAACCGGTAGATGTCCTGCAGGTAGATCTGGATCTGCTTGGTCCCCGCGGCCAGGTACTGGGGAGCCACGTCGAACGCGTCGCCGCTGGGGTGCTGCAGCCCTCCTTGCGGTTTCTGCGCGGCCTGCTGCGGGTGCAGCGGCTGCAGCACGTTGTCGGTCGTGACGCCGGCGTTGCCCAGGCCGTAGAGGAATCCCGACGCGCCGTGCGCGATGTCTCCGGTGGTCTGCGAGAGGTCGACCCCGAGTTGGGCGTTGGCCGCGTAGCTGGTACTGGGGAACAGGAGTCCGCTGAGCATGAGCATGCCAGCAAGTAGTCCCAGTGTGACGCGTCGTATCGGACGTGCGGATGTGTGCCGCCTTTCGGCGGCCGATGATCTCCTCATGGTGGTGCTTCGTCCTCTCTCATCGGGTTTCACGGGCGGCTCAGGGGACGTCGCGCAGGACCGCCGCGCCGAACGGGGGCAGGCGCAGGCGGCCTCCGACGGGTGCCGGGGCATCATCGGCGAGCAGATCCACGGTGGAACCGCTGCCGAGGTCGACGGTCACCTCGTCGGAGGTGTGGTTGAGCACGAAGAGGTGCTCGGTGCCGTCGGCGGCGCGGCGCCGGACGGCTTCGACACCCGAGGGGGTGTCGAGTACGGGGGTGACTCCGGCCCCGGTGACGCAGTCCAAAAGCAGACGGCGCAGGGTCTCGCGGTTGGGAGAGGTGCCGAGGTACGTGGCGGTGCCGGTGCCGAAGCGGTGCCGGGTGGCGGCCGGCCGGCCCTTGAACTCCCCGTCGGCGTAGTCGGCGATCGTCTCGGCGCCGGCCAGGTCGATGACGTCCTGCCATTCGGTCGCCGTCCCGGCGTGACCGGCGTGCCGCATTCCACACGTCTCGCCGGGCTCCAGGGGCGCGAACTCGTCGATGCCGATGCCGAGCAGGTCGCGGAAGGGGCCTGGGTGGCCGCCCGGCTGTACCCGGTCGTACTCGTCGACGATGCCCGAAAAGTACGACATCACCAGGTGACCGCCGTCGCGCACGTACGAGGTGAGGTTGTCGGCGCCGGTGTCGTCGGTCAGGTAGAGGTTGGGCACGACCACCAGGCGGTAGGCGCTCAGGTCGCTGTCCGGGTGGACGAAATCGATCGCGACGTTGGCTTCCCACAGCGGTCGGTAGTGGTCGAGCAGTCGGTCGGGGAAACACAGGTCGTTGGAGGGGTGGTCGGGGCTCTCCAGGGCCCACCAGCTCTCCCAGTCCCAGACCACGGCCACCTCTGCGCGGTCGCAGACACCCCCGGACAGTTCGGCCAGCCGCGCCATGTCCCGGCCCAGGGACCTCACCTCGCGCCAGGTCCGGGTGGCGGTGCCGCCGTGCGGGACCATCGCCGAGTGGTAGCGCTCGGCGCCGACCCGGGAGGCCCGCCACTGGAAGAACATCACCGAGTCCGCGCCGCGGGCCACCGCCTGCAGGGAACGGGACTGCAACTGCCCTGCCGGACGGGCGTAGTTGCGGCCGTCGGTGAGGTTGCGGCCGGTTGCGGACTCCAGCAGCAACCAGGGCCGGCCGCCGCGCAGCGAGCGCATGAGGTCGAAGTTGTAGGCGGCCAGCGCCGGGCCGTCCGGATCCCGGGGCCCCGCGTACATGTCGAGTGAGACGACGTCCTCCTCGGCCGCCCACCGCCAGTAGTCCAGGTTCTTGTAGGAGCCCATGAAGTTGGTGGTGACCGGCACGTCGGGGGAGTACCGGCGCACGATGTCGCGTTCGGCGGTGTAGCACTCCAGCGAGGCGGCGTCGGAGAAGCGGGCGAAGTCCAGCAGCTGACCGGGATTGGGACCGGAGAACAGCCGGGAGCGGGCGGCGGGGGTGCCGACGTGCTCGAAGGACTCGTAGTGCTGGCCCCAGAAGGCCGTGCCCCAGGCGTCGTTGAGCGCGTCCACGGTGCCGTAGCGGTCGGCCAGCCAGCGGCGGAAGTGCGCGACCGAGGCGGGGCAGTGGCAGCCGAAGCCGCCGTACTCGTTGCCGATGTGCCACATGGCCAGGGCGGGATGGTCCGCGTAGCGCTCGGCCAGCCGGTCGGCGATCCGGGCCGCGTGATGCCGGTAGACCGGGGAGGACTGGCAGTAGTGGACGCGGGAGCCGAAGGCGATCCGGCGGCCCTCGCCGTCCACGGGCAGGGTCTCGGGGTGCTCGTGGGCGAGCCAGGAGGGCGGTGCGGCGTTGGGGGTGGCCAGGTCGACGCCCACGCCCGCCTCGCCCAACAGTCCCATCACCTCGTCCAGCCAGCCGAACTCGAAGACACCGGGCCGTGGTTCGAGCAGGCCCCAGGACCACACGCCGACGGTGACCATGTTCACCCCGGCCTCCCGCATCAGCGCGATGTCCTCCCGCCAGGTGGCAGCCGGCCACTGCTCGGGGTTGTAGTCGCCGCCGTAGGCCAGACCCTGCAGCCGTTGCCGCAGGCCGGCCAGACGTTCGCCGGCGGGGTCGGGACGAGACACAGACGCTCCTTGAGAGTGATGGGGGGACGGCTCGGCGAGGGGTCGCCTCACCGCTTCCCGCCGGATCGCAGCAGCAGGGCGAGGGCCCAGTCCTGGTCGTTCATGAGTGGGTCCGGTCGGTGCGCGGGACGCCCGTCCACGCAGCTGGGCATCACGAAGGCGCAGGTCGCGAGGCCGTCGGGGGTGAAGTCGACGAGGTTGGCCGCGAAGATCGCTTCGGCGACCCGCTCGGTGTCCTCGTCCCGCAAAGCCTCGGGGAGCTGCCGGAGTGCGATCGCCGTGAGCACGCTCCAGTAGTGCGGGAAGGTGTCGCCCCAAAGGCGTTCGATCCCGAACCAGTACCCGTCCCAGTGCCGGATGGCGATGTCGCGGAGCCGGACGTGCGGCTGCGGCCCGCCGAAGACGCGCAGCCACCGGACCGCCGGCCCCAGCGCCGTCAGCAGCCGGTCGTCGGGCGCCACGTCGTACGCCGTCGCGAGCAGGCTGACCAGCGGCGCGACCATCGACTGCTCGTAGCTCACCTCGTGCCCCGGCAGCGCGGTGCCCCGGTGGGCGAAACCGAGCGCGTGCTCGACCAGCGACTCCCGCAGGCGCTTCGCCCGTGCCGTGTCGCCCTGCTCGTCGAGCGTGGCGATCACCGCGGCCATTGCCTCGGGCTGCCCGATGAGCAGATGGTCGCCGGCACCGAGGGCGTACGACGTCTCAAGAAGCCGGGCCGCGAGATCGAGGTCTGCCGGGTCGTCGTACAGGGCGAACTGGTCGTGGACGAAGTGCGCCAGCCACGGGGTGTTGTAGAGCCGCACCGGTTCGGTGAACCGGCTGCCGCGGCGGACCGAGCCGTCGGGGTCGACCAGGCGTTCACGGGCGAAGCGCGCGAAGCCGTGGAGGGCCTCGTCGATCGCGCCGACCCCGTCCGAACCGCCCCAGCCGCGCAGTCGGGCCTGCTGGAGCAGCACCGCCATGCCGATGCGCTCCGCCCCGTCGGTCCAGTCCTGCCATCCGTTCTCGGTCTGGGCCAGGCCGGTGCGCGTGTCCACCGGCACGAACGCGTACCGCTCGGGCTCCGGCCGCTCGCGCGGGCGGTGCTCGCGCAGGATGCGGGCCACTCTCGCCTCGACCAGCTCCCGCACCGGGGCGAGGAAGGCGACGGCCGTGCGGCTCCGGCGGCCGTCCCGCTCGACGTCGATGTGCTGGACGCCGTGGCGGGACGACGTGACACCGTCGCCGGGCTTGGACGCGAGCACCGCGCCCTCTGCCAGGCGCACGTCCAGGGCCGCGCCTACCGGTGCGGTCAGGGACGGCAGTTCGACAGGTGCGTCGGTGGCGGCGAGGAAGGCCTTTCGGTCGTCGTACCAGCCGAGCTCCCAGACGAGGACGTACTCCTCGCCGGGGGAGAGGTCCAGGACGGGCTGGCCGCCGAACGACTCGGGACCGCGTGCGTGGTCGGTGGGGTGGACGACGAGGTGGCCGCGAATGTCGGACCAGGTCCGGGAGTTGCGGGACTCGACCGAGTACGCCCACAACGCGCCCGTGCGTACGATCGCGCCGAGCAGCGGGGGAGTGCCCGCCATCGGCTCGGCCAGCACCCACGACCACGCCCCGCCGGTGAACACATGCGCGTGACAGCTCCGCGCGAGCGCGCCCGCCGCGCCGTCGTACACATCCCTGACCGGCACGTTCACACCGAGCCCGGTGATCCGCAGCGGCTCGTCACCGGTGTTCGTCCAGACGTACGTCTCGGTGTAGCGATCAACCGCGGCCTGGCGCCGGATCTCCAACTCCAGGCCGGGGAGTGGACGGTGGCGTGCGGTCGCGCCGTCGGCCCGCCAGTCGATCTCGTGCGGTGTCTGCCAGCGGCCGGAGCCGCGCGAGGTGATCGCGAAGCCGGTGCCCCAGGCGTGGTCCGGACCGTGCCAGGTGTCCGTCACCGCGTCGAGCAGGTAGAGCCGGTCCGGATCCGACGCGTGCTGGAAGGCCACGGGCGAGGTGTCGGCGCCGAGTACCACCCGGCCGCCGCCGAATGCGAACCGCCGTGCGTGCGTGCCTTCATCAGGTGAGTCCGGCCCGGTCATCCGTTGAACCCGGTGCCGACGAGGGTGGGGCGCCAGTACTTCTGCAGGGCGAAGAAGCCGGCCGCCAGCGGCAGGATGGAGAGGAGCGAGCCCATCATGACGATGCTGATCAGGTCCGGCGAGGCGCCCACGGTGCGGATTTCCCCGTTGAGGATGTCCAGCCCGAGGGTCACGGGGTACAGCGAGCTGCTCTTGAGCATGACCAGGGAGAGGAAGAAGTTGTTCCAGATGGCGACCGCCTGGAAGAAGAAGATGGTCACCAGCCCCGGCGCGAGCGTGGGCAGGACCATCGACCGGAAGGTCCGGAACTCGCCGGCCCCGTCGATCCTCGCCGCGTTGAGCAGGTCGTCCGGGACCATGGACTGCACATAGATGCGGGCCAGGTACACCCCGAACGGATTGACGAACGAGGGCAGCAGTACGGCCCAGTACGTGTCCGTCAGATGGGTCGCGCTCATCATCAGGAACAGGGGCATGACCAGGGCCGCCTGGGGGACCAGGACGCCGCCCAGGACCAGGGTGAAGAGGAAACTGCGGCCGCGGAAGTCGAACTTGGCGAACGCGTAGCCCGCCGCGGCGGCCAGCATCGTGGAGACGGCCCCGCCGATCACCGAGTAGCCGACGCTGTTGGCGAGCCACCGCAGGTAGATGCCGTTCTCGTAGTCGAACGTCAGCCGCAGGTTGTCCATGACGCGGCCGGGCGCGGCGAACCAGAGGCTGAAGCTGGAGTACAGCGTGCCCGCGTCCTTGCTGGCCGCCACGAGCAGCCACCAGACCGGTATGAAGAAGTACAGGGCGAAGAGCACCATCACCAGGCCGAGAGGGATGCGCCCGAGCATCCACTTCGAGCGGGCCGGGGATGCCGCCCGGCTGACGACGCTCATGACGTCTCCTTGGGGGCGGACAGACCGGACGAGCGGGCCGTCAGACGCAGGAACCCGAACGACAGCACGAAGGCGATCAACGCCAGCGACACCGAGATCGCGGCTGACAACGGTTCGTCGTTGTTCCCGTAAGCGGCGTTGTACGCCATCATGTTCGGCGTGTAGTTACTGCTGATGGCGTTCGAGATCTTCGACAGGATGACCGGCTCGTTGAAGAGCTGCAGCGTGCCGATGATGGTGAACAGGCCCGTCATCACGACAGCCGGCATGACGATCGGCAGCTTGATCCGCAGCGCGATCCTGATCTCGCCGGCCCCGTCGACCCGCGCCGCCTCGACGATGCCGGCGGGGATCGACTGCAGTGCCGCGTAGATGATCAGCATGTTGAAGCCGACCCCGGCCCAGACCATGATGTTGCCGATCGAGCCGAGGACCAGGTCGGAGCCCACGAGGTCCACCGAGCCGAGCCCCATGCTCTGGGTGGCCGAGGTGATCGGGCTCAGCCCCGGCTGGTAGAGGAAGCCCCACAACAGGGCCGCGATCACACCCGGCACGGTGTACGGAAGGACGAAGGCGGCCCTGAACAGCCTCTTCATGAACGCCAGTCGGGAGTCGAGCATCAGCGCCAGCAGGATCGCCACGGCGAGGATGAGGGGGACCACGATGACGCCGAACTGGAGAAGCCGGAAGACGCCGTTGTAGAAGTCCGGGGTGGTGAAGACGGTGACGTAGCTGCTCAGCCCCACGAACTTGAGCTGGGAGCCGCCGAAACCGAGGCCGTCGAAGGTCTGCCGGAACAGACTCGTGTAGAGGGCGTAGCCGATCGGGAAGAAGAACAGGGCGGCGAAGAGCAGCATGAACGGTGCCAGGAAACCGTAGGCGGCCACACGGCGCCTGCGGTCCTGGCGGAGCCGCGGTGGGCGGCTCCGCATCGGCTCCTCACGCCCTCGGGCGCGAGGAGCACTGTCGAGGGTCGTCGTCATCACGATTCCTGGACGCTCAGGCCCTGCTTGCGCATGTAGGCAACGACCGAATTCTGCGTCTCCTCGAGCGCCTCGGCCAGCGTCATCTTCCCGTTCACCGCTTGGCTGAGGTAGTTCTGCTCGGTGGTGAACCATTCGTTCGCCACCGGCCCGTAGTTGAAGTCGCGCGCGACGCTGTGGTTCGAGGCGGAGATCGTGTCGTAGATCTTCTGTCCCCCGAAGAAGCTGTCCGGCTTGCTGAGCGCCGCGCTCTTCTGAGCCTGCAGGTTCGTCGGGTAGATGGTGATCTTGGGGATCCAGTAGTCCGACCACACCTGCTGGTTCGTGGTGATGAACTTGGCGAACTCCAGGGCTTCCTTGGGGTGCTTGGTCGACTTGAAGACGACCGTGGAGGATCCGCCCCAGCTACCGCTGGCCGCAGTGCCCGGCGTCCACTGCGGCAGGGGGGCGACAGCCCACTTGCCCGTGGTCTTCGGCGCGACCGACTTCAGCGGGCCTGGTGCCCAGGCGGCGCTTATCCAGGAGGCGACCTTGCCCGTGTTGAGGTCCTGCCCCCACTGGCTGGAGAACTGCGGCAGCGTCAGGACGGCCTTCTCGTCGAGGAGCTTCTGCATGGTGTTCGCGACCTTCAGCGCTTCGGGGTTGGCGATGTCCACCACCCAGCTGTTGCCCTTCACCTTGAACGGCCTGGCCCCGGCGGCCCAGGTCAGCGCGTTGAACGGGGAGGCGTCGTTGGTGGGCAGGTTCCCCATGTACACACTGGGGTCCTTCTTGTGCAGGGCGATCGAGGACTGGACGTACTCGTCCATCGTTGTCGGGACCGGCAGGTCGTACTTCTCGAACAGGTCCTTGCGGTAGTACAGGGACAGCGGGCCCGAGTCGATCGGTAGCCCGTACAGACCGTCACCGACCTGGACCGTGCTCCACGCCCACGCCTCGTAGTTGGAGGCGAGCGCGGATGCGTTGCCGCCGCTGACGGTCTTCAGGTCGAGCACGGATCCGGTGGTGACGAACTGCGGCAGGTACTGGGTGTCGAAGGCCGCGATGTCGGGCGCCTTGTCCGCCTTGACGTCGAGCAGCAGCTTGGCCTGCGGGATGGCGTTCCCACTGGCCGACACGATCTCCATCTTGATGTTGATGTCGGGGTGCTGCTTCTTCCACAGGTCGAGCAGGACCTTGCTGTCGGGGAACGGTGTCTTCACCCAGAAGGTCAGCGTGACCGGCCCCTTCGCGCTGTCGGACGACGTTCCCGAGGAACTACAAGCGGCTCCCGTCAGCGCGGTGGCCATCGTGAGGGCGATCGCGGCCAGGTACCGCCGCCTGCGTCCTGCGGGGGAGGGCGCCTGTCTGGCGGGCCGTGATGAGGTTTCGCTGCCGTGATGGGACACTGTCGGTTCCTTTGGCTTCAGTGCGACTTGGATGTTCTGGCTGGTCCGGATGCGCGCCGGCGCAGGCCGCGATACCCGACGAGCGCCGGGTCGACGGCTCGTCGATGCGTATCGACGATCGATGGCATGTCGTGCGCGTCCGGCGGTCGGTGGGTTTCCTGCTGGAGGGGTCGGCCTGGAGATCAGGGGCGGACAGTGGTGACGGTCGTCTCGCGGCGGGTCAGCCGGGAGGGGACCAGGTCGACGCCGTACGGCGGCGGGTTTCCGCCTTCTCCGTCCAGTAAGGCGAACAGGGTGCGCATCGCGCGACGGGAGATTTCGCGGGGAGCGTGGGAGACGTTCGTGACCTTCGGCTCCGTCTCCTCGGCCGCAGAGTCCGTGCAGTGCCCGACGACCGAGATGTCGCGACCGGGCACCAGCCCGCGCCGCAGCAGGGCTCCCAGCACATGTGGGATGGCCGAGGTGTGCGGCACGATCAGCCCGTCGGGTCGCTCGGCACTGCTCAGCGCCTGGTCCACCACCAGACGGGCACCCGACGGCGTGGATTCCGGCAGTTGGACGAGTCCGGTGCGGATACCGGCGGCGGTGGCCGCCTCGTTGACGCCGCGCTGGAACTGGCCCACGAAGCTGTTGCCACGGGCCACCGTGTGCGGCGGGTGGCCGATCACCACGATGCGTTCGTGGCCGGTGCTGACCAGCTCCTGCACCGCGAGCCGGCCGGCCTGTGTGAAGTCGATGTCCACGCAGTACAGACCGGAGGGGTCGTCGGGGACGCCGAGCAGGACCACCGGCACCCGCAATGAGGAGATCACCGGGATCCGCTCGTCGTCGGCTGCGATGACCATCATGACGATCGCGTCGCACAGAGACCGGCCGTCGAGCCTGCTCAGCCCCGCGGCGCCCTCGTCCGCGGTCACCAGGAGCACGTCGTAGTCGGCCTCCCTCGCGCACTGGGTGATCGACTCCAGGAACGGCACGACACCTGTGTTGCCCAGGTCTCCGCCCACCGGGACCACCAGTCCGATGACCCGCGTACGGCTGCTGGCCAGCGCCTGTGCGCCCGCGTTCGGCTGGTAGGACAGCAGGTCGATCGCGGCCTGGACCCGCTTGCGGGTCTCTCCCGAGATCGGGCGCTTACCCGTCATGACGTAGGAGACGGTGCTCTGCGAAACGCCGGCGAGGCGGGCGACGTCCTTGCTGGTGAACATAGTCGCCGCCTCCTGCCGTCATCGTCGATGCGTATCGATTGGGTACGCGAGCGTGGACCGGGCCCCTGAGCGAGCAAGACCCTGCGTCGAACTTCGCGTAACCGATCTCCAGGGCCCGGTCGGCTGCCGGAGCTTGTGTGACCGGTCACGTCCACGGCAGGATTGTGAACGGTCACAACGCTGCGCGTCAAGAGATCGAAACCAGGGATTTACGCGGCCACCACACTGAGAGCCCGTCACGGCCGTCCGGTGTGACACCCGAACGGCGACCCGAACAAGGCTTGATGACAGCCACATCGCCACCGGACTGCGGGACATCGACGACGCGCGGCGGGATCGCCGCAGAGGATTGGCATTCATGCCATGGTGTCGCCGTGCGGCAAGCCGCGACGCTGGACACATGACAAATTCCACCACCATGCGCGCCATCCGCCAGGACACCCACGGTTCCCCCGAGGTGCTCAAGGGGTGCGAATGTTCCCGGCCCGAGCGGGTCGATTGAGATCCTGATCGCACCCCCCGGCTCGCAGGGCGCGTGAGGTCTGGAGGCATGACCGGTGGCTTACGTGGCACACGTGGTGAGCATGAGCACCACTGACGTACGGCGGGGCGAGCCGGTTACCACGGTCCTCACCTGGGAGGTGCGCCCGGGCCGGGAGCGCGAGTTCGAGGACTGGACGCACGGGATCACCCGTTGCGCCAGACGGTTCCCGGGCAACGAGGGCGTCTCGTGGCTGCGCCCCGAGGAGGGCCACCGCTTCCACGCGATGCTGCGCTGGTCCGATCCGCACCGGCTCGCCGCGTGGCTGGAGTCGGACGAGCGGGCGTCCTGGCACGCTCGGATCGAGGGCGTCGCCACGGAGATCGGCAGCGAGCGGCAGTCGACGTCCGGGATGGAGACCTGGTTCAACCTGCCAGGCACTACTGTGCAGGCCCCACCCCGGTGGAAGATGGTGCTCACCACCTTTCTCGGCGCCTATCCGTTCACGCTGCTGATCCAGTGGCTGGTGACCCCCCGCACGGGTGCTTGGCCCCTGCCGCTGCGGGCCGCCGTGTTCCCGATCGTGCTGCTGCCGACGCTGACGTATGTGGTGATGCCGAGGCTGAGCCGCCTGCTGAGGCGGTGGCTGTATCCTCCGCCGGACCGGTGATCACGTGTTCCCCGACGATCCCGGAGGGGCAGCCCCGCGAAGGCTGCTCGAACAGGCATCCTCTCCGGGCCGCTACACCGCCGTCGTGGTCGGCGCCGGTTTCACCGGCCTGGAGATCGCCACCGCACGGGGCGAACGGCTCTGCGCGATCGCCGACCGCGACAGCGCGGCGGAAGACGTCCGGGTGGTCCTGGTCGACCGCGCCGGCGTCGTGGGCCCGGAGCTCGGCCCCGGCCCCCGCCCGAACATCGACGAC
The DNA here is from genome assembly GCF_044741545.1 of Streptomyces sp. NPDC088157. Lineage (NCBI taxonomy): Bacteria > Bacillati > Actinomycetota > Actinomycetes > Kitasatosporales > Streptomycetaceae > Streptomyces > Streptomyces sp. NPDC088157. The sequence continues at coordinate 1,426,843 of NZ_JBIUSU010000001.1, forward strand.
GCGATCGACGAACTGAAGGTCGAACGACGGCTGGGACGCACCGTGTCATCGGTGACCAGCTGGGACGTCACTCTCTCGGACGGCGAAGCGATCCCCGCGGCGACCGTCGTGTGGACGGCCGGTATGGCCGCGAGCCCGCTCACGGCCCAGATCCCCCGGCGAACGCGACCGCCTGGGACGACTCGGCTTGGGGACGCCCGCCTGAGGGTGATCGGAGTTCCCGACGTCTACGCGGCGGGCGACACCGCGCTTGCCCCCGCCGAAGACGGCTACTCCACCGTGCAGTCCTGCCAGCACGCCCTGCCCATGGGCAAGTTCGCCGGACACAACGTGGCGGCCGACCTCCTGGGCAACACTCCGCTGCCCTTCACCCCCGACCCCTACGTCACCTGCCTCGACCTCGGCCCCGCCGGTGCCGTCTTCACCGAAGGGTGGAACCGCAAAATCGCGCTGACCGGGCAGGAGGCCAAGACCCTCAAGCGGAACATCAACGCGATCTGGATCTACCCGCCGATCGACGACCCGGAGCAGATCCTCGCCCAGGCGGGCCGCTTCACCAACACCTGACAGCAGGGCCTGTATCGTTCCGGCACATCCCGCCAGGGCGCACCCGTCCGGGTTCGCCAACGTATGCCGTCTATCAGCTGCCGCCGCGTCCACACCGGTGGACGGCCCGGCTTGATGCCCTGCGGCAACAACGGCTCCAGCCGGGCCCACTGGCCGCTCGTCAGATCACCATGCCCCACGAGGCGTGATCATCCACGACCAAGATCCGCTTCCGTAGCAGATCCTAGGCCCCGGCCGACGGCCGAAGGAGTCAGCCGCTCCCTGGGGTGCAGCAGGGGGCATCCGGGAGCGCAGGAGCGGAGCGGATGAGCTGGGCATGCTTGCACTACCCCTCAACTGATGGTTTGGCCTGGGAAGTTGAGGAGGATCCTGAATGCGTCCCTAGCGTCGTTCGTGCCGTGGTCTGCGGGCTGCGGTGCGGCGTCGCTTCCCGCGGCACCGGAGCAGTGACAGGCAAGGAGCACTGAATGGCGAACTTCCAGACTGGCGAGATTCCACCCGGCTTCGCGTTCACTGAGAGCGGCGGGCTCATCCACTACAAGTACGGCATCGTCCTGGCCGTCCCGGCGGCCAACCAGGCCGGCTGGTCGGGCGACATGTGGATCAGCTTCGGCTCCGCCTGGGGGGATGCAAAGATCAAGGTGAACTGGCACGACGGCTCCAACTGGAGCGCCGCCGTGGACCTCAACGTCACGCAGGCAGGCGGCCGGGTCCACAACGGCGCGAAGCTCCCGACGAGTACGCAGAAGATCGCCATCGGCCGCGTCAGGAAGAGCGCGAGCGACACCGAGGACGACATCCCGGTCAGCTGGCTGCTCCAAGTCGCCGAGGCGTGACCCAGGCAGCCCCCTATAACGCCCGATGCCCGGTACGGCCCAGCAGGCCGGACCGGGCATCGGGCGTGGTGGCCGTGGCCTTGCCGACCGGGCTCTACCTGGCCGACTCGGCCTGTGGTGGGAGCCCGCGCCCCGCCGTCACCGGCGGGCGTCAGCCGACGCGAGCAGGCTGGCCACCTCGGCGACGGCATCTGGGCTTGATCATCCACCACCAAGATCCACTTCCGCAACAGACCCTAAGCACCGTTGCAGTACTAGTCGTCACAGTCGTCACAGTCGTCGCGGGCCGCCAGACCGCCACCGGCGCGGGCCCGCCGACCGTGGGCCGCGACCACCGGCCCGTCGCGGTTCTGGCATCCAGGGCTGATGGCTCATCGGAAAGGTCAGCAACGGGTCAGTGTGAGCCTTGGAACACCTGGCGGCAGCTGACCGTACGTCAGAGGCTCCAGCTCTCAACAACGCCCGGGCACCTCGGCGATCCCGGCACACTGAAAGGCCCGCGCGAGTACGCTCCCGCACCAGGTCGTCTTCGACCTCGCCGTCGTCCGGGACCAGCCGGCGACGGCGGCCTGTCGCGGACAAGGCGGGCCTCGACAAGCACCGGGGCCCTCAGTGCGGGGTCCGGCGGTGAGGCGGAAGGTGTCGCGCGGCCATCCCAGCTGCTCGTTGGTGAGTTCGCCGTGGGCCAGCGCGCGCAGGGCGGGCCAGAGCATGATGACGGGTCCCTTCATGAGGCAGGCTGAGATATGCGGCGGGGTGGTTGGGGGAGACGGCTACGTCCCTGCCGCAGTCGCGGCGGGCGGGGCCAGATGGATCGGGTTGCTCCAGGCGCGACCTCCGGCGGCGTCCTCGACGGTGACGCGGCAGTACCCGTGCCGGAACATCTCCACGGGTAGGCAGACGTCGGTCAGCGCGTCGTCCTGGAGCACCCGGGCTCCGGGGACGCTCCCGGTGCAGCCCGTCGTGGGTGAGCGGGATGCTGCCCAGCCGGGACCTCGCGCCACACCGAAAGCGCGCCTGCCACGGAGCGCGGACCGGGACGCGGGGCGCCGTCCGGGGCATCATCACCGCTTGTCCGCGCCTGTCCGCTGTCGCGGGGGCAGTTGGTGCCTTTCCGCTTGGCCCATGAGTCCTGGGGCCGTTTCCTCTTCGCGGACGTAGTGCTGCCGGCGAACGGCGGTGGTTGTGTCCCGGGGGCTCCTTGGGGTGAGAACGGCTGGGAAATCTCATGGATCGGCACAGGGTGGAGAGTCTGGTGGATCGGATCCGGGCGGGGCAGATGGCGGTACTGCGTGAACTGGCGGTCTATGCGGCGTCGTTCTGGCCTGCGGACATTCCGCGTGAGTCCTGTGTGGCGTTCTGGCGGCCGTCGGCGGCACTGGGGAAGCCGGCGGATCTCAGGCCCCGGGGTGCTCGCGGAGTTGGTCAAAGGCAAGCAGGATCGGCGGTGACGCGTCGGCAGGCACGGTTCATTCGCCCGCGGTGTCCTCGGCCTCCCAGCGCAGCAGGTCGCCCGGCGGCACCTGAGGACCTCGCAGAGCGCGGCGAGCGTCGCGAAGCACACCGCCTTGGCGCGGCCGTTCTTGAGTACCGCCAGGTTGGCGGGCGTGATCCCGACGCGGTCCGCGAGCTCGCCCACGGACATCTTCCGCCTGGCCCTTGCCGAAGTCGACCTCGCCTAGCCACAGATCGGACGCCATACGGCTACGCCGAAGCCCTGCGTGATGGCCCAGACGCCAGCTCCGTCACGCTCCCGTCCTCACGGTTCGCCATAACCCGGTGTGTCCGTTTGAGAGTTTGGCACTCCCTGCGGACCTGGCAGTTCCGCGGTCATCGCTAGGCGGTGGTGGGGATGGCGTTGTCGATGAGGACGGCGGCGATGGCTGCGGCGGTGGGGAAGGATTCGGTGTTGAGGACCCGGGTGCGGGCCGCGGCGCCGTCGAGGAGCAGCGCGAGTTGTTCGCCGAGCTGTTCGGGATCGGTGGCGCCGGCTTCGCGGGCGGTGTCGGCCAGGCGCGCGGCGATGGTCGACTTGTAGTCGCGTGCGTATTGGGACGCGGGGTGTTCGGGGTCGTGCAGTTCGACGGACGCCGCGATGTAGGGGCACAGGGGGGTGAGGCCCTGTTTTCCCGTGGGCGGCTCGAAGGCGGCGAGCAGTCGTTCACGGGGGGTCAGGTCGGTGCGGTCGAACACTCCGGCCGTGACGCCGGGATCGAATCGGCGGAGGTATTCGGCGACGAGTTCGTCCTTGCTGGGGAAGTGCTGGTATGCCGTGCGCTTCGACACCTGGGCCGCCGCGCACAGTTGGTCCATGCCGGTGCGGTTGATGCCTTGATCGCGGAACAACTGCTGCGACGCGCTGATGATGCGCTCGCGTGCGCCCCTGCCGCGGCGTAGGCCTTGGGGGCCCTTCTCCAACTCCGTCATGCTTCCAGTTTAGCGCAGTCGGGTACCGAGCGGTGTACCTAGCTTGCGCCCCGGTCGACCCTCCGATACGTTAAGTGAACAGTTCGGTGTACTTAACGCCGGGCCGTTCCGAATATCCTCAGTTCAATGGAGTGATCGTGGGAAAGCTCGATGGCAAGGTAGCGGTGATCACCGGCGGATCAACCGGCATGGCGCTGGCCGGCGCCCGACTGTTCGTTGACGAAGGAGCTCACGTCTTCATCCAGGGTCGGCGGCAGGAAGCGCTGGATGAAGCCGTCAAGCTGATCGGCCGGAACGTGACCGCAGTGCAGGGCGACGCGGCCGACCTGGACGACCTGGACCGCCTGTACGACACGGTCAAGAAGGAAAAGGGCTCGATCGACGTGCTGTGGGCCAGCGCCGGTATGGGTGAACAGGGCAAGCTCGGCGAGATCACCGAGGAGCAGTTCCACCGCGCCTTCATGCTCAACGCGCGCGGCACCCTGTTCACCGTGCAAAAGGCACTGCCGCTGCTCAACGACGGCGCCTCAATCTTCATGACCGGATCGAACGCCTCCCTCAAGGGCTTCCCCGGGTGGAGCGTCTACGCGGGCAGCAAGGCCGTACAGCAGGCCTGGGCCCGCGTATGGCTCAACGAACTCAAGGACAGGAGGATCCGGGTCAACGTGCTCACCCCCGGCCAGGTCGCCACCGCCAAGCAGGAAGAACTGTTCGACGAGGCCACCAAGAAAGCCTTCGAATCCCTGATCCCACGCGGAGAGATGGGCCGCCCCGAAGAGATCGCAACCGTCGCACTCTTCCTCGCCTCCGACGAGTCCAGCTACGTCAACGGCCTCGAACTCGTCACCGACGGCGGCACCACCGGCATCTAGCCAGCACCCACCAGCACACCCGCGAGAACACAGTCGTACTGCGCTCTGGGGGGTGTGCCCGCAGCAACGTTGCCGCCACGGGCGGCAGTAGCGGCACTCGGCTCGGAAAGGCCGGCTGCCGGGCCCGTGGCGCCGGGGCAGGCCCCGGGGATCCCGATGAGTGCGCTGTTCGAGCCCTACCAGCTGCAATCGTTGGGACCCGCCACGCCGCATTCTTCCGGCTGCAGATCGAAGACACCGTGGTCAACGGTCAACGGCATGGACTGCATTCTGCTCAACGAGGACGGCAAGATCGTCGAGGTGACCATTCTCTGGCGCCCGCCGCCGTCCGCGGTCGAGACGCAGGGGCATCTTGCGCAACTCCTGGGCATGCGGTCCTGGGAGCTTCGCAGGGACGGGGAGTAACGATCACGGATGCCCTCGCCCCGTGTCTATGACCTGATCCCCTTGGAAGGCGCAGCTCAGCCGACGCGCTGAGCCGAAGCGAAAGCTTGAGAACGAGGAAGAGAGCACACCGTATGAGCAGCATCAGCATCATCGGCACCGGGAACATGGCCCGTACCATCGGCGCGCGGGCGATAGCGGGCGGCAACACCGTCGAGGTCATGGGTCGCGATCACTCCAAGGCCGCTGACCTGGCCAAGGCTCTCGGCGGTGGCGCGACGACGGGAGAGTGGGGCGCGGTCCCGGCCGGGGACATCGTCATCGTGGCCCTGTTGTTCGACGGTGTCGTTCCGGCCGTAGCCCGGTACGGAGACGCCCTCGCGGGCAAGCTCATCGTCGACATCAGCAACCCCTTCAATCCCACGTTCGACGGGCTGGCCCACCGCGAGGAGACCTCGATCGCGCACGAGGTCGCCAAGGTGGCCCCGGCCAGCGCCAGCGTGGTGAAGGCATTCAACACCGTCTTCCGTCACGTCCTGGAGAAGGGTCGGCCCGACGTGTTCATCGCCGGCGACAGTGCGCAGGCCAAGGCGGGCGTAGGGGTGTTCGTCAAGAGCCTCGGGCTGCGCCCGCTGGATGTCGGCGACCTGAAGATGGCGCATTGGCTGGAAGGAGCGGGCCTGGTCACGGTGGGCCTCGCCCGGCACGGGGTGGGGCACTGGGATTGCGCCCTCGGCGCCACCGAATTCCTCGGCTGAGCCGCACCGCCCCCGCTGCTGGAGCTCGGGCTGAACCGCGATTCGCCGCCGAACATGGTTCACGCCGGCGGCTGTCACATGGCGGGCAAACGGTCGCGGAGCATCGAGCGCAGTGGCGCGCTGCGCTGGCTCGCCGAGGGCATTCCCGCCTGCACCCATTGCCGACCGGACAGCGGGCTCGGTTATCTGGAGGGCTGAGGTCAGGCGCTGCGGCGTGGCTTCCTCGCGCTCGTCTTCTTCGCCGCGGTCTTCTTGGCCGGCTGCTTCTTCGCTGTGGTGGTCTTCTTGGCGGCCGTCTTCTTCTTCGGCAGCTCGTGCACGTCGGCGTCCTCGCCGCGGGACGCCTTCGCCTTGGACACGGATTCCTCGAGCGCGGTCATCAGGTCGAGGACCCGGCCCGGCTTCTCCGGCTCGGGCACCTCGGGGAGCGGCTTGTCCTCCCGCTTCGACTCGATGATCTTCTCCATGGCCTCGGTGTAGCTGTCCTTGAAGTCGTCGCCTTCGAGGTCGTCGCGGGACATCGACTCCATCAGGGCGAGCGCCCCCTTGATCTCCTCCTCGGACACGTCCACGGGCTCCGGGAGGAGCTCGGCCGGGTCGCGGATCTCGTCGGGCCAGTGCATCGCGTGCAGGACGATGGCGTCGCCGCGGACCCTGAGCATGCCGAGCCGCTCGCGCCCGGACCATGCGTACTTGGCGATGGCCACCTTCGACGAGCGGGCCAGCGCTTCGCGAAGCAGCTTGTAGGGCTTCGCCGCTACCTGGCCGTCGGGGGAGAGGTAGTAGCCCTCGCCGATCCGGATGGGGTCGATCTCGTCCGCCGGGACGAAGGCGTCGATCTCGATCGCCTTCGCTGTCGGCAGCGGCAGGTCGCGGAGCTCCTCGTCGCTGATGGCGACGACTTGGTCCTTGGCGTACTCGTAGCCTTTGCCGATCTCCGCGTTCGACACCTCGCGGTCTTCGATCTGGCAGATCTTGCGGGTGCGGATCCGGCCCATGTCCTCCAGGTGGTACTGGTGGAACTGGATCGAGTGGTTCTCGGTGGCGGACTGGACGTGGATCGGGACCGTGACCAGGCCGAACGAGATGGCGCCGGACCAGATGGTTCGGGGCATGGCACACCTCCGCAGCAGGCCCCGAGCAGGAACAGCCTACGAAGGGTGCGCGCGGCCCGCACCAGCTGGACCCGGGTCCGTATGCCTCCCATGGGGAGCCGGGAGGCGCGGCGGGCCTCGCCGCCGCAGCAGGACAGCAGGGGCCGGGCGGCTGGCCTTGCTGTCACTGCTCTGGCCTCTCGGAGACGTCGAAGCTGAAGCCGACCACTCCTCGAAGCCCCATGCCCGGTCGCCGGGCACCGGGAGGGCGCCGACGTCAGCGATCGTCCACACCTCCCCGCGGCGGGGGCCGGTGGTCAGCAAGAGCCAGAACGGGCCGTCCTCGAACCCGAGAACGATGGACCTATCTGGTACGGGAGTCCTGCGGCGGAGGGGGCGAGTGAGGCGTGTGTGCGGCGGGCAGGCCGTACTCCAGCCGAAGTTCCTGAGCTCCTGAGTCAGCGCAGGAGGAGAAGGACGGCCAGGGCGAGGAGGAGTGAGTCGATTCGGTCGAGCAGGCCCCCGGAGCCGGCCAGCCAGTGAGCGGAGTCCTTCGCCTGCGCTCCTCGCTTGACCATGGATTCGAGGAGGTCCCCCGCCGGGGCGCCGACCGCCACCGCGACCGCCATCGGCAGGCTCAGCGCGGACAGCGCGGCGAGCACACCGAGGGCGGCCACGCCGCCGGAGAGGGTTCCGCTCCACCGCTTGGCCGGGGAGAGCGGTGACAGCCGTGGCCCGCCCAGCCGTTGACCGGCGAAGTACGCGACGATGTCGCCCACCGAGACAGCGACGAACAGGGCGAGCGCGGTCGCGCCGAGCGGTGCCAGGGCGGCGAGCACGCTCAGCCAGACCAGCCCGAGCAGACCGGCCCCGAGCCGGCGCAGACCGTGGGTGGAGTCACCGGCCAGCAGCGGGACCGCGGCGATGGCCAGCGCGCCGACCGCCACCGCCCGCACCTCGTGTCCGGGGGCCAGCCAGGATGTCAGCACCACGCCGGAGACGGCCGCGGCCAGCACCGCCCTGTCCGGCCGGGACAGACCCACCAGCCCACCGAACTCCATCGCCGCGACCACCCCGACCACGAGCGCGAGAGCCGTCACCCCTGGGCTGCCCCACCAGAACGCTCCGGCGACCAGGGGCACTCCGACCGCCCAGCAGCACCAACGGACCAGCAGTTCGCGGCGCCCGGAGAGTGCTGCGGCGATCCCGCCGATCGCCAGGGCCCCGCCGAGGACGGGCGCGAGGGAGGCGACGCTGATCACCGGGCGTGGCCGGCGGCGACGGCGGCCGGGGACCCGGCGGACTGCCGCGAGAGCGAGCCGGGTCGCAGCGTCTCCAGCGCGGCTCCGTACGCCGCTACGATGCGCGCGTTCTCCGCCGCGTCCCTGACCGCGACGCGTACCGTGCGCCCTTCGTACTGCGGCGAGAGGGGCGACAGGTCGCGCAGGTAGACGTCGTGCCGGCGGCACTCCCGCACCAGGCGGGCAGCGCTCGGTCCGTCGTACGGCAGGGTGATGTTGAGGAAGTTCGCAACGCCCTCTTCGATCACGGCGGTGTCGGCCACCCGGGCGAGGTCGGCGGCCAGGTGACGGCGCAGGGTGTGGGTGCGGAGCCAGCAGGAGCGGTAGTGCGCGGGGTCCCGCAGGGCGGCCACGGCGGCGAGTTGCGCGGGAAGGCTCACCGCCCAGGGCGGCGTCCACCGGCGCAGCAGCGCCGCGGTGACGGGTTCGGCCACCAGGAAGGCCGCCCGCACGCCGGACAGCGCGTACATCTTGGACAGCGAGGTGCAGACCACGACCCGCGGGTCCACCGCGGCCAGTGGGGCGAGCGACTCCGCCAGGTCCACGTAGCCGAGGTAGGCCTCGTCGATCCACCAGCGGGTCCCGGCCGGGGCGGCCGCGATCAGGGTGCGCAGTTCGGCGGCGGATGCGTGGCGTCCGGTCGGGTTGTTCGGGTTGACCACGACCACCAGGTCGTAGCGACCCGCCCCGACGACAGAAGCCAGCCGGGCGAAGTCGATCCGCCATCCGTCCCTCCGGTGCAACCGGAAGCGGTCCACTCGGCACCCGATCACGCGCTCGGTGACATGGGCGTACTCGCCGTACCCCGGGTCCAGCAGAAGCACCCTGCTCTCCGGGGTCAGCCACCGGTCGAACGCTCTGAAGATCAGGTCCGACGAGCCGGCCCCGGCCACGAGCGTCTCCACCGGCAGCGCCCGAGCCGTCGCGAGTTCCGACAGCAGGCCCTCGGCGCCCGTGGGAGGCGAGGTTCTGGCGGACCAGGCCGGGTCTTCCGTGAGCGCCGCACCTGCCCCGGGAGCGGGCGGGAACCAGGCGTCCAGCACGTCGGCGGCGACGACCTCGTGGCGCCGGTGCAAGGTGCGAAAGTCCGTTCCAATAGCGGTGAAGGAGGCGCCGCCGTGTTCACAGCCGTCCGGCCCGGGCGCCCATTCCATGTCCAACTGCCAGTCGACCACGGAGCCGAACCGCTCCAGGACGGTGCGATACCGGGTGGTGGCCACCTGCGTCAGCCCGGCCACCTCGCCCGTCAGTACCTCGAAGGTCACCGCACCGCTGCGGACGGTGCGTCCGACAGGCCGCAGGCCGACCGCCAGGTACATGTCGAGCAGTTCGGTGCGGCCCATCGCCACCACCGTGCGGCCTCCCCGGGAGGAGATCCAGCGCAGGGCCGCGTACATCAGAAGTGGTGCCACCGCGGTGTTGCGCCAGCGTGGCTCCACGGTGAGGATGCGTATCTCGAAGAGTCCCCCCTCGGACAACAGCGGCAGTTCGTCGCGGGTCAGGTACTTGTCCAGGCCGTAGCGGCCCAGCCACGGCGGAGTCAGGCTGACGAAGCCGATGCGGACCGGCCCCCGGGCCGCGACGAGGTAGACGTTGTCGCCGTCCAGTGCGTCGTACAACCGTCGGTCCGGTTGCGGCGTGTGCTGACCGAGCTCCTGGGCGTACACGCGGTGCCTCAACTCGTGGATCCAGACCAGGTCCTCGGGAGTGGCAGCTCGTATGCGCAGGTCGCGACTCATGCATGTCCCTTTCGGCAAAGGGGGAGTCCCCTTGGGGGTACGGAGGCCGACTGGCCCGCGCGCTCTGCCCCTGAGGAGCAGCTGTGGCGAACAGGGCGACGACTGGATGCCGGGCCCGCCACGAGCGGGGGAGAAGAAGGCCGGAACGCACCTCGTCGGAGGTGGGCATTCGCCTTTTCCCTACCGGAGGTTCGCGCCATGAGCACATCTTTGGGGGCGCCCTGCGGCCGCACATGAGTATGCGTACTTGAGTACTTGAGTAGTTGTCGTGGTGGTGCGGCAACGGGTGGGAACTTGCTTTCCGTCGCGCCCTGGCCATGGTCCGCGGTCCGTGCAGTACTGCGCGTACCGCCGTCCACCCGCGACTTCGCGCTTTCACCGGGCGGCACCTGGCTGGTGACGGTCGGAGGGGACAAGCTCATCCCTGTCTACGACCTGGCGACTCAGACCGTACGAAGGGTGATCCACGGTCCGTACGACCGGCTGCACCCCTGCGCCATCGCTCCGGACGGCAGCTTCATCATGGCCGCCGGCGCCGGCGAGAAGGCCCGAGCCTGGACGGCGGCCGGCGGCAACCCGGAACCACGTCCAGCTCGGCAACGTGTCAGATTCCGTACAGGGCCCGAACGGCACGTGGATTTCGACCCCTTCTGCTCTCATCTGTTGTCGGTGAGGGCGCTGTACCGGAGAGCCGTTGGCCGGATCGAACGGAGACTCCCAGGGCAGCCGATGGTCATCCGCGCCGCCCTGCTCCCGGCAGTACGGCCTCCGCCCAGGTCAGGTCGGCGGAGTCCTCCAGGGTGTGCGGAGTCCCTTCCAGTGCCGCGCGGAGCGCTGCACTGCGGCGGGGATCGCCCGGCATCGTGACGAGGCTGAGGGCCGGGCCCTCGGGCCCGTCCTGGACGCCGAGTACCAGCTCGTCGGGCGTGTCCTGGTCCGTCAGGGCGGCGGTGAGTACGGTGCGCAGCAGGGCCGTCCGGGCGGGAGTGTTAGGTGGTGCGGTGTCGTCGTCTGCCTGGGCGTGGATCGTCACCTCGCAGCCCGCCTCGCGGGCGCGGCCGACGAGGTCGCGCAGGGGGCCGTCGAGGACGCCCGGCAGGTGCAGTTCGTCCCGGATGGACTGGGCCAGCCGGTCCGCCCGGGCGCGGACGGCGGCCGGGCCGGGGCGGTCATCGCCGGTGTCTCCTGCGGCGATCGTGTGGAGAAAGGGCACGATCTGCGCGTCGATCTCCCGCAGTCGACGGCGGTGCTGTTGCGCCCTCGCGCGTGCGGCGGACTCTGTGGCGACGACGACCATGCGGTGCCGGTGGGCGTCCAGTACGGCCCCGCCCAGGGTGACCAGGGTGCGCCGTATGACCAGGCCCATCACGACCCCCGTCGCCGGAGCGAGCATCGCGGGGACTGCCATGGCTACCGTGCTCACCACCGACTCGTCGGCAGGCGGGTCCAGGGCGGTCAGCACGGCGATGCCCGCTTCCTCGCACACGAGCGCGAAAACCGTCTGGCGGACCGGACGCACGATGACGAGCAGGGTCAGCAGCGGGGTCACCGCGCCGATCGGCCATGAGCGGTAGTCCCTGACTGCTTCCGGCGGGATGACCAGCAGGCAACTCACCGCGCCCGCGACCGCGACGGCCAGCAGCGGAACAGCCACCCGTCCGCTGATCCGCCGGTCTGCTCTGCTGAGCAGTACGCAGGTGGCCGTCGCCAGCGCCAGGTACCAGATGAGGTGGCCGAGCAGCGTCGGTGTCCCGGCCGTCTGGATCGCCGCGACGACGGCCATGACCACCAGGTACGGCAGGCACACCGCCGCCAGTGCACGGCGTACGTCGCCCACGGCGGCGCGCAGCGTCTCCCGCTGTCCGCGCGGCTGTCCTCGCGCGCCGTCGGACGCGTCGGGGGCGGTCCACCGCAGGTGCACCGTCGTGCCGGATCCGGGCCGTGTTCGTACGTCGGCCACGCCGCCGATGTCGGCCATACGCCGGCCGATGGAGTCGCGCAGGCCCAGGGCGGTCCGCCGGACCTGGGACGGCACGAAACCGCGGCCGTCGTCCGCCACGGTCAGCTCCAGGTCCCGGTGGTCCCCGCTCAGCCGGACCACGACGTGCGTGGCACCGGCGTACCGTACATTGCGCAGCGCCTCGACGGCCGCTCCCGCGCACGCGGCGGCCACATCGTCGGGCACCAGCAGCTCCGGCGGGAAGTCCGTCGTCACCCGCGGCCGCGGGACGCCGCCCACCGACGTCGCCGCCAGCCCGGTCAGCAGCGGTACGAGGTCGATGTCCCCGTCGCCCTCGGCGCCGGCCGAGCCGGCCGTCAGTGCCGCCAGCGCGCGGCGGGCCTCGGCACGCTGTTCCCCTGCGGGCACGCCGCTCATGCCCGCCACGCGCAGCGCCGACCCGACGTCATCGTGCAACAGCCGCTGGAAGTCGCGTCTGCCTCGCCGGACGGCCCGTCCCCGCGCGGCGGCCTCACTGGAGTCCTCGTCCTCGCGCATGGCGGTGTCCGCACGGTCACCGGCGGCGCGCAGGACGGGGGCCAGTACCGCCGCGGCCACCCCTGCGGCGAGCGGCGGCCAGATCCCCTGCAGGGCGCTTCCCACACCCTCCTGCCACCCGGCGGCCACCTGCGCCGCCAGCGCGGTCACCGCTGCCGGGAGCCCCCGGGCGCGGGGCAGATACGCGACAGCGAGGAGGACCGCGGCGGCCGTCGTCATACAGCGCAGGCCGACCACCAGCTCGGCGTACGGCTGCACGGCGTACGCCGTGTGCACGGTCACCGCCACGGCGACGGCGGAGCAGGCGTCGACCGGACCGATGCGGACGAACGCCCCCCGGTAGGCCCAGGCCGTCGCGGACGCGGCGAACAGCGCTGTGACGCCCAAGGGCAGCGGACGCAGGTCGTCCGAGACGGCCAGGGAGAGGGCCGTGAGCCACCACGCGATCGCGAACAGCAGGGACAGTCCCGCGAACGAGCGGCGAAGGGCGGTCTCCACTCCGGAGCGATGGGTGCCGCGCCGGGTCACCCGTCGACATCCGGGGACGACGCGCCGGGCCTGCCGGGACCGCTCGGGCCGAGGTCGATGTGGCCGTCCACCATCGAGCGGTACACCAGCTCGGAGGTGCTGGCCGGTCGGGTCCCCTCGTCTTTGGCGAACGCCTCGATGGCCCTCCTGCGGTGAGTCCTGACCGTCTCCTCGGTCATGTACAGGCGACGGGCGATGACCGCCGGCTTGAGTCCGCGGGCCAGCAGCTCCAGCACCTCCAGTTGGCGAGGGCTCAGCCGCACCTTTCCTCGCCGGTCGTGGACGATCTGATGGGCCAGCCGGCTGGACACGTAAGCCTTTCCTGCGTGCGCCGCCCTGATGGCTTCGGCGAGTTGGACGTCCGGGTCCTCCTTCAGCACCAGTCCGAGCGCCCCTGCCTCGATACCCCGGCGCACCACCACGGGTCGGTGCTCGCGACTGAACAGCATGACCCGCGGACCCCACTCACGCAGGCGCTGGACGTTGGCGGCGACGTCGCTGCCGTCGTTCAGCTCGATGTCCAGGAGAACGACCGACGGGAGCGCGGTCACCCTGGACGGCAGCTCATCGATGTTCTCCGCGCTCCCCACCCAGTCGATCTCGGGTGCCGACCCGGCCAGGCACGCCCGGATGCCGTGCAGGATCACGGGATGGTCGTCGACCGCGGCCAGGCGTGGTCGGGTCGCGGCATCCCCGTCAGTGGGCGATCCCTGCGTGTCGTTCATGCCGATTCCTCACCCCGCGGCCCGTCGGCCACCTGGCCGGACTCGACAGCCCGCAAACAGGTCTACCACCCGTGCAAGCCCGGCGTCTGTCCCCACGGCCGGGGACAGACACGCCCACGGCGTCGGGGTGAAGGTGTGAACCGGCCTCACCCACAGGCCTGTTCGCAGCCGGAGCCGAGGGCGTACGGCATCACTTCAGGAGGACGTTCATGGGCAGGTTCACCAAGCGAGTCGGCAGTTTCGACTCGCCGCACTCGGTCGAGGACACGTTGCAGGTCCTCTTCAACGGCGTGGCCGAGCAACTCAGCACCCCGTCGCCGACTGTGTCGGGGCCCGGGGTGGAGGCGGCGGTCTACCTGAGCCGCTTCGACACCAGCGGCTTGACAGTAACCGCGGGCAACAAGATCGACACGTACTTCACGTTCTACGTCGACCTCACGCCCACCACCGGCGGCTGCACCGGAGAGGCGTACTTCGACCGGCGGATGGGAGCGATCACCCGCTGGATGGGCAACGCCATCGGCCTGACGGGCGGCCTGTCGCTGGTCTTCCAGCGGTGCAGCGTGCGCACGCGCGGCTGGACCATCGCCTGACGTAGCAGAGAGGAAGAATGATGAGTCAGACGAAGTGCAGGTGTGGTCAGCAGCTGGAACGGTGCTGTTCCAGGGGGTGCGGCCGCTGCACCTCGGGGCACCGGTGCCCCCGGCACGGCAAGGACTGGACCGTCACGACCGGCGGTGGCCTGTTCAGCGCGGGCCGATCGGGCAACGGCGCCAAGTGCCGCAAGGACCAAGTCCCCGTCGTCAACTGCCCCTACTGCCGTGGGCAGCAGGGCAGAACCTGCAACACCTGCGGCGGTACTGGTCAGACGTGCCCGAACCACGGCCGCTTCTGGACCTGATCAGGGGCACATCCAGTCCGACACGGCGCGGTGCGGTCCATCCCGGCCACACCGCGCCCGCCGCGCGTCGTGCCTGGGATCCTGTCCCCGAGCGGTGGACACCTGCAGGAAGCTCCGGCCGCGAGGAGCGGGTGGGGGTGCACCCCGGTGGCCCCTTCGGCGGCTTTGCGGAGGCGGCCGGCGCGGTCGTCCCGGCTACTTCGGGTCGCGGTTGAACTGCGCCGTCGACCAGCGGTAGCCGAGCGCCATCAGGCCGACGCACCAGGCGACCGCGATCCAGCCGTTGTTGCCGATTTCTGTGCCGAGGAGGAGGCCACGGAGGGTTTCGATGGCGGGGGTGAAGGGCTGGTACTCGGCGATCGGCTGGAACCAGGCCGGCATCGTGTCGGCCGGGATGAACGCGCTGGAGATGAGCGGCAGGAGGATCAGCGGCATGGCCATATTGCCGGCCGCCTCGGGGTTCGGACTGGCCGCGCCCATGCCGACCGCGATCCAGGTGAGTGCCAGGGCGAACAGCGTGATCAGCCCGAACGCCGCGATCCACTCCAGTGTCGTGGCGTCCGTGGACCGGAAGCCCATCGCCACCCCGACGGCGCCGACGAGGACCACGCTCATCACGCACTGCAGCACGCCGCCGACGACATGCCCCACCAGCAGAGAGCCCCGGTAGATCGCCATCGTGCGGAAGCGGGCGGTGAGGCCCTGGGTCATGTCCACGCAGACGGACACCGCGGCCCCGATCACGGTGCTGCCGACGGTCATCAGCAGCAGGCCGGGGACGATATAGGCGATGTAGTCGGAGCGGTCCGCGCCGCCGCCACCGATGCCGGCGCTCATGACGTCGCCGAAGATGTACACGAAGAGCAACAGCATCATGATCGGCGTGAGCAGCAGGTTCAGAGTCCCGGACGGGTAGCGCCATGCGTGCAGGAGGTTGCGGCGCAGCATCGTGCTCGAGTCGCGTACAGCGAGAGAGAGGGAGCTCATCGGACGGACTCCTTGGGCTGGTGGGGGAGTTTGGCCGGGCCGGTCAGGGCAAAGAACACGTCGTCGAGGTCGGGGGTATGGACGGTCAGTTCGTCGGCCTCGATGCCGGCGGAGTCGAGCCGGGCGAGAACGGAGCGCAGTTCGCGCTGACTGCCGTCACTGGGGATGGACAGCGACAGTGCCTCGTCGTCCCGGGTGATCTCACGCAGGGCGTCGGCGGCGGACTGGTATGCGACCGGGTCGGTGAAGCGAAGCCGGATGTGCCCGCCCGGGATGAGCCGCTTGAGCTCCTCGGCGGTGCCCTCGGCGGCGATCTTGCCGTCGTTCAACACGGCTATGTGGTCGGCGAGTTCGTCGGCCTCATCCAGGTACTGGGTGGTGAGGAAGACGGTGACGCCGTCGGAGACGAGGCCGCGGATGATGCCCCACACGTTGTGGCGGGAGCGTGGGTCGAGGCCTGTCGTCGGCTCGTCGAGGAAGATGATCCGCGGGTTGCCGACCAGGGTCATGGCGAGGTCGAGGCGGCGTTTCATGCCGCCGGAGTAGGTGGAGGCGGGCTTCTTCGCGGCCTCCACCAGGTCGAAGCGCTCCAGGAGTTCGGCGGTGACCCGCCGTCCCTCGCTCTTGGACAGGTGGTGCAGGTCCGCCATGAGGAGCATGTTCTCCTCGCCGGTGATCAGGCCGTCGACGGCGGAGAACTGCCCGGTGACCCCGATCGCGGCACGGACCGCCTGTGGGTCGGCGGCCAGATTGTGCCCGCCGACGTGCAGGTCTCCGGCGTCGGCGGTGATGAGCGTGGACAAGATCCTGACGGCGGTGGTCTTCCCGGCGCCGTTAGGACCGAGCAGCGCGAACACAGACCCGGTCGGGATGCGCAGATCGATACCGTCGAGGACGAGCTTTTCGCCGTAGGACTTGCGTAGCCCGACGGCGGAGACGGCGGTCGGTGACGGATGACCGTCACCTTGCCTGGATGTGGGCATGACAGATGAAGGCATGATGGCTTCCTTCGGAGGCTGGAGACGCAGGAGGAGTGGAAGCGTTTTGAAACCCGGATTGAGTGACTGTCCGTGACTACACGTCAGTCGTGTCGTCCTGGGGAATGGTGTCGAGTGGCCCGCCGCCGGAGACCTGCTCGCCGGCCCCGGCGCGGGGCCCCGCCTGCCGGGCCCGCGTCACGGGCCACCGGGGGGCATGGCAGGACTGAGTCAGGTATCACCAGCCTGCTCGACCACCTTGGTGGACAGGATTTACGGCGGCTTCTGGTGGCCGGTCGGCCCGCGCCTGTTCGTACTGCGCCGAGGTGAACGAACGGCGCGCGCGGGCTACTACGCCCACTGGCATGAGGCGAGGGCGCTACTTCTCGGCCGTACCGGATTCCCTGCTGACGGACTCCTGGTAGACGTCCGCATAGGTGCGTGAGTCCTTGACCAGGTCGTCGCAGAACGCGGCGACATCGTTGCCGATGAGTTCCAGGACCCCCTTGCCCCCGGCGACGCCTTCCTCGAAGAAGTCGACGATCCCGGGGAGCAGCGGCCCGTCAGGCAGGTCGACCGGTCCGACCTTGAACAGGTACTTCTGCATCTCCTTGTAGACGATCTGGTAGTCCGGCGGGAGTGCCTTGACCCGGGCCATGTGCGCCCGCCACTGCTTCTTGCCCTCGATGATGTCCTGAATGCCCACGTCAGCCTCCCAGTCGGCTCAATTTCCTTGCGACGTTCCTGTTCAACTGCTCGCGCCACCGGTCGCGATAGGTCCGAGCCCCTTCCCCACCGGCCAGCGCCGTGCAAAAGCCTCGGATGTCGTCGCCGAGCACCTCGTGGACGCTCTGCCCCTCCGCCGCTGTTTCTTCGAGCAACCCCAGGGCGGCGTCGAGGATCGGCATCAGGTTGCGGCCGGTGAAGTCCCCATGGGGAAGGAGGTGGATCTTGATCTGATCCCACGCCGCCCGGTAGTCGTCCGGCAGGGCCTCGGCCCGGGCTTCGAACGCCTTCCATTCCCTGGTGAGATCGCTGCCGGTGATGGTCTCCCAGAAGTTCATCTCCCGCCCTTCTTGAGCCTGTCGATGCGTGATGAGACGTACTGCCATTTCGTCCAGAACTTCGCGAGTTCTTCGCGTCCGGCGTCGTTGAGCGCGTAGAACTTGCGCGGCGGTCCGACCCCGGATGGTCGTTTCGTCACCTGGACGAGCTTGTTCCTCTCCAGTCGCAGCAGGATGGTGTATACCGTCCCCTCGACGACGTCGGCGAAGCCGAGCTCGTTCAGTTGACGGGTGATGGCGTACCCGTAGGTTTCCTCGCTGCCGATGATTTCGAGCACGCACCCCTCGAGGGTTCCCTTCAGCATCTCCGTCAGGTCGTCCATGGCGAGTCCTCCTCGGCCTGGCGGTACTGCGTAGTACCGAGTACCACTACATAGTATCACCGAGTAGCGGAGGATGTCAGCGCGACAGCAGTGACGATGGCCGCCGCTACCGCCGCCAGCCGCGTGATCGGCCGTCTGGGAGCGCGGTTGCTGGCCGCGGTCGCCCTGGCCGTCGCAGCCGCCGGCTTCCTCGTGCCGGTGCTCTGGTCCGGAACCGCCGCCATGGTCACCGGTGTGAGCGTCGCCGCGGCGGGGCTGGGCGCGCTGTTCGTCGTCGCCGCGGCCACCGCCCTCAGCAGCGTCGCCCCTCATGAGGCCGGCGTAGCCTCCGGAATCGTCAGCACCTTCCACGAGTTCGGCGCCTCGGTCGGCGCCGCGGCCGTCTCCAGCGCCGCGGCCGGGAGTATCGCCGTCCGCACCGGCGCCGAGGCGGCCTCCGGCTTCGATGGCGCGTTCCTCGTCGCCACGGGCGTGGCAGCACTCTCCGCCGTCATCGCCCTGTGGCTGATCCCGTCCAAGAACGAATAGGCCGTGCCACTCACCAGGAGGCGTGCGGCTGTCGGCCCGGCTGCGCCTGCTGCTCGTGAACATCTCGTTGCAGGCTGCCCTCACTGCCACCCGGGGCGCTGATACTGGCCAGGCGATCGAGCAGCGGGGGCAACGGTGGACTGGACACTGGCCGGAGGGCTGGCCGCCGGCCTGCTGATTTCGACCGTCACCGCCCCGGTCGGTGTGTCCGGTGCGGTATTCCTCCTCCCCGTCCAGCTGAGCGTCTTCGGCGTGCCCAACCCCGCGGTCACCCCGACCAACCTGCTGTTCAACGTCGTCGCCGGGCCCGGAGCCCTGTGGCGCTACCGCAGCGACGGCGCCCTGCGTGGCGACCTCGCCCGGCGCCTGGTGCTGGGCACCCTGCCCGGCGTCGTTGTCGGGGCCGCCATACGCGTCTTCGCCCTCCCAGGCCCGAGCGTCTTCCGGCTCCTTATCGCCTCACTGCTGCTGCCACTCGGCCTGTGGCTGTGCCTGCGCACCCTCGTCCCGGCACCTCACCGACCGCCGCCCGCAGGCGAGTTGGCACCACGCACGCTTACCGGCCTCGCCCTGGCGGTCGGGGTGGTCGGCGGCATCTACGGCATCGGCGGCGGCTCGCTTCTCGGCCCGATCCTCGCCGGCCGCGGCCTGCCCGTCGCACGCGTCGCCCCGGCCGCGCTCGCCGCCACGTTCGCCACCTCTCTCGTCGGCGCCGTCGCCTACGCACTGCTGTCGCTCGTGAGCTGCGGAGACGTCGCTCCTCACTGGTGGCTCGGGCTCGCCTGCGGCACCGGCGGACTGATAGGCGGCTACCTCGGCGCCCGTCTCCAACCCCGCCTGCCCGAACGAGCCCTACGGCTCCTGCTCGGCACCCTCGCCGCAGCCCTCGGCGCCCTGTACACCGCCCAGACCCTGAACTGAACCCGTGCCGGTTGGGGACCTACGACAAAGACCGGCAACGGCGTTCGGCAACTGGACAACGGACGGCAACACACGTGGACCTTCTCGCCGCGGGCGGCATCCTCGACGTGGCCCGACGAACGGCGAGTGCGAGGCGCCGTCGAACGCCGATACCGGCTGCGGCAGGAACGCGCGGGCATAGACGCGGAAACCGCGCGTGCGCTCACCCCGCAGCACCACGAGCGGGCATTCGCTTGCGCCATGGCCGCCATGGCCGCCATGGCCGCCATGGCCGCCTTGGCCGCGGAGTTCGGTGCTTACCTGGAGCGCGAAGGCAGTGATTCCGGGAACGACCTCGTCGGCTATCGGCAGCACGCGATCTGGCTCAACAGGGACGAGCTCGCAGCACTGATCGGCGCGATGCAAGCCACCATCGCGCCCCTCCTCGCCAACGAACCATCGCGGGAACGTACCCGCTACCTCCTCAGCCCCATCCTGTTCCCCGCCGAACAGGCCGAACAGGCCGAACAGGCCGAACAGGCCGAACAACAAGACCCGCTGTAGCCGACACCGCAACTCGGCCGCTCACCCCAGCCGCCCACTGAGGAGGGATACCACCGCTCGCCGTGAACCAGATCACCTGGGACGACGGCGAACCGGACCAGATGACGTGAGACAGGAGTCAGATCGACAGAGACGGGACAGGCCGGAGCCGACGCTCTGCTGCCGCCCGAATGGCCGGTGACAGCGAACATGGACCGATTGTCATCGCAATCGGACCATCAGCCGGTGCGTGACAGCGCACCCTGATCACGCTGGTCAGGACGGCCACGACTCCTCGTTCGGGCCCGAGTAGGGTCATTGAGTCTTGTCGTACGAGTGGAGTGGGCTGGTTCGTGAACCTGGGCATCCTCGGGCAGGCGGCCGGACTGTTCGCCGTCACCAACATCGACGACATCCTGATCCTGGCGCTGTTCTTCGCCCAGGGCGCCGGGCGCCGCGGGTCCACCCGGAAGATCGTGCTCGGCCAGTACCTCGGCTTCGCCGCCATCCTGGCCGTGGCCGTTGCCGCCGCGTTCGGTGCCACGTTCCTGCCCGAGTCGGCCATCCCCTACCTCGGTCTACTCCCGCTCGCCCTCGGCCTCAAAGCCGCATGGCAGGCATGGAAGAACCACCAGGACGGCGGCGAGGATGACGAGGCCGCGGCCAAGGAGGGCGGACCGAGCCCGCTGGAGGTCGCCGCGGTCACGTTCGCCAACGGCGGCGACAACATCGGCGTCTACGTCCCGGTGTTCGCCACTGCCGGCATCGGCGGCATGAGCGTGTACGCCGTCGTCTTCCTGCTCCTGGTCGCTGTGTGGTGCTTCGCGGGCAGGTTCTTCGCCACCCGCCCAGTCATCGCCAAGGCTCTCGCCCGCTGGGGCCACATCCTGCTGCCCGTGGTCCTCATCGCCATCGGCCTGCTCATCCTCATCGAAGGCGGCGCCTTCGGCCTCTGAGCCGAATCTGCTACCGGACATGCGCGGAGCCGGCGAAGTGCCGCACTGCGCTGACCTGCCGTGCTCGGGTCATGGTCGGCAGTGCCCAGATCATGGTCGGGTGGCTTTGTCCGTGGCTTTGTCCGTGGCTATGAGTCGAGCTCCTGGCGCACGTCCAGGTAGCAGCGCCGCCGGATGCCGGGCCGACCCGGGTCCCTGGTCGTACGGTCCGCCGTTGCGCTCGCCCACCGAGCGGTGAGCAGCTCCTGGACGGCGTGACGGTCTGGTCGTCGCACGCCGCGATCTCCACCACGGCCAGTCCCGGCTGTTCCCCATGCGCTTCGTTGATCGGTCCCAACCACAACCAGGTCTTGGGAGCCGACGTCACGCACAGGCCCGAATCAACCAACAGCATCCCGTAGGGAGCGCGGCCCGACCGTCGTGAACGACTCGCTTCAGGCCGCTTCAGGTCGCTTCAGACCGAACGCCCACAGCACGGTCGCTGGTCGATCCGGTTGCCGTCCCCGCGGGCGAACCGCACGCGCAGCGGCCGCGGAGTTCGCGCGGGCCGCCTCCTTGGTCAAAACCACATACCGGCCCTGGTACGACCTACACCCAGCCGCGTTGGGAAGCCCGCATCCCCAGCTGGAACCGGCTCGCCGCACCCAGCCGCTCCTGCAGCTCGCTCACCCGCCGCCGCAGGGTCCGCAGACTCACCCCCAGATGGCGAGCCACCGCCTCGTCCTTCATTCCGGCCGCCAGCAGCCGGGTCAACGTCCTCTCACTCTCGGAGAGTTCACTGTCGTCGGCCGCCTGGCCCAGCGGCGTCGCCTGCTGCCAGGCCAGCTCGAAGAGCTTCTGCAGGGCCTCGGTCACCGCCGAGTGCCACACCACGACGGCACAGTAACCGCCGGCCACGGAGGCGGTCAGCGGCAGCAGCGCCCGGCATCCGTCGACCACCAGCAACTTGAGCGGCACGGACGGCAACACCCGGGCTTGCTCGCCGAGTTCGACCATCCTCAAGGCGCGGGACAGAACCTTCGGATCCTCCAGACCGGTCGCCGCGTAGATCCCGCGAGAGACGATCCCGCGGCTGAGCAGATCGGCTTGGAGATCCACCTGCGGAGCGGCCGGGGCGAGATACGGCGGAGTGTCGAAAAGGCAGACCTCGTGCTCCGCCCGCGCGTACATCTCCTCCAGGCGTGCCGCGATGGCCCCCTCGCCGGAGGCCACCTCGACCAGCCGGGACGGTTCCTCGCGCAACAACCCCGCCTCGTACGCGGTCGCCATCTCCTCGGCGGTGGCGGCCAGCAGCTCTGACTCCGTCTCGCGCCGCCGGATCAGTCCGCGGATCGCCACCCGGGGGTCGACCGCCCGTAACCCGCCCATGGAGTCCGGTGGTTGCAGCAGCCCGAGCGTGAGCAGCCGGTCGCAGGCCTCGCGGACCCGGGCGGGGGAGGCACCGGTCAGCAACGCCCAGCCGACCGCGCCGGCGTCGGGTTGGTTGAGGACCGCCTGGTACAGCAGCTCGTCGAACGCGGAGACCCCCACCGCGGCCCAGGGGCTCGCGGCGGGGGTCTGCCCTGCCGTGTCGTATGCCGTGTTCACCATGGCCTGGCACGGTAGACGATCTTTGTTAAGGCTGTTTGTACTGGCCTGCGGCCGTTCACTTCAGGCCGCCTGCTTCAGGCCATCCCCTTCAGGCCGTCTCCTTGGAGCCCGCTACTTCAGGCCGAACGCCCGCAGTACGGTCTGGTCGACCGCATTGCCGTTCCGGTCGGCGGCCCGCACGCGCAGCGACACGAACGTGGCGCCCTTCGGGTGCTTGAGCTCCAGCTTGCCGTGTTTCACCTTCGCCTCCTTCCAGGACGTGCCGTCGTCGTATGAGACCCATGCCTTCAGGTCACCGGCCGTGACGCTGCCCGACTGATTGCGGACGGAGAGTCCGAGCGCCGAAGTGTGCTTGCGGTCAGCACGGTTGAGGAGGTCGAGCCCGTCCACGTCGTAGTCGACCGAGAGCAGCGGCAGCGCCGTCCGCCGGTCCGTGCGCGCCGAGGCGAAGGACCATTCGGTGTGGGTGCCGGTGGAGTACGCGGCCCAGTCGGCCGTGCGCCGGGCGTCGAGCACGAGGCGGTACGAGGTTTTCGCCGCCGGGACGTCGAAGGCGCCGACTCCGCCGAGTGTGGTGTCGCCGACCAGTTGTCCGTCCTTGTACAGCGTGCCCTTCGCGGTGTCCTGGACGTTGTCCACCGACCCGTAGTGACCCGGCGTGGCATCGCTCAACTCCGGTATCGCGAAGGTGAGTTTGTCGCCGGTGCGCTGGGAGAGGCCGTACTGCTCACTGGTCGCCGGGCGGACGACCTGGCGCAGCCAGTCCTCGGTGGGCAGCTTGCCCGCCTTGTCGAAGGTTCGCAGGGAGTTCCACTGAGGCTTGTTCGCCCTCGAGTCGGGATGGACGGCGTGCCAGATCCGACTGTCGGAGACGTTGTAGTACTCGGTGCGCTCCGTGCCGAGCTGCACGTTGTTGGTGGTCGCGATGTCGGTGGACTGCCAGGGACGGAACCTGTACACGGCGTCCTTGCCGACCTGGCCGGCCCGGCCCGCGTGGTAGCGAACCTTCTGCTTCACCGTGTTGGAGCTGTTCAGGTTGTACGTCTGGTCGGCCGAGACGGCGCCCGTCTGCGGGAACATCACGCTGTACACGTAGGGACTGACCGCGGTGCCGTGCAGCTTCAGCTTGACCTTCTTCCCGCTCTTGAGCAGGGCCCCGAGCTTCGCGCCGTCCTCGCCGGTGGCGGTCATCAGCGGGATGGTCGCGCTCTTCACCCAGGAGATCCAGTACCCGGGCGTCTCGTGGTAGGCGAGGACGTAACCGGCCCCGGCCGCAGTCGCGTTGGCCAGTGCCTCATCCGCCGTTGCACCGGCTTTCACCCGGACGACCGCCACCTTGCCCTTGACGTCGAGCCCCGAGAAGTCGGCCACGGTGCCGCTGCCCGCGTCCACCACCCGGACCGTGCGGTCACCGTTGATCTTCACGGGGAAGCCGCTGGACGTCTGCGCGTAGTCGAGGGGCAGCGCGTACTTCTCGGGGCTGGTGACGCTCGCCGTCAGCTCCTTGGCGTACAGCCGGAACTTCGAGGTGAACTCGAACATGCCCTCGGTGACCTTCTCCGTGGGCGACACGTAGAGGTGGTCGTTCCACCAGCCCTGGCTGTAGGTCAGGCCCCAGGCGCTTCCCGGGCCCTCCCTGTGCCAGTTGGTGCTGAAGCCCTGGAACTCGGAGTCCTCCTTGGTCTTCAGCTTGATCTCGACCGCCTTGCGGGCGTCGAGGACGACCTCGGTGTCCTTGCCGACCTTGATCTCCGGATCGCCGACGACCGAGGTGCCGACCTCCAGTCCGGCCGCGTCCCGCGTCGAGATCCAGGACGCCACGTTGTACGTGCCGGCGGGTACCTTGAAGGTGTAGCCGCTGCCGAGGTACCCGTACGTGTCCGGGTACGCGCCGTTGAGTTCCTGCAGCATGAAGATCGACGCCGAGGTGGACGGCTTGCCGTCCCGGTCCACCAGCGACACCTTCAGGTCGTAGGTCTTCGCCAGCTTCTCGAAGCCGACGGCGGTGGTGACCCGGACGCCGTCGGCGCTCGCGGTGATGTGGCCCGTGTACCGGCCCGTCGCCTCCGCGGCCGGGTCGACCGTGACCCCGACGGCGGCGGTGCCCTTCGCCGGGACGGTCACGGTGTCCGCGTTCAGGACGGCATCGGGGAGGGACGAGGAGATCTTCAACTCCACTGCTTTGTCGGTGGTGTTGGTGTACGTGACGTCCTTGCCGTCCGCCTCGGTGTCGCTCTCCTCGTACGTGCCGAAGCTCAGGACCGGAGTCGCGAAGACGCCCTGCTGGACGGCCCGTACGGCGTCGACCCGGCCGTCGCCCTGCTCGAACACGGAGTTGACGGTGTTCGTCTTCGCGGTGGTCGCCAGCGCCTGCTTGATCTGCTGTCCCGTCCAATCCGGATGGGCCTGCGCGACCAGCGCCGCGGCGCCCGCGACATGCGGGGTCGCCATCGACGTACCGCTCGACGTCGTGTAGTACTCGTCGACCGGCGTGCCCATGGTGGTGCCGGCGGCGCGGGCCGCCGTGATGGCCGCGCCCGGTGCGGTGATCTCCGGCTTGACCGCGGAATCGCCGAGGCGTGGGCCGCGGCTGGAGAACGAGGCCAGCTTGTCGGACTTGTCGACGGCGCCGACCGTCAGCGCCGAGTCGGCGATGCCCGGGGTGCCGACGGTCTGCTCGGACGGGCCGGAGTTGCCCGCCGCGATCACGAAGAGGGTGCCGGTGGACGTGGACAGCTCGTCGACGGTCTCACTCAGCACGTCCGAGGGGCCAGAGGCCGTGCCGCCCAGGGACATGGAGACGATCTTCGCGCCGGACCGCGCCGCCCACTCCATGCCCGCGATGATCCAGGAGTCCTGGCCGCGGCCGTCGTTGCCCAGCACCTTGCCGATCAGCAGCTCCGCGCCCGGCGCCACACCCTTGCGCTTGCCGTCCGAGGCCGCGCCCGAACCGACGATCGTGGACGCCACGTGGGTGCCGTGGCCGTGGCCGTCCTGCACCGCCTGGTCCGGCACGAAACTCGTCGACTCCGCGATCTTCCCCGCGAGATCCGGGTGACCGGCGTCCACTCCCGTGTCCAGGACGGCGACCTTTACGCCCTTGCCGTCGTAGCCCGACTTCCACACCTCGGGGGCGCCGATCTGCGGCACGCTGACGTCGAGGGACGCCTCGACCTTGCCGTCGAGCCAGATCTTGTCGATGCCCTCGCCGAGCCGCTTCGCAGCCTTCGCGGTGGGTTCGGTGCCGAGCGCGGGGGCGATGTCCGCCCAGAAGGCGGTCGACTTCTTCGCGCTCAGCGCGGCGCCGTCGATCGTGGGCAGCGCGAGCGTCCGGCGCGCGCCGTCGGGGGTCGCGCTGCCCTTCGCGTACGTCGCGATCACCGGGGTGGCACTGGTCTTCGCGTCCGTGTACCCCTGCTTCACCAACTGGGTGACGTTGAACAGGGCCGGGTCCAGACGGCCCGCGTTCAGCAGCGGGATCGCGTCCGCCGGCAGGACACTGACCTCGCCGTCCTTCTCGCTCGACACGAAGGTGGCGGTCTCGCGGCCCTTGCCGCGCCGGACGTCGACGGCGTACTTGCCGTCCGGTCCGGCGGTGAGCGACACGGTGTCACCGGTGATGAGGGTGACGGTCTGCGTGTTCCTGGCACCGGTCTCGGCGCCGCTCCGCACGGGCGTGGTGCCCGGCGCGGTGACCTGTGATCCGGAACCGGCCACGGCGGACGTGATCGCGCCCGTGAGCATTCCGGCCGCTCCTGCCACGGCCCAGAGGGCGTGGAGTCTTCGCATGGGTGGCTTTCCTCCCTTGAACGCTGACGACGCTTCCGGCCTGGCGAGCGGAAGCCAGTGATCAGAGTGAGCGCTGCGCGGAAAGCGGCTCAAGGGAAACCTGTGGCCGAGGAGTGCCAATGCCCTCTTCGGTCACGGGATTTGGCGGTGAATTGGCGGTTTACGCAGGTCTTGTCGTCAAACCCCCGTCGGTCGCCTCGGAGGGCGGACCGGCGTCAGGCCGACGCCGGTGGAACCGGGGTGGCCGGAGTCAGAACGAGGAGTCGGGGCGTCGGTGCGGGAGCCTCCGCAGCCCGGCCCGCCGGGCGAGGCCCTAGGGTGCTGCGACCGAACAGCCGTGTGACACAGGGGATTCAGGAGGGGCGACCTGCACATGTCGCTGAGTACCGGGGAGTCGTAGTCCATCGGCGGCTACACACTCGTCGACCGGCTCGGCAGCGGCGGCATGGGAGTTGTCCACCTCGGCCACTCGGCCTCGGGACGACAGGTCCAGCGGTCAAGGTCGTCCACGCGTAGTACGCGCAGGACGAGGAGCTCCGCACCCGCTTCAGCCAGGAGGTCGCGGCGGCCCGTCGGGTGAGCGGGGCGTTCACCGCCCCCGTGGTCGACGCCGACCCGGACGCCGAACTGCCGTGGATGGCCACGCTGTACGTGCCGGGCCGCCCGCTCGAGGACATCGTTGCCATGCGAGAAGAAGGCCCCTGAGACCCAGCGCAACCAGCGCACGTCTGACGGTTGCTCCGCCGGATTCATAGAGACGAGCTTGTTGTCCGTCGGGAGGACGCGGTTCGGCCTGCCGTGCGGAGCCCTTCTACCGGTCCACGGTCAGACCCAGGTCGCGGGAGCCCCAGCGCCGCCCCCGCTCCGGAGTACGGGCGGACCAGGTGATCGGAATCGGCACGGACTTCACCCGCAAGCACGGTCCCGACGCCTACTACGGCAATCCGGCCCCCGCTCCGGCCCTCTGACCGGCAGTTCACATGGCCGCTCGGTGGGGTCGGCGAAGCGCAAGCGCGCGTCGTCCGGTGAGGCGGTGGTGTTGGTGCCGGCCAGGCGCAGCACGTCGAAGACCACGAAGTGGGCGGGCCAATGCGCGACGGCCGCCGCAGCTGCGCTGCCCCGGCGGGGCAGGCGCTGCTGGAACCGTTCGAAAGCGAGCCGGCCTTCCTCCCATACCACCAGTTCCCCGTACAGGCCGGTGTTGTCGGGCAGCCGCGCATTCTCTGGGGGAGAACTGGGACACGGCGTGGTTCGGTAAGGAACGGTGAACGGTGCAGCTCAGCAGCTATGCGAAGGACCGTAGCGTGCACGACAGGTGGGGTGCCATCGCTGGATCGGGTGACCGCTTCAGGGCCTCGCTCGTGCAGCACGAGTCCGGCGCGATGGGTGCCAGGACGGATGACCAAAAGTGGTGTTCGGCTGCATGGAGTAATGCAGCCCTGGAATGATCCACTTTGGGCCGCCGACGGCTGAGGGCCGAAGCTCGGAACTAATGTGTGAACCCCAACCTGGTGGTGCGCTTGCTAGCGTGAACTCCTAAGTGATGGGGTCGCCTTCGGAGGGTGCGCGCGTGTCGCCACGGCGATTAGCGCTGGTCACGGCTCCGGGGGTGGGCGAGGCGTTCGAGTCCTGGGTGGACCGGAAGGCACGCGTGGACCGGTGTCCGCCGGCCGAGGTCGCGACCATGATGGGGCTTGGCCTGCGGGGGCTTCTGCGGATGTGCGGCCTCCCTTGTTCGGAGCGCGGTCCGAATGGTCCTCCGGCGAACGGTGTTCGCGGCGACGGGCGTGCCCGATGAGCCGGTCGGCGGAGGTCCACCACTAATGATCACCGGAGTCACCAGGGGGAGCCCACAGCATGACCGGCACCACGGAGGCCCTTGGCGGGTCGGCCGCAATCGACGATGCAGCCCGAAGCGTCACGCGCCCGCTCTACGTATACGCCGTGCTCGCCAACACGCTGTTCCAGCGCGGCGTATTCGTCCTCTTCCTCTATCAGCGAGGCTTCTCCGCCGGGCAAGTGGCCCTACTGCAGACACTGCTCTACCTGGTCAGCGGACTTGCGGAGTTGCCGACGGGAGTCATCGCCGACCGAATCGGCAGGCGTGCCAGCATCGTGATCGGCCAGGTGCTGACAGCTGGATGTCTGCTCGGTCAGGTGGCGTTCTCCAACTACTGGGTGTTCCTGGCGCTGTTCATCGGGCAGGGCGTCGGCATGGCATGTGTGTCCGGTTCGGACACCGCCCTGCTGTACGACCTGCTCGTGCGTCGTGGTGCAACGGCCAGCTACGTCAAGATCAAGTCCCGCTTCACCATGCTCGGGACGGTCACCTCGGGAGCTGCCATCGTCCTCGGCGGCCAACTGCAGCAGATTTCCTGGGGAGTCGTCTACGTCGGTTCGGCGGCGTGCCTCGTCCTGGCCGTGGCGGTGCTGATGTCACGGGTGCCCGAGATCCGCGGCGCGGACGCGGTGGACGAGCAGGACGGAGCCGAGGAGGAGCACGGCGACGCCACAGCATGGCGGGCGATGCTTCGGGTCGCCACGCCCGCGCTCGTGACGCTTGTCGTGGTGTCCGGATTGATGCATGCGACTTTGACGCCGTACATCATTTTTACGCAGAAGACCCTCTCCGATCAGGGAGCGGGCACCGCATTGGTCAGCGTGGTCATATCGGCGGGTTTCTTCGCCGGCGGGCTCACTCCATTGCTGTCGGACCGCGCGGACCGGCGCATCGGGTATCGGGTCATCGTCCCGGCGTCTCTCCTGACGCTCGCCGTGGCGCTCGGCCTGAGCGGCCTCGGCCTTGTCCGGGTCACCATCGCCGCGTTCCTGGTCCTGGTCGGAATTCCCGAGATCACCGCCGTGATCGTGGACAACGTGTTCAACGAGGCAGTGCCGTCGCGCCACCGGGCGAGCCTGCTGTCGATGATCGCATTCGTGGAGTCGGCGCTCATCGGCATCGGCTATCTCGTCCTCGGCGCGCTCATGGACGGGTTGGGCTCCAGTGTGGGCATGGCCACCTACGCCGCGGTCCCCCTGCTGGCATGTCTCCTGTGGCTCCCGGTGCTCTTCCGAGGGGCACGGGTGACCACCGAGATCGAGAAGCCCGCCGACCAGAAGGCATCCTGAAACAGGCCATCTCGAGCAACGCCCCTGCCCGATGGCGGGGGCGTTGCTCGTTGACATGTCGCTCCCAGCGGCGACGGAGCTGTCTCGGGGGCCGCGGAGTCGAAGTGATCGAGGGGCCGGTGCCCGGACTGCTCGCCGACGGCGGTGCAGTCGGCGGGCGGCGGGTTTCTCGGCAAGGGCCTCGACGGAGGCTGGGAAGTGCGGTGCCAGGAGCCGCTACAGCAGGACCATGCGCGAGCGGCAGTTGTCCAAACTGATTCTTTCCCGCTGCCTCGCCTCGGCAGGCAGAGGTTCATGGAGTTCATCGGCGGTGCCGACGAGATCCAACTCTGGGGCCGGGGTTTTCCCGGGGTCGGCAGGTCCCCGGGAAAACAGTGCCGTCACCTCTGCAGGTCAGTACCGGGGCCCGCCCTCGACAGCGCCCGGTTGATGGTCTGTTGAGTGAGCGACAGTTCGCCTCCCGCGGGCAGTCCGGCCGGTGAGGTCACCCACGCGCCGGCACCGATGTATGCGCGATCGGCCAGGATCGGCACCCCTTGGCGCTCGACTCGTTCAACAACCAGCGCCTCACACAGCGATCGACAACATCCCGCCCCACCAGGGCCCCGGCAAAGTCGTCAGGTGATGCCGAGGAGGGCCAGTGGGCGGCTACTATCGCGGGCGTGATGGCGGGTGCCGGCGGCGATGTTGGTGATTCAGGCGGTGCGTAACGCGCCGATGGCGGCGTTGCGCAGAGCGGCCATGACTTCAGGTCCGGTGCCCGTGCGGACCTGGCTGCGGTCTTCGTCGTAGGTGACCTCGCGGACCCAGTGAATCTTGTTCTCGATGGCCCAGTGCCCGCGGATCCAGGCGGCCAGTTATGCCGGTCTGGCCTTGGTGACGCGCAGGTCGGTGATGCGTAGACGGTTTCGGTGGTGAAGCGTTTCGGCTGGGCGATGCGGCGTTTACGGCGGCGGATCTGCATCGCCTGGGCGGCGTGCGGGACGTCGATGCCGATAGAGATCGTCAGGACTTTCAGGGTGCGGATCTCTCAGGCGGCCGTGACCGCTGGTCGTGTCGCGGGTGGTGTCCGGGGACACGGTGCGGTGCTCTCGTGGGCGGTGCTGTCCGACCGCCGTTGGGCGTCCCGGGTACCCGCAGAGGCCGCGGTCCCCAAGGCGGCGTCGGTCTCACCTTGTGCGCCCTTCCACCGTGGCGGGAGACACCTCGCCGGGCAGCCGACGGCCGCGGCTGTACGTTGCCGCGTCCGTCATGCCGCCTTGGTGAGTTCGGCGCGGCCGAACAGCAGGGCGTAGCCGCCGGGGAGCCGGGCCAGGACACGGTTGAGGAGTTCCTCGCCTGCGAGCTGGGCCACGACACGCAGGACGGTGCCGGTGTCCCAGCGGGTGGTGGCCATCGTGCCGCCGGTGCGGGACGCCAGGTCCTTGACGAAACCCCAGCCGGTGAGGGGTTCGGTCGCGGGGATCTCGGAGGTGAAGCTGACGGCTGCCTCGTGCGGCAGCCGGGCCGCGAGCTCCACCCGTTCGTCGCCCGTGAGCTGGCGTCCGAGGGCGGCCAGTACGGCGTGCACGCACTTCTCGGCCTGCGTGCGGGTGGGGTACGCGCCTTCGTACCGCACCCGCTCCAGCATCTGCTCGAACGTCATGTCCGTGGTGGACCGGCACGGTTCCAGCTGGGAAATCATCGGTGACGCGGTCGCCTTTCTCGTCTTGTGGCGTCTGGGACATCTGAGCTGGGACGTCTGAGCTGAGACGTCCGGGACATCTGGGACGTCTGAGGTGTTCCCGGGGCGGCGGCCGGGGGGACTGGGGACTCGCCCACCGGCCGCCGATGCCCGGGCGGTCGGTCGAAAGGGGGTGTGGGGTTGCTGCCCGGGGGTCATACGGGCTGGGGGTAGCCGAACAGCAGGTCGTAGCCTGCCGGGAGTTGGAGCAGTATCCGGCGGGTGAGGTCTTCGCCCGCGGCGTCCGAGGCCACGCTGAGCACCGCGCTCACGTCCCAGGCCGCGGTCCGTTCGGTGGCTCCGTCGATCCATGCCGCGGTGGCCCGCACGAACCGTTCGGGGGAGAGCGGTTCGTGTGCCTGGAGCGGATTGAGCAGCAGGAGTGCCATTTCCTCCGGCAGCCGGGCCGCCAGTTCCGCCCGTACCGCGCCCACGAGGTGGGCGCCCAAGAGCGCCAGTACCGTGCGGGCCGCCCGCTCTGCTTCCTCGGCGGTCTCGTATCTGCCGCGTTCCTTGACCTGGTCCAGGAACGCTTCCCATCGCATGGCCATCGCTGCTCCCTTGCCTGTTGGGCGGCGAATGGGGGAGGGGCGGGGGCGGCCGTGGCGGGGGAGGCCGCCTGCCCGCCTCGGGTGCGGCCGGAAGTCAGCCGCTGATCTCCTTGTGCGCGGAGCCGCCGCCGATGGCGATCTTGCGTGGCTTGGCGCGCTCGGCGATCGGGATGCGCAGGGTCAGCACACCGGCGTCGTAGTCGGCCCTGATGCGCTCTGTGTCCAAGGTGTCGGCCAGGACGAGCTGGCGGGAGAAGACACCCAGGGGCCGCTCGGAGAGCTCCATCTGTACATCGTCCGCCTTGGCGGCGGGCCGCCGCTCGGCCTTGACGGTCAGCATGTTGCGTTCGACGTCGATGTCGATCGCGTCCGGGGAGACGCCGGGCAGGTCGAGCGCGATCACGTACTCCTCGCCCTCGCGGTAGGCGTCCATCGGTACCGCCGACGGCCGCGACCAGGTGCCGGTCGTGTTCAGGAGCTGCTGGGTGAGCCGGTCGAGCTCGCGGAAGGGGTCGGTGCGCATCAACATCGGGAAACACCTCCAGGGTTCGGGTCAGCGCTTGCTGCCAATGCGGTTCACCTGCCATCCGTTGTAACATGTCATCGAAACGATGACAAGCAGAACGTCATCGAAGTGATGACAGCAGCTGGAGGTTCCGTGACAGAAGACGACCAGCCGACGCCCCATGCCCGCGGTCTCACCCCCACGCCCACGGCCTTCCTCGCCGCCGCAGCGCTGTACACGATCCGCGACGCCCTGCACACCGCCCGGACCTCGGGCGAAGGGCAGCCGCCCCAACCCCTCCAGAGCAGCTCCGAGCAGGCACTCGCCGCTCTGCTGCTGCTTCGCGAAGTGCGCGACCAACTCGCCGAGTGGGAACCGGGCCTGATCGAGGAAGCCCGGGAAGCGGGCACCAGCTGGGCCGACCTGGCCCACCCCCTCGGCGTCTCCAGCCGGCAGGCCGCCGAACGCCGTTACCTGCGCGTACGCCCCGGCAACCCCGGATCCACCGGCGAACAGCGGGTACAGGCCACCCGCGACCGCCGCGCCGGCGACCGCACCGTCACCGCCTGGGCCCGCGACAACGCCGCGGACCTGCGTCGGCTGGCCGGCCAGATCACCGCGCTCACCGACCTCCCCCCGGCCGCCCGCACCCCGCTGGCAGAACTCACCGCCGCCCTCGCCGACAACGACGCCGCCGCCCTCGTCGGCCCTCTGACGGGCACCCACGCCCATCTGGCGCCCGGACACCCCGACCTCGCGGCACGGGTCGACGACGTCGCCCGCCACACCCACCTGCTCCGTCGGCACAGCGGCGGCCGCCGCCGAGAACCGCGCACACCACAGCCCTGAGGCGGCACGGGCCGGCCTGCGCAGCGCGGACTTCGCGCTACGACGCGAGCGTGGTCACCGGTGACGAACTGGCCGCCGCGGACCGTTGGAGACGCGCCCGGATGCTGCGGGACGCGGACGTCGTGGCCCGGGTCGCGCCCGAGCAGAAACTCCAGGTCGTCGAGGCCCTCCGGGACGCCGGCCGGGTGGTCGGCCTGGTCGGCGACGCCGCGAACGGCGCCACCGCCATCCGCGCCGACGGCGACAGAATCGCGCGAACCAGACCGGCCACGACTCCCAGCCCGCCGATCGCCGCGGGCGGGACAAAGGCCGGGCCAGGCGGCACCGCGTGGGTGGAGGCGAACACCATGGCGAAATCCGGTGTTGTCGATGACGGGGAGGATGGGTAATGAGGGGATGACGAGGGGTGCATGGCGTGTCACCAGAGGCCACGCCTCTGTGCGGCGGGCTGCTGTACGTCATGGGTGACGCCCGTACACGGCAGCGTTTCGGAGCCGGGCCTCAAGTGGTGGGGTCCTGTACGACGTTGTCCCCATCGTGGGACCGAGTGGGGCGGGCCCGCGCTGGCGCGGCCTGTTTCTTCACATGGCGTAGCCATGACGAATTGCCGAGCACCAGGCGGGGACTGGACGCATTCACGTGGTGGGGGGACGGGCATGACGACGACCGGGTCATCGGGCGGGGAACCAGAGCCGCAGCCGGGCGGTACCGACGGCTCCCCCGGGGATCCGGTCGCGCGGACTGGGCAGAGCGGGGACTCCGGCGGCAGCCCGCCGGCCGTGCCCGCGCCGCCCTCGGGGCAGAGTGCCGCCGACGAGGGCGACGAACCTCGTGAGAGCTTCGGATCGATCGTCGCCGAGACGCTCGGCCTGGCGCCCGACTCCTCCCGGCGCAGAAGAGTGGTGACCTTGCTGGTGATGATGGCGATCGCTTTCGTGGCCGTCTTCCGGGACACACTGATCGATTACGTCATGATCAAAACCAGCGTGGCCAGGGAGAACGAATCCAACACGGAGTACGACGCCAACAAGGTGCCGTTTACGGTGTCCGTGCTGCCCGAAGAAGACGAGCCCCTCGAATGGGCGATGGTTCTCGACCGGAAACTGACCCCCGACGAGACGCGGAAACTGGTGGCCGGCAACGACCGCTCGGCCGCCTTTTCCTACCTGAAGGAACTGGGCGCCCGCCCGCTCGTGTACACGGCCACAATGGAGTACGCCCCCGAGCGATACAGGCAGCAGGTGGCGTCGAGCAACAGCGGGGGATTCGCCGACGTGTTCCAGATGAACATCATGAGCACCCGGTCCTCCGCGGTGGTCATCAACGGCTGGAAGGTCACCGACATAACATGCCGGAAGAGCATCGCGCAGACCATCGTCGAGATTCCGCCGCAGGGCGGAGCCGTCTACGAGGGTCTTCAGCTCCACATTCCGCCCCTCGCCGGCGAACCGGTGCTGGCCGATGACACCGAGGGGCAGGGCGAGCCCTACTTCAGCACCCGTTACGTCGAGGTGGGAGGCGGCCAGTCCTCGGGCGGTTTCAGGGTGCAGGCGATCGGGCCATCGGGGCAGTCGTGCGAGTGGGGCATCAAGGTCCGCTATACCGACTCCTACCAGACCACGAGGTGGGTCCAGCTGAAGGACAGCAAGGGCAAGGCCCTGCGGATCCGCACCGAGTCCCCTCCTTTGGGCACCACGCAGAGTTGGGTTTTCGTCGTCGACCCCTGGAGACTGTGCGACCGGCAGATGTCCGGTGAGGAGAAATGCGTCCAATAGCCGGCAGAACCGTGGCTTTGGCGGCGGGCAACTGACCACTGCTCAAGCAGCCCAGGAAGGCGACACGCTACCGGCCTGTCGCATTGGTTTCGGGGCGTCTGAGGCAAGGGACAGACCAGTGGCGATGTCCGAGGTCCTGTCACCTCGTGCAAACCTCCGCCAGGCCGCCAGCCGGACCAACCTCACGCGCAGCCCGCCGCTCAGCAGTCAGGCCCCCACCATCCGCATACCGCACGACACCCGGGCGGAGGACAGGTTGTGCTTGTCGCAGGTGTGGATATCCTCGCACTTGTGCTCGGCATGCGGGTGGTTCGCTTCGTGGGTTCGGACGGAGACCGGGTCGTGGTTCGTCCAGAGGCACAGGAGGGAAGCCTGCCTCCTCCGGGCCGCGGGTGCTGCCGCCGGACAACCAACCCGATCGAGTCGACCTTCGCCACTGTCCGCCTGCGGACCAAGGTCACCCGGAGTGCCGGAAGCCCGGCCGCCGCCCTGGCGCCATGGTCTTCCAGATCGTCGAGTCCGCACAGCAGCGGTGGCGAGCCGTGAACGCACCCCACTTCGTCGCCCTGGTCCGCGCCGGAGCCCGCTTCGAACGCGGCCTCCTGGTCGAGCGTCCGAAGGCGGCGTGATGCACGAGCGACGCCGACCGGGGCGGTCGTGGCCGCGAAGCAACCGCGGCTACGTTCTGCTCAAGGTGGACACCGTCGAGGTCGACGCCTGGTTGTCCCAGCCAGAGGCCGCCCGCCGCCTGGGCGTCACGCTCATCCGTGTCGGGATGCTCATCGCCAACCGCCGTCTGACACCGGCAGAGAACCCGGTCGGCCAGGCTGGAGTCACAACCGCCAGCGTTCAAGCCGAGGAAGCCTGGCGAGCGAACGCGACAAAGCGGGCGAAGGTCGCCCGTCTCCTGAAGGACACGATCAACTGGTTCTGATCACTGATCCACACGTCTTGACGACAGCTCGCTGCCGAGGCCGTCGGCTGACTCATGCGCGCTGCTCAGCCGACCGGTCCCGTCATCTCGTGCGGCCGTACTGCCGGTTCGAGCAGCGACAACGTCCGTTCCTCTGTATCGAGGGCGGCGCGGATGCCGACCGGCATCGGCAGATTCGGGGCGGCGTGTCCGATCTCGGCGTTGCCCAGCACCGGGATGTCACGGTCGCCGAGGACGTCGACGGGCCGACGGGCAGCGCACCGATCGGCTCCGTATCGGTCAACAGCGTCGAGTAGAGCTTCCCCAGCTCCTCCCGGCGAGCCGCCGAGGCTCTCTGCCAGTGCCCGCCGAGACCGGGCGTGGCCAGGTCGGTATGGAATCCGACCAGACCCGTGCGCGCGTAGAGCACCAGATGCAGCAGTGAGATGTCGCTGTAGCCGAGGATCGGCTTGGGGTCGGCCCTGACCGCGTCGAAGTCGATCAGGTCGAGGTACCCGAACACCGTATGGCCACCATCGTGCGCGACGATCGCGCGCACCTCGGGATCACGCAGCAGACCGTTGAACTCCTCGGCGATCTCGTCCGGCCGCGCCGCGCTCCACCAGCGGTGTCGTCCGGCTTCGAGGAGCGGCGCGAGGCGCACCCGGAATCCCATCCGTTCGATCTCGGCCACCGCCCGTTCGAGATCGGGTGCGTATGGGGCATGGAGCGGCCCGGACAACGCCGCGACGACACAAGATCTCCGGGCACGAGGGCGCGAGGGCGCAGCAGTTGAGACGACGCAGTGTTGGTCACCGAGGCAGTGTTCCGACAGCCGTAACAACACGCTACTCATTTACCGATCGGCCACCCAGTGGTCCCTCCTGTGTGGCGCCTGGTCAGCTGGCCTAGGACTGTGCGGCCGGGGCTTCGAGCTCGTAGCAGGGTCATGAGCGGGCCTTCTTCAGGCGGCGCCAGCAGATGAGGCTGCAGGCCAACGAGAGGAAGGCGTCGTGGAGTTCGACGCGTCGCTCCCACCGGACAGCGAGGCGCTTGAGCTGGTGGAGGAGGGCGAAGGTCTGCTCGACGACGTAACGGAGCCTGCCCAGGGTCTTGATGTTCGGGGGAGCCCTTGCGGGAGATCACCGGCAGGATCCGGCGCCGCCTCAGGTCGCAGCGCACGGCCCGGGAGTCGTATGCCTCAGTGTCGTGGTCCATGGGGCTCGGCTGAGGTTGCCTGAAGACCATGGTGACTGACGCAGAAATGGTGCTCGGTAAAGCGTCAGGTAAGTGCGAGTGTTCCGGCAGTCTTGGGCGGGCATGAGCTGCGGTTTGCGTGGGCATCGAGCTGGGGTCGCAGGACGCGGTGCGACAGCTCACCGGAGGGCATGAAATCCGTTCGGTCGCAACCCTCGGAAGTCACGAAATCCGTCGACTCGCAAATCCGCCAGAGGGCACAAAATTGTTCAGTCCGCAAATCCGGCAGAGGGCATATATTCCGTGCGGCCGCAACAGTCCTGACAAGAAACTCTAAGCTTGACGGCGCCGTGGAGTTTGCTTATGGTCCAGTCGTTCAGGTCCTCGCCGATCGATATCCGAAGGTGTTCATGACCACGCCTCCGACGTTGCCGAAGTTCAGGCAGCAGTTGATTCTTGCCGTTCTTATTTTGTGTTCGCTGCTGATTTGGCTGGACAATACCGTCCTGAGTACTACGCTGGCGACCCTTGCAGACCCCGTTCGTGGACTGGGGGCCAATCCCGGTCAGCTGCAATGGGCGACCGGTTCGTACACTCTGGCCTTCGCCACATTGATGTTCACTGCAGGCGCATTGGGCGATCGGTTCGGTCACCGGACTGTGTTTTCCAGTGGGTTGGTCATTTTCGCCGGGTCTTCGCTGTGGGCGGCGTACGCGAGCGATGCGGGCCAGTTGATTGCAGCTCGGGCTGCGATGGGGATGGGCAGCGCGCTGATCACGCCCGCCATGATGGCCATCCTTATGTGGACCTTTGCTGGCCCCGCGCGGGCTGCCGCAATCGGCATTTTCTCGACGTCGGCCGGTGTCGGAATGGCTGCCGGCCCGGTGCTGGCGGGGTTCCTGCTCGATCATTTCTGGTGGGGCTCGGTCTTTCTGATCAATGTCCCGGTCACGGCATTGGCGTTGGTCGGGCTCGCCGTGCTGGTTCCGAATTTCCGCAGCCCCACTCTGCGACCACTGGACCCCGCTGGAATGTTGCTGTCGATCAGTGGGCTCGTGGCGTTGGCCTACGGGCTGATCCGCGCGGGGCAGGTGGCGGTGTGGAGTCGTACCGACGTCTGGGCGCCGATCGTTGTCGGTCTGGTTCTGCTGGCCGTTTTCGTACTCGTCGAACTGCGTGTCAAGGTGCCCAGCTTTGATCCGCGACTGTTCGCACAACGCACATTCGGTGGCGGCAATGTGGCACTCGGATTGCTGCTCTTCGGTGTGGCCGCCATCACCTTCTATAACGCGTTCTACCTGCAAGGAGCGCTCGGGTTTTCGCCGATGAAGGCGGGTCTGGCCAATATCCCGACCGCATTCGGCGCGCTCGCGGGGGCACCCCTTGCCTCGCGCCTGGTTCGCCGCCTGCCGCTACGCCTTGTCACCGTGCCGGCAATAACCGTGGCTGCGCTGACCATGGGCGGGTACGGGTTCCTCGGACTCCAAACTCCACTCGTCCGGATCGAGATCCTGTTGTTGATACAGGGTCTCTCGATCGGCATGGTGATCGGCCCCGTTACGGCCGCGTTGATCAGCAACCTGCCGTTGGAACAGGCCGGTGCAGGATCGGCCGTCACCAACACCGTGCGACAAACCGGCAGTGTGTTCGGAATCGCAGTAGGCGGCACGATCATGTCGATCACGTACCGACGTGCGATCGAACCTTCGCTGGAGGGTGCACCCGGTCCGGTGCAGGATCAGGCGCGAGTCTCCGCCGAACAGGCCCGCCACGTCGCCACCGCTGTGCACCGGCCCACTCTTGCTCAGGCTGCTGATAATGCGTTTATCCATGCTATGCACGTAGGTGCGGGATGGATCGCGGTCATCGCACTCCTCGGAGCAGCTGTGCTGCTGATTACCTTGCCTGCTGTCGGAAAGGAAAAGGGTCCGATACCGGAGCCGGACTGCGAAGAGGCCCGCAGCTCCGAGGCCAGGGCCGCCCAGGCGCCAGAAAGTGGATGGAATCCGAATCGGTGACGCCGGTATGCGTGCAAGCCGACCTGCGTGTGTGGGCCGACGCTGCGTCGAATGGCGCTGGCGCGGTGCCGACGTCAGGAGGCTCTGCACCGGCTTCCCGAGGGGCCGGCCCGAGAGGCGGTAGGCGTCCTGACGGGTATGTCGAACACGGCTACCCCGCACAGCCGGCCCTCGCCGGCGCTCACGTGGTACAGACCGAGACGGAACCGAGCGGACGGGAGCGACCTGGAGTAGTGGTGTTCCACCACGAAGCTCTTCGCGCCCCTTTCGGGCAGCAACTCAGCCGCGTAGCACCGGGGATGGAACCCGCCCTCGGTGAGGTGCCGCGAGGAGCGCCGCCGGTCTCGCCAGCGCCGGCACCACTTCGAGGCCGTGGAAATCTCGGCCAGGTCGTCGAATGGCAGGGTGTCTTGGGCGGCCCTCATCGGCCGCACACCTCGCTTCCTGGAATCCTGCGTCATGCGGCACGGGAACCCGGACGCGAATCCCCAGATGGTGGGGCTTCGCGTACGCGTTGCCGATTCGCTCGACTGCCAGTGGGGCTGCGCAGGGGCAAGGTGTACAGAGCCGCGCCGCTGCTCTGGTCAGGAGGCTCGGGCATCGGAGGTGGCTTGATCGTCTTACGGTGGCCTTCCCAGAGACTCGGCTCCCGTATTCGGTCAGGAAGGTGCTGTAGGTCTCCTGTTCCTGGCGCTCGTTCCAGATGCACTCCGCCGAACGGTAGGCGATGCGGGCGGCGTCCCAGATCTCTTCGCGGCGCCGGGCCACCGCCTGGTGGTGCGCATGAGATGCCTCGGCTCATCGGACAAGGTCTCCGTCGTACTGCAACCGCAGTGGCCGAAAATGTGTCTCCCAACCCGTGGCTCGATGTCCCGGAGGGGCGGGAGACCGGCTGCACGGCCGGCTTGGGGGGTTGGAATGGACACATGGGCAGTGCCCGGATACACCGAGTCGCTGGAGCTCGGGGCAGGGGCCAGCGGGCGCGTCGTGCTTGCCGTGCACGAGGAGACCGGCGTACCGGTCGCGGTCAAGTACCTCAGCGAGTCGCTGCGCACCAGGCCGGGTTTCGTGCACGAGTTCAGGGCGGAGGCGCGGCTCCTCGGCGGACTGGAGAGCCCGTACGTCGCTGGGCTGTACGAGTATGTGGAGAGCCCGGACGGCGCCGCCATCGTGATGGAACTGGTGGACGGTGTCTCGTTGCGGACCCTGCTGACCAGGACGGCCCCGCTCGACCCCGAGGCCGCGCTCGTGGTCCTCAAGGGATCGCTGCTCGGTCTGGCCGACGCACACCGCGTCGGCGTCGTCCACCGCGACTACAAGCCGGAGAACGTCCTGGTAAAGCCGGACGGTTCGTCCAGGCTCGTCGACTTCGGGATCGCGGTGGACGTCGGCGCCAGCGCCGGCGCGGCGGGGACCCCCTCCTACATGGCCCCCGAGCAGTGGACCGGCGCACCCGCCTCTCCCGCCGCCGACGTGTACGCGGCCACGGCCACGTTCTTCGAGTGCCTGACGAGCCACCGGCCCTACTCGGGTGACAACCTCGCCGAACTCGCCCTGCAGCATGTCGACGCGCCCATCCCCGTCGACGAGGTCCCCGAGGCGGTGCGGGAACTGGTGCGGCGTGGCCTCGCCAAGGACCCGGTGGAACGTCCCGGACACGCCGAGGAGTTCGTCACGGAGCTGGAGGCGGCCGCCGGCGCCGCCTACGGGCCCGACTGGGAAGAACGCGGCCGAGGCCGGCTCGCCGCGGTGGTGGCACTGCTGCCGCTGCTGCTGCCCTCGGCCCGCAGCGCCCGGCAAACCACCACGGACACCGCCCGCACGGTCCTGAGCCGGCAACCGGGCCCCGGCCGGGTGCGGTCGTGGCTGCCCGGCCGGGCGGGGATGCTCGTGTCCGGTGCGGCCGTGGTCCTGGGCGTCCTCCTGACCTACGGCCTCCAGCACAGCCCTGGAGCAGATGCACAGCAGGCGGCGCAGGCCCTGGCCACCACCAGCGCCCAACCCGCCGTGGACTCCCCAGAGCCCACCGCTCCGGCCCCGTCGGCCTCGGCCCCCTCCTCCCCGTCCCCGACGTCCACCCCTTCTCCCACCCTGTCGGCCTCGGGCACGGCGACCACCGGTACCGGCGAACCCTCGGCGTCCGCGACCACGGCTCCGGCCGGGGAAACGACTACGCCCGGCGAGCCGACCACCGGGGCGACGCCGACGACGGCGTCCCCCACCGCGTCCGCGCCGTCTGCTCCCGCCGTCAAGGACGTCGTGGTGACCGGCTTTCGGCAGACGGGTTCGACGACCGCCACGGCGACCATCGGCATCACCACGGACGGCACCGGCCCGCTCTCCGTCACCGTCTCGTGGTACACGAGCGGCACCGGGAGAGGGCTCGGCACTGCGGACGGCGCGACCCAGACCTTCGAGCGCAGCGGCGCCACCCAGTACACGCTCACCGTCGACCACACCTTCCAGAACCAAGGCTGCTACTGGGCGGTACGGGTCACGACCACTCCGGCCTCCGCCGACGGCGGCGCCTCGCAGCAGCTTCTGACCAGGCAGTGTGAGATCCGATGACCGCTCCGAACGACCGCGCCCCCGCGTCCGCCGAGAACAGCGAGCCCACCCGTGTACTCGCCCCGGCCGACGAGCCCGCCGTCACGGTGAGTCTGGCTCCCGCCGCCGAGCCCGCCCCGATCGACGAACACGGCTCCGCCGACGCCGAGTACAGCGCCACCGTGCTGGCCAGTCACTGGATCCAGAGGCCCGAGCCGGAAGCCACCCTCGTCGGGCCGCCCGCCACGGAGATCCTGCCGACGCCGACGCCGACGCCGACGCCGACGCCGACGCCGACGCCGACGCCGGATCGTGTCGAAGGCACCGTGCTGCGTTTCGGCCCGGGCGTGACCGCCGCCGTCGCGCAACGCACCCACAGGACGCTGCCCGCCGTGCCGACGCCTGCCGCGCCCTCGCGTCGGCGACTGCGCAGACACGCCCTGCCGGCCCTGGTGCTGGTCTCGGTCATTGCGTTCCTCGCCTGGCAGCGTCTCGGGCCATCCGTGGCGGTGCGCTCGGTGGAGGTCACGGCTCGGCCGACGGTTCTGGGGTGCGACGGCACCGTGGACATCGTCGGCCTCGTCACCACGAACGGCCGTCCGGGCACACTCTCCTACCGCTGGACCCGAAGCGACGGCACCGCCTCGGGCGTCCTGCGGGAAGTGGTGGTCCGGGGCCAGCGGCAGGCACGTCTGCACCTGCTGTGGACCTTCCAGGGCAAGGGCCACTACGCGGCCCGGGCCGAACTCCACATCCTCTCTCCCGTCGATCGCACCACCACCAGCCACCTCATGTACGACTGCTCCTGACTGGTCGTCACTGTTTGGCCATCGGCGCCCTTCGCCTCGCCGGCCACGACGACATCGCCGCCGGCCTGCGCAAAACATGCCCGCGACACCAATCGCCGACTGACCACCCTCGGCATCACGCGGTCAGAACAGGCGTACCGCGAGAACGACCGAGCCCTGGTCTGACCGTAGAAGGCCTTCAGGTCGGTAACTGACCTCAAGGCCTCTGTCTGACATGGCTTGTGAGGATTTCCGCCGGGTCAATCGACGACGAGGCTGCCCTTGTCCTCGACCTGTCGGCGCACGAGGTAGACACCCGGGGCGTGGCCCATGGCCCCGTGTTCGGGATGCAGGACATAGGCGGTGGCGCTCTGGTGGACGGTGAAGCAGCCGACGTCGGCGCTGCCGTCGGGTATCGGTACCCAGGTCACCGGGCCGTCGGCCACGAGCAGGTGGGTGTGGGCGCCGTCGCCGGATGACACCAGAGGTACACCGGCAGTGGGAACCTGGTGGCCGCCCTTCGGCGGTTCGTACCCGATGAGGCCGACCGGGATCAGTCCGACGTCGCCCTGACGCTGCAGACCCGAGGAGACCGGGATGGCGGCCTGCCGGTCGAGGTGTTCCAGGACGTCGATTCCCGCGAGGGCGGTGACGTATCCGAGCGTGAGCTGTTGCTGGTCCATGGGGCTCTCCGATTCAGGTGGCGCGGTCGAGGGTGGCGGATACTCCAAACTCCGCCGACTCCACGCCGACAAGGCCTACGACATCCCTCACCTGCGCAAATAGTTGTGGGGCAAGCACGTCGGCGTCCGCATCGCACGCAAGGGAGTCGAGTCCAGCCAACGATCGGACTGCCGCCGGTGGGTCATCAGATCAGAATGGGTCGCCGCGGGAGGCGGCGGCCTCGGTGCGGCTTTGATGGGCGATCTACGTGGTTCCACTGATGACCGGCGGCCACGGGCGCTGGCAGGCTCATCACGCAGGGGCCACGACAACGGCGGTGGCCTACCTGGGAACCTAGAGGGACGAGGCCATGAACTCACCTGGCACGGTGCAGGTGGAAGTCCGGCACATACTCAGCGACGAACTCTCGGGAGGGGTGGTCCGGCCGAGAACCCGCACGATCACCTGGTCCGCCGGCCAGTTCCGGATAGCGCGCCCGTCAGCGGGCAAGCACACGGTGGACCTCGACTGCCCTCGCTGCTCGGCACCCCTGCTGGCTCAGGTGCACGCCCTCGGGTGGACCCGGCGGGTCCGAGCGGTCTGGGGCGTTCTCGCACTGCTGTGTCTGGTCGTGTTCGCCTGCGCCCTGCCCTACGCGGTTCACGTGGGCGGACAGACCCTGCCCGAGGGGCAGTCGCTTCCCCCTCTCTTCCCGATCAGCATCGCCGCCATTTTCGGGACGTTTGTGGCCGGGCCCACGTTCTTCGCCCTGCGTCGGCGCTGCAACGGCGTCAGCTTGTACTACGCGCCCAAGCCTCGTCGGCAGCACCAGATCCGCGCAGTTCGGGAGCCCAGGCCCCTCCCCTCCGGCTCAGCGGCCGCCCGCCGCCGTTGACTGACCGACGAGGCCGGTTTCCACGAGGTCGCTGAACGCGCGGGTCCATTCGTCGGCAAGGCACAGTTGCAGCCGGATCCTAGAGGCGGTCGTCGGGGCTGATCGAGGGACAGGCCGCGTCCACCTCGCGGCGCATGGCGGCAAGCGCCGCCGGATCCGTCTCGGTGGAAGCGACCGTTGCCCGGGCCTCCGGGGCGGTGCCCGGTCGTGCCGGCGCCCGGTATCAACGCCGTCGTGGTCCGGCAGATGCTGCCCGCCGTCGACGGTCTGCTTCTGACCGGCGCAGTGGACGCGGTCGATCCGCATCCGCGCCGCTACGGTGAGGCGATGCGGCCCGAGACGGTCGTCGACGAGGACCTCGACGCGCTGGAGATCGCCGCGACGAGGTGCGCGACGGCCTCCAGATGTCGGTACTTGGTGTCTGCCGGGGGTGCCAGATCCTCTACGTGGCCGATCCCGCCTCACCGAACCGTCCGGCACCCGGCTGCTGCGGGTGAACAGCCTGTGCCATCAGCCGCCGCCCGCACCGCCCCGACGCTGAGAGTGGTACGCACCGCCGCGGACGGCGTCGTGGAAGCCGTCGAGGCAACCGGTCCCGACCGGTGGATCGTCGGCGTCCAGTACCGCCCGGAGGAGTTGGCGAACCCACCGGCACACCGTGGGCTGTT
Organism: Streptomyces sp. NPDC088157; assembly: GCF_044741545.1. Classification (NCBI taxonomy): domain Bacteria; kingdom Bacillati; phylum Actinomycetota; class Actinomycetes; order Kitasatosporales; family Streptomycetaceae; genus Streptomyces; species Streptomyces sp. NPDC088157. The sequence continues at coordinate 1,471,350 of NZ_JBIUSU010000001.1, forward strand.
CGAGGACTTCGTGGCCCACTGCGCCCGGTACGCGGCCGAACGGCAGGAGATCCGGTAAGAGTTCGGAAAGAAGCGGTTTCGTCACGAAGGTGAACCGCTCTGTGTCCGAACGACGGGACGAGGTCAGTGGAGGCACCGCGTTTCCGGCGCTGCGAACCGCGGAGACTGCCCCGCGCGTCCCCGTACTCACCGGTGGTGAACACCGGGTGCGCACCGCTCGGGCGATCGGGTGTCAGTGCCCGAACGTAAGGTGATGACGGTGGGGCTGTGATGGACAACGGGGTGGGCGGGGCATCGGGGGGCGCGGACGTGGAACAACTCGTGGGCAGGTCCGCGGAGCTCGACCGGTTCGACGCCGTCCTCGCGGACCTGGGGCGGGCGGGGGCCGTGTCGGCCGTCGACATCTCCGGGGAACCCGGCATCGGGAAGAGCCGTCTGCTCATCGAAGTGTGCGCCCGGGCGCGGCGGGCCGGATTCACGGTGCTGCGGGGAAGGGCCACGGAGTACGAACAGCACGTGCCGTACCAGGTGTTCACCGACGCCCTCGCCGACGCGGCCTTCGAGACGGCGCGCTCCGTCCCCTTTCCCACCGAGACCGGCGCGGCGCTGTACGGGGTGCAGGGAAGGCATGACGGCGGTGCGGCGACGGCCCTGTTCGGCTTTCACGCCGAGGCCGGCGCCCTGTCGTACGGGCCCGGGGAGGGGAGCGACGGCGGTACGGCGGCCCGGTTCGGTCCGTGGCGCGCGCTCGCGGCGCTCCTCGCCCGGCTGGGCGATCCCGGGGTGGTGCTGGCGCTGGACGACCTGCACTGGGCCGATCCCGCCTCCCGTGAGCTGGTGGACCACCTGGTCCGTCATCCTCCGCGTGGCCGGGTGCTGCTGGTCGTGGCGCGCCGGGCCAGGCAGACGCCGACCTCGCTCAACGCGGCCCTCACGCGCGGCATCGACGCGGGCGCCGTACTCCATTTGCCCCTGGGGCCGCTGCCCGAGCGGGAATCCATCCAGGCGCTGGCCGGCGACCTGCCGCCGGCCCGGGCAGGGCAGTTGTACGCGGCCAGCGAGGGCAACCCCCTCTACCTGCGTTCGCTGCTGGACGCGTACCGCAGCGGGGCCGCACCGGGCGGTGCCGGTGTTCACGCGGACATCACCGACGCGTCCGGAGTCCCCAGCGGTCTGGCCGCGCTGCTGCTCGACGAGCTGACCGGACTGAGCGGGCCGCAGCGCCGCCTCGCCGAAGCGGTGGCCGTGCTCGGCGACCAGGCGACGACCGGCATGCTGGCGTTGGTGACCGACGCCCCGGCACCCGCCCTCGAGGAGCACACGGACACCCTCACGGCACGCGACGTCCTGCGCCCGGGGCCGGGCGATCGCTGGGCCCTGCGCCATCCGCTGGTGCGGGCCCTGGTCTACGAGAACACCTCGCCCGTGCGGCGCGCCGACCTGCACCGCCGCACGGCGCGGGAACTGGGCCGCAGAGGTGCTCCCGCCGCCGATCGCGCCCATCACGTCGAACGCTCGCTCACCGGCTGGGACCCCGAGGCAGCCGCCGTACTGAGCGAGGCGGCTGAGCAGTTCCTGTCCACCGCGCCGGCCACCACCGCCCATCTGCTGGACGTCGTCCTGAGGCACCTGCCCGCGACGCCCGACCACGCCCGGCGGCGCGGCGAACTGACCCTGGCCCGGGCCCGCGCGCTCGGTGTCAGCGGTGCGCTCAGCGAGAGCCGCAACTTGCTCCACCTGCTGATAGAGATGTCGGGCAGGAGCCACCCCGACCTGCGTGCCGAGGCCATCGCGCGGTGTGCCGTGCTGGAACGCCACCTCGGTCACTCACCGGAGGCCACGGCCCTCCTGCGCCGAGAACTGTCCCGGACACCGGGCCCGCCGCCGAGCCAGGACGTCTCCCTCAGGCTCGCCCTGGGCATGTCCGCCCTGCTGACCGCGTCCTACCCCGAGGCGCGCGCGGACGTCGCCCGGGCCGTGACCGTCGCCCGCGCCGACAACAACGCCCAAGGGGAGGCGGCCGCCCTGGCTCTCGCCGCTCTCGGCGAGGCGTACGAGGGGCACACGGCGTCCGCCGCCGGGTTCGCCGACGAGGCCCGCGCGCTCACCGACGCACTGACCGACCCCGACCTCACCGAGCTGTGCGAGTCACTGGTCTGGCTGGCCTGGGCGGAGGCGCTGCTGGAGCGCTATGCCGACGCGGAACGGCACATCACCCGCGGTCTGGACATCGCCCGCCGCAGCGGTCAGCTCCACGTCCTGCCCCACCTGCTGACGAACCGGGCGTTCGTGTGCCTGCACACCTGTCGGCTGCCCGCCGCGCTGAAGGCGGCCGAAGAGGCCGAGGCCATAGCCCGCGCCGCCGGCAGCAGTGATCTGCTCGCGTTCACGCTCGCCATCAAGACACTGGCACTCCTCCTGGGCCGCCCGCTGGGCGACGGCAGCGCGCTGGCCGCCGGCGAGGAAGCCGTCGCCGCGGCGGGCGGCAGCAAGGGCTGGTGGGGCACCCTGGCCTGGTGCATGCTCGGCCACGCGGCCTTCGTCAACGGCGACCCGCACCGCGCCCGGGAGGCCATCGTCACCGCCGGCGGGGGCCCCGAACTGCCGCTGCTGCAGCCCTCGATCCGCCCCGGCCAGTTGGACACGCTGGTGGGCATCGCCCTTGCCTCCGGTGATCCCGACCAGGCCGGGCGGTGGGCCGCGCAGGCGGCTCGCGAGGCGAAACGGCTGGGCCTGGGCGGCCAGCGCGCGGCCGCGCTGCGCGCCGAAGCGACGCTGGCGGAGCACCACGGCGACACCCACAAGGCCGTACGCCTCCTCGACGCTGCCACGCAGGAGTACGCCTCCTGCGGTCTGACCCTGTGGGAGGCGTACTGCCTGCTGCGCGCCGCTCCCCTCGTCAAACGCGCCGGACAGGGGCAGCGGGCCGCCGCGATGTGGCACCGGGCCCATCGCATCGCCGCCGACGGTGGAGCCCGGCTGCTGGTGGACCTGGCCGGGTCGATCCGCCCTCAGGTCGTCCAGGAGACAGCCATGCTGCCGCCGAGGCTGGCCGACCTGACGCCACGTGAACTCGACATCGCCGGGCTCGTGGCGGAGGGCCTCAGCAACCAGAGCATCGCCGCCCGGCTCCACCTCAGCCCGCGTACGGTCGAGACGCACCTGTCGTCCATCTACCGCAAGGCGTCCGTGCCGTCCCGCTCGGCCCTGGCCGTCCTCATGACGCGCAACGGCGTGACGACGGGCGGTACGGCGTCATGAGCCCTCTCCCAGGCGCCCCTGCCGGGTGAGGAAGAAGCCGGTGACCTCGACGGCGTTGAAGGTTCCCAGCGGCACCGCGACCAGGCACCACAGAGGTGAGACCGCGCCGACGGCGCCCACGACCAGGAGCATGGCGCACCCCAGCCCGGAGGTCGCGGCCACGAACAGCTCGACCCATCCTTTGGCGCGCAGGCCGTACAGCAGGCTCGTGGACCTGGACCTCATGCTCGCTCCGTCCGTGCGGTACCGGTGCTCCCCGTCGGACCGCGGCGCGGCGGTCGTCGGGCGGGCGCCCCAGATCGTAGGACGGCCGTCGAAGCCCCGGCATCAGGGGAATCACGTAGTGGAACACTGAGGAAGGACCTCGCCCGACCGGAGTGATGCTCCGTCGCGGAACATCAAGCAGCTCATCGGGCTCCGCGAGGTGCTGGACAGCCCCGCCACGGTGACCGCGCTCCGGCAGGGCCCCGACGCCTAGCCGGGGGAGTCGCCGCACTGGCTCGCGCTCCTGTGCGCCACCCACTCCGGGCCCGGCCGGGGTGGCCGGGCACCGCCGCCGACAGCGACGGGTTGCGCCTGTCCTGCGGATCCGTTCTGGACTACCGGTCGGCCGAGCAGCTGCTCCAGTCGCACGCCGACCTGTGGCTGGCGCCCCTGACCGGGGCACCCGAAGGCACACGCCGGGGTGGCCCGCTTTGGACCGGCCAGTGCAGCTCGTGGGTACGCGGGGTCAGCCGGTAGCCGCCGGGCAGGCCGGCGCGCAGGCGCTCGCCGCCGCGCAGCCGGTGTGCGACAACGGCTTCGGAGATGCCGTAGGTCGGAGGGACGGGCTCGAACTCGTACATGGCGCAGGCCTCCAGGGGCGGCGGTCAGTGGTGCAGGTCAGCGGGGGATGCGGGCCCGGTCCTTCTCGGCCGGGACGTGGACGGCGTCGGCGTGCGCGGCGGCGCGGACCTTGTCGGCCCAGTCGGCGGCGCGCTTCGCAGGCCGGCGAGGACCTCAAAGCGCGGGCGGCGCAGCGTGATCGACCAGGCCATCGGCGGCATGATGGTGAGCAACCCGGGTGCGTCTGTGTACTGGTCGGACAGTGGGGAAAACGTAGGTCAACTTCGACATATGGAGACGAGCGTGGTGACGGTTCGGTTGCGCGATGACGGTGTGACCGTGGCACGGCTGCCTGACGTCGTGGACTTCGACACGGTCACCGCACTGCGCGCCGGCATTCTGGCGCTGCTGGACGAGAGCGACTGCCGCCATCTCGTGCTGGACCTCTCCCGCGTCGACTCATTCGATTCCTCCGGGCTGTCCATGCTGCTGAAAGTGTGGCATCGGGGCCAGGCCACGGGCACCGCGCTCACCCTGGCCGCACCACCCCCGTTCATCAGCGGCATGCTGCACCTCACCCAGGCCAGCACAGTCCTTGCCGTGTCCCCTTCCGTGGAGCAGGCACTGAGCACACACCACCGCACTCCAGGAGACGATGATCAAAATCTGGCGAATCAGGTCTGACCCTCAGCCGCCCGACGAACACCACCAGGGTCGTCATCCTTCCCGCCCATCGGCGAGGGCCCGCTGGATTTCCTGCCGTACGCGGCCTCGGGCAAGCCTCACCCGGGGTGCTTCCGCCTCGGGCCCACTCCGGGCCTGGCGAACAGCGAGGAGGCAGTCAGGGCGCCGCTCACGCACCGTCCACGGCCCACCCTGGTCAAGGAGGACGGCACCACCTTCACCTTTCGTCACCGACGGCATCCACAGCGCCCTCGCCCGGGCGAAGGCCGCCGCGGGGGAGCGGAACGTCGACATCGCGGGCGGGGCGAGCACCGTACGGCACTACCTGGGGGAGGGCCTCATCGACGAGCTCCAGCTGCACGTGGTGCCCGCGCACCTCGGAGCGGGACTGCCCCTCTTCGGGGACCGGGGCCCCACGCGGAGGGACCTCGAGCCGGTCAAGGTGGTCACCACGCCCCTCGCCACCCACCTCGTACCGCTTCGCCTCCCGCGGCGACGGTCGCACCGGGAGGGCCGCGGCTCTATGACCTGGTTGCGCACCCGCAGCCACGCCCTTGGGGTCGAGGCCGTTGACCGGTTCGTCGAGCATCACGAACCAGGCCGCGGTTGGCGGGCGGTCAACACGCCCCACCTCGTCGCCGTCGTCCGCGCCGGAGCCCGTTTCGAACGCGGACACCTCGTCGAGCGTGCCGAGGCGGTGGCTGCATGAGCCGACCGACGCACGGCACGCTGCATCACGTCGAGCTGTGGGTACCGGACCTCCACCGCGCGATCGCCTCGCTCGGCTGGCTGCTGGAGAAGCTGGGTTACTCCCTCTTCCAGAGCTGGGAGGGCGGCCGCAGCTGGCGGCTCGGGCCGACCTACCTGGTCATCGAGCAGTCCCCGGCCCTCACCGCCGAACAGCACGACCGCTGCCGCCCAGGACTGAACCACCTGGCGTTCCACGTCGAAGATGCCGCCACCGTCGAAGAGTTGACTGCCAACGCCGCTCATCACGGCTGGCACCTGATGTTCCCCGAGCGGCATCCATACGCCGGCGGCGGACAGCACTACGCCGCCTACCTGGAGAACGACGACGGCTTCGAAGTCGAACTCGTCGCGATCACATCACCCGAACGAGACTGAGATCGACCGATCCACAGGGCTTGCTGAATACTCACAGTTCGGCTGCCTTCTCCTGAAGGTGCCAGCGCAGCGAGAGCTTGACTCGGATGTCGGCGGCGACCGCCGCAATACTGCGCGCACCGCGCCAATTGACGTAGTCCCGTCCCAATCGTGGAAGGGGACTACGAGGTTGAGTACATCAACACTGCCAGCGTTCGCCTGGTCAGCCGGGGTTCGGATGAGCCTGCAGTCGCTCGATCGCGTCGGTGATCACGTCGGTCCAAGGCCAGTGCGTCGCGAACGTCAGGTGCCGACGGCGGCTGTGGTGACGAGCTGGGCGGCGGTGAAGAACAGGCGGATCCGCAGGCGGCGGGGTTCCCAGAGCCGGGCCCGGCCGGTCAGGGCGAGCATCGGCATCCAGGCGAGCAGAGCCAGGGCAAGCTGGACGATCTCCGGCCAGATCTGGTTCTGCGCGGTGCCGCGGAGGGGCCGCACACCATCCTGTGCGAGCTTTGTGATCACGTCTTGGACTGCGTGGGGCCTTCGTACAGGACGAGCCGCTCCCGGCGGAAGACCGCGGCATGGCCTGGACGCGTCGAGTGGAGCGCGTGTACGGGGAGGTTATGGAAGGCGAGGCATGTACCACGAGTAACGGTAAGACCGATCTTGAAAACCGTGGTGCGCGAACCACCGTGGGGTCAAATCCCGCCACCCCACACGTGAACGGCCCCTGACCTGGGTAGCTGGCCGGGAGCAATTCGCATGGATGGACGCCGTGACGCGGCCCGGCGGGCCGCGTATCTGCCGATCTAGCGGGCACAGGAGGGCCACCATGCAGGAAGGGGAAGCATGGCAGGCGAGACGGCAGTTGCGCTGATCGCCGCCGGTTCCGCGCTGGCGGGAAGCATGCTCACTGCGAGCATGACGTGGCTAGCGATGAGGGCACAGCAGGCGCACCAAGGACGTGAGCAGCGGTCTACTCGACGTGAACAACTGCTGCGCGAAGTCTGTGCCCAATGCCTTGAGGCGATCAGCAGGGCGCGGCTGGAGCTTGATGCAGTTGGGAAGGCAGCCGTGGCCCAGTCGGATGAGTTGAAGGTTGCGGCCGAACACGAATTGAAGGTCGCAGTAAGAGCGCTCTTTACGTGCAGGACGCATCTTGCGCTCATCGCAGACACGAAGTTGCAGAGGCTCGCCGCCAGTATGTCCGATACGTTCGAAGCGCTCTGGTACAAGCAGGAGGAAACCCTCAGCGGGAACAGGCCGTCATCAAGTGACGACCTCTGGTCGGCACAATCGCAGGAAGCGGAGAGGCTTGAGGAGGCCATGGCCGCGTTTGTTGCTGAGGCAAGCGCCGTGTTGGCCTCCCTGTAGCAGGGATGCACAGAGGTCGGCGGAGTCTCAACGACCGAGTCAGACCACGTCCTGCTGGACGGCACGCTCGCGGAGTGCGACAGTCGGGCCGACTACTCCCACAAGCACCGCCGGCACGGAGTGAACGTGCAGGTGGTGACCGATCCGCCGGGGCGGCCGCTGTGGATCTCAGCCGCGCTGCCCGGCCGCGCCCAGGACCTGACGGGGCCCGCGCCCACCGGATCATCCGTATCTGTGAGCGCCAGGGCGTCCCGATCCTCGCGGACCGCGCCTACAGGGGAGCCGGCTCGTGGGTGATGACACCCCTCAGACGCCCGCCGGGCCGCGAGCTCACACCGACGCAACAAACCGTCAACCGTGCGTTGTCCGCGGCACGGGCAGCAGTCGAACGCGGCGTGGCACGACTGAAGTCCTGGCGCATCTTCCGCAGATCGCGGTGCAGCCCGAATCGAATGACGCCAATCGCCGCGCGGCCGTCCTCACCCTGGGGTGCCAACGCTGAAACAGCTCATTGATCGAGCTATTCAACAGCCTCTTTCGGTCAGCCGTACAGTGCTACGGACACGGAGGGGGACAGGTGTGCGCCCTGAGGGCAGTAGACGACGAGGCCGCCGGGGTTCTGACATACCTCGCGCAGGGACACGGGCGCGAACAAAGCCACGGCGGCTCCGCCGGAAGCAGCGCCGTTCCATGGAGAACACCTGGGCGGTCGCAGGCGAGGTCGGTCGGAAGCGGATTCTCGACAGTCTGGTCCGCTGGCGCCCAGCACCTCGAACGAGACCTCGACACCGTCATCGCTGGGCTCTCGCAGCCCTGGAACTCCGGCGTCGTCGAAGGTCACGTCAACCGGACCAAGATGCTCAAGCGTCAGATGTTCGGTCGCGCAGGATCCCAACTCCTCCGCAAGCGCCTCCTGCTCTATGCATAGATCCCAGGTCAGGAGTCGTCCACAACGAGTCCAAAGCCGTTCGGGAAGCCCTCCAAGAACTCGCGGCGCGAAGGGTCGGCCTCGTCTGCAGCCATCGAACCGAGTATGTCGACGAACTCGCTTCGCTGATCACCCGACAGCTGAGTCACCAGATGGGCGGCATCCTCCAGACCTTGACCGCGTCATCGGGATTTCTGCTCGTCCTCGCACCCTCAACGAACCAGAGGACATCGACCAGAGCCGCCGCCAGACCACGGGTCAGGGACGGGTAGACAGGCTTCGGAACGATCTCCCACCAGGTGGCTGATGGAGCGCAGCCATCTCACCACGGGCCACTGAGATCACTGTCTGTGAGCCCTCCACGGCAAGTGGCCCAGAGCCCGTTGAGAGCTACGCAGCCATCGCGCCGCCCCGACCGGCTGGAGGATCCCAAAACGAGGGTGCGCAGGCGACGTTGCGGGGAGAATGGCCGCCATGACGTACGAAGGCTCCTCCATCGACCCGGCCAAGCCCAGCATCGCCCGCGTCTACGACTACCTGCTCGGCGGCAAGGACAACTACGCCGTGGATCGTAAGATCGGCGACGTGTTCAAGCGCGACCTGCCCGGTTCGGTGGCCATTGCCTTCGCCAACCGCGCGGCCCTGACACGGGCGGTCAGGGAGATCGCGAAGACCACCGGCATTCGGCAGTTCATCGACCTGGGCAGTGGCCTGCCGACTGCGGACAACGTCCACCAGGTCGCCCAACGGCACGCTCCCGAGTCCCGGGTCGTTTACGTCGACATCGACCTCCAAGTGTTGGTCCATGGCCGCGCACTGCTGGAGAACAACGACCGGACCCGCGTAGTCGCGGTCGATGTGCGCAACCCCGAAGGCATCCGCACTCACCCCGACACCGTCGAACTGATCGACTTCGCTCGTCCTGTCGCCGTGATCCTCAGCGCTATCCTCCACCACGTCAACGATGACGAGGACCCGGCCGGCATCGTCCGCTACTGGCGCGACCACGTTCCCGCCGGAAGCTACTTCTTCATCAGCCACTTCCGCTCTGGCAACAACCCGGAGACCGCGGAGGCCGAGAAGGTCCTCCAGCAGACGTTCGGCCGCGGCCGGTGGCGCACGGACGCGGAAATCGCCTCCCTGCTGGACGGCCTGGAGATCCTCGACCCCGGTATCGTCCCTGCGTCCCTGTGGCGTCCCGACGAGACCGACAACCCCTGGAACAGCGGCAAGAGGCGAGAGCTCACGGTCTGGGAACACCTCATCGCCGCCGGACTGGCCCGGAAAGCCCAGTGACCTGAGTCGGAGATTCGTCGGCAGTAGGCGGCGACTTTGTCGAGGATCTCGTCGGCGGGCGAGCCAGCTGCGGACGTCGCGTTCGAGGGCCTGGACGGAGCGGTGGACACCTCGCTTGAGCTCCTTCTGTGTCAGCTCGGCGAACCATCGCTCCACCAGGTTCAGCCAGGATGAACTGGTCGGCGTGAAGTGCAGGTGGAAGCGCGGGTGGGGGTGAGAAGGAACGCGAGTGGCCGACACCGGACGTCGGCCGCGAGTGGATCTTCGTAATCAGTCCGCCGCGTGAGCGGCCGATGGCGTGGTCGTCCGGTTCGGCCGGGGCCCCCTTTTTTGCGGGCTTCGGCCGCGGTGCTGGTGAGCGCGCACGATCGTGGAATCCACCGACACCCCCCAGTCCAGGTCCTCGTCGGCGTCGGCCTGGGCCACCAGGGTGGTGAACACCCGCTCCCAGACTCCGTCGACCGCCCACATCCGAAGCCGGTTGTAGACGCGCTGCCGGTTGCCGTACTTCTGCGGCAGGTGCACCCACTGGGTCCTGGTCTGGAACTTGAAGGCGATCTCGTCGATCACCTCACGGTGGTCCCGCCAGCGGCCACCCCGCTTCGGCGTGCGGTCCGGGAGCGACGGCTCGATCCGCGCCCACTGCGCATCAGCCCACGGCACACCCTGGCCACGACCGGCTGATCCAAACGAAATGGCCCAGCGCAGGGATCACCATGACAAAACCTGTGGTCACACCCCGGATGCCTGTGGGCTCGTTCTCTCTCATACGAGGGGTTGGGGTCCCTTCGACGGGTCAGGGTCACAGGGCGGCTGTGTCGGGGCTTCGTTTCCGCACAGCGCTGGCCACAGACGCATCGGGCCGGGTCGGTGGGCGCTTGTCGCGTCCGGTCTGACTTCCGGGATTGATACCGACGGTGAATCCTATTTACCATTCCGGCGAGTCCGAGGAAAACCCGCTCGGCTCATAAAGTGACTTGCTCAAGGAAAACTCACCCATACCGGTGGCACGGTCACTCGCTTTGCCGCGCTTCTGGAGGAGGAGGAGCGGCGTTAGCGGGATATGACGAAAGCGACGTCCCAGGGCCTCCCGCAACGCAACGCGAGGCGCAACGCGAGGACAGAAAATCTACCTGCGAGCCCTGCCTGGCCGTCTGGTGCGAGATACTTGGTGCTTGCGGCACAGGGCACCGCTATCGGAGACGGTACGTGGGCCGAACATCGGATTACCGAGCCACTGCTACGCGATTTCCTCGGGCTATTGGAGGCAATCCAGGAGGAACTCAATTCTCGGTGGGACGGCCAGGATCACTTTGGCCGTCACGAGAACAGTGCGTGACGGCAACTAATTACATGAACCATGACTATGTGAATCCTTCGTTTGCGCAGCGTGAGTATCGGGAGTATTACTCTGACGCGCACTCCTACGGGACTGGAACCGACTGGAACGGGGGGCCTGACGACGGCGTCCACACAGGGGTTCCTCTGGCTGCACCCGACACCGGCTGGGACCCGGTCGAGGAACTTGCCTACCTCCTGCAGGAAGCTGTTCCGGCGGAGCAGCCGGCCAGGGTGCCGCCACTTCGCAGCGAGCCCCCACCCGGCGTCGGCTTCACCGGCCCGCTGGAGGGCCTGGCTCAGCCACCGCCCACCCGACGCCCCCCTGCTGGGCATCGCAAGTCGCAAGTCCGAGAAGCCCGGCTCAAGTGGTTGCAGGCCGGCAGCTTCGCCCTCGTCGCCCTCGTCACCGTCGTCGTGGCGATGGTCAGCGTCTTCGGAGGCATGGTGACCTACAGGCCGCTGCAGAGCATCACCTCCGGAACGGGCGCCGGCATCGCCCCGTCGTGGCCCCTTCTCGTGTACGGCCCCTGGGTGGCGGCCTCGCTCTCCATCCTGCGCGCTGCCCTGCATCGACGCCGAGCCGTGCACTCATGGTTCATCGTTCTGCTCTTCTCCTCCGTCGCGGTAATGCTGTGCGTGGCACAGGCAGACAAGACCATCACCGGAATCGCTGGAGCTGCCCTGCCCGCCGTGGCGTCCCTCGCATGCTTCCAGCAACTCGTCCGGCAAATCACACTGACCCTGCCACCACAACAGGCCACGCGCCGCCACCGGCTGTAGCCGCGGCGACCGAGGTGGGACGGCGGTCGGTGAGACGGGTGATCAGGCGTCTCGGCGAGGCTGAGGTTGGCGCAATCTTGTGCGCGTGGTCGCGCCGCTGGCGGCGCACCTTGCCGTGGAGCTGGGCGACCTTCTCCACGGCGTGCCGGTGGTTGGCGGTGCGGTCGGTGGCCTTGCGGCGCGGGAACCGGGACAGGGCCTGCTGCGCTGCTTCGAGCTTGGCGGCCGCACGGCGGCCGTGGTGCGGGTTGAGCACGAAAGCGCCGTCCGAGTCGGCGAGGAAGCTCGCGATGCCCAGATCGACCCCGACCATGCTGCCGGTAGCGGGCAGCGGTTCGGGCCGACCCTGCTCGGCAGTGACCACGACGAACCACTTACGGCCCTCACGCTTGACCGAGACGGTCTTGACCTTGCCGGCCACGGCGCGATGCTGGGTTGCCTGGACGCGGGACGACGGACGTAGCAACGCGCTTCGACAAGAGGGCTTTCGTCTTCGACGTCACAGTCACGGTCGCCGCGATCAGGCTTTGGCGCCGCGAGTAAAGGGCAGCCCGCATCTACTCCTCCATGCGTTCCGCGTCGTCGGGAACCCATGGGAAAGGGACCTCGGGCCAGCGGGCCGCGGCCCACGCGTCAAGGTCCACGGCGAGAACGGCGTCGATGAAGACCTGCGGCGGTCGATAGCCATGTGCGGTGATGCAGTGGGTGACCAGGAACGGAGCCGCGGACGCAATCCTGGGGGGACCTGGAACCCGGATCTCGCCGTTCCCCGCTCAGCGGCACGTGACCCGTGGTCCCCGCGCTTCCATATCCGCAGGTCACCACGACTTTGCAGCGTGGTCGGCACCCCGACATCCCCCTCAGCACACCAACCGCCGCGCGTTCCCCGAACCCGAAGTCGTCCCGGACGATGCACCGGCCCCCATCGAGGTGGCCCGCCTCCAGCGCCGTCGCGAAGCCGACGCCACCCGCGCGGTCGTCCTTCCCCGGGCCCGAGGAACGACGGGACGGCCGCGGCGCCGAGGTCGGCGACGCTTCGGCCCACAGCGAGAAAGCGGTCACGAGCAACGGAGAGCGGAACTGCACCAAGATCTGCGTGCGGACCGTCATCGGCTCCCAGGTCCAGGTCTGCAACCTCGGCGACGCGCTCGGCAATGCGTGGCCTTCGCCACAATTTACCCATTTCTGGACATAGTCATGCCTATAAGTGGTTTCAAGGCTGGTTGCACCCCTTCGGCGATCAGCGCATGGATGCAAAGACCAGCGGCATGGAGAAGCGTTTGATCACGCTCTATAAAAGACGCACCGGGCTTGTGGCTACGGCCGGCGTACTCGGGGGCGTACTCGCAGTCACGGCCCTCGGCGGTACAAGCAACGCTGCCACCGGCGGCGACAGCGCCGGGAGCCACCCGAAATCGCAGGCGCGGGTAAATCAGGCGGCCGCCCAGGAAGCCTCCGACGCCCGAATAGAGATCACGCCCGGGCAAGGTGCACACGATGTCGGGATCAACGGTCCGGTCGGTGTCACCGTCAGTAATGGCAAGCTCACCAAGGTGACCATGACCGACGTCGCGACCGGTGCCGAGATCCCGGGCACTCTGTCCGCGGACGGCACCTCCTGGAAGCCAAACGGACGACTGGAGCGTGCCACCAAGTATCAGATCGCCGCAGAGGCCGAGGACGCCAAGGGCCGCTCCGCCACCGGTAACGCCACAATCACCACGGTCTCCCCGGCCAACGACTTCATCGGGCACGTCTCCCCCGAGGACGGCTCGACCGTCGGCGTGGGCATGCCGGTGACGGTCAACTTCGACATGGCGATCAGCGACAAGGCCGCTGTGGAGTCGGAGATCCAGGTCAGCTCCAGCAGCGGCCAGCGCGTCGTCGGTCACTGGTTCAACGACCACCGCCTGGACTTCCGCCCTGAAAATTACTGGAAGCCCGGCTCCACCGCCACCGTCACGCTCAACCGCCACGGCATCCAGAAGACGGTCACGTTCAAGATCGGCCGGAGCCAGATCAGCACCGTGGACGCAAAGACGAAGCAGATGACCGTCGTCCGGGACGGCAAGACGATCAAGACCATCCCGATCTCGTCGGGCAGCCCCGAGCACCCGACGTACAACGGCCAGATGGTGATCTCCGAGAAGTTCGGGCAGATCCATATGAACGGTGCGAGCGTCGGCCTCACGGAGAAGTCCGGCAAGCCCTCGTACGACATCAAGGCCGTACCGCACGCCATGCGCCTGACCGACTCGGGCACGTTCATCCACGGCAACTACTGGGGTGCCGACTCGGTCTTCGGCAGGGTCAACACGAGCCATGGCTGCGTAGGCCTGAAGGATGTCAGGGGCGGCAGCGACGGCAGTCGGCCCGCCGCGTGGTTCTTCGACCACTCGATGATCGGTGATGTCGTGGTCGTCAAGAACTCGGAGGACGAGACCATGTTGGCCTCGGACAACGGCCTCAGCGATTGGAACATGGCGTGGAGCGTGTGGACCGCAGGCAGCCCAACCACCTGACGCCACGCCACTGTCCACGCAGCCGAACCGGGCATCCCTTCCGCCAGGCGGTGGCCGACATGATGTCGGCCACCGCCTGGCGGCGTCAGGACGCTCGGACAGCCCTCGGTCTGGGGGCCCCGCGCCCGGTACGCGGGATACGGGCAAGCCGGGTTCGGTGACCGGCACGGAGAAACGGACCGGTGGCAACACCGGCATCGCACTCCGTGTCGGCTCAACAGGCACCCGCCCTCAGGTGGCCGGCTGGTCGCCACGCAGACCGGATCAGACGTGCGTCACCCAATGATCCGCCGCAGGAACTGCACAGGCCGGGGATCGTCGGCCCTTAGTGGCTCTAACAAAAGCTGTTGATCATGTGACTGTTGGCTTGTCCGCTCGTTGGTCTGGTCGTGGGGAAGCGTCAGTCGCGACCGTGGATCGTGTCGGATGAACTCTGGTCACTCATCGAGCCGTTGCTGCCCGAGCCGGCGCCGAAGCTGGTCGAGGGCAGACCTCGAGTGCCGGACCGCCAGGCCCTGTGCGGGATCCTCTTCGTCCTGCATACCGGGATCCAGTGGGAGTACCTGCCGCAGGAGCTGGGCTTCGGCTCGGGGATGACCTGCTGGCGGCGCCTGGCGGCCTGGAACGAGGCCGGCGTCTGGGATCAGCTGCACGTGCTGCTGCTGGAGAAGCTGCGGTCGAAGGACCACCTGGACTGGTCGAGGGCGGTGATCGACTCCTCGCACGTCCGCGGCCCGACGGCGCCCCAAAAGCGGGCCCAGCCCGGTCGGCCGAGCACGTCCGGGCAGCAAGCACCACCTCATCGTCGACGGGCAGGGCATCCCGCTCGCGGTGTCGCTGACCGGCGGGAACCGAGGGCGACGTCACCCAGCTTCTGCCGCTGCTGGACAAGATCCCGGCCGTCGCGGGCCGGGCCGGCAGACCCCGACGGCGGCCGGACGCGCTGCTGGCCGACCGCGGCTACGACCACGACAAGTACCGGCGCCTGCTCTGGCAGCGAGGGATCCGCCCCGTGATCGCGAAGCGAGGCGAGCCGCACGGCACTGGCCCGGGCGTTTTCCGCTACGTCGTTGAGCGCACGATCGCCTGGCTCCACGGCTTCCGCCGCCTGCGCATCCGCTGGGAACGACGCGACGACATCCACGAGGCATTCCTCGGACTCGCCGTCTGCCTGATCACCCACCGCCACGTCCAACGCCTTTGTTAGGGCCTCTTAAGTCGCCAGGCAGCCTCCGGGGCCGGGGACGAACCGCTCAGCCGCGCTGGGCGGCCTCGTAGACGGCCCGCGCGGTCTTGTCGAGCGTCGGCCCGTACATCGGGCTGCCGCCGTCGCCCTCGCCGTGACTGTTGACCGACACCACGGTGCCCTTGCCGGTGGCGGAGTTGAAGCCGGCGAGCCAGGGACCGCCGCTCGCGCCGCCGCCGAGGTCGCACGGGACGCGCTGCTCGTCCTCGGGGGCGCGCTGAGAGGTACCGGCGCAGTACAGAAGTTCCTCGCCCCGCTGGGGAGTGGTCGCCGGATAGCCGAAGGCGGTGACCCGCTCACCGGCCGAACGGCCGAAGGCGATGTTCTGCGCCCCCACCGCGTCGGTGAGCCGCTTCCCGTACGCCGGGGTGGCGACGACCATCGCCGCTATGTCATTGACGGTGTCCTGGGCCCAGGAGCGCGGTGTCATGGTCGCCTTGACGGCGTAGCGGCCGTACGGCGCCTTGCCCTTGGCGTAGCCGGGGACGAAGACGATGTCGCTGTAGGTGTTGACCGGCGAGGAGCCGAGGCGTGCGCAGTGGGCGGCGGTCATGATCACTGAGCGGTTGTCGCTGGTGACGGCGCTGGCCGTGCACCAGGTGTCCTGCCCCCTCGAATCGACGAAGAAGAGCCGTCCGATGCTGGGGATGCCCTTGCCGGTCCAGGGCTTGCTGAGCGGACCGGTCGGCCCCAGGTCGACGGCGCGGCTGACCTGTTTCATGCGCGCGAGCGTCCAGTACGAGAGGGCGCCGGTGCGCTCCGCCGCCGTGTAGGTGACCGTACTGACCTGCCCGGTTGCGGCGGCCGCGGGTGAGGCCGGGGCCGCCAGGGGGCCGGCCAGGGCCAGCAGGGCGGTGGCGAGACCGGAGACGGTGCGGCGGGCGCCTCGGGACGGGCTGGGCGACATGAGTGTCCTCTCGGATGATCGGGATCGGTTCATCACCCGGAAGGATGCGGTTTCGGCGAGTGGCGTGCATCGGCCGTCCGATCTTCGTTGTCACCGCCATCTCGCCGGTGCGGTTCCGCCGGGAAGACCGCCCGCTGGTAGGAGATCCAGACGTCGCTCTCCTCCGAGCCCTGGCACAGGAGGCCCACGTTCTGCCCAAGGTGGCGCGAGACGCGGCTGATGAGGGCGTCATCGACGCCCATCACATCGTCGAGTCGGACATCGTCCTGGTGCGGCTCCACGGCGCGCTCAAACGCCTTGTCCGGCCGGAAGAGCGCCGGCCTGCGAACCGGGACCAGGGGCTCCGGGTCTGGGAGTCAATACTGACTTCGGCTTGTCAGGGTGACGCTGGATCGTCGAGGGCCAGGCCGGTTCCGGCTATGAAGCCGTCGAGGGTGTCCGGCCGGTACTGAAGGCGCTTGAGCCGGTTGCGTACGAGGGCCTCGAGCCGGTCGAGGGCGACCACGGCGAGGTTGGCCAGGCTGCGCTTGACGTGCGCCCACACCCACTCGACGGGGTTGAGGTCGGGCGAGTAGGCGGGCAGCAGGAACACCGTCAGCCATTCACGCTCGGCGATCAGCTCACGCATGGCGTGGGAGACGTGGGTGTTCAGCCGGTCCGAGACGAGCACGATCGGCGCCTTGACCAGTTGGTGGACTCCGTCAATCAGCGTGATGAAGTCACGCTCGCCCATGCTGCGGCGCTTGCCCTTGCCCGCGGGGTGGGTGCGCAGGCGGTGGCACAGGCGGGTCCTGGAGCCGGGCCGCATCGCGATCAGCCCGGCCACTGACAGGCGTCCCGAACGTCGTCCGCTCACCGTCACCCGCGGAGTCACTCCGCGCCGGCCCCAGGTACGTCCTTGGGGCGGCCGACGGGTGAACCCGGCTTCGTCCTCGAAGCAGATGTAGCCTCCGCAGGCCGCCCGGGCTCTTTTACCTCCGCCCAGGTCGCCTCCTTCCAGACGGCGACGGCCTGCTCGTCGCGCTCAGCGACCCGCCGCGCGGGAACCTGAGGGCTGAAGCCGAGCCGGTGCATCAGCCTCGTCGCACCCGAGACGCTGTAGGAGACGTGGAACTTCCTGCCGATCAGCGTGGCCACCCGCGCCGCGGTCCACACCTGGTCCTCCACTCAGCCGTGCGCGGCCGGCCCCTGCTCGAGATACCCGGCGAGCTTCTGAAGGCAACGCGGCGACAGACGGCATCGCGATCCACTCGGGCCACGGGAGGCCAGAGCCGCACGACCACCGTCCCGCCACAGCTGCTGCCACTCGTAGGCCGACTTCCGGCTCACCCGCAGACGCCGTGCCACCTCCAACGGCTTGATCTTCTGCTCGAACAGCCCGGCCGCCTGCATCCGTACCGCCTCACGGCGCCGACGCCCCGCGGGCGTCAGCCCGCCCCCATCCGCATACCTCACACGCCAGGAGATACAACCAACCGCGCCGCAACATCAGGGACTTCGAGACGGATCACCCTAACGAGCCGAAGTCAGTAACGATCGAGACTGCACGGGCCGCAGTGCCGGACGAAGTCCGGCCAGACACAGGCCTGTGCGTCGACTACGGCCTCGGGCTGCGGGGGGGAGATCGTCCTCGAACTCGACGACGGCCAGTGCACACGGTTGTCGGCCGGTGACATCGGGATCCAGAAACGGCACCAGGCGCGTTTGGCGCAACCGCGGTGACGAACCGGCCACCGTCGCCTTCGTCCTCATCGGAACCGCTGCTGACGGCTGACGGGGCCCGGACAGGGACAACGCGGCGCCTCGTGGATTTCTGCGGCACCGTCGGCAGTCAGGTCATCGTCCGGCACGCCCGCCCGGAGCCACTGACCGTGCCGCGAGGCCCACCGGTGAAGCACTGTGGCAACTTCGGTGCCGTCACCCCGAAGGAGTCCATGGTCACGGACCTGTTCCGGCGTCACCGCCGGCGACCGGCAGGGTCGGGGGCGCGGCACGGCGAAGCGGGCCGTGCCGTCACCTGTTGCACGGCCCGCTTCCGGGTGAGAGTGAGAATCCTCGGGCTGTCAGCGCACCTTGTTCAACTTGTCGAGGGCCTTGGCCAGCCCGTTGGCCCACAGCTGGTTGACGCGCGTCCGCTCGGTCGTGTTGGGGTAGCGGTTGGTGCAGGACGTGCCGGGTCCGCCGCCGGACATCAGTTCGCTGCACGGGCCGCTGTAGTGGTCCGGCAGCCCCAGCACGTGACCGGTCTCGTGCGCGGTGACCCGGATGGAGTCGTACTGCCGGTTCTGGGCGTAGTCGAGGAAGATGTAGCCCCTGCCGTGGCCGTTGGTGGAGGCGTACGAGCCCCGGGAGTCGTTGCCCTCGTAGTACGAGAAGTCGCCGCTGCCCGAGGTGGACTGCAGCTTGACGTTGCTCACGGAGCTGTTCCAGATCGAGGCGGCGCTCGATATCTGGGAGCGGAAGCTCGGTGCCTGGGAGACGTTGTAGTAGACCGTCACCGACTGCAGGCTGGGGTTGGCCGCTTGCTTCTTGGCGACCGAGTTGAGCACGGCTTCGAAGAACGCCTTGCTGTCCGTCGCCTCCTGGGCCGAACCGGTGTAGCCGGCGCGGAGCGTGGCGGTGGAGCCGGTGGTCTGGGCGCTCGCCGGGATCGCGCTGCCCAGGGCCGCGAACGTCACGCCCAGGCCAAGCGACAGCAATCTCCTGGAGGCATTCGCGGACGCGAAGGACGTACGGTTGGACGTCATGTGGGGGGGCTCCTACTCGTTCGTGTGGGGTGGTGAACGATCGGTGGAGCCGAGTGTGGGGCAGCCGGCCGGCCGAGCGGATGATGGCAACTGGGGATAGCCCACGGCTATCGGGGCGACTCGTGCTCATTCATTGGCCTTTGAACATCTGGCGCCTCATCAGAGCCAGCCCTTACGCTCCGCGCATGGAGCTCGAGGTGAGGCACTTACGCGTGCTGTGCGCCATCGCCGACGCCGGCAGCATGCACAAGGCGGCTCGTCAACTGGGCATGGCACAGCCCTCGTTGAGCACCCAGCTGCGCCGCATCGAGCAGCTGCTGGGCGGACAGCTCTTCACCCGCGACTGTACGGGCAGCCGTCCCACTCCTTTGGGGCACGTCGTGGTGAGCCGCGCCCGGCCGCTGGTCGCCGAACTCTCCGCGATCGTGACCGAGACCCGGGCGGCGGCCGCCCGCGCGGCGGGCGGCCCCCGGCTGCGCATCGGCGCCACGGCCAGCCGAGCGGTCCCCGGCTGGCTCAGCCGGCTGCGCGCCCGCGTGCCCACAGTCGAGCCCAGCCTGCAGATGGACGTGTCCGCGAACGCCCTGCTACGGCAGGTGGTTGAGGGCAGGCTCGACCTGGCGTTCGTGCACGAGGTCGAGGGCAGCCCACTGCGCGTCCCGAACGGGCTGTGTCTGCGGATCCTGGTGGAGCGCGAACCCCAGTTCGTCACCATGGCCGCGGACCACCCTGCGGCGATCCGGCGCGAAGTGCGTCTCACGGACCTCGCGCACGACCGCTGGATGGTGGACGCCACGGTCGACGGCGAGTGGGACGGGGTGTGCCGGGTGCTGTGCGCCGCCGGGATCGAGCCCGATCTTCTGCACGGCGACTACCTCACCGCCTACTTCCTGGCCGCCATCGGCGAGGTCGTCACGGTCAGTCAGCCGACCGCGCTCCCACCCCGCTCCGACCTCGTCATCCGGCCCCTGCACGGTGACCCGATAGGAGTGCGGCTGATGCTCGCGGCCCGGACGGCGGACGAACTCGACACAGGGTTCGACGAGTTGGAGGGGGCCTATTGGGAGGCGGCCCGTCAGGCACCGGCCTACCAGGACTGGCTGGCGCGCGGCGTCGCCGGGCGGTCCGCACAGACACTGCGTGCGGTGGGCGCCTGAGATGCGATGAGTTCCAGGCCATCCGTGCCAGGGAGCCAGGGAGGGGACCGAGGTATCCGTCGCGAGGTCTCTGGATCCGATGCCGAGGGGAGTAGCAGGTCGGGCCACCGTGGCGGGGCGCGGGACGAGGCGACTGGCACGTTCACCCGCGTCGAGGGCCAAGGTGCTGTTACGCCTGGTGGATGCTCGGCGGAGGCCATGGCCCGTCGACTGCCGGTCCGCAGTCGTCAGGAAGATGCGCGACGAGGAGCGCAGCCGCCTCTTGTGGAGTTGGCGTTTCGCCGATGAGTTGGTGGTCGGCCGAGTACACGGCGTACGCCGACAGACCGCTGGCAATGGAAGGAAGATCATTGCTCCACGGGAAGTCCGTGTTGCGGTGGAAGTGCAGGCGCCCGTGGCTCGGGAAGGGAAACAACTGGCGCAGCCGTGGCTCGGCGAACGCCGCCTCGATCACGTCCGAATCACCTCGACGTGCTTGGGGGTGGCGCTCGATCAGCATGCGCCATGTCCTTGCCACCAGGGACTCTGTACTCATGCCGTCGATGATGCGTATGAACGACTGGCTCTGCAACGTGCGTAGCTGAGCAGGCGCCAAACGACTTGCAGGACTTGTCCGAGTGTCTGAAGCTTCCCTACCGAAATGATCCAGGCGAAACTGTGCGAAATCGTCGTGCGTGAGCAAGCCGCACAAGTCGTCCTCGGTTGCGGGCAGACGTGAAGCGGTGTCCGGTGCCACAACCGTCACAAGGGAGCGTTCGACCTGGCGAGCAGGCACCCGGTTCGGTTCAGGGAGGTGGGGGACCCTCGATGGTCCCCTTGGGCAGAGCGATCAGTCGCGGACCGGGGGTGTGCAGAAGTCGCCGAGGGACGTCCAGACGCTGTTCTTCACCACCACTCGCTGCACGCTGCGCGTGCCGAGGTGGTCGCTCGGGCTGAAATGCATCACCGGCGAAACCCCCGGGTCCACGGCGGACGCCTTCTGGTACGCCCCGATGATGGCCTGGGACGTGACGGGGCCCTTGAAGCTCTTCACGATCTCCGCGAACACCTTCGCATTGCTCCAGCCTCCCAGGGCGAGGAGTCCTGCGGTCTGACCAGGCTCGTACTTGGCCATCGCGGTCCGGAGCTCATTCACCGCGGGGCCGGGGGTCCGAGGGCGGCTTCACCAGTTGCACGGCCTCGAGTCCCTCGGCGGCGTCCTTGGCCAGCGAGATCGTCGACTCGGCGGCCACGGGCGCGTAGGCGTAGGTGGGCAGTGACAGTTCTGGAGCTTGGCCTCCTTCATGAAGGCGGCCGCCTCGGGGGAAGTGGGGATCACGATCACCGCCTGGGGTTTCGCGGCCTTCGCCTTGCTGATCCCCGGGGTGTAGTCGGTGGTCTGGAACTTGACCGTCAGCTGGTCCACCTGGACCGAGGGGTTCACTTCGTTGGCTCCGGCGACACCCAGCACGACTTTCTGGCGGACGTCGGGGCCGACGCCTCGCAGGGCGACCACGCCGCCGTACGTGTGGCCGACCCCATGCAGGCGGATCATGCTCCGCTCGCCTCCGCGAGCGGGGAGGCGTTCCCTGCCGTCGACTGTTCCCAGCCACGTCCGCGAGACCGACGGAGTGCAGCAGACGGGTCACTTCGGCCCGGTCCCGGGCCGTGATCCGGCGGCGGGTGCACAACACGTTCTCAGCGACGGTCAGTTCGGAGAAGACCTCCGCGTGCTGGAACGTGCGGCCGATGCCCAGCCGCCGCCGCGCGGTCGCCGCGCCTTGAGCAGCGGCCGGCCGGCGAAGTCGCCACCGCCGCTCACCCGGCCGTTTGCCGGTCAGCCCCGACAGGGCGTTCATCAGGGTTGTCTTGCCTGCCCCGGTGGGCCCGATGACCGCCAGGATCTCGTTCTGCGGCAGGGACAGCGAGGCGTCCTCGATGGCCTTGAGACCCCCGTACACGACCGACAGGTGCTCCAGGCGCAGCAGACCGGGACCGCCGCCCGCCGTCTCGGACGGGGACCGGAGCGGCACGAGGTTCGCCGGGGTGTCGGCGGCCGGAGGGCGGGGGGCGTCCGGCCGGCGCCGTACGCGCCGCAGAACGCTCCGCGCGGGCTTGGCGAGGAACGGCACGACTCCGCCGGGGAGGAAGAGGAGCACCCCGACCAGCACGAGGCCCTGCATGACCGGCTGTGGCAGCCCGACGGCGGACGAGAGCGGAGGATTCCAGGTCAGGTAGACACCGCCGGCCACGGCGCCGAGGACGGTGCCGACGCCGCCGAGCACGCACGCCGCGATCAGCGAGATGCCGAAGGTCAGCGAGAACGGATCCGGGCTGACGAACCCGGTGATCAGTCCGAGCAGCACGCCCGCCAAGGACGTGCACGCCGCGCTCACCGCGAACGACAGCGAGGACTGCGCCTGCGGCGCGATGCCGATCGTACGGGCGGCCGGCGGATGCGACTTTGCGGCCACCAGCCGCATCCGCAGGCCGGAGGCGGCGGCCGGTACGGCCAGCGCGAGGACCACGGCGGCTGCCGAGACCGAAGGTACTGGGCGTCGGTTCCGCCACCCGCGACCTGCCACGCTCTCCGCGACCAGGGACACGCCCATCGTCACGACGAGCGCGGAGAACAGCTGTCCCTGACCGAGTGGCCTGATCACCGTCTCGCGCACCAGCAGGCCCGCCGCCATGGTGACCGTGACGGCGGCGAGGATGCCCAGCAACGTGGCGACACCGTGCTCGTGGAGTGAGACGGCCACGTACAGGCCCAGGTCGCGAACGAGGCAACCTCTACAGAGGCCATTCCATGAACCCGTTGTCGGCGACGATGTGGCCGGTGCGCTCCACCGAACCGTCGTATTTGAAGGCGATCTCCAGGATGTGCTCCAGGAACTTCCCAGAGAAGTGCCCGAGCACGTGGCCGGGGTGCGACCTACCGTCGAAGCCATGACGACAGATGCGAACTCGATTACGCACACGTCAACGAACAGGCCCAGGCGCTCTCGCCAGGTCCGACTGACCGTCTCGGGCTCCTGTTTGCCCGTCGGGCGGTGTTCATGCGAGGGTCGGCGAGGGCTTCGATCGTGCCGGGACCGGAAGCGAGGGTGGGATGATCCTTCCTCTCCGGTACGCCTGGCATCGCCACGTCTACCGGATTGCCGGTGACCGACGAGGAAGACGAAGGATCGATGACGCTGAACGTGGGCCAACGGGTGCGGCTGGCGGCGGACCTCCGGTTGGCCGGGTCGGTGACCCCAGCCGAGGAGCCCCCGGAGGAGACGGGCGCCTTCGCCGCCTCTGTGGCACTGGCAGCAGGCATCGAGGGCACTGTCGAGCGTGTGGACGAGCATCACCGGCAGCAGACCCACGAGGTCCGTGAGTACCTGCGCCTCAAGTCGCTCCTCGACGACTTCGGCCACCAGATGCCGCCGGAGAGCAGAAAGCAACTGGAGGAGCAGGTGGGGGCCTTGGAAGAGCAGTGGGCCGCCTACCAGCGACGGATGCTCCGCGTCACGGTCCGCGTCCGGCTCGACAACGGATTCGTCCTCGACGAAGCCCCCGAGGAGGCCTTCGCCTCTGCCTGACCCGACGTCGCAGTGCTCGCCGCTCGCACCGCTGGGCGTCGCCGCAGCGAAGGCCGGCCTGCCCGCGACCAGGCCGCTGGTCGCCTCCCAGACCGGGCGGTTCCAGCATGCACGCCGTCGTGGCCCTGCCGCTGGACACGGTCGACGGTGCCACCTCCAAGATCCTGTGGCTCAATGCCGTGCTGCTTGCCGTCACCGTCGCCGCCCTCCTCGGGATGAGGCTGGTCACACCGGCGGTCCGTACGCGGCCGGCATGGGCGTCGTCCTCGCACGCCAGGGCGCTCAAACGGGAGAGGAACGGCCGCGGCTGCCTTCCAAGGCCGCCGAGGCCGGCCGGCGAACACCATTGCGTGTGGATGGCGAACGCCGGCTCCCGAGCGACGTGACCAGGCTGCTCTGTACGCCATGACGGGGGTGGTGAGCAACTGGTGTGTGCCGCCCTCCCCGGCCATGTGCTGCCGGACCGGACCGCCTACGAGGACGGACGGGCCGCCTGCGCGGATGCCGAAGGGCGCAACCAAGGGTCTGCCGGGTGGCCGGGGCACGTGGATGTGGTGCCCGCACAGAGGATCGGGTCGGGCCGCTGCCCTGCCTGACGCCGTGCGCGCCCGCGAGCGGTCCCGGTGACCGGCAGTCCGTTGATGCCCCAGCTGCGCCCGTCACCTCGTCGAGGCGGAAGTGGCTGGCGACGCTCTGCTCGGCGAAGCGTTCGACGACGGGTCGGCGATCTGTCTCGAGAGACAGCTCTACGATCTCGGTTCATGACGACTCCCGACTGCTACACATGCAGCAAGGAAGCAGATTTCGACAACCTTCCACCACGCGAGTGCGTGGTACATGACCAGCACTGGCGGGTGGCCCACGCCTTCAACACCGCAGTGCCCGGGTGGCTGGTGCTGCTGCCTCGGCGTCACGTTGCCGCGGTTCATGACCTCACCGACGCTGAGGCATCTGCCCTAGGAGTGTGGCAGGTCAAGCTCTCCCGGGCTCTCCAGAGGATGACTGGTTGCGCCAAGACCTACGTTGTCCAATTTGCCGAAGCCGAAGGCTTCGCGCACGTGCACTTCCATATCGTTCCGCGCATGGCAGATCTGCAACCAGAGCATCGTGGGCCGGGCATCTTCGATCTGCTTCGGCGACCAGCGCAGGAGCGAGTAACGGCTGACCAGGCAGACCAGATGGCCCAATCGCTCCGAGCTCAACTTCTTGGGCACCCGAACGCTCAGTAGCCAGATCACGGAATCTGAGCCAGAACCCGAGATTGCACAGCACGAGCAGACGCCCCAAGCTGATCGTGACGTAGAGCCGTCATGCGTCCCGGTAGCGGCCGATCTCGTGACGGCTGGACGTCACGCTCTGCACCTCGCTTTTGGCGCTGAAGCGCGGAGACTTGGCGCTAAAGGAGGGAGACACGGGCGACGTCCTCGGCCAGGACGTCGTGCTCCCGCTCCTCCGCGAGGAGGGCCGCAGGTTTCTACCAGCGTGACTTCAGCGTCTCCCGGCTGCCCCACGCGGCGGAGAACGACCAGCCCGTCCATGGATGGCCGCGCCGGGCCGGAGTGAATAGGCCGACGACCGTGCTGCTGGCCGTCCCGGTGAGGGTGGTGGTGCGGCCGGTGTCGGAAGCGGCACTCGTTGTCGTGGCTGGGTCTCCGCGTGTGAGCGTGGCAGCGCCCAGGAAAATCGGGTGCCGTGTGAAGGACGGCCCGCCAGGATGAGGATCATGACTGGTGAGACGCGCGTGGGGAGCCGGCAGGACGTGGGAGAGGCGGGGCTCCCGCTTGCCTTGGTCACGGGTGCGGGACGCTCGGCGGGGATCGCGGCGTCCGTGGTACTGCATCTGGCCCGGGCCGGCTGGGACGTCGCCTTCACGTACTGGACTCCGTATGACGCGCGCATGCAGTGGGG
The DNA here is from genome assembly GCF_044741545.1 of Streptomyces sp. NPDC088157. Lineage (NCBI taxonomy): Bacteria > Bacillati > Actinomycetota > Actinomycetes > Kitasatosporales > Streptomycetaceae > Streptomyces > Streptomyces sp. NPDC088157. The sequence goes on from NZ_JBIUSU010000001.1 coordinate 1,496,996, forward strand.
CATGGAGCCGGGTGCGCCCGAAGAGTTGCGGAAGAAGGTGACGTCCCTTGGTGCGAGAACGCTTGCAGTCGAGGCGGATCTGAGTGACCCGTCCGTGCCGGCTCAGCTCTTCGACAGCGTCGAGCGTGAGCTCGGGAACGTCACCGCGCTGGTGCTCTGTCATTGCGAGTCGGTCGACTCCGGCTTGTTCGACACCACTGTGGAGAGCTTCGACCTGCACTTCGCGGTCAATGCGCGGGCAACGTGGCTGCTGATCCGGGAGTACGGTCTGCGATTCCGCGGACAGCATGGCAGCGGGCGCATCGTCAGCCTGACCAGCGACCACACCGCGGGCAACCTGCCTTATGGGGCAAGCAAGGGAGCGATGGACCGGATCACGCTGGCCGCCGCCCGTGAGCTCGCCCACCTGGGAGTGACCTGCAACGCGATCAATCCTGGACCGACCGACACCGGGTGGATGACTGGGGAGCAGAAGGCGGACATGATCCGCTTCACGCCCCTGGGACGGCTTGGTGTGCCGCAGGACTGCGCGAATCTCGTCTCGTTCCTCTGCTCGACAGAGGGCGGATGGATCAACGCCCAGCTTCTCCAGAGCAACGGCGGCCTCGGGTAGCCAAGCGCGCGAAGCGATGACTCACGGGCGCTTCCGGCCGGCGACGCCGACATGCTCGCCGTCGCCCTGCGCCGCCGCGACGCCAAGGAGTCCGTCACCGTCGTCGCCGAGCACCTCGGCGTCGGCCGTTCCACCCTCTACCGGACCCTGGCCGCGTACGACGAAGCCGCCGTCACCAGGTCCGAAGCGCGCTCCTGAGCGGTTCGGGGCAGCGCACCCCGGTGTCAGTGGGCACTGGCAGGATGCGGTGCATGACCTCCGCCACTGCAGCCGATTACGGCTGGATACGTTCCTCGTCCTCACTGTTCGCCTATGGACTGCAGGTTGGGTACACGCTGACGATGGTGCGAGGGGTCTCGCCTTCGGAGTTGTTCCGGATCGTGAGTGCCGAGCCGCGAGGTGCGTGTGAGGGGCTCGGCGAGTTCATCGAAGAGCAGCAGGAGTTCTTGGACGGGTACGAAGCGTGGCCCGACGCCTTCCTCGCAGGAGCGTTCACCGCTCAGGGAGAGGGAGGGGAGTGGACTCTCGCTGTGGAGTTCGGAGGCGATCTGGGTACACGCCCGCGCTTCATGGAGGCGCTCTCCGCCGGGACGCGTGCTGTCTCGCATTCGAGCAACGGGGGGAAGCCCATGGACTTCTTCAACTGGTACGAAGATGGCGAGTTGCGGACCACGTTCGAGTGGCCCGCGGACAGGACCGGCAGCACTCCCGATGAGCTGAACGCCGTGATGACAGAGGTTGGCCTCAACCCATCGGGGGACCAAGATCCCGACGTCGATACGAAGGCAGCGGTCCTCGCGCTGGCAGAGCGCCTCACAGGCGTACGGGTGACCGAGAAGCTCCTGGCGGAGGCCGAGTACCAGGTGGGGGAAGTCCCGGAGGAACCCGCCGACGAATGGGAGAGCGTCACCATCGAAATCACGGACGCACTCGGCGAGCGGACATACGTACAGCTGCGACGAGATCAGCTCTGACACACGAGGTGTCGCCAACCACTGACACTTCCGTGTCGTCCAACCCAGGGTGAGGATCGCCGCGGGCCTCGGTCTTTGGCAGCGGTGGGTCGGGCAGGCCAGGTGAGCGCGGATGTTCCTGAACCACGCCACCAGCGAGCCCCAGTCGTGGCCGACCACGGCGGACTTCTCCCCTCCCAGTACGTCCATCAGTGCGGTGATGTCGTCCGTCAGGTTCGATCGTGTAGTCGTCGACGCGCTCGGGGACGTCGGTGTCGCCCTATCCCCGCTGGTCGGGGGCGACCACCTGGTATCCGGCCGTGGCCGGCGCAGGAATCTGGTGCCGCCACGAGTACCAGGTCTCCGGCCAGCCGTGCAGCAGCAGCGGGCCCGTGCCCGCCTCGGCGTGTGCGTCCGCAGGCAACGGCGGACGGGGGATTCATCCGTCTCCCTGTGTGGTTGGGACTTCCGTCGGTGACGACCTGCTCGCACCTGCGAAGGGGGGCAGGCGGCGGCGAGAGCGAACCGCGCGTGGCCCTGTTCGGTGCGTTGGAGGGGGCGACTGCCTCGTCATGCGCCGTGGGCGACAGGAGGCCATGCGGCTCCATGGGCAGCTCGCGTGCGAGTGCCGGGAGCCGGGTGGTGGATCGGGCCGGTGCCGCGGGTCAGGGGCAGGCCGGTGCCATGGTTCGTGTGGGCGATGATCTCGGCGGTGATGGAGACGGCTGTCTCTTCCGGGGTGCGGGCGCCGAGGTCGAGGCCGATGGGGGAGTGCAGGCGGGCGAGCTGTGTCTCGGGGACGCCGACTTCGCGCAGGTGTTCCAGGCGCTGGTCGTGGGTGCGGCGGGAGCCCATCGCGCCCACGTAGCCGAGCGGGAGGCCCAGAGCCCGGCTCAGCAGAGGGATGTCGAACTTGGCGTCGTGGGTCAGGACGCAGACGACCGTACGGGCGTCCACTTCGGTGCGGTCCAGGTAGCGATGCGGCCAGTCGACGACGACCTCGTCGGCGTGTGGGAAGCGGGTGGGGGTGGCGAACACGGGGCGTGCATCGCAGACCGTGACCCGGTAGCCGAGGAACGACCCGGCCCGGCTCAGGGCGGCGGAGAAGTCGACCGCGCCGAAGATCAGCATCCGGGGCGGGGACGCGTTGACGTGAACGAGTACGGACAGAGGCTCGGGACAGGTGTCGTCGGCCCCTCCCACCTCGATACGGCCGGTACGCCCGGCGTGCAGGAGCGAGCGGGCCACCGTCGCGTCCTCGCGCGTACCGCCACCGAGGGTTCCCTCGTGTGTGCCGTCGTAGCCGACGAGGCTCAGTGTGCGTCCCAGCAGCTCCAAGGGGCCGTCGACGACCTGGGCCACCGCGCCGGGGCGGCCGTTTCCCACGGCTTCGAGGACTCGGGTCAGGTGCGGCAGGGCGGTGGGTTCGACACGTTGCACGAGCACGTCGAGCTCACCGCCGCAGGTGAGGCCCACCGCGAAGGCATCGGAGTCGGAGTAGCCGAACCGCGCACGCCGCGGAGGCCCGCCGAAGTCGAGGATCTCGCGGCACAGGTCGTAGACGGCTCCTTCGACGCAGCCGCCGGAGATGCTGCCGGCCGCGTTGCCGTCGGCGTCGACGGCGAGTGCGGTGCCCGGGGGCAGGGGCGCGCTGCCGCTGACGCCGACGACGGTGGCGAGGGCGCAGGAGCGCGCTTCGCGGCACCATGCGTGCAGCGTGTCCGCGATGTTCAGCATGGATGGTCCTTCGGGAAAGCTCGGAGTGAACGGGCCGCCGCCGCGCCGCGGGGGAACGGAAGTACGCGGCGGCGGCCCGGGCCGTCCCGCGCTCCCGCGGCACGACGTGGGGTGCGCCCCGGCGGTGACGGCCATCACCGGCCAGGACCGCCCGGGACATGGCTCAGAGCAACGCCTCGGCGGTGATGGGCAGTTCGCGGACCCGGCGGCCGGTGGCGTGGAAGACGGCGTTGGCGATGGCGGGCGCCACTCCGACAAGCACCACCTCGCCGAGGCCCTTGACGCCGATGGGGTCGGCCTCGTCGTCCCGGCCGTCGATGTAGATCGCCCTCAGCTCGCGGACGTCGGCGTTGACCGGGACCAGGTAGTCGGCGAGGTTGGCGTTGACGATGCGGCCGTCGCGGTGGTCGGTGACCGTGTGTTCCAGCAGAGCCGCTCCGATGCCGCCGGTCATGGCGCCGATGGCCTGGCTGTCGGCCAGCTTGGGGCTGATGATGCGGCCCGCGTCGAAGACGCCGAGCATCCGCCGTACCCGGACCAGGCCCAGGCGGGCGTCCACGGCGACCTCGGCGAACACCGCTCCGTACGCGTACATGGATGACCGGGACTGGCCAGGGGTCCAGGAGCCCATCGCTTCCAGGGAGGTGCGGTCGTTGCGGGTGAGGAGCTGTCGCTAGGTCTCCCCGCGCGCCGGGTTGTCCCGTATGTGCGGCCGGCCGCCCCGTACGACGATGTCGGCGGCGTCGGTGCCGTACAGCGGCGAGTTCTCGTCGATGGCACCCGTGAAGCCCAGCTGGTGGCTGAAGCGGGCGTCGACCGCGTCCGCGACAAGTTCGGCCGTCGTGTCATCGGCCCGGCGACCGTCTTCCGGAGAGCTTCGTGAGCTGCCCGCGGCGATTGCCTCCGCTGAGGGGCGAAGGTAGGGCCGTGCCCCGACCTGGAGCGGTCCACGCGGTATCAGTACCGCCTCAAACACTCACTGAGCACGCGCTGCCTCATCGAAGCTGGCGGACTGATCGCCCAGCGCGGCCAGTGCGCTTGCGACAATGGCACGGGCTGAGGCCTCGTACAGCGGCATTTCGGCGGCGCTGAACGCCGCCGCGGCTTCAAGCCCCGCACGTGCCGCGTCCGCGCTGTCCTGGGGCAGTGCGACCTCGGCGTGAGCCAGCAGCACTAGACCGTGCACGGCTCCAGGCTGGTCGGGCGTCACGGCACAGGCTGCCTGACGCACCCACATCTGCGCCGCTTCGACGTTCCCCTGGGCGAGTTCGGCCTGGGCCAGGGTGCGAAACCACAACGGCCGTTCCGGTGCCTCGGCAAGGGGCAGTTCGCGGCCACCCCCGCCGTCCAGCACGGTTCGCACGCACGCTGCCGGATCCCCGCACAGCAGCTGGGCCTGGCCCAGCATCCCGATGACAACCATCCTCCGTGTCGGCGGCTCTTCCCTGCGCGCGGCGACCGCCTCCTCACAGATCTTCAGCGCGGCGGGGAAATCCCCCCGCCACATGGAGACTGCGGCTTCCACAGTCATCGCCAGCGCACGGGGTTCGCTGGTGCCGAGCAACAGGGCTGCCTCCGCGGCGTCGTCGGCATACGCGGCCGCCTCGCTGAGGTTTCCCAGTCCCAGGTGAGCGAATGCCGTCGCGGTGAGCAGGTCGGTGAGCAAATAGTTCTGTCCTGTACGGCGCACCAGGGCCAGGCCGCGGTCGAGGTGGCCGAGGGCCGCCTTGTGACGGCGCTGAAGGATCTCTGTCCAGCCGACCAGCATCAGGGCGTCGAGGTGCTCCAGGAGGCGCCGGTCCTCGGTGTCATCGAGAGCGGTCACCGCGGCATCGAGGCATCTCGCTCCCTCGGTAGTCTCCCCGGCTGAGATGTGCGCCAGCGCAAGCAGCGCACGGACCCCTGCCACTTGCACGGGTTCACCCGCTCGCCGTGCGGAGAGCAGGGCGCGCCGACCCCAGTTGACAGCCAGCGAGAAGTCGCCATTGCGCAGCTCGGCGGCAGCGATCTGGATCTCGAGTGCCGTGGCCTCCGCTGCTGAGAGTCCGGTGTTCTGCGCCAGTTCACGTCGCAGAACGGCGGTTGCCGCCTCGTACCTCCCCAGGAGTCGCTCCATCACCGCAAGGGAGACGACGGCCTGCGTGCGTCGTGGATGCGGCGGGACAAGCGCCGACGAAGCCAGCTCGCGTAATATGTCGCGGCTGTCTCGCAGGCGTCCGGCCGTTCCCAACGCGGTCGCCTCCTTCAGCCGTAGTTCCGATCGGCGCGCATCCTTGGCGGGGAGCAAGCGCAGGGTCTCGCGTGTCCAGTGCGCGCTTGTCGCCGGCGCACTGGACATCAGATCGTCGGCGGCCTGGGTGAGCAGCGCGACAGCGCGCTCGTCCCCGGAACGCGCCGAGCGCACCACGTGCGGCGCCTGGACGACTGGCGATGCTCCACGTCGTTCCAGGCCGGCTGCGGCGCGGGCGTGCGCCCCGAGCCGCCAGCCTGCTCCCATCCCGTCGTAAACGGCGCTCCGCACGAGCGGATGGCGGAATTCGAATTGCCGGATGGCGCTCACTGGGCGGATCAGATCTCGGCGGGTCAGCTCGTCCAGCGCGGCCAGCATGTCGCTCTCGTCCACCTGGGCGACCACGGCTGTCATTTCCGCGTCGAACGGATCGTCGAGGACGGCTGCCGCGCGCGCGACGACGCGAGCGCCTGCCGACAGGTTCTCCAGTTCGTCCAGCAGTGTGGCACGCGCGGACAACGGCAACTGGTCGTCGGTCGGCTCCCCGTCGCCCGTTCGGCGGAGCAGTGCTTGCAGATAGAAAGGGTTGCCCGCGGTAGCCTCGTACAGCTGTCGACATCTCAGGCGGCTGACCTGCGGACCACACAGTTGTGCGGCCGCGGACGCTGACAGCGGACCGAGCGCGACCCTGGTCAGGTGACCGTCGGCGTCGGCTTTCACCAGGGCCGAGGCCAACCTTGGCGGCGCCTGTCGGGGGCGGTAACCGAGCACGAGTGTCACCGCCCTTCTTGGCGGATGCCGCACCAAGTACTCGATGAGCTCGATGCTGCTCTCGTCCGCCCAGTGCACGTCGTCCAGAATCAACACCAGCCTGAAACCAGGGTGTACCTCCTCCAGCAGCTCCCGCACGGCCCTGTGCCGGCGGAAGCGCTCGGCAGGCAACGAAGCCTCAGCTCCGTGGTGGTTGGCCGTCAACGCATCCAACGAGCCCTGCGACTCCCGTCCATCGGCTCCGTGCAGCCGTGGATGGCCGGGATCCACCGCTGGCAGAGCGCCGTCCAAGGTGTCGATGAAGAGACCGTATGGAATTTCGCTGATCTCGGCGCCACGGCCGACCAGTACGACCGCGCCGCTGTGCGCTGCAAGCTCACCGAACTCGGCGAGCAGCCTGGTCTTGCCCATGCCGGGCTCCCCGACGATTTCCACCACCCGCGGGGCCTGAGTGCTCTGGTCGTCGAGTACGGCTCGGAGAACGGATACCTCTTCAAGGCGTCCCACCAGGCTTTGCGGCCGCTCCACACGGTAGATCGCTGTCCCTGGCTGCGGTGCACGCGGCTCGGCCGGACGGGCAAGTGTGAGCCGGGCGTCGGCGGTGAGGATGTCCTGGTGGAGCTGCCGCAACGCGGCCCCGGGGTCCATACCGAGCTCTTCTGCCAGCCGCTGCCGGGTCCGGTGGCACAGGTCGAGGGCATCGGCGGGCCGGCCGCTGCGGTAGAGGGCAAGAGCGAGCTGGCCGGCCAGCCGTTCGTCCAGCGGATGCGCCTCCGTCAGAGCAGAAAGCTCGCTCACCACGCGCCGGTGCTGCCCCAAACGCAGCCGGATGTCAGTCATGTCCAACTGTGCGGCGAGACGTTCGGTATCCAGCAGGTCGCGCTGGGCGTTGAACCACGGGGTGTCCGCCCCCGTGAACGCTTCCCCCCGCCACAGCCCCAGCGCCGCCTCCCACAACGCCACAGCCTGCTCATCCGCGTGCAGTTGGCGTGCACGGTCCACCAGGCCGCGGAACTGGTTCACGTCCACCGACCCCGCTTCCACCGCCAGCCGGTATCCGCCCTGCGCCCGCACGATGTCCAGCCCCGGTCCCGCCATCACTCGCCTCAGCCGGGACACGTACCCGTACAGCACCTCTCGGCCCCGCCGCGGCCCAGCTTCCCCCCACACCCGGTCCACCAGCGCATCAGCCGACACCACGCGTCCGGCATCAGTGAGCAAGACCCCAAGCACCCTCCGCTGCCGCGCGTGCCCCACATCCATGGGCACGCCGTCCCACCACGCCTCAATGGTTCCCAGCATCCCGAACCGCACGGTCATCAGGGCCCCCTCCAGCCGCGACTACGTGATCACCGGTCTACCTGTCCCTGATCAGCTAATCCAGCTTGATTCAAGACTTTCCGAAGGTTTCCCGACGACCGCACCGGCACGGTGAGCGCACAACGACCTGCCCCGCTCCTTGCGGTGCCTGGTCCTGAGAAGAAGGAGATGAGCCATGCTCGCCAAGATCGAAGCGATGGGCACCGCCCTGCTGGAGCGCGTCGTGCCGAGCGTCACCGCAGACGCCGCGGCGGCCCCCGGTTGGTACCCCTACGCCCAGTGCTGGCAGTGCAACAACGGCCCGTGGGGTCACTTCGGCTACAACGCGCCCTGCGAGGCGTACTGGAACGGTGCCAAGTTCACGCGCGGCATCTGCGGCTGAGCCCTCGGCCTGCGCAAAGAAACGCTGCCCCCGCCACCGGGACCTTCCGGTGGCGGGGGCCACCGACCCGGCCCCTGGGCCCCGTCGGATCCGCTGCAGAAGGGAACTGGAGTGTCCTCATTCGAGATCGCGGCACGGAGCCTCATCGGTACGGTCTTCCTGATCTCGTCCGTGAGCAAAGCACGCAGCCGCGAGTCATATCAGGATTTCGCGCACTCCTTGGCCCAGATGCGTGTGGTGCCCCTTGCACTGGAAGGGTCCGCGACACGGCTGGTCGTGATCGCGGAGTTCGCGGTCTGGGCGCTTTTGGCGGTGCCGACAGCGCAGGCCGGGTGGATGGGACAGCTCCTCGCGGCGGGGCTGCTCGCCGCATTCACGGTCGGCATCTTACGGACCGTACGACGACGCTCGCCGGTGACATGCCCCTGTTTCGGAGTTTCCAGCACTCCTCTCGGCGGCCGGCACATCGTGCGCAACGCCCTGCTCACAGGGGTGGCACTCAGCTCCCTGCTGGTACCGGCCTCGGGCCCGGCGAGCGCGGGCAAGGCGCTAGTGGCGGCACTCGTGGGTCTGGTCATGGGTCTGGTGACGGCAGTCCTCGATGAGATCTTCGCGCTCTTCCAGCCCATCACAGAAAACGACACGTCTCGATCGTCCACTCGCTTCCCGATCGAACCACAGGAGTCCTGATGTACGTTCTGACGGCCGCCGTCGTGCTGGTCGCAGTGCTCTGTCTGCTGGATCTGTTGCTGACCGTCGGCGTGATCAAGCGATTGCGTGAGCACACCGAGATCATCGCCCCCATCCGGCAGCAGGCCGGCATCCGAACAGGGGACGAGGTCGGCGAATTCAGTGTGCTCAGCGTGGACGGTGAACCGCTGGGCCGCGAATCCCTGACGGACGACAGCGTCGTCGCGTTCTTCGCGCCCGACTGCCAGCCGTGCAAGGCGGTGATCCCGGATTTCATCCGACTGGCGAAAGCTGACGAGACCGGCAGGGATCACCGGATCGCGGTCGTGATCGGCGAGGCGTCGGCCTCCGGGGAACTGGTGGCGATGCTGCGGCCCTTCGCCCAGGTCATCGTCGAGGAGCCCCTGGGCGCCGTCAGCACGGCCTTCCGCACGTCCGCCACACCCACGGTGTTGCGGGTCGGCAACCTACGCGGCAGGACCGTAGTGACGTCCGACCGTGTGCTGGCCGCGCCCACCGCAGCCGCGGTATGAGCGGGGGCGATCGCGTGCGCGCACAGTCGTGGGGCAAGGCAGGTCCGGCGCTCCGTGCCGGGCTCTCCCGGACCGTCCGCCTTGTGGGAGCCGCAGCGCTGCTGGTGTTGAAAACGGCGCCCTGGCACATATCCGCCTTCGCCGTCGTAACCCTCTGCCGTGGGGCACTCCCCCTGGCCACGGCATGGTTGATGAAGATCCTCCTGGACGACCTCGTCCGGGGCGCCGGTCTGTCCGTCCTGGCGGGACTGGCGGCCGCCTTGGCCGCCGTCGGCATCGCGATGGCTGTCACCCCGCTGATATCGCAGTATCTGCACGCAGAACTGGATCGCCGGACGGGGGTGGCGGCCATGGACCAGTTGTTCGCCGCTGTGGACCGGTTCGTCGGTATCACTCGTTTTGAGGACCCGCGCTTCCTCGATGAGCTTCGGCTCGCTCAGGTGGCGAGCCGAAGCGCCCCGATCCAGATCGTCAGCGGGGGCCTGGACATCGTCGGCCAAGCGCTTCCGCTCCTCGGATTTGCGGGCTCGCTCTTCGTGCTCAGCCCGTACATGGCCCTGATCGTCCTGGGTGCCGCCGTTCCGACAGTGATTGCCGAAGGGCTGCTCTCGCGCAGGCGCGCGCAACTCGTCATGGACGTAAGCCCGATCGAACGCAAGGAGTTCTTCTACAACCAGCTGCTGAGCACTGTCGAAGGCGCGAAGGAGGTACGGATATTCGGCCTGGGAGGATTCTTCAGGACCTCCATGCGGCGCGAGCGCCTGGCCAACAACGCAGCCCGCAGAAGTATGGACCGCCGAGAACTGTCCGTACAGTTCTGCCTGGAGAGCCTGGCTGCGGCCGTCTCTGGCGGCGGCCTGCTATGGGCTGTGGACGCCGCACGTCACGGCAGCCTGTCGGTCGGCGGGATCGCGTTGTTCGCCGCCGCCGTCACGGCCGTCCAGGGCGCGCTCGCCGCGCTGGCCACGCAGATGTCGGCGACGGCCCAAGCACTGCTCCTCTTCGACCGCTACCGAGCTGTCACGATTCTCGAATCCGACCTTCCCCTGTCCGACCGGCCCAGGCCACTGCCTCCCCTGCGGCGCGGGATCGAATTCCGAGACGTGTGGTTCCGGTACGCGGACCAGTTGCCGTGGGTACTGCGCGGGGTCGACCTCTTTCTCCCGCACGGGCAGGCCCTGGCTCTGATCGGGCTCAATGGCGCGGGCAAGTCGACCTTGGTGAAACTGTTGTGCCGGCTCTACGACCCCACCCGGGGCGCAATCCTGTGGGACGGAGTCGACATCCGGGAGATCGACCCCGCCGAGCTGCGGTCTCGGATCGGCGTGGTCTTCCAGGACTCCATGCACTATGACCTCACCGCTGCCGAGAACATCGGACTGGGTGACCTGGAGGCTCTGACGAACAGGTCACGCATCCAGGAAGCAGCTCGCCTTGCCGGGATCCACAGCTATCTGGCCGCACTGCCGCAGGGATACGACACACTGCTCTCCCGGAAGTTCGTGACAGCACCGGACGGATCCGATCCTGCCGTGGGTGTTCTCCTGTCCGGGGGCCAGCACCAACGGGTTGCCCTGGCCCGCGCACTGATGCGCCAGGAGCGGGAACTGATGATCTTGGACGAGCCGTCCTCCGGCCTCGACGCGGAGGCCGAACACGAGATCCACGCGTCACTGCGGCGCTTTCGTGCCGGGAGGACCAGCGTTCTGATCTCCCACCGGCTCGGGACTGTGCGGGAGGCGGATCTCATCGTGGTCCTGCGGGACGGCAGGATCGTGGAGCAGGGCTGCCACGACGAGCTCTTGGTGGTAGGCGGGACGTACGCCGGACTGTTCACCTTGCAGGCCAAGGACTATCAGGACCGGCCTACGGGCACCGCGCCGGCCGTCTCCGATGTGGCGGTACCCCGGTGACGCTTCGGCCGGTCCGCGCAGCTCGCTGCCCCTCCTTCGAGCCGGCAGGTGGGGTGATGCCCAGCCGGGAAGAACTCGACGCGCTTGCTGCGTCCTGGCCTTCCGGCAAGCTACCGCCCCCGCACGGATCCCGGCTCGGGCCTCTCACCCGCTTCCTCACCCTGCTGCTCGGGCGCAACCTGGTCCTGGTCACCGTACGGGGTCGAAGCATGGAGCCCACCTACTACGAGCGGGACCGAGTCCTGGTGGTGCGCGGAACCACTGCCCTCCGCAATCGGGTGATCGTGGTCGCCGATCCGCGCGGGAAAGAAGGCTTCCTGATCAAGCGGGTGCTCGCCACCCCTGGCGAGCCTGTGCCGAGAGACCGCGTCCCAGCCTTGTCCCATGCCCCAGAACAGCACGTCCCCTCCGGAAAGCTGGTGCTGGTCGGCGACAACCTCGAGCAGAGCCTGGATTCCCGGCAGGTCGGGTATTTCTCCAGCTCAGGTGTGCTCGGCACAGTACTGCTGCGCATATTTCGCCACCCCGACCGGGGGCGGTCGACCAGGTCTGAGAACACGGAGCGGGCACCGACTCCTCGGTAGTGAGCGGCACTTTCGTCGTCCCCCTCGCGCGGAATCTGGTCGATCGTCGCCTGGAACGGATACAGGCGTGATCCCTGGCTGCGTAGCCAATCCCCGCCAACAGCAGCACCAGCCCACTGATGGGGCGCGGCCTGTCCGTGCCCGAGGTCGCGCACCTGCTCGAACACAACGACGTCACCGTGCGTGGTGCGGTCCACCGCTTCGCGGTCCGCGGGTTCGACACGCTGGGATCCCACCTGATTTGACGCCTACGGGCGTGGCACGGCAGGGGGGTTGCCTTCGCATGCACTCCAACTCCTAGCCTTCACAAGCATGGAGACGACGCACGGGACGGCCGCCGGTAGGCACGCGCCGTACACAAGGACCCTTGGACGAAGCGGAATCGAGGTGAGCGCCCTCGGTTTTGGCTGCTGGGCCATCGGCGGGGAATGGCAGGGCCCCGACGGGAGTCCGCTCGGCTGGGGCAAGGTCGATGACGAGGAGTCCGTGCGTGCCGTGCGCCGTGCGCTGGACCTCGGTGTGACCTTCTTCGACACCGCCGACGTCTACGGGACCGGGCACAGCGAGCGTGTACTGGGACGGGCACTCGGCAGGCACAGGGCGGACGTCGTCGTGGCCACCAAGTGGGGCAACCTCTTCGATGAGGAGAGCAAAGTCCTCACGGGCAGCGACGACTCACCAGCGTACGTACGACGTGCGCTGACGGATTCGCTCGTCAGGCTCGGCACCGACTACGTGGACCTTTACCAGCTGCATCTGTCGGACGCGGACCCCGAACGGGCCGCTCTCCTGCGGGACGCCTGCGAGGATCTCGTACGAGAAGGGCTCATCCGCGCGTACGCATGGAGCACTGACGACCCGGGGCGCGCGGCCCTCTTCGCCGCGGGCCCGCACTGCGCGGCCGTGCAGCACCGCTGCAACGTCCTCCAGGACGCGCCCGAAATGCTCGCCTTGTGTGAGGCGTCCGACCTCGCGAGCATCAACCGCAGCCCGCTCGCGATGGGGCTGCTGACCGGGAAGTACGTTTCGGGGAGCACGCTCGCCTCCGGGGACATCCGCAGTGCACCGCCTGCCTGGCTGCCGGGATTCGCGGCGGGTGGTGGCGCCGATCCGCAGTGGCTGGAGCGCATCGAGGCGGTACGGTCCGTCCTCTCGAGCCGAGGGCGCACTCTCACCCAGGGCGCGCTGGCCTGGCTGTGGGCGCGCAGCCCGAGGACGGTGCCCATCCCCGGCTTTCGGACGGTGGCGCAGGCGGAGGAAAACGCCCGGGCGCTGGAGTTCGGGCCGCTGGCGGAGGAGGAGCTCGCAGAGATCGGGCGTGCACTTGGAGCTTAACGACTTGACGGAGCAATGCTGGTGGGGCAGCCACGTGGCGCAAGGCGGCCGTGCGGGGTTCTCAAGGTGTGCGTCACGAGCTACTCCGCAGGGCCTTGTGTCCCGAGGCCGTTAGAGGTCGCGCGGGTGGGCGGCGGCACCGGGCGGGGCGCAACACAGGCCAGGCCCCGAGGTGATCGAGTTCTGTGCACTCCCTGCGGGCCGACGCCCCGTTCGGCCTCCAGGTACGCCACGAGGCCGCCACCGGCCGGACGGCTTGACCTTCACGCATGGGTCAATCCCTAGCGTCGTCGGCATGGACACATCTTCGAGGAGCACAACCCTATCCAGCCGCTCCGGCATCTCCCGTACCGGGCTGGAAGCCCGACTGGTCGCACGGCCTGAGGGCCTGCCCACTCCCAGGGACTTCGAGATCACCGAGGTCGCTGTTCCCAGTCCCGCATCGGGGCAGGTGCTGGTCCGCAATCTCTTCATGTCGCTCGATCCCGGCATGCTCATGCTGATCACGGGCGAGTCCGGCCTGCCGATGCCCTGCTATGAGGTCGGCGAGGTGATGTACGGCGATGCCATCGGTGAAGTGGTCGCCTCCGCGGATTCATCACTTGGCGAGGGCGACCTGGTGATGCACCGGCTTGGCTGGCGCGAGTATGCCGTGGCGCAGGCCGGGCTGTTCCGCCGCGTCGACCGGGACGTCTACCCGACGCTCTCCACTTACCTGGGCTTCGGACTGGTCGCCTACGTCGGGCTCATGGACGCGGCCGAGCTACGGCCCGGCGACACCGTCTTCGTCTCCAGTGCGGCGGGGGCGACCGGGAGCATGGCCGGCCAGATCGCCCGGCTCAAGGGGGCGGCCCGGGTGATCGGCAGCGCCGGATCGCAGGACAAGGTCGCCTATCTGACCGGGAAACTTGGGTTCGATGCGGCCTTCGACTATCACGACGGACCTATCGTCGACCGGCTGCGTGAGACCGCACCCGAAGGCATCGACGTCTACTTCGACAACGTGGGTGGCGAACAGCTGCGCGCCGCGATCGAGATCATGAACCCGCATGGCCGCACCGCCGTGTGCGGAGCCCTCAACCGGCAGAGCAAAGCCGGTCCCGACGACGGTCCCGGCGACCTGCTCAGTGTCCTCGGTAAGCGGCTCACCATCCGCGGCTTCACCGTGGGCGATCACCTTGAACGTGCTCCGGAGTTCGGCGCGCAATTCCGTACGTGGCTGCGCGAGGGAGCGATCGTCTATGACGAGACGGTGATCGATGGGCTGGCCAATGCACCGCAGGCTCTCCTCGATCTTGTGAACGGCACGTTCACCGGGAAGACGGTTGTCCGGCTCGGGAGTTGACCTTGACGTACGGGTGAAGCCTTATGGTCGGACTCGGAGGTGGCTGCAATGCTGATCGGTGAACTGGCCGCGGAAGCCGGGACCACGACCCGTGCCCTGCGTTACTACGAGGAGCAGGGCCTGCTGGAGTCCGACCGCACGACGGCGGGTTATCGCCTGTATGAGCCAGGTGCGGTACGCAGGGTCCGGAACATCCGTGAGCTTCTGTCCTGCGGGTTCACCGTGGAGGATGTGAAGTCCCTCCTGGCGTACCTCGACGCCGATCTACCCGAGGTGTTCTCCTACTCACCGCTGTGGGGGGGCGGGGGCGGCGGGGGCGGGCCCCCCGGGGGGCCGCGGGGGGGGGGGCGGGGCGGCCGCCCCCCCCGGGCGCGCCCGGCCCGGCGCCCCCGCGCGG
>NZ_JBIUSU010000002.1:0-96251 GCF_044741545.1 Streptomyces sp. NPDC088157
GCGTCGGCGTCGTCCTGGGTGGGACAGGCGACCCGGACGATCTGGCAGCCGGACGCGGTGAGCTCGGCGATCTGCTGCAGGGTGGCGCCGATGTCCGACGTACGGGTCGTCGTCATCGACTGCACCGACACCGGGGCCCCGCCCCCGACCGCCACCGGCCCGACCTGGATCCGCCGCGACTCACGCCGCGACGCCACCGGCCGGACCGGCATCCCGGGGACGCCCAGGGAGATGGCGGTCATGCCGTCACTCCCGGTTCCCGCTGACGGTCTCGCGCATGGCGCGCAGGGACTCCTTCAGCGAGCCCATGGTGGCGAGGACGGCGGTGGGCTCGTAGCCACAGTGCGCCATGCAGTTGGCGCAGCGCGGGTCCTTGCCGCGCCCGTACTTGTCCCAGTCCGTCTCCTCGATCAGCTCGCGGTACGTCGGCACGTACCCGTCGCTCATCAGGTAGCAGGGCCTCTGCCAGCCGAAGAGCGAGTAGTTGGGGATGGCCCACGCCGTGCACGGGAAGTCGACCTTGCCCTCGAGGAAGTCGAGGAACAGGGGCGAGTGGTTGAGCCGCCAGCGCCGCCGGTTGCCGCCCGAGAAGGCCTTCTTGAACAGCTCCCGGGTCTGCTCCACACCGAGGAAGTGCTCCTGGTCGGGAGCCTTCTCGTAGGCGTAGGCGGGCGAGATCATCATCTCGTCGACCTTGAGGTCGTCGTTGAGGAAGTTGAGCACCTCGATGATGGTCTGCGGGGTGTCGGTGTTGAAGAAGGTCGAGTTGGTGGTCACCCGGAAGCCGCGCCGCTTGGCCTCCTTGATGGCCGCCACGGCCTCGTCGAACACGCCCTCCTTGGCCACCGACTCGTCGTGCCGCTCCCGCAGCCCGTCGATGTGCACGGCGAAGGCGAAGTAGGGAGAGGGCTTGAACTTGTCCATCTTCTTGCGCAGCAGCATCGCGTTGGTGCAGAGGAAGACGTACTTCCTCTTCGCCACCAGCTGCCGCACGATCTCGTCCATCTGGGGGTGCATCAGGGGCTCGCCGCCCGCGATCGACACCATCGGCGCGCCGGACTCCAGTACCGCGCCCACGGCCTGGGCGACCGGCATGCGCTGTTTGAGCACTCCCGCCGGATGCTGGATCTTGCCGCAGCCCTCGCACTTGAGGTTGCAGGCGAAGAGGGGTTCCAGCTCGACAATGAGCGGGAACTTGTCCCGCTTGCGGAGCTTCTGTTCAACCAGATATGTAGCGACCTTGATGGACTGGCGCAGCGGCATGGCCATGTGGCTCACCTCCGGGGGAGCAGAACATTACGGTGCCATTCGAAAAAAGCAGGCAGGACGGAGCGAAGAACGCGGAAAGCCGATATTCCACCGCGTACCGTGCCGATCCGGACGAGTTCATGTTCAGGAGCGTCCACGACCACCCGTACGGCCGCAACCGGGCGCAGCTCAGCGCGCACGGCGCTCAGAAGGGTGGCCGCCGACTCCATGTCGACGGCGATCGCGCCGGTCGCGAGCAGGTCGGCCCGCTCATGACCGCGAACGACGTGGTCGGAGCCGGTGAGGGGGCCGGTGTGGACGGTGCGCCCGGGCAGGGTGCGCACGAGCTCCTTGACGAGCAGTTCGGTGCCGACGCAGGGGACACTGCCGCGCGGGTCGCGGGTCTCCTCGGCGACGACGAGGTCACCAGGGTGCATGCCGGGGGCCAGCCCGGCGCAGAACCCGGTGGCCAGAACGGCCGCCCCGCCGAACACCGGGTCGGCCAGGACGCGGGTGACGGCACGCTCCGCCGCCTTGGGTCCCATGCCCGTCCGCAGGACGGTGACCGGCCCGTCGGCTCCGCCGCGGTCGCCCATGCGCAGGGCGAGGTGCTCGATGCCGAGCGCGCAGGCGATCAGCAGCGGGGCCGGGACGGGCGGCGTGTTCATCAGCTCCCCTCGGCCTCGGTGGCGGCCGCGTGCGTGGCGGGCTTCTTGCTGAACGGCTCTCCGTGGACGTACCGGCCGAGCGCGGTCAACGGGAAGACCTGCCGGTAGAGGTGGTAGTTGATCGAGAAGTCCCACGGGAAGCCGGTGCCGGTGAAGTAGGGCTCGTCCCAGGAGCCGTCCTCCCGCTGCGTCTGCGCCAGCCAGGCGACACCCCGCTCGACCGCCTTGGAGTCCTTCTCCCCGGCCGCCAGCAGCGCCATCAGCGCCCATGCCGTCTGCGAGGCCGTCGAGGCGCCCCGGGCGCTCCAGCGGGCGGCGTCCTGGTAGGAGCGCAGGTCCTCGCCCCAGCCACCGTCGTCGTTCTGTACCCGCTCCAGCCAGCCGACCGCCCGCCGGATCGCGGGGTGCTTGCCGGGCATCCCCGCGGCGGTGAGGGCGGGCACCACCGACCCCGTGCCGTAGACGTAGTTGACGCCCCAGCGTCCGAACCACGACCCGTCCGGCTCCTGTTCGGCCAGCAGCCACTCGATCCCGCGCCGGGTGCGCGGGTCGTGCGAGAGCCCCTCGATCGCCAGCATCTCGACGACGTGCGCGGTGACGTCGGCGGACGGCGGGTCGATGACCTCGCCGAAGTCGCAGAACGGCAGCCGGTTGGGGAACGGGCTGGTGTTGTCGACGTCGAAGGCGCCCCAGGCCCCGTTCCTCGACTGCATCCCGAGGTTCCAGCGCACTCCGCGTGCGATGGCCCGGTCCATCCGCTCCTGGTCGTGGTGCTTGACGCGGCGCAGCGCGAGGACGACCTCGGCGGTGTCGTCGATGTCGGGGTAGTTGTCGTTGTGGAACTCGAAGGCCCATCCGCCGGGCGGGAGCTGTGGTCTGCGCACGGACCAGTCGCCGGGCCGGACGACCTGCTCGCCGAGCATCCAGTCGGCGGCCTTGACCAGTTGCGGGTGGTCGGCGGGAAGTCCGGCGTCGGCGAGCGCGATGGTCGCCAGACAGGTGTCCCACACCGGCGACTGACAGGCCTCGATCATCCGTGCGCCGTCCTCGCGCCACACGGTGTAGCGGTCGAGGGACTCCAACCCGGCCCGCATCACCGGGTGTTCGAGGTCGTAGCCGAGCAGGTGCAGGGCGATCACCGAGTACACGGCGGGCGGCTGGATCCCTCCCCAGCAGCCGTCGTTCTCCTGCCGCTCGATGATCCAGCGGGCGGCGGAGTTCAGTGCCGCCTTGCGCAGCCTGCGCACCGCCACCGACCGGTAGCCGCGCACCACCTTGTCGAGCCGCTGGAAGAGTCCGTCCCAACTGTTCACCGGGGCGAGGGGCTTGGGCGGGTTGGGGTTGGAGGGGTCGGCGTGCAGCTCGTCGAGCGGGAACGGCGCCGGACGCACCGGTCGCTTCGCCGACACGACGGTGAGCGGCACGATCGTCTGCCGTGCCCAGCAGCCGAAGTTGTAGATGCTCAACGGAAACCATTTAGGAAAGAACAAGAGTTCCGGCGGGAGTTCGGGCAGATCTTCCCACTTCCACCAGCCGAACAGGGCCAGCCAGATCCGGGTGAAGACACGGGCGGAGGCGATGCCACCCTGTTCGCGGACCCACCCGGAGGCCCGGCGCATGTGAGTCGCGTCCGGCTCGTCGCCCGCCAGCCGCAGGGCGACATACGCCTCGATGGTGGCGGAGAGGTCGGGTGGGCCGCCGTAGAACGTGGCCCATGTCCCGTCCTCGCGCTGCTCGCCGCGGACGAAGAGCGCGGCGGCGTGGGTGGTGGCCTCGTCGCGGATACCCAGGAACTGACGGAGCAGCAGGTCCTCGGCGTCCATCGTGACGTTCGTCTCGAGGTCGCCCTTCCACCAGCCTTCGGCGTCCTGCGCGGCGAGCAGATGGTCGGTGGCGCGTTGCATCGCACGTGCGGCGGCTTCTTGTACCCCGGCCGGCACGGGGATGGTGATGTGGGTTTCGCTGGCCGCGGCAGCGCGGGGCGGCAGAGCCCCGGTGCTTCCGTCGGTCGTCGCTGTCATGGCTTCCCCTTCGTGCAGTGTGCATGGCGTTGCGTCTGCTGTGGGTCCGCCGTCGGCCGGTGCTCTCTCCTCGCACACCGGCCGGCGACTACGCGAGGGCTATTCGACCGATAGGGATCATCTCTTTCGTACGACGACGAAGTCGGCGAGCGCCGTGAAGCGGTCCCGCACCTGCTCGGGCATGTCGACGGCGTCCAGGGCGTCCAGGGCGACGGCGTGCTGGCGGCGCGCCTCCTCGGCGGTCCAGTCCCGGCCGCCGGCCTCCTCGATCAGCGCCGCGCGGGCCGCGAACTCCCCCTCGGAGAAGGTGTCGAACTCGCTGCTCTTGGCGTCGGCGGCGAGGATCTCCCCGAGCCGCTCGGAGGCCGAACCGCCCGCCGCGAGCGCGGCCACCACCGGCAGGGACTTCTTGCGCTGGCGCAGATCGCTCCAGGTCTGCTTGCCGGTGGCCCCCGGGTCGCCCCAGATGCCGAGGAGGTCGTCGACGGCCTGGAAGGCCAGGCCGAGGTGGTAGCCGTACTTCTCCAGGGCGTCGGCGGTGTGCCCGTCGGCACCGCCGAGCACGGCGCCGATGGAACTGGCGCAGGCCAGCAGGGCTCCGGTCTTGTTGCCCTCCATCTCCAGGCACTCCTCGACGCTGACCCGGTCGCGGTGCTCGTAGGAGATGTCCTGGGCCTGCCCGTCGATGAGGGCACGGGTGGCGACGGTCAGGCGGTGCGTCGCGCGGGCCGCTTCGGCCGTGCCGAGTTCGAGGAGGATCTCGCCCGCCAGCGCGAAGAGTGCGTCGCCGACCAGGATCGCCTGGGCGGGGCCGTGCACCTTCCAGACGGTGTCGCGGTGCCTGCGCTGCTCGTCGCCGTCCATCAGGTCGTCGTGCAGCAGCGAGAAGTTGTGGACCAGTTCGACGGCGACCGCGCCGGGGACGCCGACCTCGGGAGCGGATCCGGTGACCTCGGCGGACAGCACGGCGAGAGCGGGGCGCACGGCCTTGCCGCCGTCGCCGGCGGTCGGGTTGCCCTGGGCGTCGATCCAGCCGAAGTGGTAGGCGGCGACCGTGTCCATGGGCGGCGCCAGACGGTCCACGGCCGCCCGCAGCACCGGTGTGGCCAGGGTGCGGCCACGCTCCAGGAGCGCGGTGACGTCCACCGCGGTCCTCCGAGCGGCCGGCGTGGCCGGGGGCACAGTGGGCACAGTTTCTCCTCTTGTTGCGGTGCTGGAGAGGGTGCGGGGGTGTGCCGAGCCGTGCTGATCGAGCATCAGGCCGCCTCCTCGAACTCGAAGAGGTGGCGGGGGCGGGGCCGGCCCAGGGCGCTCAGTGCGGCGTCCGCCGCACTCACACCGCTGCGGACCGCACTCTCCATGGTCGCGGGCCACCCTGTGGCGGTCCACGCTCCGGCCAGGTACAGGCCGGGGGCTTCGGTGCGGGCGCCGGGCCGAAGGCGCCCGACGCCGGGGGCGGGGGCGAACGTCGCCGTGCGCTCCCGGGTCACGAAGAAGTCCCTCACCTCGGCGCCGCGCGTGCCGGGCAGCAGCCGCTCCAGTTCGGGCAGATAGCGCTCACGCAGGGCGGCGACGGGTTCGTCGATCTCGTCCTGCGCGGCGGACTGGGACAGGGCTAGGTACTGGCCCTCGCGCAGCCCGGAGGCGCCGGTGCGGTCGAAGACCCACTGCACAGGCGTGCCGAGGGCCGCGAAGAACGGCTTGTCGAGCACCTTGCGGTGGTAGACGACGTGCACGTTCAGGATGGGCGCGGTGCCGATCTCCAGCAGCCGCTCGGGGTCGTCGAGCGCCCCTTCGGGCAGCAGGTCGTACGCCTCGCGCTGCGGGACGGCGAGGACGACCGTGTCCGCGCGGAGCGTTTCGCCGGGAACCTGAACGCTCCACGTCCCGTTCCCGTCAAGAGAGAGGGAGGTGACGCGTGTACGGACCTCGGTACGCACGCCCGCGGAGTCGAGCGCCTTGCGGGCGAGCCGGTCGTGCAGTTCGCCCAGCGGGACATGCGCCCAGCCGATGTCGGCGGCGCCCGGGTCGGACAGCAGACCGGTCTTGAACACCATCGCGGCGAGCCCCAGCGAGGAGTCGCCCGCGACCGCGTTGAGGGTGGCGACCCCGACCAGGTCCCAGAGGGCCTCGATGGCGCGTGCCGACTGACCGTGCGCGGTCAGCCAGCTGCCGAAGTCCTGCGTGTCCAGGGCCGGATCGGCGAGGTCGAGCCCCTTGAGCGCGAGCGCGGCACGGCCCACCCTGGCGCGTTCGGCGAGCGAGAGATGCGGATACGTGGCGAGGCTGCGTCCCAGATGCAGGGGTACGGGCAGCGCGTCGCGCCGCAGTCTGCCGAGCCGCCGTCCCTCGGGCCTGCCGAGGTCGACGACGGGCACGTCGAGACGATCCTGCAACGGTGCCAGCGCGCTGCCCTCGATGCGGTCGAGGAACCAGCGGTAGGCGGTGCAGCAGCGCAGGTACACGTGCTGTCCGTTGTCGACGGTCAGTTCGCCGCGCTGGAAGGAGAAGGCCAGGCCGCCCAGCCGGGGCCGGCCTTCGAGCAGGCAGACGCGTACGCCGGCGTCGGCGAGCGCGAGCGCGGCCGTCACGCCGGCGAGCCCGCCCCCGACGACCACGGCGGTACGGCCTGCGAAGCCGGACGCCTGCGAGGCGTCCGCGAGCTGCTCGTCGTTCATCCTGCACCCTCCCGTGCGGGCCGACCATGGTGTTTGAATGCTGCACCGCTGGCCGTCGCAGTCAGGGACGCCGCGCCGCACCGGAGGGTTGCGTGCCGCTTTTCGCCGGTGGAATCACCTTGGCCCACCTTGTCACCCGTCGCGTCCATCAGGTGTGCCTCCTGACGGTCTGCCGCGACACATGCCGGGCGTCCAGACCGGACAGGCCCCGTACGGCGACGTAGGCCTTCTCCCGTCCGGGCAGCGAGACCCGGCCGCGCAGCACCGCCTCGGGGTCGCGCTCGATGCGGTCGAGGAGACGACGGTAGATGCCGGCCATGGCGGCGACACAGGCGCCGCTGCGCCGGTCGAGCATGGGGAGCAGGCGGTAACCCTCGGCGAACAGGGCGCGGGCCCGCCGCACCTCGAAGTGCACGAGGCCCGCGAAGTCGGAGCCGTCCGGCGGCTCCGGTCCGTCGAACCCGGCCGAGCAGCCGAATTTCGCGAGGTCGTCGGCGGGCAGATAGGTGCGGCCGCCCTCGGCATCCTCGCGGACGTCTCTGAGGATGTTCGTGAGCTGGAGCGCGAGCCCGAGCGTGTCGGCGTACTCCGGCGCGCGTTCGGCGCCACGCGCCCCCGGTTCGGTGCCGAACACGCCGAGCGAGAGCCGCCCGATGGCGCCCGCCACGCAGCGGCAGTACACCTTCAGGTCGTCCCAGGTCTCGTAGGCCTCGCCGCGCACGTCCATCAGCACGCCGTCGATCAGCTCGTCCAGGCCGCGCAGCGGGATCGGGAAGGCACGCGCCGTGTGCGCGAGGGCGACCGCGACGGGGTCGGTGTCGTCCTCCTCGACCTCGCCCGCGCGGACCCGGGCGAGCAGTGCCCGGGTCTCCTCGAGCCTGGCGGTCTTGACCTCGCCGTCCAACGCGCCGTCGCCGATGTCGTCGACGCGGCGCGAGAAGGCGTACAGCGCCGACATCGCGCGGCGCTTGGGCGTCGGCAGCAGCCTGATGCCGTACGCGAAGTTGCGGGCCTGCTGGCCGGTGACGGTCTCGCAGTAGCTGTAGGCGGCGAGAACCGGTGCGGACACGTGCGGTGACGACTCCACGGCCCGGATCACCCCTCTCCTCGCAGGGTCACGCCCACCTCGCGCAGCAACTGGAGCCTGCCTGGCTTGGGCGGGCCGGGAAGGACGTCGTAACCGGCGGCGGCGATCGCCTTGACCGCCGCCCTTCCCCCCGCCACGAAACCTGCCAGCAGCAGCCGCAGCCTGCCGTGAACGCTACCCACCAGGGGGGCGCCTTCATTCAGGAGATCGCGGGCGCGTTGCGCTTCGTACGCGATCAGTGCGCGCACCGACGCGCCCGCGGTCCGCGTGGCCAGGTCCGATTCCCCAACGTGGAAGCGCCTCATGTCCGCGGCGGGCAGATAGACGCGGTCGCGGCCGAGGTCCTCGGTCACGTCCTGGAGGTGTTCGACGATCTGGAGGGCGGTACAGATCGCGTCGGAGCGGCGGATCCGCTCGGGGGTGGCGGCACCGGTGACGGCGAGGACCAGGCGGCCGACGGGGTTGGCGGACAGCTCGCAGTAGGCCAGGAGGTCGTCGTAGGTCTCGTAGCGCGTGACGAGCTGGTCCTGGCGGTTGGCGGCGACCAGGCCTAGGAAGGGCTCGGGGCCGAGCGAGCGGCTGCGGACGGTCGCCTGGAGGCGGCGCAGCAGGGGATGGCGGGGCGTGCCGTCGAAGACCCGGCGCAGGTCGGTCTCGAAGGCGTCCAGCAGGGCGAGTCGGTCCTCGGCCTCGGTGGCCGACATGCCGAGCAGGCGGGCGTCGGCGCCGCCGGGGGCGAGATCGCCGTCGCCGATGTCGTCGACGAGCCGGGCGAAGCCGTACACGGCCATCAGATCGTCACGCCAGGCCCTGGGCAGGAAAAAGGGGGCCACGGGAAAGTTCTCGTCCGCGGCCTTGGCGAGCGTGCCGCGCTCCGGGTCGCCGACGCGTGGCACGGCGGGTGCCGTCATCGTCGCCCGCCCGGGGCGGGGACGGCACGGCCTGCGTCGAGCTGGGGAGTTTCCGTAGCCATCGCCGTCACATCTCCCGTTCTACACTGCCGACCTAATACACACTATTTCGGACACGCCGCCCAGCCGCTCGCGCGGTGACCCCTACGGTGGGCGCTGCGTGTTTTCGCCCCACTTGACGCGTTTCGGGAGCCGGTCCAGCTTACGTTGTACAACGCGGCGGGGTTCGCGGGGGTGTCCTGGACATCACAACAACACACCGATTGGCGTCAAGATTCCTGGGCAGGCCCGGAGTTGACGTTTCCTTTGCAGACGCAGGGCCCCACCGGACAGTTCCGGCGGGGCCCTGGCCGAATCGCACTACTTGCCCGAGAACTTCTCGTACTCCCGGATGACCTCTTCGGTCGGGCCGTCCAGGCGCAGTTCGCCCCGCTCCAGCCACAGGACCCGGTCGCAGGTGTCGCGGATGGACTGGTTGCTGTGGCTGACCAGGAACACCGTGCCGGCGTGCTCGCGCAGCTCCCGCACCCGCGCCTCGGACCGTCTGCGGAACTTGGCGTCGCCGGTGGCCAGGGCCTCGTCGATCATCAGGACGTCGTGGTCCTTCGCGGCGGCGATGGAGAAGCGCAGCCGGGCCTGCATACCGGAGGAGTAGGTGCGCATCGGCAGGGTGATGAAGTCGCCCTTCTCGTTGATGCCGGAGAAGTCGACGATCTCCTGGAAGCGCTCCTTGATCTGCTCCCGGGACATCCCCATCGCCAGGCCGCCGAGGGTGACGTTGCGCTCGCCCGTGAGGTCGTTCATCAGGGCCGCGTTGACGCCGAGCAGCGAGGGCTGGCCGTCGGTGTAGACCTTGCCGCTCTCGGGCGGCAGCAGACCGGCGATGGCGCGCAGCAGCGTGGACTTGCCCGAGCCGTTGGAGCCGATCAGACCGATGGCCTCGCCGCGGTGGGCGACGAAGGAGACGCCGCGCACGGCGTGCACCTTGCGCACCCCGCGAGTCGTCTCGTCGGAACCGCGCTTGACGATGCGGCTGAGCGCGGCGGTGGCGCTGCCCCTGCCGCTCTTGGCGCCGTTGACCCGGTAGACGATGTGCACGTCGTCGGCGATGACGGTCGGGACCCGTTGCCCCGGGAGCGGCTCAACCACGGCCGTACCTCTCCTCCGCCTGCCAGAAGTACACGAAGCCGCCGAGGGCGAAGAGCACGGCCCAGCCGCCCGCGACCGCCCAGACGTGCGCGGGGAGGTTCTCGGCGCCGTACTCCTCGATGAGCGCGAAGCGCATCAGGTCCATGTAGATGGCGGCCGGGTTCCACTGGAGGACGTTGGCCACCCACTGCGGCTTGTCCGCGAGGAAGACGGGGATGGAGAACATCACGCCGGACGCGTACATCCACGTCCGCATCACGAACGGCATCAGCTGCGCCAGGTCCGGGGTCTTCGCGCCGGCCCGGGCGAAGATCAGCGCCAGACCGGAGTTGAAGCAGAACTGGAGGGCGAGGATCGGGACGATCAGCGCCCAGGAGGCGTCCGGGTAGCTGCCGAAGCCGATCACCACCAGGAACAGCACCAGCATCGAGTACAGCAGCTGCTGGAGTTGCTGGAGAGCGAACGAGATCGGCAGCGAGGCACGCGGGAAGTGCAGGGCGCGGACCAGGCCGAGGTTGCCCGAGATCGCCCGGACGCCGGTCATCACCGAGCTCTGCGTGAACATGAACACGAAGACGCCCGTGACGAGGAAGGGGATGTACACCTCCTTCGTCATGCCGCGGCCGGCGTTGAGGAGCAGGCCGAAGATCATGAAGTACACGGCCGCGTTCAGCAGCGGCGTGGCCACCTGCCACAGCTGGCCGAGCTTGGCCTGGCTGTACTGGGATGCCAGTTTCGCCCGGGAGAACGCCATGATGAAGTGCCGGCGTCCCCAGAGCTGCCGGACGTACTCCCGCAGCGCAGGCCGGGCGCCGCTCACGGCCAGCCCGTACTTGGCGGCCAGCTGCGCCGCCGTGAGGCCCTCGTCGGGCGACGGAGGCGCAGTCACCACGACTCCGACGTCATGCGTTGTCTCACTCACAAGTAGGAACTTTCGTCTTCGGGATGCGCAGCCTTGACGAGGCCGGCATGAGCCGGGGGGCCCGCGGTAAGGCCCGGGGTGCCCTCAGGGACGAGCTTGTCAGATCACCGGGGGCCGGCCCAGTCGGGTCAGCCGCCACACCGTACGCCACTTCATGGGTTTACGAGGTCCGCACGGAGTGCTCCAGCCTTCCCGGAAACCGCCGAACCAGGCCTTCAGCGCGGACCCCGAGGGGCGCCGTGCCAGCGTGAGCAGCAGCCAGACCCCGAGGTAGACGGGGACCAGCGGAGCGGGAAGATTGCGGCGGGCGAGCCAGACCCGGTTGCGGGCGACCATGCGGTGGTACACCGCGTGCCGCGAGGGCGCGGTCGTCGGGTGGTACAGCACCATGTCGGACCGGTAGTCGATCATCCAGCCCGCGTCGAGGGCCCGCCACGCGAGGTCGGTCTCCTCGTGGGCGTAGAAGAACTCGTCCGGGAGTCCGCCCACTTCCGCGAAGACCTTCGTACGCACGGCGTTGGCGCCCCCGAGGAAGGTGGTCACCCGGGAGGAGCGCATCGGGTCGGAGGCGCGCAGCCGGGGTACGTGGCGGCGCTGGGTGACACCGGTCTGCGGGTCGGCGATCCGGAAGCTGACGATGCCCAGCCTCGGATCGGCGTCGAAGGCCCGGCGGCACAGCTCGGCCGTGTCGTGGTGGGCCAGCAGACCGTCGTCGTCCAGGAACAGCAGGACGTCGACGTCGCGGCCACTGGGGCCGAAGGCCTCGATGCCGACGTTGCGGCCGCCGGGGATGCCGAGGTTCTCGGGCAGTTCGATCGTCCTGACGCCCTCGGGGACGTCCGGGACGGGCGAGCCGTTGCCGACCACGACCACCTCGACCCGCTCGCCGTCCTGCTTGGCGATCGAGTCGAGCAGGGCCCTCAGCTCGTCGGGGCGGTTGCCCATGGTGATGACGACGGCGCCGACCTTGCCGGGCGCGCTCACTTCAGCCTGCTCGACGCGAGGATGGACACCAGGTGCAGCAGAGTCTGGAGCAGCGCGATGCCGGCCAGGACGGCGACCCCGAGCCGGGAGAAGAACAGGTCGCCGCGCACCTGGTCGACGACCGCCAGGACCAGGATCAGCAGGGACGCCTCGATGCCGAGGATCAGCCGGTGGAACTGGAGCGCCGAGGCGGCCCGGCGGGCCAGCGCCATGCCGGAGGAACGGGGTTCGGACGCCGCTTCCTTGACCGGCG
This sequence comes from Streptomyces sp. NPDC088157, assembly GCF_044741545.1. Taxonomy (NCBI): domain Bacteria; kingdom Bacillati; phylum Actinomycetota; class Actinomycetes; order Kitasatosporales; family Streptomycetaceae; genus Streptomyces; species Streptomyces sp. NPDC088157. The sequence goes on from NZ_JBIUSU010000002.1 coordinate 11,922, forward strand.
GCAGGCCGCCCTGGTGCCGGGCGACGCCGACGAGGTCGGTCTCGGCCTTGATCAGGATCGCGCCGAGCGCGGCCAGCGTGCCGAGGAAGGCCCAGAGCCAGTCGATCCGCCCGGTGCCCCACAGATCGGCGGCGCGCAGGCCGAAGCCGACGAGGACGGCGGCGTCGGTGAGATACGCCCCGACCCGGTCCAGATAGACCCCGCCGAGCGAGTACTGCTTCTTCCAGCGGGCGATCTCGCCGTCGACGCAGTCCAGCAGCAGGTACATCTGGACGCACACCACGCCGAGCACCGCGCCCGTGATCCCCGGCACCAGCAGGGCCGGGGCCGCGAGCACTCCGAAGACGGTCATCAGGTACGTGAGCTGGTTGGGCGTGACCCTGGTGTTGACCAGGTAGCGGTCGACCCGCAGGGACACCTCACGCATGTAGAGGCGTCCCATCCAGTGCTCACCGCTGCGCCGGTCCTTCACCCCCGGGGGGTGGACGACCGGTCTGAGTTCAGCTACCGATGGCCTTGACATAGTCGGCGTAGATGTCCTTGATCTGTTCGGTCTTGAGGTCGAGGTGTTCGAGGATCGTGTAACGGCCGGGCCTGGTCTCGGGAGCGAACTCCACCGCGCGGACGAACTCGTCCACCGTGAAGCCGATCTCCTCGGGCAGGACCGGGAGTCCGTGCCGGCGCAGCACCTGGGCCATGTAGGCCGACTCCTCGTGGGCCCCGCGCAGGTACATCGCGAAGGTCGCGCCGAGTCCGCACTGCTCGCCGTGGGCGGCCGCCCGCTTGGGGAAGAGCAGGTCGAAGGCGTGGTTGATCTCGTGGCACGCGCCGGAGGACGGGCGGGAGTCGCCCGACACCGACATCGCGACACCGCTGAGCACCAGCGCCTCGGCCAGCACCTGGAGGAAGTCGGTGTCGCCGATGCCGCCCGGGTGGCGCAGCACCGCCTCGCCGGCCTGCCGGGCGATGGCGGCGGCGAGGCCGTCGATCTTCTCGCCCTTGATCCGGTTGGCGAGCTCCCAGTCCGCGATGGCGGAGATGTTGGAGACGGCGTCGCCGATGCCGGCCCGCACATAGCGGACCGGGGCCTCGCGGATGACGTCCAGGTCGATCACGACGGCGATCGGGTTCGGCACCCCGTAGGAGCCGCGCCCCGCGTCGTTGTCGAGAGTGGCGACCGGCGAGCACAGACCGTCGTGCGCGAGGTTCGTCGGCACGGCGACCAGCGGGAGGCCGACCCGTGCCGCGGCGAACTTGGCGCAGTCGATGATCTTGCCGCCGCCCAGGCCGACGACCGCGTCGAAGTGGCCGGCCTTTATGTCGGTGGCCAGCTGGACGGCGTCGTCGAGGGTTCCGCCGCCGACCTCGTACCAGGTGGCGCCGGGCAGGGCCGGGGTGAGGCGCTCGCGCAGCCGGGCGCCCGAGCCACCGCTGACGGCGATGGCGAGCTTGCCCGAGTGCGAGATGCGCTCGTCGGCCAGGACCCCGACCAGGTCGTCGAGGGCACCCGGGCGGATGTCGACGACGACCGGTGAGGGGATCAGCCGGGTCAGTACTGGCATGCGATCTCCCGTCCACGGGCGAGATCGTCGTGGTTGTCGATCTCGACCCACTTGACGTCGCCGATCGGCGCCACGTCGATGCGGAAGCCCCGGTTCACCAGTTCCTGGTACCCGTGCTCGTAGAACTGCTGCGGGTCGGTCTCCCACACGGCCTTGAGGGCATCGGCCAGTTCGGGGGCCGCGTCGCCCTCGATGAGGGTGACGCCGATGTACTCGCCGGTGGCCTCGGCCGGGTCCATCAGCTTGGTGATCTTCGTCATGCCCTTCTCGGGGTCGACGACGACCTTCATCTCCTCGTCCGCGAGGGACTTCACGGTGTCGAGGGCGAGGATGATCCGCCGGCCCTCGCCACGGGCGGCGAGCAGCGTCCGCTCGACGGAGACCGGGTGGACCGTGTCGCCGTTGGCGAGGATCACACCGTCCTTGAGGGCGTCACGGCCGCACCACAGGGAGTAGGCGTTGTTCCACTCCTCGGCCTTGTCGTTGTCGATGAGGGTGAGCTTGAGGCCGTACTTCGCCTCCAGCGCGGCCTTGCGCTCGTACACGGCCTCCTTGCGGTAGCCGACGATGACCGCGACCTCGGTCAGACCGATCTCGGCGAAGTTCCCGAGCGTCAGGTCCAGCACCGTGGGCTCGCCCTCTATACCCGCGGGCCCCACCGGCACCAGCGCCTTGGGCAGGCTGTCGGTGTAGGGGCGCAGACGCCGTCCGGCGCCGGCCGCCAGCACGAGGCCGATCATGCGGGTTCTCCTTCATCGTGTACGGACGGGGCGCCTGCCCGGTGGGCGGCGACCCAGAAGCGGATGCTCTCGAAGAGCACCACCACGGCGACGACCACGGCGAGGACCGTGAGCGCGACCGTGAACTGCGAGGCGGTGAGCAGCACGGCCAGCGCGGCGACGAGCAGCGTGCGCCCGTCCTGCCCCCCGATGGCGCGCACCAGCCAGGCCGGCGGCGCTCCGGCGTCGCCGCGGATGCGGTACACCGTGTCGTAGTGATGGTAGGCGACGGCGGAGACCAGCCCGAAAGCCGCGGGAAGCGCTCCGTCCACGTCGGCCCGGGCCGCGAGGACGAGGACCGTGCAGTACTCGCCGGCCCGGAAGAGCGGCGGGACCAGCCAGTCGAGGGCGCCCTTGAGGGGGCGGAGGACGGCGTCGGCGGAGAGCAGGACGTACAGGACGGCGGCCAGCAGGAGCGAGAAGCCCGGCCCGTCGAGCGAGGCCGCGAGGACCAGCAGCAGGACGCCGACGACCGCGCCGAGCGGGGCCGGAATGCGGATGCCGGCGGGAAGCGTGCGGACCAGGAGCTCGGTGAGCGGGCCGCTGTCGGCGAGGTCCGCCAGTGCCTGGGCCGCCCGGTCCGTCCGCCTGGCCTTGCGGGTCAGTGAGCGCAGGACCCGGCCCGCCGTGGTGTAGGCCGCCGCGAACGCGCAGCCGACGAGCAGCGCGTAGAAGGTGATGCGGGGGGTGGTGGCGGCGGTGAGAACGGCGATCATGGCCCATCGTTCGCCGATGGGCAGGACTATCATCCGCCGCACCCAGACCGTCCAGCCGACGCTGTCGAGCTTGTCGGAGAGGGCGGCGGTGGGGCTGGTGTTGGCGGCGGCGTCGTGGTTGGCCTCGTTGAAGGAGAAGTCCACGACGTGCCGGCAGGTCTGGAGGACCATCGCGCCCAGCGCGAGAGCCCACACGTCGTCGCCGCCCCGGGCCGCGCCGAGCGCGAGACCCGCGTAGTAGGCGTACTCCTTGGCCCGGTCGAAGGTGGCGTCGAGCCAGGCGCCGAGCGTGGAGTACTGCAGGGAGTAGCGGGCGAGCTGGCCGTCGGTGCAGTCCAGGACGAAGGACGCGATCAGCAGGACGCCGGCCGCGACGAACCCGCCCCGGGTGCCGGTGGCGGCGCAGGCCGCCGCGATCAGCGCGGTGATCAGCGAGGCGGTGGTGACCTGGTTCGGGGTGAGGCCTCGGCGGGCGCACCAGCGGGCGAGGTAACGCGAGTAGGGGCTGATGCAGTACGTGGTGAAGAAACCGTCGCGGGCCTTCACGGCCGACTTGAGGCGGACGGCCTCGTCGTCGACGGCGGCGACGGCCTGGCGTGCCTCGTTGCGGGCCTGCGGGTCGGGGGGTACCTCCGCGACCAGGCTGCCCAGTTCGGGGCGGTGCACGTCGACGCCGTCGGCGTCGAGGGCGGTGACGACCCGGTCGGCGAGGCTGTCGACGTCCCCCACGCTCGACGTCGCTAGCGCGGGGGCACCCCCGTGGGCGGTGCCGCCGCTCGCCGAGTGCTCCCGGGCCATCGCGCGGGTCAGGGCCTGGCGGCCGGCGGGCTGCGCGGTCACCGCGCCCGGGATCGCGGCGAGCGGGAAGCGGGGGTCGGTGAGACCGAGGCGCAGCGCGTGCTCGTGACCCACGAAGCGGGCGTCCACGACGGCGACGCGCTGGTCACCGGGGACGGCGGCGAGGAGGGCCTCGGCGTCACCGGCGTCGGAGGCGGTCCGCACGTCGAAGCCGAGGGACCGCAGATCGCCCTCGATCGACGATCCGGGGACCGGCGAGCCGGTGAGGATGGCGGTCGACAACCGAACTCACTCCCTGGGTCCGGCGCGTTGACGCCGGTCATGTACATGGTGGAGGCGCCCCTGGGCCGCACCGGCGGCTTCACCGGTGGCCGCACCAGGCGGGCGGCATGTCGGCAGAGGCTATCGGATGCCGGGAAGGGCGTGTTCACCGCCCGTTGAGGCGTGATCGACCTGGTCCGACAGCACGGCTTGAACTCGGTTTGAACCGCCCTTTGCCGAGATCATCATCGGTGATCGGCGGCCCGGGGGACAAACCGCGGCGCCCGAAGCCGACATCCGGGACATTGCCTACAGGGCCGGGAGGCCGTCCCCGGTCGGCATAGGGTCTACAGCCATGACGTGGCTGATTACCGGTGGAGCCGGATACATTGGGGCGCATGTGGCACGGGTGATGACGGGGGCCGGGGAGCACGTCGTCGTACTGGACGATCTCTCCACCGGCGCCGCCGCGCGACTGGGGGCCGACGTACCGCTCGTGAGGGGTTCGGCGCTCGACGCCGGTCTGCTCGAGCGGGTCCTGGCCGAGCACGCCGTGACGGGCGTGGTGCACCTGGCCGCGCACAAGCAGGTCGGCGAGTCCGTGGCGCAGCCCACCCGCTACTACCGGGAGAACGTGGGCGGCATGGCCACCCTCCTCGACGCGGTCGCCGCGGCCGGGGTCCGGCGCTTCCTCTTCTCCTCCTCCGCCGCCGTCTACGGCAACCCGGACGTGGACCTCATCACGGAGAAGACCCCGTGCGCGCCGGTGAACCCGTACGGCGAGACCAAGCTCGCCGGGGAGTGGCTGGTCCGGGCGGCGGGGCAGGCGCACGGCATCGCCACGACCTGCCTGCGCTACTTCAACGTGGCCGGAGCGGCGGCGCCCGAACTGGCCGACACCGGGGTCTTCAACATCGTCCCGATGGTCTTCGACCGGCTCACCCGGGACGAGGCCCCGCGGATCTTCGGCGACGACTACCCGACACCGGACGGCACCACCGTCCGTGACTACATTCACGTCGCCGACCTGGCCGAGGCACATCTCGCGGCGGTCCGACGGCTGACCGCGACGGACGCGGCGGGCGATCTGACGGTGAACGTCGGCCGGGGCGTGGGCGTCTCGGTGCGCGAGCTGGTGTCCCTCATCGGCGAGGTCACCGGAGACACCCGGCCGCCGGTCGTCGAGGGGCGCAGGCCGGGGGACGCGCCGCGCGCGGTGGCCGCGGCGGACCTGGCGGCGCGGGAGCTGGGCTGGACGGCCCGACGCGATGTGCGCGAGATGATCGAGTCGGCGTGGCAGGGCTGGCTGCTGCATCACTCCTGAGCGGGTGAGGATGCCCTGACCTGCGATTCGTTTGCGCAGGTCAGGGCACATGACAACGGTGTTCAGTGCCGCGTTGCCGGGTACCCCCCACCCGTAGTTCACTGTGATCCCGGGGCAGAACGCGACGGCCCGCTACGGACCACAGAAGGGCTGCTTCCATGGGGGCTGGGCACGACCACGGCCATACGCACGCGCCGACCACCGGCACGGCCGCGGCGGCGTACCGGGGCAGGCTGCGCGTCGCGCTGTCGATCACGCTCGGCGTCATGGTGGTCGAGATCGTCGGCGGGGTGCTCGCCGACTCCCTCGCGCTGGTCGCGGACGCGGCGCACATGGCGACGGACGCGCTGGGCCTGGGCATGGCGCTGCTCGCCATCCGGTTCGCCAACCGGCCGCCGAGCGAGAACCGCACCTTCGGGCTCGCCCGCGCCGAGATCCTGGCCGCCCTCGCCAACTGTCTGCTGCTGCTCGGGGTGGGCGGCTACGTCCTGTACGAGGCGGTCCAGCGGTTCTTCACGCCGGCCGCCACCGAGGGCGGGCTGATGATCTGGTTCGGCGCGATCGGTCTGGTCGCGAACATGGTCTCCCTGTCGCTGCTGATGCGGGGACAGGCGGAGAGCCTGAACGTGCGCGGGGCGTTCCTGGAGGTGGCGGCGGACGCGCTGGGGTCGGTCGCGGTGCTGATCTCGGCGGTGGTGATCCTGACCACCGGCTGGCAGCCCGCCGACCCGATCGCCTCGCTGGTGATCGGCCTGATGATCGTGCCGCGGACCATGAAGCTGCTGCGCGAGACACTGGACGTGCTGCTGGAGTCGGCCCCCAAGGACGTCGACATGGCGGAGGTGCGGTCCCACATCCTCGCCCTGGACGGGGTGCAGGACGTCCACGATCTGCACGCGTGGACGATCACCTCCGGGATGCCGGTGCTGTCGGCGCACGTCGTGGTGCGCTCGGACGTACTGAACGCGATCGGCCACGAGAAGATGCTGCACGAGCTCCAGGGCTGTCTGGGCCACCACTTCGACGTGGAGCACTGCACCTTCCAGCTGGAGCCGAGCGGGCACGCGGAGCACGAGGCGCGGCTCTGTCACTGAGCTCGCGACCGGAGGCGCCGGGTGATCCGCACAGGCGTTCCGGACGGTTCCCCGCCTCCGGCCACGGGCAAGATCACCCACCGGGCCCCTTGCCGCGCGGAACATGCGCGCTTTCGTGTGAAGTGCCGGGAGTGCCGGACGCGTACGGCAGACTGGGGACGCGAGGACCGATGCTAAGGATGGGTATGCCGATCACACCTGCCACCGCGACACACACCTTGTCGAACGGCACCGCGGACGCGATCTTGCTGGAGCTGGTCGACGAGAACGGCGTCACGATCGGCACGGCGGAGAAGCTCGCCGCCCATCAGCCGCCGGGGCAGCTGCACCGCGCGTTCTCCGTGTTCCTCTTCGACGAGCGGGGCCGGCTGCTGCTCCAGCAGCGGGCGCTCGGCAAGTACCACTCGCCCGGCGTGTGGTCCAACACCTGCTGCGGTCACCCCTACCCCGGTGAGGCGCCGTTCGCGGCGGCCGCGCGGCGCACCTTCGAGGAACTGGGCGTCTCCCCCTCGCTGCTCGCCGAGGCGGGCACGGTCCGCTACAACCACCCGGACCCGGACTCGGGCCTGGTGGAGCAGGAGTACAACCACCTGTTCGTCGGGCTGGTGCAGTCGGCGCTGCGGCCGGACGCGGACGAGGTCGGCGACACGGCCTTCGTGACGCCCGCCGAGCTGGCGGAGCTGCACGCGAAGGGCACGTTCTCGTCCTGGTTCATGACCGTGCTGGACGCGGCGCGCCCGGCGGTCAGGGAGCTGACGGGACCCTCGGCCGGCTGGTGACCCTCACGGCACCCGCACGGGCTTGAGCGGCAGGGCGGCCCAGACCACCTTGCCGCCGCCCGAGGTGTGCTCGATGTCGCAGACCCCGCCCGCCTCCCTGGTGATCTCCCGCACCAGCAGCAGCCCACGGCCGCCCGTCCGGCCGTGGTCGGCCTCCAGGGCGGTCGGGCGGTAGGGGTGGTTGTCCTCCACCGACACCCGCACCCACTCGGCTCCGACGGCGACCTCCACGGCGAGCACCGGCGACAGCACCGCCGCGTGCCGGACGGCGTTGGTCACCAGCTCGGAGACGATCAGCAGGAGCCCCTGGGCCAGATCGTCGGAGACCGGCACTCCCTGGCGGTACAGCAGGTCCCGCACGGCGTGTCGCGCCTGCGGGACCGAGGCGTCCACGGCGGACGCGGTGAACCGCCAGACGCCTTCGTAGGGCAGCGGTCGCGGCACGGTTTCCGCCACGGATTCGGGAGGTTCGCCCGGAGCGCCCTCTGGGCGGGGGTCGGGCCCGCGCCCTTGATCGTCCATCGTCCGGTCGCCGCCCTCGCGCTCGATTGTCACCACACGTGAAGTGTTGGCAACAACACACCCGCCACCGGATAATTGAACAGAAGTCAGCGGGTATCGAGCGTTTCCGACCGGGCGCGGATGACGGAGTCGACCGCAGGACCGTTTCTGTCGTATCCGCGCCGTCTTCGCGCACTCTTCGGGTTGTACGGGTTCGGCGGCGCCGCTCTTCCCTTTCGGCGCTCTTTGCCACCGATGTCGCCCCTCTCACATCGGCCTCCCTGATCATGCGGGCGACCTGGTGGTTAGCATCCGGACCATGGAGCCCGAACTGCTGCACGGCGTCACCGACGCGGTCGCCACCGTCGTCCTGCACCACCCGGCGAAGCGCAACGCCATGACAGCCGCGATGTGGGCGGCGCTGCCCCCGTTGCTCGACACCCTGGCCGCCGACCCGGCCGTGCGGGCGCTGGTGCTGACCGGCGCGGGCGGCACCTTCTGCGCGGGGGCCGACATCTCCACGCTCCAGGGGTCGCCGGACGAGGCGCAGGGGCTGGCGGTGCGGGCCGAGGAGGCCCTGGCGGCGTTCCCGAAGCCGACCCTTGCGGCGGTCCGGGGGCACTGCGTCGGCGGTGGCGCCCAGCTCGCCGCGGCGTGCGACCTGCGGTTCGCCGAGGAGGGCGCGCTGTTCGGGGTGACGCCGGCCAGGCTCGGGATCGTCTACCCGTCCACCGCCACCCGGCGGCTGGTGTCGCTGGTGGGCCCGGCCACCGCCAAGTACCTTTTGTTCTCCGGTGAGTTGATCGGCACGGAGCGGGCGCTGCGCACGGGCCTGGTCGACGAGGTGCTGCCCGTCGACGGACTCGAGGAGCGCGTCGCGGAGTTCACCCGCGTGCTGGTGTCCCGTTCCCGGCTCACGCAGGCCGCCGCGAAGGAGTTCGCGAACGGACGCGGGGACCGGGACGCCCACTGGAGCGCGCAGGCACGCGGCAGCAGCGACACAGCGGAGGGCGTCGCCGCGTTCCTGGAGCGCCGGGAGCCGCGCTTCACCTGGACTACGTCAGGATGAAGCGGCTGCGGGCCCGCAGGTTCTCGACGAGGTGCGCGGGCGCCTTGTGCGGGGCGCCCGCGTCGTAGGGCGGCTGCGGGTCGTACTCCGTGCCCAGCTGGACTGCCCGGGCGTGGTCGTCGCCCGCGATCCGGCCGAGCAGGGCGAGTCCCATGTCGATACCGGAGGAGACACCGGCCGCGGTGACGTACTTGCCGTCGAAGACGACACGTTCCCCGGTCGGCTCGACGCCGAACGCCTCGAGCTGCCCGAGGGCCAGCCAGTGGGAGGTGGCCCGGCGGCCTTCGAGGAGACCCGCGGCGGCGAGCAGCAGGGAGCCGGAGCACACGGACGTCGTCCAGGTGCTGGTGGCGTCGGCGGTCCGGAGCCAGTCGAGCAGGGGCTCGTGGTCCATCAGCGCGCTCTGTCCGGGCCCCCCGGAGACGATCACGATGTCGGGGGCGGGGACTTCGGACAGCGCCCGGTCGGCGGTGACGGCCAGGAAGCCGGTCTCCGTGCGGACGGGCCCTCTCTCCTCCGCCACGAAGACGGTCTCCGCGCCCGGGGCGCGGGAGAGCATCTCGTACGGGCCCACGACGTCGAGGGCGGTGAAGCGGTCGTAGACGACGACGGCGATCTGCATGGGTTCCTCTCACCGGGCTGAAGGGGCTTCAGTGGACGGGTGCGGGACGGAACCGGCGGCGGTACTCCGCCGGGGGTGTCCCGAGCGCCTTGACGAAGGCGCGCCGCATGGCCTCGGGGGTGCCGTAGCCGCTGGCGCGGGAGATCTCCTCGACGCCCTCGACCGTGTCCTCCAGCAGGCGGCGGGCGTGTTCCAGGCGGACGCGATCGACGTAGCGGCCGGGCGTCATCCCGGTCTCGTCGCGGAAGGCGCGCGCGAAGTGACGCGGGGAGAGCAGGGCGCGGGCGGCGAGCGACTCGACGCTCAGGTCGGCGGCGGGATGCTCGGTGATCCAGTGCTGGACCTCCCGCAGCGGCGCGCGCTCGGCCGTCTGGGCGGCCAGCTGCACGCTGAACTGGGCCTGGTTGCCGGGCCGGCGCAGGAAGACGACCAGGTGACGGGCGATGACCAGCGCCGCGTCACGGCCGAGGTCCTCCTCGACCAGGGCGAGGGCCAGGTCGATGCCGGAGGTGACGCCGGCCGAGGTGAAGACCTGCCCGTCCCGGACGTAGATCGGGTCGGGGTCGACCTCCACGGCCGGGTGGTCGTGGGCGAGCCTGTCGCAGTACGCCCAGTGGGTCGTCGCCCGGCGGCCGTCCAGCAGACCCGCGGCGGCGAGCAGGATCGCGCCGGTGCAGACGGACACGAGGCGCTCCGCGCGCGGGGCGTTCACGCGCAGCCAGTCCGTCAGCGGCGCGGTGTCCGGGCGGCGGGTGCCCCGGCCGCCCGGTACGAGCAGCGTGTGCGGGTCGCACACGCGCGTGAGGGCCTCGTCCGGTACGAGGGTCAGGCCGCTGGAGGTGCGCACGGCACCGCCGTCCAGGGAGGCCGTGCGGACCCGGTAGGTGCCCGGGGTGTGCCGCTCGGCCCCCGCGAAGACCTCCACGGGGCCCGTCACGTCCAGACTCTGCACGCCGTCGAAGAGGACGACGAGAACGGTTCGCTGCGCCATGCGGACGATTCTTCGCGAGCCGACGCATGGCGGCAATGACGGGTTCCCCACCTTTCCTGCCATGCGGTGGATCCGCGCCGGACGGCGGGCGGGCTTCCCGCGGGCATGGTCGGCCGGGAACGCGGTACCCGGTCGACGACATGCCCGCGGGAAGCCCGAAAGGGACCCGAGGGTGAACGGCGTGAAAGGGGATGGACGTGTTCCGCGCGATCGCAGACGTGCTGAGGCAGATCGGTGGCGCCGTCGCCACCGTGGTGACGCTGCCCTTCCGGGCGCTGGCCCGCCTCTTCGGCGGAGCCTCCGGCTCCACCGGGAGCCGCCGGGCCTGAGGACCACGGGCCCTGATCCGCGCGCCCCGATCCCGCCCCGATCCCCGCCCCCGATCCCCGCGCCCTGATCCCCGAGTGTCGGTGTCACCTGCCACAATTGCCGCGCAACCTCAGTGGAGAAGGCGGTACGGGATCGTGACGACACCCGGGTCCATCGAAGTAGGGTCCATCGAAAGCAGGATCGCCGAGGAACTCGGCGTACGGCAGCGGCAGGTGAAGGCCGCCGTGGAGCTGCTCGACGGCGGCTCGACGGTGCCCTTCATCGCCCGCTACCGCAAGGAAGCGACCGAGATGCTCGACGATGCGCAGCTGCGCACGCTCGAGGAGCGGCTGCGCTACCTGCGGGAGCTGGAGGAGCGGCGCACGGCGATCCTGGAGTCGGTCCGTGAGCAGGGCAAGCTCACCGACGCGCTCCAGGCGCAGATTTTCGGCGCCGAGACCAAGGCGCGGCTGGAGGACATCTACCTCCCGTACAAGCCCAAGCGGCGCACCAAGGCACAGATCGCTCGCGAGGCGGGCCTCGAACCGCTCGCCCAGGGGCTGCTCGGCGACCCGACGGTCGATCCGCTCGCGGCGGCCGCCGCGTTCGTCGACGCCGACAAGGGCGTCGCCGATCCGCAGGCCGCGCTGGACGGCGCGCGGGCGATCCTCACCGAGCGGTTCTCGGAGGACGCCGACCTGATCGGCGAGCTGCGCGAGCGCATGTGGGTGCGTGGGCGCCTCGCCGCCAAGGTGCGCGACGGCAAGGAGGAGTCGGGCGCGAAGTTCGCCGACTACTTCGACTTCACCGAGCCGTTCACCGCGCTGCCCTCGCACCGCGTCCTGGCGATGCTGCGCGGCGAGAAGGAGGAGGTCCTCGACCTCGTCCTGGAGCCGGAGGATCCCTCCGAGCAGCCCGGTCCCTCGTCGTACGAGGGCATCGTCGCCGGCCGGTTCGGCATCGCCGACCGGGGCCGTCCCGGTGACAAGTGGCTGACGGACACGGTCCGCTGGGCCTGGCGCACCCGCCTCCTCGTCCACCTCGGCATCGACCTGCGGCTGCGGTTGCGGACGGCCGCCGAGGACGAGGCCGTCGACGTGTTCGCCGCCAACCTCCGCGACCTGCTGCTCGCCGCCCCGGCCGGCACGCGCGCGACGCTGGGCCTGGACCCCGGCTTCCGCACGGGCGTGAAGGTCGCCGTCGTCGACGCGACCGGCAAGGTGGTCGCCACGGACGTGATCTACCCGCACGTCCCGGCGAACAAGTGGGACGAGGCGATCGCCAGGCTCTCCCGGCTGGCCAAGGAGCACGCGGTCGACCTGATCGCCATCGGCAACGGCACCGCGTCCCGCGAGACCGACAAACTCGCCGGTGAACTCATCACCAAGCACCCGGAGTTGCAGCTCACCAAGGTGATGGTGTCCGAGGCGGGCGCCTCCGTGTACTCGGCCTCCGCCTTCGCCTCCCAGGAGCTGCCCGAGATGGACGTGTCGCTGCGTGGCGCCGTGTCGATCGCGCGCCGGCTCCAGGACCCGCTCGCCGAACTGGTGAAGATCGACCCCAAGTCGATCGGTGTCGGCCAGTACCAGCACGACCTGTCCGAGGTGAAGCTGTCGCGTTCGCTGGACGCGGTGGTGGAGGACTGTGTGAACGGCGTGGGCGTGGACGTCAACACGGCCTCGGCGCCGCTCCTCTCGCGGGTGTCCGGCATCTCCTCCGGCCTCGCCGAGAACATCGTGGCGCACCGGGACACCAACGGGCCCTTCACCTCCCGCTCCGAGCTGAAGAAGGTCGCCAGGCTCGGCCCGAAGGCGTACGAGCAGTGCGCGGGCTTCCTGCGCATCCGCGGCGGCAGCGACCCCCTGGACGCCTCCAGCGTGCACCCGGAGGCCTACCCGGTGGTGCGGCGCATGGTGAAGACCTCCGGGCAGGAGGTGGCATCCCTGATCGGCAACACGGGTGTCCTGCGCTCGCTGCGGCCGACGGAGTTCGTGGACGAGACGTTCGGTCTGCCGACCGTCACGGACATCCTCAAGGAGCTCGAGAAGCCCGGGCGTGACCCGCGGCCCGCCTTCAAGACGGCCACCTTCAAGGAGGGGGTGGAGAAGATCTCCGACCTTTCCTCCGGGATGGTTCTGGAGGGTGTCGTGACCAACGTGGCGGCCTTCGGGGCGTTCATCGACGTCGGTGTCCACCAGGACGGTCTGGCACACGTCTCGGCGCTGTCGAAGACGTTCGTCAAGGACCCCAGGGACGTCGTCAAGCCCGGTGACATCGTCAAGGTGAAGGTCCTGGACGTCGACATCCCGCGCAAGCGGATCTCGTTGACGCTCCGGCTGGACGACGAGGCGGCCCCGCAGGGCGGCCAGGGCCAGTCCTCCGGCGGCGGACGTCCGCAGCGCGGCGGCGGACGTCCGCCGCAGCAGCGACAGCAGGGCGGGCAGCGCGGTGGAGGCGGAGGCGCCGGTGGCGGCGGCGGTTCGCGCCAGGCTCCCCCGCCGGCCAACAGCGCGATGGCCGACGCACTGCGCCGAGCGGGCCTCGTCGACCCGAAGAAGGGCAGGCGCTGACCGAGGGCGACCCCGAGGGGCCCGGCAGGACGGGGAGCCGCACGAGGGCGACCCGGCCCCGCCGGGCCCGGCAGCCCTCGTGAGACGGCCCGCCCCGCGACACGCGGGGCGGGCCGGGTCCGGCACGGCGCGGGGGGGGGCGAGGCGGGACCCCGCCCGACGGCCGACGCCGGGCACCGGACGTCCTAGCGCTCCGTCACCTTGCCGTCCGCGACCTCCAGCCGGCGCGTGACGTGGACCGCGTCCAGCATGCGCCGGTCGTGGGTGACCAGGAGCAGTGTGCCCTCGTAGGCGTCGAGGGCCGACTCCAGCTGCTCGATGGCCGGGAGGTCGAGGTGGTTCGTCGGCTCGTCGAGGACGAGCAGGTTGACGCCCCGGCCCTGGAGCAGTGCCAGGGCGGCGCGGGTGCGTTCGCCGGGTGACAGGCTGGCCGCCGGACGCATCACGTGGTCCGACTTCAGGCCGAACTTGGCCAGCAGGGTGCGCACCTCGACCGGTTCGGTGTCGGGTACGGCCGCGCGGAACGCGTCCAGCAGTGCCTCGGAGCCGTGGAACAGCTGCCGCGCCTGGTCGACCTCGCCGACCAGGACGCCGGACCCCAGGGAGGCCTGGCCGGCGTCCAGCGGGATCCGGCCGAGGAGCGCGCCGAGGAGGGTCGACTTGCCCGCGCCGTTCGCGCCGGTCACCGCGACCCGGTCGGCCCAGTCGATCTGGAGGGTCACCGGCCCGAAGGTGAAGTCGCCGCGCCGTACCTCGGCGTCGCGCAGGGTGGCGACGACCGAGCCGGACCGCGGGGCGGCCGCGATCTCCATGCGCAGTTCCCACTCCTTGCGCGGCTCCTCGACGGTCTCGAGGCGTTCGATCATGCGCTGGGTCTGCCGGGCCTTCGCCGCCTGCTTCTCGCTGGCCTCGCTGCGGAACTTGCGGCCGATCTTGTCGTTGTCGTTGCCCGCCTTGCGGCGCGCGTTCTTCACGCCCTTGTCCATCCAGGAACGCTGTGTCTGCGCGCGGTCCTGGAGGGCCGCCTTCTTGTCGGCGTACTCCTCGAAGTCCTCACGGGCGTGCCGACGGGCCACGTCCCGCTCCTCCAGGTAGGCGTCGTAGCCGCCGCCGAAGAGGTTGACCTGCTGCTGGGCGAGATCGAGTTCGAGGACCTTGGTGACCGTGCGGGTGAGGAACTCGCGGTCGTGGCTGACGACGACGGTGCCGGCGCGCAGACCCTTCACGAAGCGTTCCAGGCGCTCCAGACCGTCGAGGTCGAGGTCGTTGGTCGGCTCGTCGAGGAGGAAGACGTCGTAGCGGGAGAGGAGGAGGGAGGCGAGGCCCGCGCGGGCGGCCTGACCGCCGGACAGGGAGGTCATCGGCTGGTCGAGGCCGACTCCGAGGCCGAGGGAGTCGGCGACCTCCTCGGCCCGCTCGTCGAGGTCGGCGCCACCGAGGTCGAGCCAGCGCTCCAGGCTCGTCGCATAGGCGTCGTCGGCGCCGGGCGCTCCGTCGACCAGGGCCTGGGTGGCCTCGTCCATCGTGCGCTGTGCCTCGGCGACGCCGGTGCGGCGGGCCAGGAAGTCGCGCACGCTCTCACCGGGGCGGCGTTCCGGTTCCTGGGGCAGATGGCCGACGGTCGCGGTCGGCGGCGAGAGCCTGAGCTCGCCCTGCTCGGGCGCGGCGAGCCCGGCGAGCAGCTTCAGCAGGGTGGACTTGCCCGCGCCGTTGGCGCCGACCAGCCCGATCACGTCCCCGGGGGCGACGACGAGGTCGAGCCCGGAGAAGAGGGAGCGGTCGCCGTGGCCGGCGGCGAGGTTCTTGGCGACGAGGGTGGCAGTCATCAGGTCGTAGATCCTAGTGGTCGTCCCGTGGTGCGGTCGCGCCGGATTCCCCGTGATCTCGCTGTCCGGCGGTGCGGTCGGTTACCGTCCGGGCGTGGACACCCGGTGGAACAGCGATGTGATCGTGGTCGGCGGCGGGGTCGTCGGGCTGACGACGGCCGTCGTGCTCGCCGAGCGGGGCCGGCGGGTCCGGGTCTGGACGCGCGAGCCGGCCGAGCGCACCACCTCGGCCGTGGCCGGTGCGCTGTGGTGGCCGTACCACGTCGAGCCGATCGCGCGGGCGCGGGCGTGGGCGCTGCGCTCGCTGGAGGTCTACGAGGAGCTGGCCGAGCGGCCCGGGGAGACGGGCGTGCGTCTGGTCGACGGGATACTCGGCGAGACGGACCTGGACGAGGTCGAGAGCTGGGCGGCGGGCCGGCTGGCCGGGCTGCGCCGGACCACGGCCCACGAGTACGGCGCGGGGACCGGCGTCCGGGCGCGGCTGCCGCTGATCGACATGTCGACGTATCTGTCCTGGCTCGGGCAGCGGCTGCTGCGGGCGGGCGGCACGGTCGAGGAGCGCACGGTGACCGACCTGGCCAAGGCCGAGGCGCCGGTGGTGGTCAACTGCACCGGGCTGGGCGCCGGGGAGCTGGTGGCGGACCCGTCGGTGCGGCCCGTGCGGGGGCAACTCGTCGTCGTGGAGAACCCCGGCGTCGACACCTGGCTCGTCTCCACCGGTCCGGACGGCGAGATGGCCTACCTCTTCCCGCATGCCGGGCGGTTGCTGCTGGGCGGCACGGCGGAGGACGACGTGTGGTCGCTGGAGCCGGATCCGGAGGTGGCCGCGGCGATCGTGCGGCGCTGCGCGGCCCTGCGGCCGGAGGTCGCCGGGGCGCGGATCCTGGAGCACCGGGTGGGGCTGCGGCCGGTCCGGGGCACGGTACGGCTGGAGCGGGCGGAGCTGCCGGACGGGCGGGTGGTGGTGCATCACTACGGGCACGGCGGGGCCGGCGTCACGGTGGCGTGGGGGTGTGCGGAGGAGGCGGCCGGGCTGGTGCCGCAGGCCGCCTCCTCCTGATACCGCTCCGGTTGCACCGGGCCGGGATCACGGGATCCGGTACGTGTGGTGCGGTGTCCGTACGCCGTCCAGGGGCCGGGCGCCGGGGGTGGACTCCGCCGAGCCGGACGTGGCGCGGGCGAAGGCGTCGGCGCCTCCGACGAGCGGGACGCGGGCCGAGGTGCGGGCCAGGTCCAGGGTGAGGGTCGGGGTGTCGGCCGGCGGGTCGATGAGGTCCCTGTCGGTGCCCGCGACGATCAGCGCGAGCCGGTGACCTGCCGGGACGACGTGGTCGGTGGCCGCCAGGTCGATGGTGAGGGTGTACGCCCTGCCCGGGGTGAGCGGGGCGCCCCTGCCCGGGTCGGCGTAGGTGCCGAGGTCGGCCCAGCCACGGCTGACGACCGTCTGGCCGACGTCGGCGGTCAGGGCGGCGGTCTCCCTGAAGCACGCGCTGTCGCCCGTGGTGCTCCCGCCCCAGCAGGTGCGGTCGGTGAGCGTGCTGATGCCCTCGCCGCTCGCCGCGTAGTCACGGACGGTGTCGGGTCCGACGTCGACGAGGACGGCGGTCAGATGGGCCGTCGCGGTGGTGGGGGTGGCGGTGACGGTGACCCGGGAGGAGCCGGACAGGCGCAGGCCACGGGTGAGGGGCCCGGTGACGAACCCGGCCTTCTCGGGGGTCGGGGTGTCGATCCGCGCGGCCCACTCGGTCTCGCTCAGCCGCGGGTCGTCGGTGAAGGCGGCGGTGCCCGTGCCCTTGCGCAGGCCGAGGGCTCCGACGCCGGGTCGGTCGCCCGTGGCGGGACGCAGGGTGGCGGTCCGGGTGCCGTGCGGCGGCCAGACTGCGGAGGTGACCCACTGGTCGGGGTGGCGTTCGACGTCGGCCATGGGCTCGCGGTCGATGCCGTTGTCGTAGCCGAGGAGTTCGTGGTCGAACCAGCGGTGCAGGGTGTCCACCCAGGCGGCCCGGCGGAAGTCGAAGGGATCGACGTGGCCGGTCTGGGAGAGCCAGATCTTGCGCTCGACGCCGTGCTTCGCGAGGGCGTCCCACCACGGGCCGAGGTGGTTGGTGCGGACGTTGAGGTCCTGCAGGCCGTGGATGAGGAAGACGCTCGCCTTCACCTTGCGCGTGTCCTTGACGTAGTCGCGCTCGGTCCACAGCGGCGTCCGGTCACCGGTCCGCGGGGCCTCGTCGACGAGTTTCCGCTGGACGGCGGCGCACTTGGCACGGGCCTCGGGGCTGTCGACGTAGTCGGCGAGCCAGTCGGGCCCGGAGCCGTAGAGGGGGGCGCCCTGGGCGAAGTAGTAGTCGTACCAGGAGGAGATGGCGGCGATCGGGACGATGGTCTTCAGGCCCTGCACGCCGGTGGCGGCCACGCCGTTGGCTATGGTGCCGTCCCAGCTCTTGCCGATCATGCCGGTTCTGCCGTTGGTCCAGCTCGCCCTGGCCGTCGTGGCGCCGGTGCGGGTGGTGTAGGCCCTGGCGCGGCCGTTCAGCCAGTCGACGACGGCCTTCGCGGACTGGATGTCGGAGCGTCCTCCTACGTCGGCACAGCCGTCGGAGCGGTTGGTTCCGCCGAGATCGACGCCGACGAAGGCGTAGCCGCGCGGCACGAAGTAGTTGTCGTAGAAGAGCGGCATCCGGACGACGTCTCCGGCCGCGTCGTACGTCTTGCGCTGGCTTTCGTTGCCGCGCCCGCAGCAGGAGTAGTAGGGGCTGGCGTCCATGATGACGGGCACCTTGCGGCCCTGGGCGGCGGGTTCGCGGGGGCGGACGATGTCGACGGCGACGCGGTCCGCCTTCCCGTCGCTGTCGCCGTCGAGCCCGGTGTCCACCCAGACGGCCTCGCGGACGGCGTTCTCGTAGGAGTGGACGGGCCGGCTCTCTCGCGGGGTGCTGTGGGCCGTGGCCGGGGTGAGGAAGGCGGCCACGAGAAGGGTGATGGCGGCGGTCGCGAGCGGTCTCCGGATCGGGAAGCGCGTGCGTGTCGACATGCGCGGGACGCTACCCCGGTCAACTCCCGTACAGAAGAGGGCAGCTGTGGGTCCGCTGTGGCCGAAACGCGCCCATGGAAATGGGCTGCCCGTGACGGCCGAATGGCGATCGTGTGACAGGGGTGGCGGTGGGCAGGCCCTGGGACACAGGGAGTCAATAGGCTCCGAACAGACCGCGTGACCCTACGACTTGGAGCTTTCGTGCACCGCAGAATCATCGCGCCGGGCGCACTCGCTGCCGCGTCCGTCCTGCTGGCGATCCCGGCATCGGCCGCGAGTGCCTCCCCCGGCGCCCCGGGCATCGGCGACCCCTACTACCCGGCGTACGGCAACGGCGGATACGACGTCTCCCACTACGACCTGCGGCTGAAGTACCAGCCGGCCACGGACGAGCTGGAGGGGACGGCGACGATCCTGGCGAAGACCACACAGGACCTGTCGAGGTTCGACCTGGACTTCCTGCTCGACGTGAGCGAGGTGCGGGTCAACGGCGCCGTGGCGGCGTTCGCGGCCTCGGGCGAGCACGAGCTGGAGATCACGCCGAAGACGCCGCTGGCCA
The DNA here is from genome assembly GCF_044741545.1 of Streptomyces sp. NPDC088157. NCBI lineage: Bacteria > Bacillati > Actinomycetota > Actinomycetes > Kitasatosporales > Streptomycetaceae > Streptomyces > Streptomyces sp. NPDC088157. The sequence goes on from NZ_JBIUSU010000002.1 coordinate 30,713, forward strand.
AGGGCGCGACGGTCACCGTCGTGGTGCGCTACAGCGGGATCCCGTCGTCGAAACAGGCGTACGGCTTCACCAGTTGGCACCGCACTCCGGACGGCGGGGTCGGCGCCAACGAGCCCGAGGCGGCCTGGTGGTGGTTCCCCAGCAACGACCACCCGCTCGACAAGGCCACCTACGACGTGTCGGTGCAGGTCCCCGACGGCTCACAGGCCATCTCCAACGGCACCCTCCAGTCGACGAGTTCGCGCCTCGGCTGGACCCGCTACAACTGGCGTTCCAACAAGCCCCAGGCCACCTATCTGGCCACCCTCGCCGTCGGGAAGTTCGACATCACGACCGGGACGACCGAGAGCGGCATCCCGGTGGTCAACGCCTACAGCGAGGACCTGGGCGACAACGCCGGTGCGGCGCGGGCGAGCGTCGAGCGGACCGGGGAGATCGCCGACTGGCTGAGCGGGTACTTCGGGCCGTATCCCTTCAACGCGCTCGGCGGGTACGTGCCGAACACGACGACCGGGTACGCGCTGGAGACGCAGACCCGGCCCTTCTACAGCCCCCGGCAGTTCGCGGGCGGCTCCAACGTCTCCGTGGTGGTGCACGAGTTGGCCCACCAGTGGTACGGCGACTACGTGTCCGTGGCCGGGTGGAAGGACATCTGGCTCAACGAGGGCTTCGCCCGGTACGCGCAGTGGCTGTGGTCCGAGCACGAGGGCGAGGGCACGGCGCAGGAGCTCGCGGACTACGTGTACGCCTCGCACCCGGCCGACGACGCGTTCTGGACGGTGAAGCCGGGCGACCCGGGCGCGGCGAACCAGTTCGACATCGCCGTCTACGACCGGGGCGCGCTTGCGGTCCAGGCGCTGCGCGACGAGATCGGCGACGACGCCTTCTTCGCCGTCCTGAAGGGCTGGCCGCAGAAGCACGCGTACGGCAACGCGAGCGTCGCCGACTTCCAGAAGTACGCCGAGCAGCTCTCCGGCAGGCCACTGGGCGCCCTGTTCGACACCTGGCTGTTCCAGCCGCAGAAGCCGGCGGCACCCGCGGCGCGGACGGCCGCGGTCACGAAGGCGTCGGTCACTCCCGTGCGGCCGAAGTCCTGGAAGAAGATCGCGGCGACGAACGACGTGCACGCGCACTGACCGTCGTCCGCGCTCGAAGGACCGACGTCCAGGACCCCTCGCTCCTGGCCCGCGGAGGCGCTACCGCCCGGTGGCAGCCGTCCGGGCCAGGAGTGCGTCGCGCGACAGGGCGGCGCTGTGCGTGGACGGCACCGTGCACGCGTACGCCCCGGCCAGCGCGCCGTACTCGGCGCACCGGTGCGGCGGCTCACCGTTGAGGCGGCCGAAGAGGAAGGCGGACGCGAAGGCGTCACCCGCGCCGTTGGAGTCGACCACCGGCCCGGGAGGAGCGGCGGCCGGGATGTGGGACAGCTCGCCGTCGGTGAGGAGGTACGCGCCCTTCGCACCGGCCGTGGCGACGACCACCTCGGCGCGGCCGCGCGCGGCGATGCGGCGCATGACCGCCTCCGGGTCGGTCAGCGCGGCGACGGAGACGAAGACGACGTCCGCCTGGTGCGCGAAGGCCTCGTGGTAGGGGTTCTCCCCGTCCCAGTTGTGCAGGTCGGTTGAGATGCCCACGCCCGCCTCGCGCAGCACGGGCAGGGCCTCGGCGCAGGGGTGCGTGATGGACACGTGCGCGTGGCGGCTCGCGGCGGCCAGGGTCCGCAGGGTGCCCTGGGGGAAGCGGTCGTCCGGGCGCCCGCGGCTGTTGTCGTACAGCGACAGCCGCCGCCCGTCCGGGCCGACCAGGTTGACCGCGCGCTTGGTGCCGGCGGGCTGCGGGATCGCGGTGAGCGCGATGCCTTTCTCCCGGTGCAGGGCGCGGACCAGGTCTCCCTCGGGGTCGTCGCCCAGGAAGTCGAGGTGGTGGACGCGCAGGCCGAGGGCGGCCAGGCCCAGGGCGACGAAGTCACCGGTCTGTCCGGCGCGGGCGCGGATCCCGCCGTCGATCATGTAGCTGTCGGCGTACGGAAGCGGCAGCTCGGGCACGTACACGATCGTGTCCACGCCGGCCCCGCCGAGGACCAGGACGTCGACGTCGTCGGTGCCCGCGAAGTACTCGACGTGCCCGGCGCCGTCGCGGTGCTCGGCGTGCTCGGTGTTCCCCTTGTCGGCGCGCATGGGCGCTACCCCTCCCCGTGGTCGTACACCGTCACCGCGACGCCCCGCCCGACCAGCCGCTCGGTCACGAGCGGTTCGACGCGGGACCACTTGCCGCCGGCCAGACCGCAGCCTATCCGGGGCATGTGCACCGACGCTCCGAGTTCGATCGCACGGTCGGCGAGGCGGGCCAGTGCCGTGTCGATGGCCGGGTAGCGCACGGGGACGCCCTTGCTGCCGGTGCGTGTGCCGCGCTGGCCGATCATGTTGGCGACCCAGACATCGGGCTTCACCTGGACGAGCTGGAGCGCGCCGAGACCGAAGTCGTTCGAGGCGCGCTCCCGGTGCCAGGCGCGGTAGGCGGCCTCCGGCTCCGGCCAGCGGCGCGACAGCGCCAGGACGAAGCCCTTGCCCCATCCCCCGATGTCGTTGCAGACATGGGCGATCACCTTGACGCCCTTCACGGACGGAACGGTGGCGTCGCCCCGGACATACGTGATCTCCGACATGACGTCACCGTAGGGGATGCCACCGACAGTGCTCCGAGCAGTGGTGTGACAGCGATACTGCTGCACATGACGATCGAGACCGAGGAGCCGGCCCTCACGGTCGACCAGCTGGCCGCACGCGCGGGCGTCACCGTGCGGACGGTGCGCTTCTACGGCACGAAGGGCCTCCTGCCCCCGCCCGTCATCGGTGCGCGCCGGGTGGGCCACTACGGGCCCGTGCACCTCGCGCGCCTGGCGCTGATCGAGGAACTGCGGGGGCAGGGCCTGACGCTGGCGGCGATCGAGCGCTATCTGGACCGGCTGCCACCCGGTCTCGACGCCCATGACCTCGCCGTGCACCGGGCCGTGGTGGCCTCGTGGGCACCGGACGCCGTGGAGACGGTGGAGCGGGAGGAACTCCGGCGGCGGGCGGGGCGGGCGCTCAGCGAGGAGGACGTGGATCGGCTGACCGCGATGGGCGTGCTGGAGGCCGGCGCCGGGGACCGGGCCGACGAGGACTCGTACCGCGTCGACGCGGGGCTGCTGCGGCTGGGCGTGCGGCTCCTCGACGTGCCGCTGTCCCCGGAGGCGATCCGCGCGGCCCGGACCGTCCTCCTCGACCACGCGCGCGACGCGGCCCACGAGCTGTCGCGGCTGCTGCGCGAGGAGGTGCCGGAGGGGGACGCCCGGGCGGTGAGGTCGCTGTCGGCGCACATGCAGCCCCTGGTCGTCCAGGCACTGCTGACGGCTTTCCAGCGGTCGCTGACGGAGGAACTGCGGGAGTGGCTCGGGGAGCCGCCGGCGGACGGCTCCCCCTGACGGGCCCGGCGGCTCAGCGGCCGTCCGTGAAGGTCTCCCCCGTCTCCGCCTTCTCCACCAGCAGCGCGGGCGGGGTGAAGCGGTCGCCGTAGCGCTCGGCGAGCTGACGCGCGCGTGCCACGAATCCGGGGAGTCCGGTGCCCACCTCGGCGTCGCCCTCGTAGCCGTTGATGTACTGCAGGACGCCGCCGGTCCAGCCGGGGAAGCCGATGCCGAAGAGGGAGCCGACGTTGGCGTCCGCGACGGAGGTCAGGACGCCCTCTTCGAGGAGCTTGACGGTGTCGAGGGCCTCGGCGAAGAGCATGCGCTCCTGCATGTCCCTGAAGGGGATCTCGGCGCCCGCGCGCGTGAAGTGCTCGCGCAGGCCCGGCCACAGCCCGGCCCGCCTGCCGTCCTCTCCGTACTCGTAGAAGCCCGCTCCTCCGCTGCGGCCGGTGCGGCCGAACTCGTCGACCATGCGGTCGATGACGGCCTCGGCGGGGTGGCCGGGCCAGGTGCCGCCCGCCTCCTCCACGGCCCGCTTCGACTCGCCCCGGATCTTGCGCGGGAGCGTGAGCGTCAGTTCGTCCACGAGGGACAGGACCCGGGCCGGGTAGCCCGCCTGGGCCGCCGCCTGTTCCACGGACGCGGGCTCGATGCCCTCGCCGACCATGGCGACGCCCTCGTTGATGAAGTGGCCGATCACCCGTGAGGTGAAGAAGCCGCGCGAGTCGTTGACGACGATCGGTGTCTTCTTGATCTGCCGGACCAGGTCGAAGGCGCGCGCGAGCGCCTCCTCGCCGGTGCGCTCGCCCTTGATGATCTCGACGAGCGGCATCTTGTCCACGGGCGAGAAGAAGTGCAGCCCGATGAAGTCGTCCTGGCGCTCGACGCCCTCGGCGAGAGCCGTGATCGGCAGGGTGGAGGTGTTCGAGCACAGGAGGGCGTCGGGGGCGACGACCTGCTCGATCTCCTGGAACACCTTGTGCTTGAGGGCGGTGTCCTCGAAGACGGCCTCGATCACGGCGTCGCAGCCGGCCAGGTCCTGGGGGTCGGCGGTGGGCGTGATCCGGGCGAGCAGCGCGTCCGCCTTCTCCTGCGTCGTACGGCCCCGGGAGACGGCCTTGGCACACAGCTTCTCGGAGTAGGCCCTGCCCTTGAGCGCCGCCTCCAGAGAGACGTCCTTCAGGACGACGTCGATGCCCGCGCGGGCGCACGAGTAGGCGATGCCCGCGCCCATCATCCCGGCGCCCAGGACGGCCACCTTGCGGACCTGGCGGGGTGCGACGCCCTTGGGGCGGCTGACGCCGGAGTTGACGGCCTGGAGGTCGAAGAAGAACGCCTGGATCATGTTCTTCGACGTCTGTCCGGCGGCCAGCTCGACGAAGTAGCGGGCCTCGATGACCTGCGCGGTCTCGAAGTCGACCTGGGCGCCCTCGACGGCCGCGGCGAGGATGTTCCGCGGAGCCGGGTAGGGGGCGCCGTTGGTCTCCTTGCGCAGGCTGGCCGGGAACGCGGGCAGGTTGGCGGCGAACCGGGGGTTCGACGGGGTGCCGCCCGGGATGCGGTAACCCGGCCTGTCCCAGGGCTGCTGCGACTCGGGGTTGGCGTCGATGAAGGCACGGGCCTTGGCGAGCAGGTCGTCGGGCGAGGTGGCGACCTCGTCGACCAGGCCGTTCTCCAGGGCCCGCCGCGGGCTGTACTGGGTGCCCTTGAGGAGGACCTTGAGGAGGGCGTCGGTGATGCCCAGCAGCCGGACCGTGCGTACGACACCGCCGCCGCCGGGAAGCAGGCCGAGGGTGACCTCGGGGCAGCCGATCTTCGAGCCGGGCGCGTCCAGGGCGACCCGGTGGTGACAGGCGAGGGCGAGCTCGTACCCGCCGCCGAGGGCCGCGCCGTTCAGGGCGGCGACGACGGGCTTGCCGAGGGTCTCGATGCGGCGGAGGTTGCGCTTGATCTCCAGTCCGCCGTCCAGCAGCTCCTGGGCCGTTCGGGGAGTGACGCGGATGAGGTCGCGCAGGTCCCCGCCGGCGAAGAACGTCTTCTTGGCGGAGGTGAGGATGATGCCCCGGACGGAGTCCTTCTCGGCCTCCAGGCGGTCGGCGACGGCGGCGAGCGAGGCGCGGAAGGCCGCGTTCATGGTGTTCGCGGACTGGTCGGGGTCGTCTAGGACGAGGGTGACGAGGCCGGTGCGGTCCTGTTCCCAGCGGATGGTCGTGCTCTGTGTCATGACGGGGTCTCCGTAGAAGTCTCTGAGTTCCGCTGGGGTGGTCAGACGCGCTCGACGATGGTGGCGATGCCCATGCCGCCGCCGACGCAGAGGGTCGCGAGGCCGTAGCGCTTGTCCTGGCGCTCCAGTTCGTCGACGAGCGAGCCGAGAATCATCGCGCCGGTGGCGCCGAGCGGGTGACCGAGGGCGATCGCGCCGCCGTTGACGTTGACCTTGTCCAGGGACAGGCCCATGTCCTTGACGAAGCGCAGGACGACCGCCGCGAACGCCTCGTTGATCTCGACAAGGTCGATGTCGTCGATGGTCAGGCCGGCCTTGGCGAGGGCCTTGCGGGTGGCGGGCGCGGGGCCGGTGAGCATGATCGTCGGCTCGGAGCCGGAGACCGCGGCGGAGACGATCCGCGCGCGCGGGGTGAGCCCGTGGCGCTCGCCGACCTCCTTGGAGCCGATCGCGACCAGGGAGGCGCCGTCGACGATGCCGGAGGAGTTGCCCGCGTGGTGGACGTGATCGATCTTCTCCACCCAGTGGTACTTCTGGAGCGCCACCGCGTCGAAGCCGCCCAGTTCGCCGATGTCGGCGAAGGACGGCTTCAGCTTGCCGAGCGAGTCTGCGGTGGTGCCGGGGCGCGGGTGCTCGTCGTGGTCGAGGACGACGAGGCCGCTGCGGTCCTTCACCGGAACCACGGAGCGGTCGAAGCGACCCTCCTTCCAGGCCGTCGCCGCGCGCTCCTGCGACAGGGCCGCGTACTCGTCGACGTCGCGCCGGGAGAAGCCCTCGATGGTGGCGATGAGGTCGGCGCCGATGCCCTGCGGCACGAAGTTGACGGCCAGGTTGGTCATCGGGTCGTTGAACCAGGCACCGCCGTCCGAGGCCATCGGCACCCGGGACATCGACTCCACCCCGCCCGCCAGGACGAGGTCCTCCCAGCCCGAGCGGACCTTCATGGCGGCCAGGTTGACGGCTTCCAGGCCCGAGGCACAGAAGCGGTTCTCCTGCACGCCCGCGACCGTGTCCGGCAGGCCGGCCGCGATCGCGGCGATGCGCGCGATGTCGGAGCCCTGGTCACCCACGGGGCCGACCACACCGAGAACGATGTCGTCGATCGCGGCCGGGTCGAGGCCGGGGAAGCGGCTGCGCAGTTCGTGGATGAGGCCGACGACGAGATCGATGGGCTTCGTGCCGTGCAGGCCGCCGTTCGCCTTGCCGCGCCCGCGCGGGGTGCGGATCGCGTCGTACACGTACGCTTCGGTGCTCACTGGTAAGCCTTTCGGGAGGGTGGGCCGAGCCGGGCGGGGTCAGTCGCCCTGGAGCGGGAAGTCCTTCACAGGGATCTTCACGGTGGTCCTGACGGGGGTCTGCGCGGGGCCCTCCACGGGGGTCTCCGCAGGGGCCTTCGCGGGGGTCTCCGCAGGGCCCTCCACGGGGGTCTCCGCAGGTGCCCTCGGGACGGTCTCGGGAGGTGCCGCAGCGGCCCGCGCGGCGGGCTCCGCGGGGTCCTTTGCCGCGGTCTTGGCGGGAGGCTCCGCAGCGGCCTTCACGGGGGTGTCGGCGGGAGGGCGCGCACCAGCCTGCGCGAGGGTCTCCTGCGGGGGCTCCGCAGGCGTCTGCGACAGGTCCGTCAGGAGCCCCGGTATGTTCCAGTCACGGGCCACCTCGCGCGTGTCGGCGCCGAGTCGCGCCGGACCGGTACGGACGGCCGTGGGCGTCGCGGAGAAACGGGGAGCGGGGGCCGGCTGGGTGATGCCGCCATGGTCGGTGAAGGTGCCGCGGGCGGCGAGATGCGGGTGGTGCGGGGCCTCGCGCAGCGACAGCACGGGCGCCACACACGCGTCGGAGCCCTCGAACACGACGGTCCATTCGTCCCGGGTGCGGGACTTGAAGCGGGCGGCGACGGCCTCGCGCAGTTCTCCCCAGCGTGTCCAGTCCGTGCGGGCCTCGCGGACGTCCACGAGGCCGAGGAGGTCCACGAACGCGTCGTAGAACCGGGGCTCCAGGGCGCCGACGGCCATGTATCCGCCGTCGGCCGTCTCGTAGGTGCCGTAGTACGGGCAGCCGCCGTCGAGCAGGTTGGCGGCGCGCCGGTCGTGCCAGGCGCCGGCGGAGAGCATGCCGTGGATCATCGCGGAGAGATGCGCGGTGCCGTCGACGATGGCCGCGTCCACGACCTGGCCCGTGCCGCTCACGCGCGCGTGGTGCAGGGCCGCGAGGACGCCCACGACGAGGTAGAGGGAGCCGCCCGCGTAGTCGCCCAGCAGGTTGGCGGGGGCGGGCGGGGGCCGGTCCGGGGTGCCGATCATGCCGAGTGCGCCGGTGACCGCGATGTAGGAGACGTCGTGACCGGCGCGGCCGGCGAGCGGGCCGTCCTGGCCCCAGCCGGTCATCCGGCCGTAGACCAGCCGGGGGTTGCGGGCGTGGCAGTCCTCGGGGCCGACACCGAGGCGCTCGGCGACGCCCGGCCGGTTGCCCTCGATGAGCACGTCGGCGCGGGCGGCGAGGTCGAGCACGCGCGCGGGGCCGTCCGGTGCCTTGAGGTCGACGACGACCGAGCGCTTGTTGCGGTTGGTGACGTCATGGGCGGCATCGATGGCGAGAGCGGCCCCGCCGGGGCGGTCCACGCGGACGACGTCGGCGCCGAGGTCGGCCAGCATCATGCCCGCGAAGGGGCCGGGGCCGATCCCGGCGAGTTCCACCACGCGCACGCCCGCCAGCGGGCCGTGCCCGGTCGTCCGTCCCGTTGTCATCCAGCCCCCTTGCTGTGACACAACCGATGTAACACCAGTGATGCTAAGAACGTGTTCCAGTGGACACAAGAGGTGAGCGAGCAAGCGCTTAGACACTTTAGGGGCACCTGCCGTCGGCCTCCGCACTGCTCACGCTAGCCTCAGCCACCGACAGCGGCGCGGGCTGCACGACGAAGGGGTGTCATGAGCAGGCTGAAAAGGTCGGACCGTCCGTACGACATCGTGCTCTTCGGGGCCACCGGCTTCGTGGGAACGCTCACCGCGGAGTACCTCGCCGCCCACGCGCCCGGCGAGCTGCGCTGGGCGATCGCCGGCCGGAGCGAGGAGAAGCTGGAGCAGCTGCGCGAGCGGCTCGGCGTGGACGTCGGCGTGCTGCGGGCCGACGTCGCGGACCCGGCGTCCCTGCGCGTCCTCGCGGAGCACGCGCGCGTGGTGGCCACGACGGTGGGCCCCTATGTGTCCTACGGCGAGGGGCTCGTGGCGGCCTGCGCGGACACCGGCGCCGACTACCTCGACCTCACCGGGGAGCCGGAGTTCGTGGACCTGATGTACGTCCGGCACGACGCACGCGCGCGCGAGACGGGTGCGCGGCTGATCCACGCGTGCGGCTTCGACTCCGTCCCGCACGACCTGGGCGTGTACTTCACCGTCCGGCAGCTTCCCGAGGGCGTGCCCCTGAGCGTGGACGGCTTCGTGACCGCCGACGCCACCTTCTCGGGCGGCACCTTCGCCTCCGCGCTGGGCCAGTTCGCACGCGGCCGCCGGATGATGTCCGCGGCCAGGGAGCGTGGGCGGCACGAACCTCGCCTGATGGGCCGTCGGGCCGCCGCTCCGGTGGGCGCGCCCCGGTTCGCCCCCGAGGTCGGCGCCTGGGCGCTGCCGCTGCCGACCATCGACCCGCAGATCGTGCTGCGGTCGGCGCGGGCGTTGCCGCGCTACGGGCCCGACTTCCGCTACCGGCACTACGCGGCCGTACGGCGGCTGCCCGTCGCCGTGGGCGGGGTCGCGGCGGTCGGGGCGCTCGTCGCCGCGGCCCAGCTGCCGCCCGCGCGGCGCTGGCTGTCGGACCGGCTCAGCCCCGGGGAGGGGCCGAGCGCCGAGAAGCGGGCACGGAGCTGGTTCTCGGTGCGGTTCGTCGGCGAGGGAGGCGGCCGGCGGGTGTGCACCGAGGTCGCGGGCGGCGACCCCGGCTACGACGAGACGGCCAAGATGTTCGCCGAGGCGGCGCTGGCGCTGGCCTGCGACGACCTCCCGCCGACCGCGGGACAGGTGACGACGGCGGTGGCGATGGGCGAGACACTGACCGGGCGGTTGACCCGGGCGGGTGTCCGCTTCCGCGTCGCGGCACGCCGCTGACCCTCCTCCGGCCGGACCGGCGCGCCGTGCGCCTGCGGCCTCAGAGCGGCCACTGCGCGAGCGTGTAGACCATTCCGACGATCCAGCCGAGACCGGCCAGGACGGCGAGGATCAACGCGGCGTTCACGGCACGCTCGACGGGGCGGTTCGGGTCGGCGAGGGGCTTGGGAGCACGGTGCGTGGTCATGGGCCCAGCCTGCCGAGCGAGGGGCGGGACGCACATCCGTACGGGTACTCAGACGACGTACTCAGGCGGGGCACTCGGGCGAGGCACTCGGGCCGCGTACTCGGCGGTCGTGCGCGGACCTTTTCCTCAAAGGCACGGGCGCGCCCGGCCCCCGCCCGCACCCCGATTTGAGACTTGCCGTCCCCGCTGCCCCGGTGTCGTAAGGGATCAGCAGTCGCAGGGGATCCTCAAGTGCCAACAAGGACTTCAATGAAACGATGGAAGCACTTGATCGCACTTGACCGGAACGAGAGGGGAGCGGCATGAAGTTCGTTCTCGAAGTCACCGTCGACGAGGGCGCGTTGGCCCAGGACCCGGTGGGCGAGCTGGGCCGCATCCTGCGCTACTGGGGCGGCAACCTGAAGCACTACGCCCTGGAAGCCGGGGACGGCTCGGCGGTTCACGACTCCGCGTACCAGGAGGTCGGTCAGTGGCGGATGGTCGCCTCCTGAAGGGCCCGTCGGCACAGTGAGTCCGCCCTCCGGGTCGTTTCCGGGAGGCGGAACTCCGGGGTGAGGGCGAGGGTGTGGGCGCAGGCGTCGTCCAGGGTGACGCGGTGGCCGACGGACACGAAGACCGGCTTCACGCCCGCCCGGGTGCGCAGGGCGCGCCCCACCTCCTCGTCGCCCGCCAGCAACGGGGCAGTCGATCCGCGCGGGACGTCCGGATCGTCGTACGTGAAGGTGAAGGGGTTCTTGGCCACGCCGATCGTGGGCAGGCCGGTGAGGACCCCGAGGTGGCTGGCCAGGCCGAAGCGGCGCGGGTGGGCCAGTCCGTAGCCGTCGCAGACGACCAGGCCGGGCGGCCGGGACAGGGCCTCCAGGGCGGCGAGCACGGTGGGGACCTCGCGGAAGGCGAGCAGGCCGGGCACGTACGGGAAGGAGATCCGCCCGACGGCGGTGGCCTCGGCGACGACTTCGAGGCTCGCCGCGTCGAGCACGACGGCCGCCGCCGCGACGACGTCACGCTCGTCGTCGTAGGCGACGTCGACGCCCGTCACGTGCCCTTTCCCGGGCGGTGGCCCCGGTTCGCCGAGCACCACCCGGGCCCGCAGCTCGTCCTGGACGGCGCGGGCCGCTTCCTCGGTCGCGGGCCAGCCCGCGGGAATGTCTACGGTCGTCATCGTGCGGACGAGCGTACGGCTCCCGGGGACCGGCCCGCGATCGGGTTGCGGAGCGGCGCGGTCAGCCCTTGTCGCCGAGCGCGCGTTGCAGCTGGCTCTTGTTCATGTCCGAGCGGCCCTTGACGCCCCGCCGCTTGGCCTCCTCGTAGAGCTGGTCGTAGGTGGGCCCCTGGGAGCCCTTCCCGGACCGCTGACCGCCCCGCTTGCCGGACGACATGTCCTGCGTCGAGGTGCGGCTGGCGGTCTCCGACTCGCCGGACCGGGCGCGTTCCTTGTTGACCGTCCGGGCTGCGATCTCCTTCGCGCGGCCGGCGCTCTCCCCCCGGTCCTGCGCGCTTTCCTTGATGTGCTCGTACTGGCGCTCCCGCTTGGGGCTGGAACCGCGTGGCATGTGCGCTCTCCTTCCGTGTCCGTGGCCACCGGGTACCCCGAAAAACGGCTCAGCTCTCCAGTCGCGCCACCCGCCCCTGTTCGCCGGCGGCCCAGCAGCCGAGGTCGGGGGTGCAGTCCACGGTGTCGTAGGAGCCCGTGTCGAGGGTGCGCCAGGTGCGGCCGGCGTCGGTGGTCAGATCGGTTCCGGTGGGCCCGACCGCGAGGGCGGCGGAGCGGCTGCGCGGGAGCCAGGCGACGCCGGAGCGGTAGGCGGGCGGAGGTGTGGCGGCCGGCCGCCAGCTGCGGCCGGCGTCGCCGGTCGTGGCGGCGGCCCGCGGGGAGGGCTGGTCGGCACGGTAGTCGCCGCCGACGGCGAGGCCGTGCGTGCGGTCGCGGAGGGCGAGGGCGAAGACCCCGCGCGCGGGGTCCCCGGCGGGGACCGGGGTGTCGGTGGCCGTCCAGGTCAGTCCGCGGTCCGACGAGTGCAGCACACGCGCGCGTGCGGCCCCGCCGGTGGCCAGCCAGACGTCCTTCGCGCCGGAGGCGACCAGGCACTGGCCACTGGCAGCGAAGCCCGCCTCACCGGCCAGGGCGGCCGGCATGCCGTCGTTCGGCAGCACCTTCCAGGAGCGGCCGCCGTCGCCGGTCGACAGGATGCGGAACTTCCCGTCCACCGGGTCGCTCATCGCGAGGCCGTGGCGGCGATCGAAGAAGGTCAGGCAGTCGTAGAAGGCGTGGGCGTCGGTGTTGCGGAAGGACTCCGTCCAGGTCGTCCCGCCGTCCTCGGTGCGGTACACGCGAGAGGCCTCCCCCTCGCCGATGGCGAGCACCACCGCGCGGCGTGCGTCGAACGCCTCGATGTCCCGGAACTGGAGGTCGGCGGCGCCGGGCGGTGAGACGTTCCGCCAGCTCTCGCCGCCGTCGGTGGTGCGCAGGACGGTGCCCTGCGTGCCGGCCACCCACGCGGTGTCCCGGTCGACCGCGTCGAGGCCCCGGAACCGTACGGCGGGCGTGCCGGTGTCCTTGAGGTCCCAGTGCGGCGCCGCGGACCCCGGTGTGTGCGCCTGGGCGGGCAGGGCGGTCAGGACGGCGAGCGCCGCCCCGCAGGCCGCCGCCGCCACGCGGCCGCTCGTGCGTGCTGTCCGTACCGTGCGTCGCGTCTTCCCCAAGGGCCTCATGGCGGGCGAAGCTAGCCCACGGCTTTCGGTGCCGTCCAGATGCCCGCGATCACCTCGACCGCCCTCAGGAGGCACACCGGGAGAAGTGAGTCACTCCCGTGCATGAAAGGCGGTGACCGAGGTCACTAGGAATGGGTGTGCACGGATCGGCCGGTTCCGGCGTCTCTTCCAGTGTCCGGACGCACCGCCCGGAAGATCGTCCCGCCGTCACGAGGGAGCAAGGCGTTGTCCACCGTCATCGAGCAGCCCGTAGAGGCACGTCTGGTCGCCGCAGCACCTCGGATGCAGACCATCCCCGCCACACTGCGCTACGACCGGCAGGATCCCTTCGCCGTCCGCATGACCTTCCCGGCTCCGGCCACCCTCGAGGGCGTCGAGGTCTGCTGGACCTTCGCCCGTGACCTGCTCGCCGCCGGCCTGCACGACGCCGAGGGCCACGGCGACGTCCGGGTGCGGCCCTACGGGTTCGGCCGCACCGTGCTGGAGTTCCACGCGCCCGAGGGCACCGCCGTCGTGCACGTCCACTCGGAGGAGATCCGGTGCTTCCTGCTGGCCACGAACGAGCTGGTGCCCGCCGGCACGGAGTACCGGCAGCTGGACCTCGACCACGACCTGGCGGAGCTGATGCGGGACGCCTGATAATCCGTTGACAGCCTTCCCGGGTCCTCCTACGGTGTAGAACGGTTCTGTTGCCGCCGATAGGAGAAGGACGTTGCTCGTCTGAGGTCTTGAGACACCGCGCCACACCTCTGGAGTGTGTGCGTCGCGTGCGACCTCGGCCTTCGAGCCGTCCTTGCGGAGCAGGGCTCTTTCCATGTCTTCGCGCTCCCCCGCTGCCGCGGTGGTCGCCGCATTCCGGTGTCTCGACACGTGTCGCCCCTGACCGCACACGCACCCACGAGGCCCGTTTTGACTCACTCCATCACCTGCACCTCCCTCGCCTTCTCCTGGCCGGACGGCACCCCCGTCTTCGACGGGCTCGACGTCGCCTTCGGCCCCGGCCGGACCGGCCTCGTCGGCGTCAACGGCTCCGGCAAGTCGACCCTGCTGAAGCTGATCTCCGGGGAGCTCTCCCCCTCCGACGGCACGGTGCGTCTGGCCGGTGAGGTCGGACACCTCCCGCAGAGCGTCACTCTCGACACCGGGCTGCGGGTCGACGCGGTGCTCGGCATCGCCGCACAACGGGCCGCGCTGCACGCCATCGAGGCCGGTGACGTGTCCGAGCGGCACTTCGAGACCGTCGGCGACGGCTGGGACGTCGAGGAGCGCGCCCTGGCCACCCTCGGCGAGCTCGGGCTCGGCCACGTCGATCTCGACCGCACCATCGGCGAGCTGTCGGGCGGCGAGTCGGTCCTCCTGCGGCTGGCCGCGCTGCTGCTGCGCCGGCCGGACGTCCTGCTGCTGGACGAACCGACCAACAACCTCGATCTGTACGCCCGGCGGCGGCTGTACGCGGCCGTCGCGTCCTGGCCCGGCGTGCTGGTCGTGGTCAGCCACGACCGGGAACTGCTCGACCTCGTCGACCAGATCGCCGACCTGCGGGCCGGCGAGGTCACCTGGTACGGCGGCAACTTCTCCGCGTACGAGGAGGCCCTGGCCACCGAGCAGGACGCCGCCGAGCGCATGGTGCGCGTCGCGGAGGCCGACCTGCGCAAGCAGAAACGCGAACTGACCGACGCCCAGGTCAAGCTGGCCCGGCGCAAGCGGTACGGGCAGAAGATGTTCGACCAGAAACGCGAGCCGAAGATCGTCATGGGGGCGCGCAAGCGCTCGGCTCAGGAGTCCGCGGGCAAGCACCGGATCATGCACGAGGAGAAGCTCGCCGAGGCCAGGGAGCGGCTCGACGACGCGGTGGAGGCCGTACGGGACGACGACGAGATCCGCGTCGACCTGCCGTACACAGCCGTACCACCCGGGCGGGAGGTCCTCACCCTCATGGATCTGCGACTCGCGCACGGCGCGCGTGTGGACGGCGGTCTCGATCTGCGCGGTCCCGAGCGGGTGGCGCTGGTCGGGCGCAACGGCTCGGGCAAGACGACGCTGCTGCGCACCATCGCCGGGGAGTTGGCGCCGGAGGCGGGCGAGGCGCACGCGCACGTGCCGCTGCGTTTCCTGCCGCAGCGCCTCGACATCCTCGACGGTGAGCTCACGGTCGCCGAGAACGTGGCCGGGTTCGCGCCGGGCGCCACCAACAACCGGGTCCGGGCCCGGCTCGCCCGCTTCCTGTTCCGGGGCGCCCGCGCCGATCAGAAGGCGGTCACACTGTCCGGCGGGGAGCGCTTCCGGGCGAGCCTGGCGGCGCTGATGCTGGCCGAGCCGGCGCCTCAGCTGCTGATGCTGGACGAGCCGACCAACAACCTCGACATGGCGAGCGTGCGCCAGCTCACGACCGCCCTGGAGTCCTACGAGGGCGCCCTGATCGTCGCCAGTCACGACGTGCCGTTCCTGGAGTCCATCGGCATCACACGGTGGCTGCTGCTGGACGGAGAGCTGCGGGAGACGACGGCGGAGGAGGTGGCGGACCTGGCCTAGTGCCGTCGGCCGCCGGTGGCTGGCGGCCGGCCGTCTTCCGGTGCTGGCGGCCGGCCGTCTTCCGGTGCTGGCGGCCGGCCGTCTTCCGGTCTCAGGTGGGGCACATTGTTACTGGGGGGTTTTGTCCTGGTGGTTCCGCCCTGCATGATGGCTGACCGGTGCCGCGTCCGAGGCGCCGGTCAGCGCCACCCGATTCGGAGACCTGGACGTGCCCAGCAAGAAGGCCCTCATCCGCCGCCCCAGCCCGCGCCTCGCCGAAGGCCTGGTGACGCACGTCGAGCGGGAGAAGGTCGACGTGGAGCTCGCCCTGGAGCAGTGGGAGGCGTACGCCGAGGCCCTGCGCACCCACGGCTGGGAGACCGTCGAGGTGGACCCGGCCGACGACTGCCCGGACTCCGTGTTCGTCGAGGACACGGTGGTGATGTACAGGAACGTCGCCCTGATCGCGCGCTCCGGCGCCGAGTCCCGGCGCGACGAGACCCTCGGGGTCGAGGAGGCCGTGGCCCGTCTGGGCTGTTCGGTGAACTGGATCTGGGAGCCGGGCACACTGGACGGCGGTGACGTGCTCAAGGTCGGCGACACGATCTACGTCGGCCGGGGCGGGCGGACCAACGCGGCCGGCGTCCAGCAGGTGCGCGCCGCCTTCGAACCGCTGGGGGCACGGGTCGTGGCCGTACCGGTGAGCAAGGTGCTGCACCTGAAGTCGGCGGTGACGGCGCTGCCCGACGGCACGGTGATCGGCCACATCCCCAAGGTGGACCGGCCGTCGCTGTTCCCGCGCTTCCTGTCGGTGCCGGAGGAGGCCGGCTCGCACGTGGTCCTGCTCGGCGGCCCGCAGGTGCTCATCTCGGCCGCCGCGCCGAAGACGGCGGACCTGCTCGCCGACCTCGGTCACGAGCCCGTCGTCGTCGACATCGGCGAGTTCGAGAAACTAGAAGGATGTGTGACATGCCTCTCGGTGCGTCTGCGTGAGCTGTACGCCTGACCGGGTGATCGGACCACCTTTTCGGCGCCGGGACCTGCGGTTCCCGGGGCTGTTTGACATGCCCTGGATTGCCTGGCGCAACCCGGCTGATCAGCGATCTTTACACGGCTCTTAACCTACGACTTCGTAACCTACGGATACGTAGCCTACGATCCCGTAAGTTCCGGCTTCGCTCGCCGGATTGTTCCACTCCGCTTCACGTCCCCTGGAGTTCTCGTGACGATCACTTCCCCTCACCTCGGCAGCCCCGCCGTCTGGACCGACGCCAAGCTGCTGCACGCGCTGGAGGAAGTGGTCGAGACGGAACTCAACCGGCACCTGAAGGTGACCAAGGACTGGATGCCCCACGAGTACGTGCCGTGGAGCGACGGCCGCAACTTCCCCGGCTTCTTCGAGGACGGCGAGGCCTGGGACAAGGAGCAGTCCAAGGTCACCGAGATCGGCCGGATCGCGCTGGTCGTGAACCTGCTCACCGAGGACAACCTGCCCAGCTACCACCACGAGATCGCCTCGCTCTTCGGCCGGGACGGCGCCTGGGGCACCTGGGTGCACCGCTGGACGGCCGAGGAGGGCCGGCACGGCATCGTGATGCGCGACTACCTGCTCGCCTCGCGCGCGGTGGACCCGGACAAGCTGGAGCAGTTCCGCATGGCCCACATGGGTGAGGGCTTCGAGTCGGACAACCGCCACTCGATGCTGCACTCGGTCGCGTACGTGTCCTTCCAGGAGCTCGCGACCCGCGTCTCGCACCGCAACACCGGCCACCAGTCCGGCGACCCGGTCTGCGACCGCATGCTGGCGCGCATCGCGACCGACGAGAACCTGCACATGGTCTTCTACCGCAACCTGCTGAAGGCCGCCTTCGAGCTCGCCCCCGACCTCACCATGCAGGCCGTGCGCGACGTCATCGTGAACTTCCGCATGCCCGGCCACGGCATGCCCGGCTTCGAGCGGGCCGCCGCGCAGATGGCGATCGGCGAGATCTACAACCTGCGCATCCACCACGACGACGTCATCCAGCCCGTGCTGCGCTTCCTGAAGGTCATGGAGATCGACGGCCTCGGCCCCGAGGGCCTCAAGGCCCAGGAGGAACTCGGCCTGTACATGGGCGGCCTGGACGAGGAGGCCTCGAAGTTCGACGCGAAACTGGCCGCACGCAAGGCCCGCATGGCGGCCCGCGCCGCGGGCTGACCGTACGACCCGCTCACCCGACGGCTCGCACAGGGAACCGATTTCCCGGTGCGGGCCGTTCGCGGCCTGCGGCATCATGCCGCCATGCGTTACAGCGACACGGACCGGCAGGCGGTCGGCTTCCTGCTCGGCCTGGCCGACGAGGACACCGCCGAGCGGATACGGGCACGGACCGGCCTGCCCCGGCGGGAGCGGCCGCGGGCGAGCCGCGCCCGGATGGGCCATGTCCTGTTCCCGGCACGTGTCCGTGACGCCGAGGACGCCCTGCGCCCGCTCGTGCGGGATCACCTGGGCGGCCGCGAGGAGGCCTGGGCGGTGCTGGCGCAGCTCATCGGCACCTTCCACGGGACGGCGCCGGAACTCGTGACGGCGGCGGGCGCCATCGCCTGAGGCACATGCCGTCCGAGGGGGGCGGGGCGGCTGGATTCGAACCAGCGTGATCCGGTTTTGGAGACCGGTGCGGCTGCCTCTGCGCTACGACCCCGCCCTTGCCCAGAGCGTAATGCCTTGGCCCGATGTCAGTGGGGCCTGCTACCAATGAGGCACTGGGGGAAGCGCGGCAAAAAGGGCACGGGGGGGCTCGACATGGGGTACGGGGAGCGCGGGAGGCGGCGTCCGCCGGTGGTCGACCTGTCCGACCGCAGGGCGCTGGAGGCGTACCGGCCGGCGGCTCCCGGGGCGGTCACCGAGGCACGGCGGCTCAAGGAGGCCGCGCTGCTGAACTTCGGGCTGACCGAGTCGGCGGTGGCGTCCTGGCTCTACACCAAGTGCCACCACCAGATCCCGACGACGGCGGTGGGGATGCGGCGCTGAGCCGGCAGGGCGGCGCTGAACAGACGTGACCGCGCTGAGCGGGCAGGGCGGCGGACGGGGGTCAGTCCTCCGCGGGTGCCTGCGGCGCTTCCGTGCGGTGCACGCTGCGTACGGCCGCCACGTCGGCCGGGACGGCCGGGGGCGGAACGGCGGCGCTGAGGGCCGCCAGGCGCCGCTTCACACTGGCGGCGATGCCCTGGCCCAGGACGAACCGGGTGGCCGTGGCCGCGCGGGGCGCGTGGTCGAGGATGCGGTGGGCCTCGCGGCTGCGCAGCCCCGTGTGGCGCAGGACGAGGTGGGCGAGGCGGTGTTCGCCGGCCGACAGCGCCCGCCCGATGGTCTCGGCGGCCGCCGCGTCCAGCCGGTTGTCCGCGGCGCCGAGGACGGCCGCCGCGCGGACCCGGCCGAGGTCCAGCAGCGTGACACCGGCGACGGCGGCCGCGCCGACCAGCCGGGCGGCGGCCGAGGGTCCGACGCCGTTGCTCGCCACCGACAGCCGGGTAAGGCGTCCGTACGGCGCCCGCTCCAGGGCGTCGGCGAGAAGGAGTGCGCCCGCGTCGCCCAACCGGGCGGCGGACACGTACAGTTCGTCGATCGCTCCGGCGGCGATCACGGCCGCGAGCGCCTCCGCGCCTACCTCGCCCAGCGGGTTGCCGCCGGCGAACAGCCGCTCGACCCGGCGTCCGTTGCCCGCTGCGGCCAGCAGCGCGTCGGCGAGTACGGTGACGCCGGCCGCGTCGAGTCCGGTCTGCACCAGGTCGAGCGTGCGCAACCTCCGGGCGGACTCGATGAGTTCGGCCGCGGCCCGCCCTCCGCCACCACCCAGCGGGTTGCGCTTGAGCCACACCCCCGTGACCACCTGCGGTGAGGCGCGCAACTGGTCGGCGATGCGGCAGGCGCCGCCCGCGGTGATGCCGTTGCAGCCGAGGTAGAGCGTCTCGACCGGCGCGTCCGTACCGGCCACGGTGGCGGCGCCGTCGTCCCCCAGGGCGTCCGTGCCGAGCAGCAGATGCCGTACGGGGGAGGGACCGTCGGCCAGGGCCTCGGCGACCAGGGCCGCGCCCTCGGCCCCCAGTGCCTGTTTGCACAGGTCGAGCCGCCCGTCGGGCAGCGCGGTGCCCGCGGCGAAGTCCAGCCGCTCCCCCGCCGGCCGACCGGCGCGCAGCCAGTCGAGCAGCGGGGCGAGCTCGGCGAGAGGGCGGGGCACGACGTGGGGCACTCCGGCGAATCCGGCCGGTCCCGGCCCGGGCTGCGGCCCCGCCGCGTTCTCCTCGCTCACCACTGCGCCTCCCGGTAGTCCTTGAGGAACACGCCCGACACCGGGTGGCCGGCCTCGCCCCGCACGATCGGGTCGTACACGCGTGCCGCGCCGTCCACGATGTCCAGCGGGGTGCGGAAGCCCGCTCCCGCCATCCGGGCCTTCTTCGGCGCCGGGTTCTCGTCGGTGATCCAGCCGGTGTCCACGGCGCACATGTGCACCCCCTGCTCGGCGAGAGCGGCCGCGCTGGTGCGGGTGAGCATGTTGAGGGCGGCCTTGGCCATGTTGGTGTGGGGGTGCCCTGGCATCTTGTTGCGCACCGCGAACCGGCCTTCGACGGCCGTCACGTTGACCACGTACCGGCGCGGGTGCGGGGAGGCCAGCAGCAGCGGCAGCAGCCGGTCGCACAGCAGCGCGGGCGCGAGGGCGTTGACGAGCTGCGTCTCCAGGAGCTCGGCCGGGTCGAGCGCGCCGAGCCGGGCCGACCAGGAGTTCTCCGGGGAGGGATCGGGCAGCAGTCCGGCCTCGTCGGCCTCGCGCAGGGCGGCGGGCAGCGCCGGAACGGAGCCGCCGAAGCCCTCCAGCATCCGCATCGGGGTGAACCCGGGCGCCCGGCGCGCGCCCTCGGGCAGCGCGTCGTACTCGCCCGCGGCCAGCAGGGCGTAGGACTCCGGCGGGCGACGCACGGTCTGCGCCGCGTTGTTGACGAGGATGTCGAGCGGTTCGCCCTCCTGGCGCAGTTCCTCGCACAGGCCCAGCACCTGGCGCGGGTCGCGCAGATCGACGGCGACGACGGTGAGCCGGTCCAGCCATGCGGCGCTGCCCGGCTCGGCGCGGAAGCGGCGGACGGTGTCGTGCGGGAAACGGGAGGTGACGACGGTCTTCGCGCCGTCCCGCAGCATCATGAGGGCCAGCTGGAAGCCGATCTTCACCCGGCCGCCGGTGAGCAGGACCCGGCGCCCGCTCAGGTCGGTGCTCAGCGCACGGCGGGCCGCGTTGTCGGCGGCACAGGCGGGGCAGAGCCGGTGGTAGAAGGTGTCGACCTCCCGGTAGGGCGACTTGCAGACGTAGCAGGTGCGCGGCCGGTGGAAGCGGCCTCCGGGTCCCGCGTCCGCCAGGGGAGCGTCCTCGCGCCGGTCCAGGGCACCGGTCGCGGTCGCCGCCATCGCCGCCGCGTCGGCGGCCGCCACCTCGGCGCCCCGCTCCTTGCGCCGTCGCAGCCGTCCGTCGCGGGCGAAGGACGCGGCGACCTGCTCGGCCCGCAGCCGTGCGGGATCGTCGACGGGCAGCGCGCGCAGCTTGCCCACGACGTGGTGGAAGGCCGCCAGCTCCTCCTCGGTGACCGACGCGTGGAACGCCGCCCCCTGGGTTTCCTCGGCCATCCGTCCCCGCCCCGCCCGCCCCGTGTTCGCCGTACCGTGGTCCCGACCGGATTCGAACCGGCGTATCCACCCTGAGAAGGTGGCGAGTCTGCCTCTGCTCTACGGGACCGCGCACGTGTCCGGACGGCCGGATTCGAACCGGCGTGATTCGCCTGAGCAAGGTGGTGCGCCTGCCTCTGCGCTACGTCCGGACGCGCCCCCGGATCCTAACCGCACCCCCGCGACGCGGTCACTCGGTTTCGGGGTCGCCGCTCCCACAGAGGTCGGCGCGACCGCACCGGTCTCCGTGACCGCACGGTCAGCGTGCCGTGCGCCGGAGGTTCAGGCGCTCCTTCTCGGACAGGCCGCCCCAGACGCCGAAGCGCTCATCGTTGGCCAGGGCGTAATCGAGACAGGCGGTACGCATCTCGCACATGCCGCAGATGCGCTTGGCCTCACGCACCGAGCTGCCGGGCTCGGGGAAGAAGAAGTCCGCCCCGGTCTGTGCGCACAGCGCCTCCCGCTGCCAGCCGAGGTCGGGTGTCGGAATCGTGTCGGTGTGCATGGCCAGGATCGTGCCCGGCGGCGCAAAACGTTCGATCAACGCCGGATATACGCGGCGTCGCAAGGGCTCCGGCCGCCCGATGATGCTCCTGTCGCCACCCCGGCGCACGGCGGCGCGCGGCACGGCTCGGCACACTCGGCCCGCCTCGGCACACTCACGGACACGGAACGAGCACCGGCCGTCTCCCCGTGGACCGGCCGTGACCGTGCGACGCGTTCGCGCCCGTGGCCGTACTCCGGCAGCGATTGTCAGTGGGCGGTGCGAGACTCGGCAGAGCAGAGAACGGGACCCCTTCGAGGAGGGCAATGATGCTCACCACCCGTTTCGTCAACGGCGCTCCCAACTGGATCGACGTCGGTACGTCCGACATCGACGGCGCCACATCCTTCTACGGTGCTCTCTTCGACTGGCGGTTCCGGTCGGCGGGGCCCGATGCCGGCGGCTACGGCTTCTTCCAGCTGGACGGGAGGACCGTGGCGGGCGGCATGCAGACCACTCCCGCGCAGGGCCCGCCGTCGTGGACGGTCTACTTCCGGACGCCGGACGCGCAGGCCACGGCCAAGGCGGCGGAGCAGACGCACGGCAGGGTCCTGCTCGCGCCGATGGACGTGATGGGCCAGGGCACGATGGCGGTCCTCGCCGATCAGGCGGGCGTGCCGTTCGGCCTCTGGCAGCCGGGACGGATCGCGGGCGTTGACGTGGCCGGCGAACCCGGTTCGCTGTGCTGGGTCGAGCTGTACACGCCGGACGTCGCCGCGGCGGCCGCCTTCTACCACGCGACGCTGGGCCTCGAGACGTCCGCCGCCCCCTTCCCCGGCGGCACCTACACCTGCCTCAACCCGGCGGGTGCCGGGGAGGACGCGATGTTCGGCGGCATCGTCCCGCTGGCCGACGATCCCACGGAGGCCGGGGCCGGCGCCTTCTGGCTGCCGTACTTCGAAACCGCCGACGTGGACGCGGTCGTGGCCAGGGCGGAGGAGCTGGGCGGCACGGTGCGGATGCCCGCCACGGACGTCGAGGGCGTCGGCCGCATCGCCAGGCTCGCCGACCCGTATGGGGCGCGCTTCGCGCTGATCAGGAGCGTGCCGCAGGAAATGTGAGGCGGTGCGGGAGGATGTGGAGAAGAGCGGCCCGGCCCGAGAAGGAGGGGCCGGGCCCGGTCAGGCCGAAGCGCGGCGCACCAGAGTGGTGGGCAGGACCACGCCCCTCGGTTCCTCGTCGGCGACGTGTCGGTCGAGTCGGCGCAGCAGGAGGCGGGCCATGATCCGGCCCATCTCCTCGATGTCCTGACGGACCGTCGTCAGCGGCGGGTCGCTCTGTTCGGCGACGGGCAGCATGTCGTCGAAGCCGACCACGGCGACGTCCTCCGGCACGCGCCGCCCGTGTGCGCGCAGGACGCGCAGGGCCCCCGAGGCGGCGAGGTCGTTGGCCGCGAACACGGCGTCCAGGTCGGGGCAGCGGTCGAGGAGCTCCCGCATGGCCCGTTCGGCTCCGCCGGGGGTGAAGTCGCTCTCGACGACGAGCCGCGGGTCGGTGTCGCCCATGACCTCCCGGTATCCGTCGAGCCGGTCCGCCGCGGAGGTCTGGTCGAGGGGCCCGGTGATGTGCGCGATGCGGGTACGGCCGAGGCCGGCCAGAAGGCGTACGGCCTCGCGGGCGCCGCCGCGGTTGTCGCTGTCGACGTAGACCACGTCCCGCGTGCCGTCGCTCCAGCCCGGGCGGCCGCCGAAGACGGTCGGGACACCGGCGCCCTGGATCAGGCCGGGCAGCGGGTCGTCGAGGTGCAGCGAGAAGACCAGTGCCCCGTCGACATGGCCGCCGGCGAGGTAGCGGGCGACCCGGGCGTGGTCGTCGCGGCCCTCGGTGAGCAGCAGCACCAGCTGGTTGTCGTGGGCCGTCAGTTCCTTGCTGATACCGCGGAGCTGGAGCGCGAAGAAAGGGTCGGCGAATACCCGCGTCTCGGGTTCGGCGATGACCACGGCGACCGCGTCGTGCCGCTTCGTCACCAGGCTGCGCGCCGCCTGGTTGGGGACGTAGCCGAGCTCCTCCACGGCCCGCCGGACCCGCTCGACGAGCGGCTCCCGGACCCCGTCCCCGCCGTTGACGACCCGCGACACGGTCGCCCGGGAGACCCCGGCCCGTGCGGCCACGGCCTCCAGCGTGGGACGCGAAGCTGTCTCGGTCACTTCGGAGCTCCTCCTGGCCGGCTGCGGATCAGGATAGCTCCGGCGTGCGGCCCCGATGAGAGCGCTCTCCGACCTCTTCGCGCACAGGACGGTTCCCCGGTCTCCCCGCGCCGGGATCGAGCTCATCCCCTCGGCCCCTCAGTGCTCGTGAGTGTCGCCGCTCTCGTCCGTCCCACGAGGCTCCTGCGACTTCCGCGCTTCGTGCGGCGCGTGCGGCTCGTAGCCGGGGATCGTGCCGTCGGGTTTCTTCACCAGGAACAGCCCGACCATCCCCATGTCGGAGTGGCTCTGCACATGGCAGTGGTACATCCACGCGCCGGCGCCCACCCCCTCCCCCGCGACCACCTGGAAGCCGAAGGAGTCGGCCGGGCCCACGATCTTGTTGTCGACGACCTGGCTGGGGTCGTCGGGGCCGGTGAGCAGGCCGGTGCGGTTGTCGGCCCAGCGGTGACCGTGCATATGGAAGGTGTGGTAGTACTCGCCGTGCGTGATCACCACGAACTCGACCCGGTCGCCCACCGTCGCCTCGAAGTCGGGGCCCTGGTGACCCGAGTGGGCGGGTCTGTTGTTGATCGTCATGTCGTTGAAGACGATCGTGTGGGTGGCGTCGGGCAGGATGTCGCCCTTGCGCCGGACGATCACCGGCCCGTACAGACCCTTGCGGATGCCGCCCGTGCCGTGTTCCGTGCCGACGACGTGGTCGTGGTAGTGCCAGTAGCCCGCGCTGCCGGCACGCCAGGTGCCGTCGGCGCGGCGGCCGGGGGCGTGGGTGCGCCAGGTGTAGGTGCGCGTGCCACCGGGTTCGACGTCACTGCGGTTCAACCTCGTGCCGTCGCTGGACACTTCGTAGTCCAGGCCGTGGACGTGCAGGCTCGCGGCCACGTCCAGGGTGTTCTCCACCTCGATGTGGAGGGTGTCGCCCTCGTCGAGTTCGATCAGCGGCCCGGGGATGGTCGCCTTCCCCTTCTCCAGGCCGTAGCCGAGTTGCCCGTCGGCGAGCCTCTCCGCGAACAGCTTGAGGTGTCTGACCGCTCCCCCCGGCGGCGCGGTCCTCGCCGGTCCGTCGGCGCCCGCGGCCCTCGGACCGAGAGACAACGATGTCGCGGCGGCGGCGCCGCCCAGCAGCACCCGACGGTTGAACCCGCGTCTGTCCATGCCGAACTCCCCGCCCTGGTACGGAATTTGCGACGATGAAGAAGACGAGCCTGTGATGAACCTGTGAGACGGTACCGGGGGTTCCGCCGTTTCTCCACACCCAGGACAAAGTTCGTGCCATTGCGGTCATAGCTATTGGCGAGTCGTGCAAATGGGGTCTAGCTTCCTTGGCGCTGTCGCTGTGACCGAGGAGGTGCCCATGCACTTACGAGGGTTGAGCAAGAGAAAACGGATCCGGGTGACCGCCGTGGCGTGCGGAACGCTCGTCGCCGGCCTGCTGTCCGCGCCCGCCGCGGGCGCGCGCCCGGCCCCGGAACCACCCCTGACAACGATGTCCGTCAAGTCGCCGCCCGGCGACGCGAATGTACGAGTGCTGATCTTCCACGGGTCCGCCGCGGCCGGGGACGAGTCACCGGTGGTCAACGCCGGTATCGAGGCCATTGAGCGGATCGGCCTGTCCGGACCGGCGGACCAGCGCTTCGAGGTCGAGGCCACGGACGACGCCTCCGTCTTCACCAGCGGGACGACGCTGAGCCGTTACAACGCGGTCGTGTTCCTGACCGGGGGCGGTGACGTCCTCGACCCGGAGCAGGAGGCGGGTCTGGAAACCTATATGGAGGCGGGCGGCGGATTCGTCGGCGTCCACGACGCTGCCCGCGCGGAGCCGTACTCGGACTGGTTCACCGGTCTGATCGGCGCCCGTCCGGCCGCGTCGAGCCCGACGACCGTACAGCGGGCGACCGTCGAGGTCGGCGACCGGCGGCATCCGGCCACCGGGGCGCTGCCGCTGGAGTGGAAGCGCCCGGACCTGTGGCCGAACTGGGTGAAGAACCCGTCCGGCGAGGTGCACACCGTCGCCCGGGTGCGCGAGTCGACGTACCGGCCGGGTACAGGCGCCAACGGCTCGGACCACCCCGTCAGTTGGTGCCGCGACTACGACGGCGGCCGCTCCTTCTACACCGGTATGGGCGGCACGCCCTCCTCGTACGACGAGACGGACTTCCGTACGCATCTGCGCGGCGCCCTGCTGTGGACGACCCGGCTGGTACAGGCCGACTGCAAGGCGACCATCACCGGGAACTACAAGGCCGAGCGTCTGACCCCGGCCAACCAGCCCGGTCGCAACGACCAGATCGGCGAACCGCACGGCCTGGTCACCGCGCCCGACGGCCGCGTGCTCTACATCGGGCGGGGCGGCGCCGACTCCTCCCAGCCGGTGATCACCGACTGGGGCAACCCGGACGTGGGCAAGGGCAGGGGACAGATCCACGTCTACGACCCGGCGACCAGGAAGGTCACTCTGGCCGGGGAACTGACGGTCTTCGGCAACAAGGGCGGCGGCGACGAGCTCGTCAAGGTCGAGGAAGGGCTCCTCGGTATCGAGGTCGATCCGCGCTTCGAGCAGAACGGCTGGGTGTACCTGCACTACACGCCCCACTCGGGCGTCGACCGGGACACCCGGATGGCCGAGCGGCGCGTCTCCCGCTTCACGCTCGACCTCGCCACGAACAGGCTGGACCTCGGCAGCGAGAAGGTGCTGCTCAAGTGGCCGGTGCAGGTGCACAGTTGCTGTCACGCCGGGGGCGGGCTGGCCTGGGACTCGAAGGGCAACCTGTACATCGCCACCGGGGACAACAACTCCAGTGGTTTCAGCGATGGTTACTCCGGCAACAACCCGCAGCCGAACTTCAGGGGCGTCTCCTTCGCCGACGCACGCCGGACGGCCGGCAACACGCACAACCTCAACGGCAAGATCCTGCGCATCCATCCGGAACCCGACGGAACGTACACGCTTCCGGCGGGAAACCTGTTCACGGGCCGGGAGACCGAGGAGGGCGGCGGCAAGACACGCGGCGAGATCTATGTGATGGGCGTCCGCAACCCCGCGCGCATCTTCGTCGACCGCACGACCGATGTCCTGTACGCGGGCTGGGTCGGTCCGGACGCGGGCGAGCCGTCGCCGACCTGGGGACCGGCGAAGTACGACACGTTCGCCGTCATCACCGGGGCGAGCAACCGGGGCTGGCCGTACTGCATGGGCAACAAGCAGCCCTACCGGGACCGCAACCTGCCGGATCCCTCGCAGCCGCTGGGCTGGTACGACTGCGATCACCCGAAGAACGAGTCGCCGAACAACGACGGCCTGGTCAATCTGCCGCCGGTCACCGGGAACAACATCTGGTACTCGCCCCAGGGCGGCGCACCCGACTACCCGCGCGACGCGAACGGCGTCCCCTCCTACCGCAAGGACCAGGCGACCTACCGGCTTCCCTGGCTCAAGGGCGGCGGGCAGGCGGCGATGAACGGCCCGGTCTACCGTTACGACGCCACCAGCGCGAGCGCGGCCAAGTGGCCCGCGTACTGGGACGGCAAGTGGTTCGTCGGCGACTTCTACGACGCCGATCAGCCGCGCAACGCGGTGGTCATGGATCCCAGGACGCAGGGTGCGGGCGGTCTGCCGGTGCACTCGGAGTCACTGAAGAAGATCGTGCCGGTCGGCAACGACGGCATCAAGAACCTCATGGACTGGAAGTTCGGTCCGGACGGGGCCCTGTACGTCCTCGACTACGGCCGCGGCTTCTTCACCTCGGACGCCAAGTCGGCTCTGTGGAAGGTCACTTACAAAGGCGGGGGCCCGACGCCGGCCGCCGACCTGCTGGCGAGGGGGGCGCGGTGACACGGCGAACGCGACAACGAAGAATCTGGACCACCCTGTTGGCCGCCGTGCTGATGACGCTGGGGCTTCAGGCGGCACCCACCGCGGCACGGTCCGAGCCGAAAGCCGCCGCCCAGGTGCTCACCTGGACCGCCGGAGACGACATCACCACGTACGGTTCGGCGCCGACGACGGCGGTGGCGGGTCGGGCTACGATCGTCTTCGAGAACAGCGTGGCGACCGGCAACACCATGGGCATGCCGCACACGTTGACGTTCGCGACCAGCGACCCCGAGTTCAACGACGACGTCACGCTGAACATCCTGGCCAACCCCAACGACGACACGGGCGGCCGGCACACCGCCGAGGTCACCCTGACCCCGGGCCGCTACTTCTACCACTGCACGATCCCCGGCCACGGTCAGATGCAGGGCATCCTGGTGGTGACCGAGGGCGGCGGCGAGGACACGACACCGCCCGAGACGGCGGCGCAGGTGACCGGCACACAGAACGCGCAGGGCGAGTACGTCGGCTCGGCGAGTGTCGCGATCGGGGCGACCGACGACGGCGGGTCGGGGGTCGACGGAATCCAGTATGCGGTCGGCACCGCGGGTGACTGGATCCCGTACACCGCACCGGTCGTCGTCGGCCAGGTCGGCAGCCACCAGATCCGCTACCGGGCGTTCGACAAGGCCGGCAACGTCTCCACGGAGAAGACCGTCGCGTTCACGGTTGTCGCCCCGCCCTCCGACGACACGACACCCCCGGACACCTCCGGGACGGTGAGCGGCGAGCAGAACTCCGACGGCACGTACATCGACATGGCGACCGTCACCGTGTCGGCCTCCGACACCGGATCCGGCGTCAACACGATCGAGTACGCGGTCGGCTCCGGGGCCTGGGAGCCGTACACCGCGCCCGTGATGGTGCACCAGGTCGGCAGCCACACCGTGCGGTACCGGGCCACCGACAAGGCGGGCAACGCGGCCGCCGAGAAGAGCGTCCGGTTCACCGTGGTCGCGGCGACCCCGCAGGACACCACACCACCGGTGACCGGCGTGACCGTCGAAGGCACGAAGAACTCCGGCGGTGCCTACGTCGGCAATGCCGCAGTGACCGTGAGCGCGACGGACGAGCACGGGTCGGGTGTCGACCGGATCGAGTATTCACTCGACGGTGGACCGTACCTGGCATACACCAACCCGGTGGTGGTCGACCGTGCGGGGCCGCACACCCTCGCCTACCGTGCCACCGACAAGGCGGGCAACACCTCCACCGCGCGCACGGTGACCTTCACGGTGGTGTCGAGCCAGGTCCCGGCCCCCAACTGCCCCGAGTACGACGAGCGGTCGACGGTGATCGTCGGCACGGTCGACTCGGGGGTACCGAACCGGCTGACCGACAAGCGGTGCCGGATCAACGAGTTGATCGAGGACGAGAAGGAGTGGACGTCCCACGCGCTGTTCCTCAAGCATGTGAAGACGGTCCTCGACGGGCTGTTCGGCGAGGGTGTCGTGGACCAGCGTGAGTACGACGCCGTACAGGAGGCCGCCGGCCGCTCCGGGATCGGCAGGCCCGGCCAGACCGAGGGCTACCGCACGATCCTCGACGGCAGCGCGGACTCGTTCGCGAAGTGGCAGCAGGTGGGCGGCGGTTCGTTCGCACGCAACGCCGACGGATCGATCACCAGCGGGACCACCCGCGAGGGCCTGGGCATGCTGTGGTTCCCCGAGCGCAGGTACGGCGACTTCTCGCTGAAGCTCCAGTGGCGCGACGACGCTCCGGGCACGGGCACCGCCAACTCCGGTGTGTTCGTGCGCTTCCCGTGGGTCCACGACCACCCCGAGGAGTCGCGACCGGAGTGGGTCGCCATCAAGTACGGGCACGAGGTGCAGGTACTGGACCGGCCGGACGGCGACATGTACAAGACGGGGTCGGTGTACGGCTTCGACCGGGTGGGACTCGCCGGCGCGGGCGTCACCCAGAAGGGGACCTGGAACGACTACGAGATCAGGGTGGTCGACCAGCACTACTCGGTCTACCGCAACGGTGTGCTGATCAACGAGTTCGACAACACCGGCGGCCAGGAGTTCTCCCCGCCGCGCGCGGACGACCCGGGCACCGACGGCCGGCGGTTCGCCTCCGGCTACATCGGGTTGCAGGTGCACGGCACGACGGACGTCGTCTCGTACCGGGACATCCGCGTCAAGGAACTCTGACAGGAACGGTCGCTAGGACGCCCCGGGCCCGCCCGGGGCGTCCTCGTGCCGCGCCCGGCTCGGCTGCACCCGCTTCGGCTCTCCGGGCATCTTCGGGTACTCCGGCGGATACGGCAGATCGCCCAGGCCGTGGTCGTGTTCGTCGCGGCGGGCGAGTTCGAGGAGGGCCTCCAGGGAGAACGCGTGCTCGTCCATGTCGGCGTGCACGTCGCCCAGTTCGGCGTAACGGGCCGGCATGGTCGCGAGGTCGAAGTCGCGGGGGTGGGCGTCGCCGACCTCCTCCCAGCGCAGCGGCGCCGAGACCGGCGCGTGCGGCCGGGGGCGTACGGAGTAGGCGGAGGCGATGGTGCGGTCACGCGCGGTCTGGTTGTAGTCGAGGAAGATGCGCTCCCCCCGCTCCTCCTTCCACCACTTGATCGTCACCCGTTCCGGCAGCCGCCGCTCCATCTCACGGCCGACGGCGATGGCGGCGCGCCGGACCTGGGTGAAGGTCCAGCGGGGTTCGATCGGCACGAACACGTGCAGGCCGCGCCCGCCGGAGGTCTTGGGCCACCCGCGCAGACCGCCGAACTCGTCGAGGACGGCGCGCAGTTCGTGGGCGGCGCGGACCGCGTCGTCGTAATCGGTGCCGGGCTGCGGGTCGAGGTCGATGCGCAGTTCGTCGGGGCTGTCGACGTCGGTGCGGCGCACGGGCCACGGATGGAAGGTGAGGGTGCCGTACTGGGCGGCCCACAGGACGGCCGCCTCCTCCGTCGGGCACATCTCGTCGGCGCTGCGTCCGCTGGGAAAGGTGATGTGGGCGGTCGGGATCCAGTCGGGCATGTTCTTCGGCGCCCGCTTCTGGAAGAAGGACTCGCCTCCCACACCGTCCGGGTACCGCTCCAGGGTGGTGGGGCGGTCGCGCAGCGCGCGCAGGATGCCGGGCGCGACCGCCTGGTAGTAGCGGGCGAGGTCCAGCTTGCTGAAGCCGCGCTCCGGGAAGAAGACCTTGTCGGGGCTGGACAGCCGTACCGTCCGGCCGGCCACTTCCAGTTCCACCGCATCGCCCATGCGAGCCACGGTAGACACACCTCCGACAGCTCGCATCAGCTCGCGGCGGCCCGTACGCCGGACGGTCCGCACACCGGGCGGTCCCCGTGATCCTCGCGCAGAATCGGAGCATGGATCTGCCGGTGATGCCGCCCGTGAAGCCGATGCTCGCCAAGTCGGTGGCGGCGATTCCGCCGGGCATGCAGTACGAGGCGAAGTGGGACGGTTTCCGGGCGGTCGTGTTCCGCGACGGGGCCGAAATCGAGCTGGGCAGCCGCACCGGTAAGCCGCTGACCAGGTATTTTCCCGAGCTGGTGGAGGCGTTGCGGGAGCGGCTGCCCGAGCGGTGTGTGCTCGACGGGGAGATCGTGATCGCCCGGGAGGGGCGGCTCGACTTCGACGCCCTCACGGAGCGCATCCACCCGGCGGACTCCCGGGTGCGCATGCTCGCCGAGCGGACTCCGGCCTCGTTCGTGGCCTTCGACCTGCTGGCGCTCGCCGACCGGTCGCTCGTCGACGTGCCGTTGAGCGACCGGCGTGAGCTGCTGACCGGGGCACTCGCCGGGGTGACGGCCCCCGTGCACGTGGCGCCGGCGACGACCGACGCCGAGGTGGCGCGGCAGTGGTTCGAGGAGTACGAGGGCGCGGGCCTGGACGGTGTGATCGCCAAGCCGCTCACCCTGCGCTACCTCCAGGACGAGCGCGCCATGTTCAAGATCAAGCACGAGCGCACCGCGGACGTCGTCGTCGCCGGCTACCGCTTCCACAAGAGCGGTCCGGTGGTGGGCTCGCTGCTGCTGGGTCTCCACGATGACCGGGGCGTCCTCCAGCACGTCGGCGTGTCCGCGGCGTTCCCCATGAAGCGCCGGGCGGAACTGGTCGAGGAACTGGAGCCGCTGCGCATGGCGGACGCGGCGGGCCATCCGTGGGCGGCCTGGTCGCAGGAGGCCGCGCACGAGACGGCACGGCTGCCGGGGGCGCCCAGCCGCTGGTCGGGCAAGAAGGACCTGTCCTGGGTGCCGCTGCGGCCCGAGCGGGTGGCGGAGGTGGCGTACGACCACATGGAGAACGGGGCACGGTTCCGGCACACCGCCCGGTTCCGCCGCTGGCGCCCCGACCGCACCGCGGCCAGCTGCACGTACGCGCAGCTGGAGGAACCGGTGCGCTACGACCTGGCGGAGATCCTCGGGACGCCGCCCCGCACGTGATCCGGAACCGGTTTCGCACGCGGAGGCCGATTCGCTCCCGGTGTCACGCCCGCCATCGGATCGAGAACCGGCTTCGCGTCACCGGCCGGACCGCAACCGTCGTTTCCCGCCCGGGACCCCACGGTCCCGGGTCCGACAGCCACCGGGCCCGACGGTCACGTGGTGTCCGACAGCCACCGGGCCCGACGGTCACGTGGTGTCCGACGGTCACCGGGTCCGACGGCCACCGGGTCGCCGCCCCGGGCCCGGTCCGCGACCGGTGTCACGGCGTCGTCGAGGGTCCTCACGGCGTCATGAGGAACTTCACCGCGCCGTCCCGCTTGTGCTGGAAGGTGTCGTAGGCCTGCGGGGCCTCCGACAGCGGCACACGGTGGGTGGCGAAGTCGTCGACACCGAGCGGGTCCTCGTCGGTGAGGTACGGCAGGATGTCGTCGACCCAGCGGCGCACGTTGGCCTGGCCCATGCGGATCTGGAGCTGCTTGTCGAACATGGTGAGCATCGGCAGCGGGTCGGCCATGCCGCCGTAGACGCCGACCAGGGACAGCGTGCCGCCGCGCCGTACCAGCTCGATGGCGGTGTGCAGGGCGGCGAGCCGGTCGACGCTGAAACGCTCGGCGAGCGGGCCGCTCAGCTTCCGCGGCAGCATCGCGGAGGCGTTCTGGACCATGCGGGCGGCCGCGCTGCCGTGCGCCTCGGTGCCGACCGCGTCGATCACGGCGTCGGGGCCGCGGCCGTCGGTCTCGTCGCGGATGGCGGCGACGAGCTCCTTCTCGCTGTCGAAGCTGCGGAGGTCGTACGTCTCCACGCCCCGCGCGCGGGCCCGGCGCAGCCGGTCGCCGACCAGGTCCACGCCGAACACCCGGCCCGCGCCGCGCACCTGGGCGACCCGGCAGGCCATGTCACCGATGGGGCCGAGGCCGAGCACGGCGACGCTGCCGCCTTGGGGAATGTCGGCGTAGGCGACCGCCTGCCAGGCGGTGGGCAGGACGTCGGAGAGGTACACGAACCGGTCGTCGGGAGGTCCCTCGGGCACCTTGACGGGGCCGAACTGGGCCTGCGGCACCCGCAGATACTCGGCCTGGCCGCCGGGCACCGCCCCGTACAGGCGGGTGTAGCCGAACAGGGCGGCACCCATGCCCTCGCCGGTGACCTGGGTCGTCTCGCACTGGGTGGGCAGCGCGTTCAGACACATCCAGCAGTTGCCGCAGGCGATCTGGAAGGGCACCACGACCCGGTCGCCGGCCTTGAGGTCGGGGACCGCGGCGCCGACCTCCTCGACGATGCCCATGGGCTCGTGGCCGAGGATGTCGCCCGGGGTCATGAACGGGGTGAGCACCTCGTACAGGTGCAGGTCGGAGCCGCACAGGCCGCTGGACGTGACGCGGATGACGGCATCCGTCGGTTCCTGGATCGTCGGGTCCGCAACGGTGTCCACCCGTACGTCCCGCTTGCCCTGCCAGGTCACTGCCTTCATCGTGCCGCACTCCCTCCGCCGACCCGTCCGTCCCGGCGGGTCCGGGGTACCGGGCCTGGCTGCGCCCCGGGTACCCGACCACCCCGCCCCGAACCGCGAGGACCGCGGACCCCTTCCCTCCGCCCGGCGGTCCGCGCCCGACCCCGCCGTCACCCATAGCCACTCTCGAACGGACGAGCGCACAATCGAGACACGGAACGGGGGTCGCCATGACGGGCACGAGTCGTTCGGGACGTCCGGCGCGCGCGGTGCGCGCCCGGCACTCCGCGGTGGTCGCGGCGCTGCTGACCACCACACTGGCCATTTCCCTCGCGGCCGGCTGCACGACGGGCCGCGAGCCCTCGACGGACGACGACGGCCGGAGCGCGTCGGTGAAGCCCAGCCCGAGCGGCACCGGCCCCACCGCCGTGGCCGGCTCCGTGCTCGCCGTGAAGATCGACAACGCGCCCGCCGCCCGGCCGCAGACCGGCATCGACTCCGCGGACATCGTGTACGCCGAACAGGTCGAGGGCGGGCTGAGCCGGCTGATGGCCGTGTACGCGACCACGGTGCCGCAGGCCGTCGGTCCCGTGCGCAGCGCCCGCGAGTCGGATCTGGAGCTGCTGCGCCAGTTCCACGAGCCGGTCCTGGCGTTCTCCGGGGCGCAGGGCAAGCTGCTGCCGCTGATCGACCGGGCGCCGCTGGAGGCGGTCACCCCCGAGGAGGCGTCCGGCGCCTACTACCGCGGCACGGACCGGGCCGCGCCGCACAACCTCTATCTGCGCCCGAGCCGCCTGCTGCCCTCCGCGCCGGGCGCCGCCGCGCTGACCACCGGGTTCCACTACGGGGACGCGCCCTCCGGCGGTACGGCGCAGCCCTCGGTCACCGTGCGCTACCCGGCGGCCCGCTTCACCTTCACCTGGTCCGCGGGCCGGACGCGCTGGCTGGTCTCGACGGACGGCGCGCCGACCGTGACCGCCGACGGGCAGCGGGTGGCCCCGGCCACGGTGGTCGTGCAGTACGTGAAGGTGCGCGCGTCGGACTTCCACGACTTCCTCGGCAACAACACGCCGTACACCGAGACGGTGGGCGCGGGGAAGGCGCGGGTACTGCGCGACGGACGGGCCTACGACGTCAACTGGGAACGGCGGACGGCCGCGGACGGCACGGACTTCACGACCGACGACGGCAGTCCGGTCGGCTTCGCCCGGGGTCAGGTGTGGGTCCTGTTCGCGCAGGCGCCGTGACCGGCGTGCCCCGGGCAGCACATTGGCGGGGGCACGCACGATCAGGACGGAGGAGGCGTCGCGGTCGGGACGCGGGGGCCCGCTTCGGTCAGGAGGGGGCGGCCACGGTCTCCCCCGGATTGCGCAGCCCCTCGGCCGCGTCCGAGACCCGCTGGATGAGTTCGAGGAACAGGGTCTGCTCCGCGGCCGAGAGCGGGGACAGGAAGACCTGGTTCATCCGGGCCGTGCGCACGGTCAGTCGGCGGTGGGTGCGCAGTCCTTCGTCGGTGAGCCCCAACAGGAAGCGGCGCCCGTCCTGCGGATCGCGGACCTTGTCGAGAAGCCCCCGGCGGATGAGTCTGCTGATCACCTCGGCGATGGTGGAGCGGTCCAGGCCCACCCGCTCCCCCGCCGTGCGCTGATCGAGACCCGGCTCGGCGACGAGCGCGTTGAGGACCGCGAACTGCGGCGAGGTGATCTCCTCGGAGACCATCGTGTTCCACAGCAGGTAGTGCGCCTGCTGGAGCCGCCGGGCCAGGTGCCCGGGGTGGCTGGTGAGGTCCACCGCGGCCATGTGCGCTCCTCAGCGTGAGATTTCATCGGTGCACTGAACGATAGCGCGTACGGGCGACCCAGTCTCGCGCTCGAGTGACCTCGGACAGACCTCCTGCCTGGGGTCTTGACTGCTCCATCCTCCGGTGGCAGCGTGTGGGAAACCTCGAGTGATTAGTCAGTGTCCTGATTAATCGACGGCACGGGGGTGGAAGAGATGGGGCTTCGCGGATGGACGAGGTGGTCGCCACGGCTCAGGAGGCGGGCCTGTTCGGCGGCGAGCCCGCGCCCGTGTCGAACCCGCGCCGCGAGGGCGACCCGGCTGTGCGGCCGAGTGGCGTGTTCGAACCGGCGGTCGTCGACCCGCGGGACGGCGCCGTCGCCCTCGGTCGCCCACTCGGCGCCTCCGGCGCCCCGCTCGCCGGCACGGTCGCCCACCGGCTCGCCCGACGGAGTGTCGGCGCCGGGGCCGCCACCCGCCGCATCGGCGTGGACCAGGGCCCCGCCCTCGTCCTCGAACGTTAGGAAACGCAGGAACTCCCATGACTCTCACGCAAGCCGACATCGACCAGGAGATCGCGGCCGAGCACGCCGCGTACGAGAAGCGGCTCGCCGACGGCGCGCCCGTCGAACACCAGCCGCGCCGCGACTACGCGCCGTACCGCTCCTCCGTCCTGCGCCACCCCAAGCAGCCTCCGGTCACCATCGACGTGACGAAGGACCCCGAGCTGGTGGAGCTGTCCTCCCCCGCCTTCGGCGAGCGCGACATCACCGAGATCGACAACGACCTCACCCGGCAGCACAACGGCGAGCCGATCGGTGAGCGCATCACCGTGTCCGGCCGGCTGCTGGACCGCGACGGCCGCCCGATCCGCGGCCAGCTGGTCGAGATCTGGCAGGCCAACTCGGCGGGCCGCTACGCCCATCAGCGCGAGCAGCACGATGCTCCGCTGGACCCGAACTTCACGGGAGTCGGCCGCACCCTGACGGACGACAGCGGTCTCTACCGCTTCACCACCGTCCAGCCGGGCCCCTACCCGTGGCGTCAGCACCTCAACGCCTGGCGGCCGGCCCACATCCACTTCTCGCTCTTCGGCTCGGCGTTCACACAGCGGCTGGTGACGCAGATGTACTTCCCGAGCGACCCGCTGTTCCCGTACGACCCGATCATCCAGTCGGTGACCGACGACGCGGCCCGGCAACGGCTGGTCGCCACCTACGACCACAGCCTGTCGGTGCCCGAGTTCTCGATGGGCTACCACTGGGACATCGTGCTCGACGGGCCGCACGCCACCTGGATCGAAGAAGGACGCTGACCTGCCATGACGAAGATCGACACGAGCCGTCCGGAGACCGTGCTCCCCACTCCGTCGCACACGGTCGGCCCGTTCTACGGACATGCCCTGCCGTTCCCCGGCGGCGGCGACATCGCCCCGCTCGGCCACCCGGACACGATCGCGCTCCAGGGCCATGTGTACGACGGGGAGGGCAACCCGTTGCCGGACGCGTTCCTGGAACTGTGGGGCCCGGACCCCGAGGGCAACCTGCCGCAGGTCGACGGCTCGATGCGGCGCGACCCGGCGAGCGGCGGTTTCCTCGGCCGCAACGGCGTGGAGTTCACCGGCTGGGGCCGCGTCCAGACGGACGCCAACGGCCACTGGTCGGCGCGGACGCTGCGACCGGGCGCCCGTGGGCACAGCGCCCCGTACCTGAGTGTCTGCGTGTTCGCCCGCGGGCTGCTGGTGCACCTGTTCACCCGGATCTATCTGCCGGACGACGAGGCCGCGCTGAGCGCCGACCCGCTGCTGGCGCGGGTGGACCCGGCGCGGCGCGGCACGCTCGTCGCCACCCGGGGCGAGCTGGGGACCTACCGTTTCGACATCCGCCTTCAGGGCGAAGGCGAAACGGTCTTCCTGGAGTTCCAGTGACATCTGCTCACGACGACGCCGGTCTGCTCGCCCCCGGGTGGACCGGCTCCGACGCCGCGTCCGCGACCGGCGACAGCGCCTACCTGCGGGCGCTGCTCGACGCGGAGGCGGCACTGACCCGCGCCCAGGAGACACTGGGGCTGGCCCCTCAGGGGGCCGGAGCGGCGGTCACCTCGGCGGCCGACGACGGCGGGTTCGACCCGCGCTCTCTCGCCGGGCGGGCCCGTGGCGGCGGGAACCCGGTGATCCCGCTGGTCTCCGATCTGACGAAGGCGGTCGGCGAGGAGTACGGCCCGTACGTCCACCGGGGCGCGACCAGCCAGGACATCATGGACACGGCGACGATGCTGGTCGCGGTGCGCAGCCTCGACCTCCTCCTGGCCGACCTCGACCGGGTCCAGCGGGCGCTGGCCCGACTGGCCGCCGAACACCGCGACACACCGATGCCGGGCCGGACGCTCACCCAGCACGCCGTACCGACGACCTTCGGTCTGAAGGCGGCCGGCTGGCGGTCGCTGGTGCTGGACGCGCGGGACCGGGTGACGGCGGTGCGCGACTCGCTGCCCGCCCAACTCGGCGGTGCGGCCGGGACGTTGGCGGCCTTCACCGCGTACGGCGCCACCGACGCCACCGCACTGCCCACCGCGTTCGCCCGTGAACTCGGGCTGCGCGCACCCCTGTTGCCGTGGCACACACTACGGACGCCGGTCGCCGACCTCGCCGGCTGCCTGGCCCTCACGGCCGGCGCGCTGGGAAAGGTCGCGACGGACGTACTGACCCTCGCCCGCACCGAGATCGCCGAGCTGGCGGAGGGCAGCGGCGGGGGCTCCTCTGCCATGCCGCACAAGGCCAACCCGGTGCGGTCCACGCTGATGGCGGCCGCCGCCCGGCGCGCCCCGCAGCTCGCCGCCACCCTGTACGGTGCCCTGGCGGCGGAGGACGAGCGGCCGGCCGGGGCCTGGCACGCCGAGTGGGAGCCGCTCAGGGATCTGCTGCGGCTGGTCGGCGGGGCGGCCCGGGACGCGGTCGAGGCGACCGAGGGGCTGCGGGTGAACGCGGACGCGATGCGCTCGCACCTCGGCCTCACCCACGGGCTGATCGTCTCCGAGCGGCTGTCGGCCGAACTGTCGGCCGTGCTCGGCCGCGCCCGCGCCAAGGAACTGCTCACCGAACTCGCCCGGCGCGCCTACACCGAGGGCCGCCCACTGGGCGAACTCCTCTCCATCGAGCCCGACTTGAAGGACGTCGATCTCGGCGACGTCACCGACCCCGCCCGTTACACCGGCTCCGCCGGGAGCCTCACCGACCGTGCGCTGGAGCGACGTTGACCGAGAGACTGCTCAACCACCTTGCAGAGGGCCCGACTTCCGCTCCCCCGCTGCTGCTCGGACCCTCGCTGGGCACCTCGTACGCCCTGTGGGACAAGGTCGCCCCGGAGCTGTCCATCGCTCACCGGGTGGTCCGCTGGGACCTGCCGGGGCACGGGGGTTCGGCGGCCGACCTGATCGGTCCCGGGGCGACCGTGGGTGACCTCGCCGACCTGGTGCTGGCGCTGGCCGACTCGCTTCGCCTGGAGCGGTTCGCGTACGCGGGCGTGTCCCTGGGCGGCGCGGTCGGTCTGCACCTGGCGCTGCACCACCCGGAGCGGGTGACGTCACTGGCGGTGATCTGCTCGTCGGCCCACTTCAACGGGTCCGGGCCGTGGGAGGAGCGGGCCGCGCTGGTACGCCGTGAGGGACTCGCCCAACTCGCCGAGAGCGCGAACGCCCGCTGGTTCACGGCCGGGTTCACCGTGCCGGAGCTCGTCGCCGACCACCGCGACGCCGACCCGGAGGCCTACGCGGCGTGCTGTGACGCGCTGGGCGCGTTCGATCTGCGCGAGCGGCTGCCGGAGATCGCCGTACGGACCCTGCTGATCGCGGGGCGCGAGGATCCGGCGACGCCGCCGGCGCATCTGCGGGAGATCGCGGACGCGGTGCCGGGCGCCGCGCTGGTCGAGCTGCCGGGCGCCTCGCACCTCGCGCCCGCCCAGTGCCCGGAGGCGGTGCTGACCGTGCTGCGCACCCATCTCGACGGCGGGGCGAAGCGGGGCATGGAGGTGCGGCGCGAGGTACTCGGGGACGCGCACGTGGACCGGGCGCAGGCCGGGCAGAACGCGTTCACCGCGCGCTACCAGGACTTCATCTCGCGCTATGCCTGGGGTGAGATCTGGACCGACCCGACGCTCAGCCGCCGTGAGCGCAGCATGATCACGCTCACCGCGCTGGTGGCGCACGGCCACTACGACGAGCTGGCCATGCATGTGCGGGCGGCCCGGCGCAACGGGCTCACGCCCGAGGAGATCGGCGCCGTCCTGCTCCAGACGGCCGTCTACTGCGGGGTCCCGGCGGCGAACTCGGCTTTCGCGGCGGCCCAACGCGTACTGGCGGAGGAGAACGGCACCGCCTGAGACGAGCGCGACCGGGGCCATCCCGATGGGGGGACCCTGTCGGGATGACCCCGATGGGGGACCCTGTCGAGGGTCGCCCCGCCGGCGGTGATCCCGCCTGCGGTCGCCCCGCCGGGATGATCCCGCCAGGGATGGCCCCGAGGGGGCCCGCGCCGACGTCGATACCGGCGACGAACACGGCAAGACGGCGGCCAGTTCGCTCTCCAGGGCGAGCCGTACCGCGTCCATCGAGCGGAAGACCTCACCGGTGACCCCGCCGGGATGATCCCCACGGGGATGGCTCCGACGGGCCCCGCGGCCACTTCCCCGTCTGCGGGTACGCGCGGACCCCGGACGTCGTCGTGACCGTGGGCACGCGACGTGCGCGGCGGACCGGACGTGGAGGCGCCCGCCGTACGCGCGGGCGCCGTACGCGCGGGCGGCTATCTCTGTCCGGGTACGAGGCCCACCTGGGGTGCGCCCAGTCCGCGTAGGGCCTGCTGCGCCTTGTCCACCAGGCCGTCCGCTCCGCAGGAGCGCGCCAGCGACAGGCCGCGGCTCAGTTCGGACACGGAGCGGGAGAGGATGCCGTACTCGACGCGGGCGGCCGCGTGTTCGTACTGACAGGGCGAGGACTCCAGATAGGTGACCGCCTGCTGGGCCAGCCTGACCGCGCGCTGACCGGTCTCCAGGGCGGCGGCGCAGCGCAGCGCCTCTCCGATCGCGGTGTCGGTGCCGAAGCGCTCGGCCTGCCGACGGGCCTCGGAGACGAGCCGGTCCGCACGGGCCGGATCCTCGGTGGCCAGGGCCCGGGCGAGGTCGACGGCCCAGGGG
Source organism: Streptomyces sp. NPDC088157 (assembly GCF_044741545.1). Taxonomy (NCBI): domain Bacteria; kingdom Bacillati; phylum Actinomycetota; class Actinomycetes; order Kitasatosporales; family Streptomycetaceae; genus Streptomyces; species Streptomyces sp. NPDC088157. The sequence continues at coordinate 70,960 of NZ_JBIUSU010000002.1, forward strand.
ACCATCACCGGGTTGAGGTGGCCGCGGGAGGCGGCCGCCTTCTCGGCCGCCTCCAGCTCGTTTATGCCGTCCTTGACGCGGCCCACGGCCAGCAGGAGCCGACCCCGCACCGAACGGGGGTCGGGCAGCACGATCGTCGACGGGTAGGGCGGGGCGAAACCGTACTGTTCGGCGGTCTCCCAGGCCTCGGCGACATGGCCGCGGGCCAGCAGCGTGTCCACGAGGTTGCAGGTCGCCGACCAGTACAGGGGCAGGCCGCGGCCGACGCGTTCGGCGACGCGCAGGGATTCCCTGAGGGACTCCTCCGCCTCCTTCAGACGGCCCCGACGGCGCAGGCCCAGTCCGAGGTAGGCGTGGGCCAGGGCGAGGTGGCCGCCGCTCCAGCCGGCCGACGTGTAGGCGCGCAGGGCCTCGTTGAAGAGGGCGTCGGCGCGGTCGAGGCGGTCGGTGTAGGCGTAGGAGCTGGCCAGCATCATCAGCAGTTCGATGCCCCACTCCTGGTCGGTCCAGCCGAGGCCGGGGGCGAGGCCGCCGTTGACGAGGGCGCGGTCGCAGAACTCGGCGACCTCCTCGGCGTTCTCGCCGTGGGTCATGGCGTCGAAGCCGCGCAGGATGAGCAGGGCGCGCTCGGCGTTGTCCCGGCCCGCGCAGGTCGCGGCGAGCGCGGCGAGCTTCTCGGAGCGGCGCGGAGAGATGGTCTCTCCCGCGTGCACGCCCTCCCACATGTACTGCACCGCTTGCAGCCGCAGCCGCGCGGGGCCGGGGGCGTGCCGGGCGGCCTCCGCCTCGACCGTGCGGACGGCCTCCTCCAGCTGGTCGTTGTGCAGGAGGGCCTGGGAGAGGCGGTAGACGGCGTCGACGCGCTCGGTGCCGTCGAGACCCGGCATGCCGAGTGCGGTGCGCAGGTGGTCGATGGTCCTGGCTGGCGCGGTGAGGAGGGTGGCGCAGCCCAGTTCGTAGAGCACGTGCGCGTGGACGTCGGGGGCGGGCGGTTCGCGCAGGGCGCGTTCCAGACAGCGGCGGGCCGCGTCGGGGGCGCCGACGGCGAGGTGTTCACGGGCCGCCTCGCGCAGCTGCTCGACGAGTTCCTCGTCGCCCTCCTCGTGCACCTGGAGCAGGTGCCGGGAGGCAGCCGCGAGGCCTTTGCCCGCGTCGGCGACGACCTGGGCGGCGATGCCGTGCATCGCGGTGCGCAGGCCTCCGGGGATGGAGTCGTAGACGGCGGAGGCGATCAGCGGGTGGACGAACTCCAGATCGCCGTCGCCGGCGGGGACGGCGCCGGGGACGGGCTCGGTGAGGATGCGGGCGTTGCGCAGCAGTTCGGCGCAGCGCACTGCTTCGTCACGGCCGAGTCCGGCGAGCCGGGCCGCCTGGGTGACGGAGATGTCGGCGCCGAGGATCGCGGCGGCCATGGCGAACTTGGTGGCGTCGACGCCCAGTTTCTCCAGGCGGTCGACGAGACCGCCGCCGCGGGCCGCGCGGTTCAGGGCGCGCAGCTCGCCCGCCGAGGACTCGCTCGCCTCCAGTTCGCTGTCGCGGACCTTGGCGAGGAGTTCGACGGTCTCGTAGGGGTTGCCGTCGGTGACGGCCCACACCTCGCGGCAGAACGCGGCGTCGGCGTGCGGGCCGAGGGTGTCCCGGGTGAGGCCGGCGATCGCGGCCGGGGTCAGGGCGCTGAGGCTGGTGACGGCGCGGCCCGCGGCCAGTCCGATGGCGTCGAGGTGGCGGGCCGCGTCGCCCTTGACCTCGCCGGGCCTGCGGGCCACGACGACCAGGACGGAGAGTTCGTCGAGGCGTTCCACGAACGCGACGAGCCAGCGCAGGGTCTCCTGGTCGACCCAGTGCGCGTCGTCGATCAGCAGCACGAGCGGGTAGTCCCGCCTGGCCAGCCGGGTCACGGCGGCGACGAGGCCGTCGCACACGCCCTGCGGGTCGGCGTGGCCCTCGCCGGGTTCGGCGATGCCGAGGGCGGGGCCGGCGATGTCGTACCAGTCGCCGAGGTACTCGCGGGCCTCCTCCGGGTGCAGGGAGAGCAGTGCGGGCTGAAGCAGCTGCCGTACGACGTTGAAGGGAACGGACCTCAGTGTCTCGCCGCCGCGGGCCGACCAGACCACGCAGCCGCGGCTCTCGGCGATGCGTCGTGTCTCGGCCAACAGCGCGGTCTTGCCGAATCCCGCCTCGCCCCGGAGCACCAGCAGGTGACCGGACGAGGAGCGGTCGGCGCAGAGCCTCTCCACCGCCTGCGCGATGGCGGCGACTTCCTGCTCGCGCTCCCACAGGGAAGCCGAGGCGGCCGCCGTCGGCCTGACCTCCGTCATCCCGCTACCTCCCCATGTCGCCCGAACGACGTACCGACGTCGAGCGTAGCCCTCCGCGGGCCCGAACGGAGGGCTGTCCCGGCAGGTCCGCCTCGACGAGTGACACGGGGCGGCCCGGGGCGCCCCCGCGGGCCTGCGGAAGTGGTCGCCCGACGTCAACGGCGGGTGACGGGCACCGAATTGACGGCGACTTCGCGCCAGTCGGGCTGCGGGGCGCCGAGAACCGATTTCGACGAAGTGCCCTCCCTCTCATCCGGCTTTCACCGACGCCTCATACGGTGGGGACATGACGCAGGTGACTCCTCCCGGGTGGTATCCCGACCCGGGGCAGACAAGTGACGGTCCCGCCACCGAACGCTGGTGGGACGGCAAGGCATGGACGGATCAGACCCGCGCCGCGGGCTCGGCCGCCGTATGGGGTCCGCCGGCGCAGACGCCGGCGGACGGCGCGTACCCGGCGTACCCGCAGCATCCGGGGTATCCGGGGTATCCGGCCGCGCCGGCGGGCACGGGCGGGCGGCGCGGGCTGCGGACGGGCATAGCCGTCGCCGCGGCCGTCGCGGTCCTCGCCGGCATCGGGGTCGGCGTGTACGCCCTGGCCAAGGGCGACGGCTCGGGCGGCGGCAGCGGCACGGCCCAGGGGCCGGGCGGCCAGGGGCCCGGCGGCACGGGCGGACAGGGCGGCAGCGGCGGCCAGGGCGGGCCCTTCGGCGACTCGGGGGGCTCCGGTGGCTCGGGGGGTTCCGGGGGTTCGGGTGGTGCCTCCCCCTCGCCCGAGGGCTCCGAGCCGCCGAAGATCAAGAGCGGTTCGGTGACCGACGCGCTCAACGGGATCAGCATCCCGATCCCGGCCGGCTGGACCGGCCAGGAGCTGAACGCGGGCGCGCAGATCACCTCCGACGCCTCCTACAAGTGCCCGGGCGACACCTCCAAGACCTGCACCAAGGGGGGCGTGTACTCGGCGCCCGTCGAGGTGCTGGAGACCAAGGGCAGCACGGCCGAGGAGGTCGCGAAGGCGGACATCTCGGCCAACGCCGAGGAGTCCTACGGCGGTACGACGTACGGCGCGATCACCTCGCACCAGGTGCTCGCCTCCAAGGCGGTGACGGTGGCCGGCCAGAAGGGGTACCTGGTGCGCTGGAAGGCGGTCACCAGCAAGGGCGCGGACGGCTATGTCGAGTCGCTGGCGTTCCCGGCGCCCGCGGACGGCAAGCGGCTGGTGGTGCTCCGCTTCGGGCTCGACGCCGATCAGAGCGTGTCGGTCATCGACACGATCACCAAGGGCATCAAGGTGTCGACGGGCGGCGGCAGCGGACAGGACGTCTGACACGGCCGGCCGGGTGGGGCGCCCCTCCGCTCAAGGGGACCCCACCCGGCCGGGTGGTGCGCGCCGCCCCCGTCCCCACGGTGCGGCGCGAGACAGGTCACCGTCCAGTCATCCCGTGGACGGTGGCCTGAGTCAGGTGCTGATCGCTGTGTCGATCACATCGCCGGTCTTCCCGGCGGTCTTCCCGGCGGCCTCTATGTGAGGCCGAGCGCCGGCAGTACGGCGGCCTCCACGAAGCGGACCAGGTACTCCTCGTCGGCGTACTCCCCGTCGACGACGGGACGGGCGCGGATCACTCCGAACATCTGCGCCGGGATGTACTCCACCGCCGGGTGGTCGGGGGCGATCTCGCCACGTTCGACCCCGCGCCGCAGAATCTCCCGCAGCGCCTCGATCTCGGGCGCGACGATCGCCTCCCGCAGCGCCCTCGCGAGGTCCTCGTGACCGGTGACGGCGTGGCCCAGGGCCTGCAACAGCTTGGTGTCGTTCGTGGACCAGCGGCCCGTGGCCCGGGCCGCCTCGCGCAGGTCCTCGGCGAGCGAGCCGGTGTCGATGCCGGTGAGCCTGGCCTCGCGGCGTGAGCGCAGGGCGGCCACGACGAACTGGGGCTTGGTCTTCCACTGCCGGTAGAGGGTGGACTTGCTGCACCGGGTGCTGGCGGCGATGCCCTCCATGGTGACGGCTTCGTACCCGCATTCGCGGACCTGGTCGAGAACGGCGTCGAAGAACTCCTGCTCACGCTCGGGCGTGATCTTGGAGCGGCTCGTGGCGGCGACCGATTCGGGTCCCTCCGCTGCCTGCGACGTCATCTGCCGTCCCCTCCTTCTCTTCCGATTCTCCGGCCCGCCTCAAGGCCCCTGAGAGAACCTCGGTCAAGTGTGGCGCACATCAATCGATACGTCAGTGTACCGGTACGCGGGCGTATCGGTACACTGACGTATCGGTACGACATCGTATCGATGGTGTATGCATGAGTCACGAGCACGGCAGCACCACCACACGCACCACCGTCAGTGAAGGGGCCGGGGGATGAATGCCCGCACCGAGCCTGCACAAGCGGAGCCGGCCACGCCGGCGCGGCCGCCCATAGTCCGCGAGCTCCTGCTGGTCGCAGGGCTCTTCCTCGTCTACAAGGTCGGTCGCCAGCTGGCTGCCGGCCACACCGGCGAGGCCTTCCGCAACGCGCACGACGTGTGGCACGTCGAACGCCTGCTGCGGCTGCCCGGAGAAGGCTCCGTGCAGTCTCTGCTGCTGCACGGCGACACCCTCGCCGAGGTCGCGAACAGCTACTACGCGACCGTTCACTTCCCGGCCACCCTCGCCTTCCTGATCTGGCTCTATCTGCGGCGCCCGGCCCACTACGTGTGGGCCCGCCGGGTGCTTGCCACGGTCACCGCCGCCGCCCTGGTGCTGCACCTCGCCTTCCCGCTCGCCCCGCCGCGGATGCTGGCGGCGACGGGGCTGGTCGACACCGCGCGCGTGTACGGACCGTCGGTGTACGGCCCGCCGCGGACCGACCACCTGTCGAACCAGTTCGCGGCGATGCCCTCGCTGCACTTCGGCTGGGCCCTGATGGTCGCGGTCGGTCTCGTCGTCGCCACCCGGTCGCGGTGGCGGTGGCTGTGGCTGCTGCACCCGCTGCTGACCCTGCTGGTGATCGTGGGCACGGCGAACCACTACTGGCTCGACGCGATCATGGCGGGCGCGCTGCTCGGCCTCGCGCTCGCGCTGATCCACGCCCCCCTGAGCGCGGCCATCACGGCGGGACGCGCTGCGCGCACCCTCGCCCCGGCCGAGAAGCCGGTCCTCGTGGGAGCGGGCCGATGAACGCCACCCTGGTCGCCGTCGTCCTGTCCCTCTTCTCCGCCGTCGCCTACGCGGCCGCCGCCGTCGCCCAGGAACGGCTGGCGTCCCGGCACCCCGGCACCGGGCTGCTGCGGCTGCTCGGCAACGGCGCCTGGTGGTGCTCGGTGGGGCTGAACGCGGGGGCCGCGCTGCTGCACGTGGTGGCCCTCAAGTACGGACCGCTCACCGTCGTGCAGCCGCTCGGCGCGCTCACCCTGGTCGCGGCCGTGCCGATGGGCGCGCGGGTCGCGGGGCGCCGGGTCGGCGCCGCCGAGTGGCGGGGCACCGCCTTCACCCTGGCCGGCCTGGCCGCGATCCTGGTCACGGCGTCGGGTCCGGCTCCCGAGGACGTCCTGAGCATGCCGGAGGCGGTCGCCGTGGCGGGCGCGACCTCGGCGCTGATCGGGCTGCTGGCCCGGCGCGGCGCCAGGCCCGGACTGCGGCACGCGACCGCGTCCGGCTTCGCCTCGGGGGTGGCCTCGGCGCTCACCCAGACCGTCACGGTGGCCGCGACGGACCGTTCGGGCCCGCTGCTCAGCGTGCAGGTGATCGGGGTGGCGCTGCTGGTCGCGGCCTTCGCGACGGCCGGGCTGCTGCTGTCGCAGACCGCCTACCGCGGCGGCCTCGGCGCACCGCTGGCGATGGTGACCCTGGCGAACCCGGTGGCCGCCGCGGCGATCGGCCTCGCCCTCCTCGGCGAACGCCTCCAGGGCGGGGCGGCGGGAGTGCTCCTCGCGCTGGCGGGAGCGGGAGTCGCGGGGTGGGGTGTGGTGCTGCTGTCACGGGCCACGCCGGACCCCGGTTCCGTCCACGACGAGGATCACCCCGTGGCGGCGGTGCTGGCCCTGAGGCCGGAGACCGCGTCCGCCGAACCCGCGCTGCTGCCGCGGCCGACGACCGGACCGGAGCACCTCACCCCGTTCTAGGCCGTGCACACGGATGTGACGCTCCCTCGGCGGCCGGGGAAGCGTCGCATCTGCCGCGCGGGGCGTCAGCCCAGGCCGCGCGCGTCCTGCTTGAGCGCGGTGTCCACGGTCAGGGCGGTGGCGACGACCAGGCTCAGCAGCGGCTCGGGCAGCTGGTAGTGGATCTGCAGGACGTAGTTGTCCGCGGTGGTGAACATCGTCTTGGCGAGGCCTTCCCAGGTCTTGGTGATCCGGGCGACCTCGTTGCCGGCGTGGTCGACGATCGCGAAGTTCCACGCCCGCCAGTTCTCCGCCTTGATCGCGCCGACCTGCCGGCCGTCCGCGTTGATGGCGAAGTTGATCTTCCCGAAGACGTTCTGCTGGACGATCTCACCGACCGGCTGACCGTCGGGGCGCGTCACGACCACCCGCGACTTGAGGAACTTCGCCGGGCGGGTCAGCAGCAGCACCGGCTGCCCGTGGACGTCCCGGATCTCCAGCCGGTGCGTCAGGTACTGGTCGATGCTGGCGACGAAGCGCAGGATCTTGCGCAGCGCGCTCTGGCCGACCTGAATGACCGAGCCGAGCTGGTTGCCCTGCTGGTCCATGACCTTGTACTCGTTGGTCAGCTCGATCAGCTTGGCCTTCTGGTTCACCACCAGTACCGGCTCGCTGAACAGCGTGCCGCCGCCGGGGCCGCTCGCCGCGACCCCGGCCTGCTGCTGCACCTGGCGCCGGACCCGCTCGTCCGGCCCCGCCTGCTGGGGCACCTGCGGCGCGGCCTGGCCCTTCGCCTCCGCGTGCGTGTGCTCGGTCCACTGGGCGCCGTCCCAGTAGCGCAGGGTCTGGTCCGCCCCGTGCGGGTCCGGGTACCAGCCTGAAGGCGTGTTCGAATGCGTGGTCACCGGGGCACATTACCCCGAGTCCGCAGGGACCCGGCCGGCCCCCACGAGGCGGTGTCCACCGCGCGCTCACCGCGGCTTCGGCCCGAGCCGGTCACCCCGTGACGATCGCCGGGTCGCTGACGCCGGGCCGCCCGTTCTCGACGTGCCCGGCGAACCGCCTGAGGAACGCCGGGTCGGAGTCGGAGGCGACGGTGACGTCGTACCACCGGCCGCTCGCCCGCAGGTCCAGGGTGCGCCTGAGTACGGCGCCGGGCCGCAGCTTCAGGGTCGTCGGACGGCCGCCGTACCCGTCGGCCACCTTCAGCTCCAGGGTGCCGTACCCCCGGTGGGTGAAGGTCAGTTCCAGGCCGTCGCCGACGTGGCGGGCGACCACCTCGGACCCGGCCGCCCTGCCGTTCCCCTTGAAGACGCGCAGGAATCCGTTCGGGCCGTGCACGGTCAGGTCGTGCGAGCCGCCCGAATAGGCCGAGTTCCAGGTGTCGGAGACGGTCCGGCCGGCCTCCGTGGTGTAACTCCGCGGTCCGTCGGCGCGGTTGCCGGAGGTGACCAGGAAGGCGGCGCCGGCCTTGGCCCCGGAGGCGAAGGCGAGGGTGAGGGTCCCGGCGGTCGGATCCACCGAACCGTCGACCTGTGGCGCGTACTTGAGCGGCCGGGTGGGTCGCGTGCCGCGCTCCTGCCTCGGCAGGACGGGGTGGGCCGGCGGGGTGGGCACGTAGTCGGGGTGGCGGTCCTTGTCCGGGGGCTCGTAGCCGTCGGTGTCCGGCAGGGCGACCGGCCGGGTGTCCGTGCGGGAGAAGTCGAACGCGGAGGTCAGATCGCCGCAGATCGCGCGCCGCCACGGCGAGATGTTCGGCTCGTGGACGCCGAAGCGGCGCTCCATGAACCGGATGACCGAGGTGTGGTCGAGCGTCTCGGAGCAGACGTAACCGCCCTTGCTCCAGGGCGAGATGACGAGCATGGGTACACGCTGGCCCAGCCCGTAGGGGCCGGCGGTGTGGCCGCTGTCGCCCCTGAAGAGATCCGGACCGACGTCGACCGTGGACCTGCCCTGCGCGGCCGAGGCCGGCGGGAACGGCGGGAGCAGGTGGTCGAAGAAGCCGTCGTTCTCGTCGTAGGTGACGAACAGGGCCGTCTTCGCCCACACCTTCGGGTCGGAGGTGAGCGCGTCGAGGACCTGGGCTATGTACCAGGCGCCGTAGTTCGCGGGCCAGTTGGGATGTTCGGTGAAGGCCTCGGGGGCGGCGATCCAGGAGATCTGCGGCAGCTTCCCGCCCTTGACGTCCGCTTTCAACTGGTCGAAGTACCCCTCGCCGGTGCGGGCGTCGGTACCGGTGCGCGCCTTGTCGTACAGCGGGTCGCCGGGCTTCGCGTTCTGGTACTGCTTGAAGTAGAGCAGCGAGTTGTCGCCGTAGTTGCCGCGGTAGGCGTCCTGGATCCAGCCCCAGCTGCCGTCCGCGTCCAGGCCGTCGCCGACATCCTGGTAGATCTTCCAGGAGACCCCGGCCCGCTCCAGGCGTTCGGGGTACGTCGTCCAGCTGTAGCCGGCCTCGTCGTTGCCGAGGACCGGGCCGCCGCCCTTGCCGTCGTTGCCGGTGTACCCGCTCCACAGGTAGTAGCGGTTGGGGTCGGTGGAGCCGATGAAGGAGCAGTGGTAGGCGTCGCACACGGTGAAGGTGTCGGCGAGCGCGTAGTGGAAGGGGATGTCCTCGCGGGTCAGGTACGCCATCGTCGTGGCGCTCTTGACGGGCACCCACTTGTCGTACCTGCCGCCGTCGAAGGCGGCATGGCCGTCGTTCCAGCCGTGCGGGAGGTCCTGGACGAAGGCGAGACCCAGGTCGTCGGCGTCCGGGTGGAACGGGAGGACGTCCTTGCCCGTCCCGTCCGCCTGGTGCCAGACCGACCTGCCGTTCGCGAGGGTGACCGGGCGCGGGTCGCCGAAGCCTCTGACGCCCCGCAACGTGCCGAAGTAGTGGTCGAAGGAGCGGTTCTCCTGCATCAGGACGACGATGTGCTCGACGTCCTCGATGGACCCCGTGCGGTGGTTCGCGGGCAGCGCGGCGGCGCGTTCGACGCTGTCGGAGAGAGCGGTGAACGCCGTCGTGGCGCCCGCCAGTTGGAGGAATCGGCGCCGGTTGACTTCGGGCATGGGTGAGGCACCTCTCGTACGGAAGGGCTGCGCCTGCCGGTTCGTGACGCAATGCGCGCGCAACGAAGTGTTCCAAGGGCACCGAACGTCAGGGAAGGGCCGGGTGACGCGGGTGTGAAAGTCGACGGTACGAGGGGTGTGCGACGGACCAAGAGATCACCAAGCGGCGCCGGCCCACCGGCTCGGGGCCGGAATCGGCGGTCGACCGATCCAGTCCCGGGTGATGGGGCCGCTGCTGTCCCGCGCCCGGCAGATCGCGGACCTCGACACGGATCCCCTGCTCCGGCTGCGCCTGCTGTCCGAATCACTGCTCACGATCATCTTCCGCAGGCTCGACCACATCTGGGTCTACGAGCACGACTACCGCAGTCTGAGCGGTGCGGAGCTGAAGATCCTGCTGGGCCAGCGTTCCGACTTCGAGGAGCTGATCTCGGCGCTGCTCGCGGAGGCCGTGGAGCAGGGCACCTTCCGTGCGATGCCACCACGGCTGGCCACGCTCCAGTTCCTCAACCTGCACAACCACACCTACCAGTGGGTGCGAACGGACGGTCCGTGGGACGCGGCGTTCCTGTCCGGTGAGTACTGCGCGACCCTGTTCCGCGGGTTCGGTGCGCCCGACCACGCCCTGCCGAAGCTCGAGGAACGGGCCGAGGCGTTCAAGCGCGACCGCCCCGACCTGCCGCTCGATCCGGAGGCGGGATGGAATCTCCTCTCCGCCACCGACTCCGCATGACGAACGGGCCCGCGGACGTCCCGCGCGGGTGACGTCCTGGCCGCGAGGGCGCGGCCGGGTGGAGGCTGTCCGGCGGGGCGCCGGTGTCACGCGAAACCTGCCGTGAACGGCTGAGGCACCTCGCACCGGAGGGGGGCGAACCGGCGCATCGGCGCTTCTTTCCGCGGCGGCTCTTCCGTCTGGCAGAAGCCGCCTTGCGGAGCCACCGCATGCCTCACGACCCTGAGTCCAACCACGGCAAGCGGGGCGAGGGCGCCCCGCACTCAGGGACGGGAACGCCATGCCGCACACCACCGCATTCGCCAGGAACCAGTGGTACGTCGCCGCCTACAGCTCCGAGGTGGGGCGCGAGGGGCTGCTCGGCCGGACGGTTCTCGGTGAGCCGCTCGTCTTCTACCGGACCGAGGAGGACGGGAGGCCCGTCGCGCTGCACGACCGCTGTGTGCACCGCCGGTTCCCGCTGTCGGAGAGCCGGCTGGACGGCGACCGCATCGTCTGCGGATACCACGGCTTCACGTACGACACGACCGGCGCCTGCGTGTACGTGCCGGGGCAGAAACGCATCCCGCGCACCGCCCGGGTCACCGCCTACCCGGTCGTCGAGCAGGACTCCCTGGTGTGGGTGTGGATCGGCGACCCGGCACTCGCCGACCCGCAGACGATCCCGCGCGCCCGGCACCTCGACTCCCCCGGCTGGACGACCGTCCGCGGCATGGAGCCCATCGACGCGGACTACGGGCTGCTCGTCGACAACCTCCTGGACCTCTCCCACGAGACGTACCTGCACGGCGGCTACATCGGCACCCCGGAGGTCGCCGAGACGCCGATCACCACCGAGGTCGACGAGGGCGCGGGGATCGTCCGGGTGAGCCGGCACATGGACGACGCCGAGTGCCCGCCGTTCTACGCCCGCTCCACCGGCATCGAGGGCCGGATCACCCGCTGGCAGGACATCGAGTACCACGCGCCCTGTCTGTACCTGCTGCACAGCCGGATCGCGCCGGTGGGCATCCTGCCCGAGGCGGACGGCAGCGACCCGAACGGCTTCCACACCGAGATCACGTACGCGATCACACCGTCCGCCGACGGCAAGGTGTACGACTTCTGGATGGTCTCGCGGGACTGGGCGACGGACGACGAGGAGGTCACCGAGTTCCTGCGCGGCAACAACCACACGGTGGTCATGCAGGACGTCGACGCGCTCAACCTCCTTCAGCGGACGCTCGGTTCGGAACGCACCGGCTACCAGGAGCTGAGCATCAACATCGACACCGGCGGTCTGGCCGCCCGCCGCATCCTCGCCCGGCTGGTGGAGGAGGGCGACAAGCCCGTGGAGAAGGTCCTGTGAGCACCGGTCCCACCGGCGAGATCTACCGCGTCGACTGGCTGCCGGGCACCGATGTGCTGCACGGTACCTGTCACTGCGGCGCCGAGCACACCGCGCAGGACCCGATCGAGATGTGGGAGTGGATGCTCGGCCACCCCGACGGACACCGGCCACGAGGAAACGACTCATGAGTGTGTACGAAGCCGAACTCGTCGTGGCAAGCCGTGAGTTCGCCGCCGACGGAGTGCTCGCCCTCACCCTGCGCCACCCGCTGGGCGAGCAGCTCCCCGCCTGGGAGCCAGGCGCCCATGTGGACCTCGTCCTCGGCCCGGAGCTGGAGCGCCAGTACTCGCTGTGCGGTGACCCGGCCGACCGTTCCGTCTGGCGGATCGCGGTGCTGCGCGAGCCGGCCGGACGCGGCGGATCCGCCCATGTGCACGAGCAGTTGGGGCAGGGCGACAAGGTCCGGGTGCGCGGCCCGCGCAACCACTTCGCGCTGCGCCCGGCCCCCCGCTACCGGTTCGTCGCGGGCGGCATCGGGATCACCCCCATTCTGCCGATGCTGGCGGCGGCCGAGGCGGCGGGCGCCGAGTGGAGCCTGCTCTACGGGGGCCGCAGCCGCGAATCCATGGCGTTCACCGCGGAGTTGGCGCCGTACGGCGACCGGGTCACCGTCGCCCCGCAGGACGAGGCCGGTCTGCTCGACCTCGGTTCCGTGCTCGACGCGCTGCCCGAGGGCACGCTCGTCTACTGCTGCGGTCCGGGACCGCTGCTGGACGCCGTCGAGGAGCGCTGTCCGGCGGGCGTGCTCCAGGTCGAGCGGTTCCAGGCGAAGGAGCAACAGACGGGCGAGGACGCCGAGTTCGAGGTCGAGCTGGCGCAGAGCGGCCGGACGCTGACCGTCGCGGCGGGGGTGTCCGTACTGGACACCGTGCGCGCGGCGGGCGTCGAGGTGCTCTACTCCTGCACGGAGGGCACCTGCGGCACCTGTGAGACCGACGTCCTCGAGGGCACCCCGGACCACCGGGACTCCGTCCTCGGTCCGCAGGAGCGGGAGGCCGGGGAGACGATGATGATCTGCGTGTCCCGGTGCCGGGGAAGGAAGCTCGTCCTGGATCTGTGATCCGGGGGGCGGCGACTCCCGCCGGGTCGGTGACCCGCGGGTCCATCGAAGCGGCGGTTCTCCCGCCGGTCGGTGACCCGCGGGTCCGCCCTCCTCGACTGTCAACAATTTCGTCAGCCAAACCCATTGACCCCGTCGGACGGCGGGCTCTACGTTCCCTGCACGCCAGTTGAGCACTACTGTGCGGTGTGCGCACAGCCTGTCGGAACACCGTTGTCTGCACAGGAGGAGCCTTGCGTCGTCTGCTCGCCGGTCTCGCGTCCGTCACCTTCCTGCTCGCCACGGCCGCCTGTGGCTCGTCCGACGACTCCGGTACGTCCACCGGGAGTTCGTCGTCGGGAGGCACCACGACCGTCAAACTCGGCCTCATCCCGATCGTCGACGTGGCGCCCGTCTATCTGGGCGTGAAACAGGGGTTCTACGAGAAGCGCGGTCTGAAGCTGTCGATCACCACCGCGCAGGGCGGCGCGGCGATCGTACCCGGCGTCGTCAGCGGCCAGTTCCAGTTCGGCTTCAGCAACATGACGTCCCTGATGGTGGCCCAGTCCAACAACGTTCCCGTGCAAGCCGTTTCGAACGGCATCGCCTCAACCGGCTTACAGGGGGAGGACTTCGGGGCGATCACGGTGAAGAAGGGAAGCCCACTCAAGTCCGCCAGGGACCTGGAGGGCAAGAGGGTCGCCATCAACACGCTCAAGAACATCAACGAGACCGCGGTGCGCGAGTCGGTGCGCAAGGCGGGCGGCGACCCGGACGAGGTGAAGTTCGTCGAGCTGGCCTTCGACCAGATGCCCGCCGCCCTGGACGGCGGGCAGATCGACGCGGCGATGGTCGTCGAACCGGCGCTGGCCACCATCAAGAGCCAGGGCGGCGTGGAGATCGCCTCACCGCTGGTGGACGTGGCGCCGAACCTCACCGTCGCCATGTACTTCACCTCCGCGCAGTACGCGCAGAAGAACCCGGACGTGGTGAAGAGGTTCCAGGAGGCCACCGCGGAGTCCCTCGCCTACGCCGACTCCCACCCGGACGAGGTCCGCGGGATCGTCACCACCTACACCAAGATCCCGGCATCGGTACTGGCACAGGTGACGCTGCCCAAGTGGCCCGCCGAGGCCAACCGTTCGTCGATCGAGGCACTGAAGAAGCTCGGCGAACGGGACAAGCTCTTCAAGTCGGCCCCGGACCTGGAGAAGCTGCTGCCGTGAGGGGCGCGAACCTCGTACTCGGTGCGGCCGGGCTCGCGGCCTTCCTCGCCCTGGGCGAGGCGGTGCCGCGGCTCGGGCTGGTCAAGGAGGCCTACTTCCCGCCGACCAGCCGCATCGCCGGCGCCCTGGCCGACGAACTCGCCGACCCCGCCTTCTGGACGGCGCTCGGCGACACCCTCACCGGCTGGGCCCTGGGCCTGGCGATCGCGGTGGGCGCCGGGATCGTGGCCGGCGTGATCATCTCGGTCGTCCCCCACCTCCGCGAGGCGACGGCCTCGACTGTCGAGTTCCTGCGCCCCATCCCGTCGGTGGCCCTGATCCCCCTCGCCGTGCTGCTGTACGGCACCGAACTGCGCTCGGTCCTGCTGCTGGTCGTCTACGCCTCCTTCTGGCAGATCCTGATCCAGGTCCTTTACGGCGTCCAGGACGTCGACCCGGTCGCCGAGGAGACCGCCCGCTCCTACGGGCTCGGCACCTGGGCGCGGGTCCGGCACGTGCTGTGGCCGACCGCGCTGCCGTACGTCATGACCGGCGTGCGGCTCGCGGCGGCCGTCGCGCTGATCCTCGTCATCACCGCCGAACTGGTCATCGGCGCACCGGGGTTGGGCGCGCGCATCGCTGTCGCGCAGACGTCTCAGGCGGTGCCCGAGATGTACGCCCTGATCGTGGTCACCGGGGTGCTTGGGCTGCTGATCAACGTGGGTGCCCGGACGGTGGAGCGGCGCGCGCTGGCCTGGCACCAGTCGGTGCGTGGAGAGGTGGCGGTGTGACCGAGTCACCCCCCACCCGAGCGAGATCGAGCGCCTGGCGGCGCGTCCTGCTTCGGTTGCTGTTCACGCTCGCCCTGCCGGCCGTACTGGTCAGCGTGTGGTGGGTGGCCTCCGACGGCAGCACGAACGTGTACTGGCCGCCCTTGCGCACGATCCTGAAGGCCTTCCCCGACGTGTGGACGGGCGAGCGGCTGCGCACCGACGTGCGGCCGAGCGTGCTGCGGCTCCTCGGCGGATACGCGACGGCGGCCGTCGTCGGGATCGCGCTGGGCTCGGTCATCGGCTCCTACCGCCGGGTGCGGGCGGTGTGCGAGCCGGTCCTGGAGTTCCTGCGGGCGGTGCCGCCGCCCGTCCTGGTGCCGGTCATCATGCTGTTCGCGGGCATCGGCGACACCATGAAGGTCGCCGTCATCGCGAGCGGCTGCGTATGGCCGGTCCTGCTCAACACCGTCGAAGGGGTACGGGCGGTGGACCCGGTGATGGCGGAGACGGCACGGTCGTACGGCATCACGGGCGTCGCCCGGTTGCGAAGCGTGGTCCTTCCCTCCGCGAGCCCGCAGATCTTCGCGGGGCTGCGTCAGGCCCTGTCGATCGGCATCATCCTGATGGTCATCAGCGAGATGTTCGCCGCGAGCAACGGGCTCGGCTTCACCATCGTGCAGTTCCAACGGGGTTTCGCCATCCCCGACATGTGGACCGGGATCCTGGTGCTCGGTCTCCTGGGCTTCGTTCTGTCCGTGCTCTTCCAGGTCGTCGAGCGTCGAGTGCTCGGCTGGTACCACGGTCTGCGCGCGGCCACCCGGCGGTCCCCGTGACCCTCGCGAAAGGGCGTTCCATGCACCCGCGTCTTGCAGTGTCCGGCCTGCGAAAGGTCTACGAAGGGTCCGGGCGCCGGGTCGAGGCGGTCCGCGACCTCACGTTCACCGTCGAGGCGGGCGAACTCGTCTGCCTCGTCGGCCCGTCGGGCTGCGGCAAGACGACCCTGTTGAAGTGCATGGGCGGGCTGCTCACGCCGACCTCCGGCGAAGTACTGTTGGAGGGAAGGAAGGTGACCGGACCACCGCCGGACATGGCCTTCGTCTTCCAGGAGTACGGGCGCAGCCTCTTCCCGTGGATGCGGGTCGGCGAGAACGTCGAACTGCCGCTCAAGCAGAAGGCGTTGCCCAAGGCCATGCGGCGGGAGCTGGTGGCGGACGCCCTGCGGTCGGTCGGACTGGAGGACGCGTTGTCCGCCTATCCGTGGCAGTTGTCGGGCGGGATGCAGCAGCGGGTGGCGATCGCCCGGGCGCTCGCCTACCGGCCCAGGGTCCTGCTGATGGACGAACCGTTCGCGGCAGTGGACGCGCAGACCCGCGCCGACCTGGAGGACCTCGTCCGGGGACTCTGGCGGGAGCGCGGGATCACCATCCTGTTCGTCACCCACGACATCGACGAGGCCGTCTACCTCGGCGAGCGGATCATCGTCCTGTCCGCCTCCCCCACGGTCGTACAGCAGCAGCTGAAGGTCGATCTCCCGCCGGAACGCGACCAGTTGCACACACGGGTGGCCCCGCGCTTCGCCGCACTGCGGACCCAGGTGTACGAGCAGATCCAGGCGGCGAAGCGCGGGGTACCCGTGGACCGCCTCACGAAGTCGAGTACGCCTTTGCCGGGTGTGTAGACGTCCTGCGAGCCGGTGGCCGTGGCCGGGCGGCCCTCGGCCAGGTTGCGGCCCGGGTCCGGGTCGGGGTTGCCCTGGCCGGGCTGCGGCCAGGGGTGGCCGTGGCCGCACCCGATGCCGGGGGCCGACCAGGGCGCCGTCGGCGACCTGAACGCCGACGGTGCCCGGTCAGGCCTCGGGGGCCGGGACCACGCTGAGGTGGCTCGCGGTGCGGCGCGCGGTGCGCGTCCTGCGGGGCGCCGGGGCCGGGCTGGTCGCGCGCAGCACCATGGTCAGCCGGGTGTACCCCAGGTCCTGCAGGGTCCTGGGGGTGTCGCAGACGATGCGGCACTCCGTGGCGCCCCAGCGCGGGTCGGGGTGCAGGAGGGGTCGGACCGCCCCGTCGTGCTCGACGGCCTCTTCGCCGACCACGCGGATCCAGTGCGGCAGCCCTTGCCGGTAGGCGGCCTCCATGATCGGATCCTGGGCGATGTCACGGCGGATCGTCTGCAGCCCGTGGTCGTGACCGTGCCGCTCCATGGCCGCGGCGAAACGGGCGAGCATCGGCAGGCACCAGACGGCCTCGTGGTCACCGAGGACCGAGGAGGCGTCGGGGTGGAAGAGGACGAACCGGAGGAAGTTGTCGCCCGGCAGCGCCGTCGGATGCGGGCCCACGTCCCGGAAAAGTGACGCGAAAGCGGCGTTGGAGAGAACGACGTCCCAGCGGTGGTCGAGGACCACGGACGGGAAGGGGACGGCCTCCAGGTACGTGGCGTAGTCCTGCAGGTACGCCTGCGCCTCGAGACTCTCGGGGACGGGCCGCGGTACGGACCGCTGCCCTCCTGCCTGATACGCCATCGGGAGGTCACCCCTCTTGCCTATGCGGCCTTCACGCGGCGCCCCGATCCTGCTGCCCCGACGCGAGCGGTGTCAACTATCGTGGCATTCGGCGCTTGTTGACGGCTGAAATTGGCCACAGTTGTGGCGAGACCTGGATGTGAGTTCGAAAGACCCGATACTCTCCACGCAGTTCACGGCGACCGTCTGTTTTGGTGATCGTGTGTCTGTGAGAGGGACGTGAGAGACCTAGGAGACCTGTCGGTGGCGGAGGATGGCTTCGAGGTTCCGGGCACCGCGGCGGCGCTGCTGCTGTCGGCCGTCGTCGCCCGCGTCGCCGCGCTCGCCGACCGGCTCGGTGTGCCGCACGCGGAGGTCTTCGGCACCGGGCGGCTGTCCGTCGCCTCCGGTGTCCCGGAGTCCGTGGTCAAGGCCCTGCTGAGCGGCCGGCCGGCCGGTGAGCCCGATGTGCAGGCCCGCTTCCTGCAGCGCCTGGACCTGCTGCGCCGTACACGGCTCAAGCCGAACGGCCGTAAGTACACCCAGCAGGAGATCGCCGACGGCGCCGGCATGTCGCGTCAGCAGGCGGGCGCCCTCATCAACGGCGACCGGCGCCCCACGATGGAGCACTGCGACGCCCTCCAGCGGTTCTTCCGCGTCCACGCCGGCTTCCTCACGGCCGAGGACCCTGAGGCGCTCGCGGGCGCCCTGCAGCACACCGAGCAGGATCTGCTCCAAAAGCTCGCCGCGCGGGAGGCGGCCGCGGCCGCCGAGGATCCGCTGGAGCGGCTGCTCCAGGACCACGGCGTGCGCGGGATCGCCTGGCGGGCCGCTCAGCTGCCCACCGACCAGCACCGCGACAAGGTCGCCGAGTGGCTGGACATGCTCCTGGAGAGCGTGAAGCGGCCCGAGTCGTGATCCGGGGGAGAAGCGTGAGCATCGCCAGGGAAATGCGCCGTCTCAGCGGCGAGTTGGTCGCGGAACTGACCCTCCCGGCCCCGGCCGCGCCGGCCGACCTGTACACCGCCCTGTGCGACGGGATGAGCAGACGGCGCGGGCGCCCCGTGCACTTCCGCACGGCCTGTTTCCCGACCGACACGGCCAGCGGACTGTGGCTCGACATGGCCGACCAGGACCTCGTCGTCGTCGAGGAACGCACCGCCCCCGACCACCAGTTGGTCATCCTGGGCCATGAGCTGTGGCACATGAAGGCGGGCCACTGCGGCGAGCACGTCGAGGGCGCCGCCGTCGCGGCCCGGTTACTCAGCGACGGGGCGGATCTCCAGGCGACGGTGCGCAGCGTCGCCGCGCGCACCCGTTTCGACCTGGCCGACGAGAAGGAGGCCGAGAGCTTCGGCCTGCTGCTGGCCAGCAAGTGCCGTGTCTGGCTGCCGGGTTCGTCACCCCGGGGGCGGGGTCAGCGAGACCACCTGGCCGGCCGGATCGAGGCGTCGCTGGGCTATCTGGGCCCGCAGAACTGAGTTCCCGGAGGACGTGACCGGGTCCGCCCGTACGGCGGTCAGGTCGCGCTGCGCTCGCTCTCCCCGCGCAGGTCCCGTGCCGCGCCGTCCGGGCCTCCCGTCGTCCCCGTCGCGGGCCGTCCCTCGCGCAGGAGCCGGCGCCAGTGCTCGCGGCTCCAGTCGGCCGGGGCCGTCGTGCGGGTGAACTCCTCGACGAGGGACCTGAACCGGGCGGGGTCGTTGTGGAACGGGAAGTGGCCGGCCCCTTCGAAGATCTCCAGTCGGCTGCCGGGCATCGCCGCGTGGGCGCCGTAAGCGTGCCGCACGGGCACCACGCTGTCCCGGTCGCCCCACAGCAGCATCGTCGGCATGCCGGCCGTCAGATAGCAGCGGTCGAGCATGGTCACGACCTGGCCGCGCCAGTCGACGACCGCGCGCAGGGTGCGGATGAAGGCGTTGCGGGCGGTCTCGTCCGGCAGGGCGTCGACGAGGTGGAGCAGGTCGGGGGCGTCCTGGCCGAGATCGGTGTCCAGCAGCTTCATCAGGCCGACGGCCAGGCCGACCTGGAACCGCGCGCCCGGCAACCGGAGGGCGGACAGCGCCAGATGGGCGCCGGGCAGCGAGACCAGTCGCAGGGCGGGGTTGACCTCCCGGCCGACTCCGCCCGCGCTGACGAGGATCAGCCGTTCGGTGCGCTCGGGGAACTGGTAGGCGAACTGCATCGCCACTCCCCCGCCCAGCGAATGCCCGACCAGGGTCGCCGACTCGATGTCGAGCGTACTGAGCAGATCACGCAGGCCGTTGGCGTACGCGGCCACCGAGTAGTCGGCGCGGGGCTTGTCGGAGGCGCCGTGGCCGAGGAGGTCGGGGGCGATGACGGTGTGGGTGCGGGCGAGGTCGGGGATCAGTTCGGCCCAGGTCGCCGAGGAGTCGCCGATGCCGTGGATGAGGACCAGCGCCGGGCCCTCCCCGGCCATGCGGAAGGCGCGCCGGTAGCCGTGCACGACCCGGTACTGCAACTCCAGTTCGCCGTCGCCCACCGAGCGCAGCCGGGTGGCGCGCGCCGGGCGCCGCTGTGGGATCTCGACCACCCGCTCGCCTCCTGTACTCCTGGCCGCCGACGGTCCGCGGCAAGCCCGTCACACCAGCCTAGAACCCCTTCCCGTCAGGGGATTTCAAGGAGGTTTCGCCTGCGCTAAGCGGGCGAACCGATGCCGGGTCGGGCCGGATTGTCAGTGGGGGGCGGCAAGCTGGGGGGTGCGCCGCCGCACGGGGGCGCACGCGCCGCCAGGCGCGGGGGACACGACGCCGACACGGGGAGAGCCGACCGATGCCCACTGCCGTACTGACCGACCGCGAGCGCACCGCCGTACAGGCCTACCTGCGACTGCTGCACACCGTGCGTGCCGCCCTCGGCGACGAGGGGGACGCCAAGGGCGCCGGCGCCCCCGGCCCGCCGTACGACCGGCTCCCTCCGGTGTTCCCGTCCGCCGTTCTGGCCGAGGCGGACCAGGCCCTGGCCGACGCCGGCCTCGCGGGCAACGAGGAGGAGTTCTTCCGGCTGCTGCGGAGCTGGTGCCCGGCTCAGTGATCCCCGAAGGCGGCCGCCTCAGCCGTGGTGCACCGTGACCGCGGTGGCCACCAGACCCCGCCGGACGGTCCAGCGGCCGTCGAAGTGCCCGAGCCGGCGGCCGCCGACCACCGGCCCGGGGACGAGCAGCCGGGCACGGAAGGCACCGTGCCGGCCCCCGGCGGGGCCGACGGCGGTCGCGGGGACGAGGTCGATGTCCGCCTCGCTGAAGTCCAGCCACTTGCGGGTGAGGGGGAACCACGCCTTGTAGACGGACTCCTTGGCGCTGAACAGCAGCCGGTCCCAGTGCACCTCGGGACTCCCCGCGGCCAGTGCGCCCAGCCGCTCCGCCTCCGCGGGCAGGGCTACGGCGGACAGGACACCCTCGGGAAGGGGCTCGTGGGGTTCCGCGTCGATGCCGAGGGAGGCCAGGTCGGCGGCCCGGACCAGGGCGGCCGCGCAGTAGCCCTCGCAGTGGGTCATGCTGCCGGTGAGGCCGTCCGGCCAGTGCGGGGCGCCGCGCTCGCCGGGCAGCACGGGCTGCGCGGGCACGCCGAGCTTCTCCATGGCGCGCCGCGCGCAGGCCCGTACGACGGTGAACTCGCGGCGGCGCTTGGCGACCGCCCGCGCCACCAGCGCCTCCTCCTGCGGGTACAGCGGGGCGTCCCCGAACTCGCGGACGCCCTCCTCGCCGAAGGCCTCCACCGCCACCACCGACTCCGGCAACAGTTCCCCGATCACTCGGCCTCGGCCTCCCTGGGCAGGATGCGGCGCAGCCGGCCCGGCGGCTGCGCGCGTTTGCGCCATTCGCGGGGATAGCCCACCGACACCTCCTCGAAGCGGACGCCCTCGTGCCAGGTGGTCCGGGGGATGTGGAGGTGGCCGTAGACCATGGTCTCGATCCGGAACCTGCGGTGCCAGTCTGCCGTCAGCCCGGTCCCGCACCACATGGCGAACTCGGGGTGCCACAGCACGTCCATCGGGTGCCGGTGCAGCGGGTAGTGGTTGACGGGGACGACGGGCAGGTCGTCGGGGATCTCGGCGAGCCGCCGTTCGGTCTCGGCGACGCGGGCCCGGCACCAGGCCTCGCGGGTCGGATACGGGTCGGGGTGCAGCAGGTACTCGTCGTTGCAGACGATGCCGGTGCCCTCCGCGTAGGCCAGCCCCTCCTCCTTGGTGGCGCAGCCGGCCGGGAGGAACGAGTAGTCGTACAGCAGGAACAGCGGCGCGACGACCGCCGGCCCGCCGGGGCCCTCCCACACCGGGTAGGGGTCCTCGGGCGTGGTGACGCCCAGGTCGCGGCAGACGTCGACGAGGTGCTCGTAGCGGGCGACCCCGCGCAGGGTGACCGGGTCCGCGGGGTGGGTCCAGAGCTCGTGGTTGCCGGGGACCCAGACGACCTTGCGGAAACGGCCGGCGAGGGTCTTGAGCGCCCAGCGGATGTCGGCCACGTTCTCCGAGACGTCGCCGGCGACCAGCAGCCAGTCCTCGTCCGTCTCCGGGGCCATGGCCTCGACCAGAGCGCGGTTCTCCGGATATCCGATGTGCAGATCGCTGACGGCCAGCAGCCGTCCGGCGCCCCCGCCCGTCGACGTCACCCTCCGCCCCCGCTCACTCGCCCACGCTCCGCGTTCTCACGAATACACCAGTGTCACCACGAGAACACATTCACGCCTGCGGGACAAGGTCGGACCGGGCCCCCCGGCGGGCTCCGCCCCGGCCCCACCTGCGCGGGAGCGCGCCTCTACCCGAACACACGCCTCACGTGAACAAGATCGGAAATTCCGTAACACGCGCGTTGCACGCCGCACCCCGGGGAAGCCGTATGATCGCCCCAACACCACCGCCATGGACGTCCCTTCACGCAGGGCGGTTTGGTGACCCCCAATCCCCCTGCCCGGGCCGGGCCCGCTTTGCCCTGCCCGCGAACCGTGAAAGGCGGCCTGCATGGTCTCTCGCGTACGCGTCTGGCTCAACCGCACGTACGCGGAGAACGTGTTCTTCACGGATCAGCTGCGACGAAATCCCAGTGACCGCGCGGTCGAGATCCACGCCACCCACGGCGACGCCGATTCCCCCGTACTGGCCGCCGCCGACACCGCCGAGCTGGAGCCGGAGGGTCTCTCCCCGGCCGCGTACGTCGAGTACGCCCTCGCGCAGTGCAAGCGACGCAGCATCGACGTGTTCGTGCCCCGCCTGCACCAGGCGGCCGTCGTGGCTCACCGCGCCGACTTCGACGCGGTCGGCACCGCGCTGCTGGCGCCGCCGCCGGAGGCCGTCGCCGTCTTCCACGACAAGGTGATCGCGTACGAGGCCGTGCAGGCGATCGGCGTGCCCGTGCCGCCGTGGTACCGGGTCCGGACCGCCACCGAACTCGTGGCCGCGGTGGACGAGTTGGAGGAGGCAGGGCACCGGGCGTGCTTCAAGCCGGCGTCCGGCGCGGGCGGGGTGGGCTTCCGTATGATCACCCGCGCGCCCTTCTCCCTGACACACCTGAGCGGCTTCCCGAGCCCGTACGTCCAGCTCGACATGGTGGTCGAGGCGCTGAAGCAGGCCGAGGACCGGGGCGAGGAGCAGGTCGACTGGCTGGTCATGCCGCGGCTGGAGCAGCCGGAGGTGTCCGTGGACTGCCTCACGGGGCCGGACAACATGCTGCGGATGGCCATCGGCCGGACGAAGAACGGCCGCCGCCGGGGCTTCACCCTGCACGAGCAGTGGCTGGAGCCCGCGCGGCTCATCGCCGAGGGCTTCGGGCTGCACTACCTGTCCAACATCCAGTTCCGGATGTTCGGCGACCGGCCGGTCCTGATGGACGTCAACACCCGCCCGGCCGGCGGCCTGCACCAGCTGTCGCTGTGCGGTGTCAACGCCCCGTGGGCCGCCGTGCAGTTGGCGTTGGGTGAGGACCCGGGCGAGATCATGCCGCCGTTCCTGGGGCAGGACTACACGGTGGTGTCGGGACCGCGGCCGCTCCGCACGGTCACGCTGCCGCACCAGCGGGTGGAGGAGACCGCCGAGCCGCTGCTGCCGGCCGTTCCCGCGCCCGCCGAGTCCGTCGAGGTGACCACCGCGGGCGCCGCGCAGGCGCTGCCGCTCTAGGGAAGACCGGGACAGAGCTTCCGATCACCGGTATGGACCAATTCCGTCTCTCTCCTTGACAGACGGATTGGTCCATACCAACTTTGTTGCGCACCCCTTGCACTCCCCTGCACTCCCGAACACCCCCATTCCTTCAGGGAGATCGCGTGCGCACCAGACCCCTCGGACGCCCATGGCGTCGCTTCCTCGCCCTGCTCGGCACCGCCGGTCTCGCCCTCGCCGGGGCCGTGGCCCTGCCGGGCACCGCCCAGGCGGCCAACATCCTCACCAACCCCGGTCTCGAGTCGGGCTCCCTCTCGCCCTGGTCCTGTACGGGCAACCTCGGCTCCGTCGTGTCCTCGCCCACCCACGGCGGCTCCAAGGCCCTCGCGGGGGCGGTGAGTTCGAGTGACATCGCCAAGTGCAGCCAGACCGTCTCCGTCCGGCCGAACACCACGTACGCGCTGACCGGCTGGGTGCGCGGCTCCTACGTCTACCTCGGCGTCGACGGCGGCGCCTCCACCTGGACGTCGTCGCCGTCGGCGTACAGCCCGCTGTCGGTGTCCTTCACCACGGGGACCTCGCAGACCAGCGCCACGATCTACGTCCACGGCTGGTACGCCCAGGGCACCTACTACGCCGACGACGTCAGCCTCGACGGGCCGGGCGGCGGCGGAGGCTCCGACACCCAGGCGCCGACCGCGCCCGGCGGACTGACCTCGACCGGCAAGACGTCCTCCAGCGTGTCGCTGTCCTGGAACGCCGCCACCGACAACGTCGGCGTCACGGCCTACGACGTGTACAGCGGGTCCGCCCGGGTGCTCACCGTCTCCGGTACGTCCGCCACGGTCAGCGGGCTGTCCGCGAGCACCGGGTACACCTTCACCGTGAGGGCGCGTGACGCCGCCGGGAACACGTCCGCGGCCTCCGACTCCGTGAGCGTCACGACCAACGCGGGCAGTGGCGGCGGAACCGGGTTCAAGCAGGCCGCGCCCTACCTGTTCGAGGGCTGGGGCGATCCGCCGAGCGTGTCCACGGTGATGAGCTCGACCGGCATCAAGTGGTTCACGATGGCGTTCATGCTGGACGGGGGCGGCTGCAACCCGATGTGGGACAGCAACCGGCCGCTGACCGGCGGGGTCGACCAGAGCGTGATCAACCAGGTCCGCTCGGCGGGCGGTGACATCGTGCCCTCGTTCGGCGGCTGGCAGGGCAGCAAGCTCGGCGCCAACTGCTCCTCGGCGAGCGCGCTGGCGGCCGCGATCCAGAAGGTGATCGACGCCTACTCGCTCAAGGCGATCGACATGGACATCGAGAACACGGACGAGTTCGAGAACGAGGCCGTGCAGGCACGGATCCTCACCGCCCTCAAGACGGTGAAGGCGAACAACCCCGGCCTGAAGACCATCGTCACCTTCGGGACGTCCACGACCGGGCCGACCTACTACGGCAACCGGCTCGTCGAGCAGGCCAAGTCGCTCGGCGCCGACATCGACGTCTTCACCATCATGCCGTTCGACTTCGGCGGCGGCTCGGACATGTACGGCAACACCGTGAACGCCACGGAGGGGCTGAAGAACAAGCTGAAGTCCACCTTCGGCTGGGACGACGCCACCGCCTACGCGCACATCGGCATCTCCGGCATGAACGGGCTGTCCGACCAGCAGGAGAACACCACACCGGCGATCTGGACCCAGATCCGCGACTGGGCCAACTCCCACCACATCGCCCGGCTCGCCTACTGGGCCGTCAACCGCGACCGTCCGTGCCCGGGCGGCGGCGTGGTGAGCAACTGCTCCGGTATCAGCCAGAGCACCTGGCAGTTCACCTCGATCACGGCCGGCTTCACCGGCTGAACATGCCGGACGTGAGCGACGGTCCCCCGGACCCCGGTCCGGGGGACTTTGTTCGACGAGGGGTGTATCAGGATCCCGGGAGCCCGCTCTTAAGGGTGAAGGGCCCCACGGGGGAGCAACAGGGGGAAGGAACGGGGCCCGGGGGGAAGCACGGGGATCAACGGGGGAAGACCGGGAATCGACGGGGGATTCCCGGCGGTACGGGGGATCGGGCCGGTCGGCCGCTGTCACGGGGAGCGGCCGACCGA
>NZ_JBIUSU010000002.1:96261-770228 GCF_044741545.1 Streptomyces sp. NPDC088157
GTGGCTGCTGCCCGGGGGCGGGGGGCCTCCCCCGCCCAACCGGGGGCCCCCCCGGGGGGGGGGGGGGCGGCCGCCGGGGGCGGGGGGGGGGGGGCGGGGGGGCGGCGGGCGGGGGGCCCGCCCCCCCGACCCGAAACGCCGTGCCCGCCCGGTTCGTCCCACCGGAACCGCCTGTGTCCGGCCGTCCGGCCGACCTGCCGGCCCGCCCCGCTCTCGCGACCGCGCCGTGCGCGGCAGGGCGCCTCAGAAGCGTCCCGACCCCCGGTACAGCTCCAGTTCGCCGTCCAGTTCCACCGCGAGGACCGTGGCGTGCGGGTCGAGGTCGGACCCGGCCGGCGGGTCGATCCACAGCACGCCGACCGCCTCGTGCAGGCCTCCCACCACGCGGTGGGCCAGTTCCGTTCCGGTACCGAGCACCGTGACCCTACGGACCGGCGTGACCAGACCCCGGACACCGATCTCGGAACGCGGGATGTCGAACAGGGTGAGGTAGAGGGTGCGCCGGTCGGCGGAGAGGGTGCTGGGCCCGTAGTGGTGCCCTGCCGGGAGCCCCCGCACCGTCCCGTAGACGGCCTCCTCGTGCTTGCGGATCCACTCCCCCAGACCTTCGAGGCGCTCGGCCTGCGGCTGCGGGACGGTGCCGTCCTCCATCGGGCCGACGTCGAGCAGCAGGTTGCCGCCGCCGCCGATGGTCTCGGTGAAGTAGCGGACCAGCTGGGTGAGCGACTTGTGGTGGTGGTCGTGGTGCCGGTAGCCCCACGAGTCGTTGATGGTGAGACACAACTCCCACGGCCCGGCAGGGGGTTCGATGGGGGCGCCCTGTTCGGGCGTGGCGTAGTCGCCCTCGCTGAGCATGCGGGCGTTGAAGACGACGTCCGGGGAGTACGAGCGGATCAGCGTGGCGAGCTCCATGATGCGCCACTGCTCCTCGCCGCGTTCCCACTCACCGTCGAACCACATCAGGTCGGGCCGGTAGCGGGAGGCCAGCTCGCGGACCTGGCCGTCCCGGTAGGCGAGGAACCGCTCCCAGGCCTCGAGGTCCTCGTCCTCGGCGGAGCACTCGGAGTAGCGGTTGTCCTCCATCTCCGGCGGGCGGCCCGGCTTGCGGGTGGTGGCGTAGTCCGGGTGGTTCCAGTCGGAGTGCGAGTAGTACAGACCGACCTTGAGCCCCTTCTCCCGCAGGGCGTCGGCGTAGCCGGTGAGATAGTCGCGACCCAGGTTCAGATCCCCGTACGCCGTGTCCCACAGGGCGACGCCGTCGTGGTGGCGGCTGGTGAGGACGGCGTACCGGGCGCCGGCGCGGGCGAACAGGTCGGCCCAGGCGCGCGGATCGTAGTGTGCGCCGGTGAAGCGGTCGAGCTGGGACATGTACCGGTCGTGGGGCACGATGTCGTCGTAGAACGACCAGGACTCCTGGACGCCGTCCACGGCGTAGATCCCCCAGTGGACGAAGATCCCCAACTTGGCGTCGGTGAACCAGGTTTGCATGGGCACGAGTGAACTCCTCCGCAGAGCAGGGTTCTTCGGGAGCGGGGCGGGCGCGCTTCGAGGGCGCGCCCGCCCGTGGGGGCCGGTGCCGGGCCGTGTCCGGCCCGGGTCGTGTCCGCGAAGCAGCGCCGTCCGCCCGCAGGGCCGGGTGGGACCTCGCGGACAGGGCCTAGCGGCCGGTGGCGGCGCGTGCCAGGCGGAGCGTCAGGATCTGGAAGGGCCGCAGCACGACGGCGACGGCGCCGTCCTCGCCGACGGTCGCGGGCTCCAGCGGCCGCTCCAGCAGGTCGGTCACCTGGGCGCCCGCGAGCGGGAAGCCCGTGCGCAGGGTGCCGGTGGCCCGGCCGCCGCGGGACTCGTAGAGCCGGACGACGACGTCCCCGGACTCGTCGTCGGCGAGCTTCACCGCCTCGACGGTGATGCCGTCGCCGTCCGCCGAGACGACGGGGCCGGGGCCGGCGTCCGACGCGTCGGCCACGCGCAGCGGGAGGTTGAGGGAGTAGCCCTCGGCGACCGCGTCCTCGATGCTCGCGCCGGGGAGCAGCGCGTAGCTGAAGCGGTGCCGGCCCTGGTCGGCCTCGGGGTCCGGGATCCGCGGGGCGCGGACCAGACTGAGGCGGACCGTGGTGGTCGTACCGCCGTCCTCGCGGACCGTGCGGGAGACGTCGTGGCCGTAGGTGGAGTCGTTGATGACCGCGACGCCGTAGCCGGGCTCGCCGATGTGCACCCAGCGGTGGCCGGAGACCTCGAACCGGGCCGCCTCCCAGCTGGTGTTGGTGTGGGTGGGGCGCTGGATGTGGCCGAACTGGATCTCGGCGGAGGAGTGCGGCGCCCTGATGTCCACCGGGAAGGCCGCCTTGAGGATCTTCTCCGCCTCGTGCCAGTCGAGGTCGGTCTCGAAGTCCACGCGGGGGCTGCCGGCGCGCAGGGTGATGGTCTGGGTGAGGGTCGAGCCCTTGCCGAAGGAGCGCGTGACCCGGATGGCGCCGACGAGCGGATCGTCCTCGACGACCGTCACCGCGTCCGGCTCCAGCAGGTCGGTGTAGCGGTTCTGGTAGTGCTTGTCGATGTCCCAGGCGTCCCAGTAGTTGGGGAGGTCGGTGTGCAGGCGCAGCAGGTTGCCCTGGTCGGCGAGGACCTCGCGGTCCGCCCGCAGGTCGTACACAGAGGACAGTGTTCCGTCTTCCGCCACCTGTACACGGACCAGTCCGTTGTCGAGGACCCGGCCGGAGACCGTCACCGGCTGCGGGAGCTCCGCGCCGGTCAGCGGCGCGCTGCCGTTCGCGGGCACCTCGACGTACGCCGGTGCGCCCTCGGGCGTGCGGACCACCTCGGCGCGCCCGTAGGGGCTCGTGTTGAACACGCGGAGCGCGCCGCCACGCGGGTCGCCGCCCGCTTGCCCGCCGCCCAGCGCGGCGACCGCCTCGGCCGTCAGCACCTCCAGCTCCTCGGCGACCCGCGCGTACTCGGCCTCCGCCTCGCGGTGCACCCAGGCGATCGAGGAACCCGGCAGGATGTCGTGGAACTGGTGCAGCAGCACCGTCTTCCAGAGCCGGTCGAGCTTCGCGTACGGGTAGGCGTAGCCCGGCGCGTGCAGTGCGGCCGTGGTCGCCCACAACTCGGCCTCGCGCAGCCTGTGTTCGCTGCGCCGGTTGCCCTGCTTGGTGCGGGCCTGGGTGGTGTAGGTGGCCCGGTGCAGTTCCAGGTAGAGCTCGCCGACCCAGACGGGCGCGTCCGGGTACTCCGCGCGGGCCTTGGCGAAGAACGTGTCCGGGTGTTCGACGACGACCTTCGGGGAGCCCTCCAGGTCGGCCAGCCTGCGTGCCCGTTCCATGATCTCGCGGGTGGGGCCGCCACCGCCGTCGCCCCAGCCGAAGGGCGCCAGGGAACGCGTACCGCCGCCCTTCTCCGAGTAGTTGCGCACGGCGCGGTCCATCTCCTCGCCGCTGAACCGCGCGTTGTAGGTGTCGACGGGCGGGAAGTGGGTGAAGATGCGGGTCCCGTCGATGCCCTCCCACCAGAAGGTGTGGTGAGGGAACTTGTTCGTCTGGTTCCAGGAGATCTTCTGGGTGAGGAACCACTCGTTCCCGGCGAGCTTGGCGAGCTGCGGGTAGGCGGCGTTGTAGCCGAAGGAGTCCGGCAGCCAGACACCCTTCGTCTCGATGCCGAAGTGCTCGATGAAGAACCGCTTGCCGTGCACCAGCTGGCGGGCGATCGCCTCGCCGCCGGGCAGGTTGCCGTCGGACTCGACCCACATGCCGCCGACCGGCGCCCACTGCCCGTTCTTCACCGACTCCTGGATGCGCGCCCACACCTGCGGGTAGTTGTCGCGCACCCACTCGTACTGCTGGGCCTGCGAGCAGGCGAAGATGAAGTCGTCGTACTCCTCGGCGAGCGAGGTGACGTTGGAGAAGGTGCGGGAGGTCTTGCGCTTCGTCTCGCGGATCGGCCACAGCCAGGCGGAGTCGATGTGCGCGTGACCGACACCGGAGATGGTGTGGGCGCTGGCGTGGGCGGGGCTGGCCAGTACGGGTGCGAGGACCGCGCGGACGGCCGCGGCGCTGCCGGAGACGTCGTCGAGGTCGAGGGTGTCCATGGCGCGGTCCAGGGCGTGCATGATCTCGTGGCGGCGCGGCTCGTGCTCGCCGAGGTGGACCATGAGCTCGCGCAGCACCTGGAGGTCGAGGTCGAGGTGCCAGACCTCCTCGTCGAGGACGGCGATGTCGGCTCGGCGGAATGTGTACAGCGGACGGTCGCCTGCCGTCAGCACATCGCCCAGCAGGGTGGGGCCCGCGAAGTCGTTCGCCAGGATGTCCGGGTTGGAGGCCGCCTCGACCAGGTAGTCGATGCTCTCCCCGCCCGTCGCCGGGTTGCCGATCGGCACGTACTGGTTGAGCGGGTTGACCGCCTTGAGCGGCGTCCCGTCGGCGAGGTGGACGAGGGCCTCGGCCTGGTTGCCGGGCCAGTCGCCCACGAAGCCGAGGTCGATGACGGCCTCGACGCGCTTGCCGGCCCACTCGGCGGGCACCTGGCCGCGCATCCGGAACCAGGTGGTGCCCCAGGGCGGGCCCCACGGGGTGTCCATCGCGAAGGGCTGGTAGACGGCGGCCGCGGCCTCCTCGAAGGGGACCGGCTCTCCCGGCGCCTGCCAGGCCTCGACCTCGAAGGGCACGCCGGCGGCGTAGATCGCGGGCTTGACGCGCTGATTGTGGACGCGCTCGACGCGCTCCTCGATGCGGCGGCGTTCGTCATGCATGGGGAATCTCCAGAGAGGGACCACGAGGGGCGGGAGGCCGGGGGCCGGGGGCTCGGTGCGCCGGAGGGAAGGAGGAGGGAGGGCAAGCGGGGAAAGCGCTTTCCCTCCGGCGCTCACTTAAGGTACGCCAGCCCCGGGTGGACGTCGGTGTAGCCCTCGACCAGCTTGCGGGCCACGTTGACCGAGTCGACCAGCGGGTGCAGTGCGAACGCCTTCACGGCCGTCGACCGGGAGCCGGACTCGGCGGCGGCCAGCACCTCGCGCTCGACGCCCTTCACCGCGCAGACCAGACCGGTGGCGTGCTCGGGCAGCGGGGCCACGGCCACCGGATGCGCGCCGTTGGCGTCGACGAGGCAGGGCACCTCGATGACGGCGTCCGCGTCCAGCACCGAGAGGGTGCCCTGGTTGCGCACGTTGAGGATCAGGGTGGTGCGCTCGTCCCGGGCGATGGCCCGCATCAGGGCGAGGGCCACCTTCTCGTAGCCGCCGGAGAGGTCGTCGGCGTCGCGTTCGCCGGCGCCGGCCGTCTCCCGGTTCTCGGCCATGTAGGTGGCCTCGCGTTCGGCGCGGGTACGGTCCCAGGCGGTCAGGGCCGCGGCGCCGGGACGCTTCATCTCCTCGTAGAAGCGGGCCTGCTGGTCGGCCAGGAAGGCGCCGCGGGTCTTCTCGACCTGCTGGTAGGCCCGTACGGCTTCCCGGTTGAAGTAGTAGTAGTGCAGATACTCGTTGGGGATCGCGCCGAGGGACTGGAGCCAGTCGACGCCGAACAGCTTGCCCTCCTCGAAGGAGCCGAGCAGGTCGGGGTCGGCGAGCAGCCGCGGGAGTTCGTCGCGACCGGCGACCCGCAGGCCACGGACCCAGCCGAGGTGGTTGAGGCCGACGTAGTCGATCCACGCCTCTTTCGGGTTCGCGCCGAGCACGCGGGCGATCCGGCGGCCCAGCCCGACCGGCGAGTCGCAGATGCCGATCACCCGGTCGCCGAGGTGGCGGGACATGGCCTCGGTGACCAGCCCCGCCGGGTTGGTGAAGTTGATGACCCAGGCGTCGGGGGCCAGGCGGGCCACCCGACGGGCGATGTCGACGGCGACGGGGACCGTCCGCAGACCGTAGGCGATGCCTCCGGCGCCGACCGTCTCCTGGCCGAGGACGCCCTCGGCCAGGGCGACCCGCTCGTCGTTCGCGCGGCCCTCGAGGCCGCCGACGCGGATCGCGGAGAAGATGAAGTCGGCGCCGCGCAGAGCCTCGTCGAGGTCGGTGGTGGCGGTCACCCGGGGCGCGTCGGGGACGGCGGCCGCCTGCTCATCCAGTACACGGGCGACCGCGTGCAGTCGGCTGTCGTCCAGATCGTGCAGAACGACTTCCGTGACCCGGCCCTCGGCGCGGTCCGTCAGGAGCGCCCCGTAGACGAGCGGCACCCGGAACCCGCCGCCGCCCAGAATCGTCAGTTTCACTCTTGCACCTTTCCTGCCACGACCACCTCGACGCCCGCCTCCTCCAAGGAGGACCGGGTCGCCGGATCGACCGGCGTGTCCGTCACCACCACGTCCAGGTCCTCGGGACCGCAGACCTTCGCCATGCCCGTACCCGGGAACTTCGCCGAGTCGGCGAGCAGGACGACCTTGTCACCGGCCTTGATCATGGCCCGCTTCACCGGCACCTCGACGACCGTCGTGTCCATCACCTGCCCGCCCGGACGCACTCCACTGGTGCCGAGGAAGAGCCAGTCGGCGTGCAGCTGCCGCAGGTTGTCCTCGGTGAGGAAGCCGACCAGGGAGCGGTACTCGCGGCGGACCATGCCGCCGAGCAGGACCAGCTCGATGCCCTCGTCGTCGGCGAGCTCCTCGTAGACCACGAGGTTGCTGGTGATGACCGTGAGCCGGCGGCCGTGCAGCTGCCGGGCCAGGCGGTAGGCGGTGGTGCCGATGTCGAGGAGGACCGACTGACCGTCGGCGACCATGGCCGCGGCGTGCGCGGCTATGGCGTCCTTCTCGCCCACGCGCACCTCGGCGACCTCGGCGAAGGGCTGGTCGCCCTCCTCCGCGACGGCGCCGCCGTGCACCCGGGTGAGCAGGCCGTCCTCCTCGAGTTTCACCAGGTCGCGCCGGATCGTGGCAGGGCTCACACCCAGCTGCTCGGAGAGATCGGTCACGGCTGCGGGGCCACCGGAGCGCAGGGCCCGCAGGATGAGTTGATGTCGTCGTTCTGCCAGCACGGCATGAACACTACTCGTCATCTTCAATCAAATCTATGCTCACTTCTGCTGAGGTATTGACCAATGTCGCCGAGGGGCGCACGATTCCGGTCACCGAATTGAAGAGATTTGACGGGCTCACCCGAACAGGACGAGCTCCCCCGGTGAGGAGGATGTGCGGTGGACGACGACCGGCCCGAGGTACTGCTCACCGGGCTGCTCTTCTACGACCTCGTCCTCACGGGGCTCGGCGGGCCGCCGACGCCGGGCGAGGAGATCTGGACGGCCGGCATGGGCTGCGGCCCCGGTGGCATCGCCAACCTCGCGGTGGCCGCCGCCCGCTTCGGCCTCAGGACCTCGCTGGCCACGGTCTTCGGCGACGACTTCTACGGCGCCCACTGCCACGAGGTCCTCGCCGGCCAGGAGGGCGTCGACCTCGGCCTGTCCCGCGTGGGCGCCGGCTGGCACACGCCGGTCACCGTCGCCCTCGCGCACGGTCACGACCGCGCCCTCGTCACCCACGGTCAGGAGCCGCCGTACTCCCAGGACGTGCTGATGGGCGACCCGCCCGAGGCGCTCACGGCCCTCGTGCACCTGGAGGCCGAACCGCGCGCCTGGCTCGCCAAGGCGGCCGCGAACGGCACCCGGATCTACGCCGACGTCGGCTGGGACCCCACCCGGCAGTGGTCCACCGACCTGCTCGAACAGCTCGCCCTGTGCCACGCCTTCCTGCCCAACGAGACCGAGGCGATGGCGTACACCCGCACCGACAGCGCGGTCGCCGCGCTCGGCATCCTCGCGGAGCTGGTGCCGGTGGCCGTGGTCACCCGGGGCGCCGACGGCGCGGTCGCGGTCGACCAGGCGACCGGGGAGTACGCGGAGGTGCCCGCCCTTGACATCGATGTCCTGGACGCGACGGGCGCCGGTGACGTGTTCGGCGCGAGCTTCGTCGCCGCCTCACTGGGCGGCTGGCCGCTCGTGGAACGGCTGCGGTTCGCCGTCCTCGCCGCCGGGCTCTCGGTACAGCACCACGGCGGGGCGCTGGCGGCCCCCGGGTGGTACGGCGTCGACCGGTGGTGGCGCGCGCTGCGCGACCCCGAGCTCAAGCGGGCGTACGCCTTCCTCGCCGACCGCATCCCGGCGGACGTGGGCCCGCCGGTGCGGTACGCCCCGGTCACCCCGCCCGCCCCGCGGCCCTGACCGCGCCCGCACCAAGAAGACAACCCCCTCGCATGCCCCTCGAATTGCACCCCGTCTGCGAAGACGCGAACAGATCCGAAAGGCGGTGGGAGCTGTGCGGCTCTCACGTAGAGGCCTGCTCCGTGCGGGCCTGGCCGGTTCGGCCGCCGCGGCGCTCGGCGGCCTGGCGTCCGGCTGTGCCGTTCCGACCGGTTCCACCGGCCGGAACATGGTCCTGTGGTACTGGGACGGAGGTCTGGGCGACACGGTCGTCAAGAACGCCAAGGCCCGCTACGACAGCTCGGTCGACCTCGAGGCCGTCAAGATCGGCGGCTACTACCGGTCGAAGCTGATCACCACGATGGCCGGCCGCGCCCACGTCCCCGACATCGCGGGCCTCAAGGGCGAGGACATGGCGTCCTATCTGCCCAACGCCGACCAGTTCGTGGACCTGCGCACGCTCGGCGCGGACCGGTACAGGTCCCGGTACCTGCCCTGGAAGTGGGAGCAGGGCATCGCGGACGACGGCACGATGGTCGGCTTCCCGATCGACTGCGGGCCCGTGGCGCACTTCTACCAGTACGCCGTCTTCCGGAAGGCGGGCCTGCCCCACGAGCCCGCGGACGTGTCGAAGGAGCTCGACACCTGGGAGAAGTTCTTCGCGGCGGGCGAGCGGCTCAGGCAGCGGATACCGGGGACCTTCCTGCTCACCGACGTCAACAGCGTCTTCGAGAACGCGGTCCAGCAGGGCAGCGCCCGGTACGTCGACAAGGACCGCAACTTCATCGGCGACCAGGAGCATGTGCGCAACGCCTGGGCGCTCGCCGTCGAGGCGAAACAGCGCAAGATCGTATCGAACCTGGTCAACGGCACCCCGGACCAGCTGTCGGCGGTCGAGGACGGCAAGCTGCCGAGCCAGCTGGGCGCGTCCTGGGCCACCAGCGACCTCAAGAACGGCGTGCCGAAGACCAAGGGCCGCTGGCGGGTGGCCGACATGCCCGTGCGGCCCTCCAACAACGGCGGCTCCTTCCTGTCGGTCACCAAGGCGTGCCGGGAACCCGAGCGGGCGTTCCAGATCATCAGCTGGATGCTGGACGCCGGCAACCAGGCGCAGGGCTTCGTGGACGCCGGACTCTTTCCCTCGACGCCCGCCTCCTACGACCTCGGGCAGGTGCGCGAGCCGGACGAGTTCTTCGGCGGTCAGGTCACGATGGACGTCTTCGGTCCGGCGGCGCAGAAGATCGCGGTCGCCTACAACAGCCCTTTCGACGTCGCGCTCGGGCAGCCCATCAAGGACGAGATCAAGAACGTCGGCGTCCTCGGCAAGGACCCGGAGCAGGCCTGGAGTGACGCCATGAGCAAATGCCGGCGCATCGCGAAGCACCTGGGGGTGAGCTACTGATGGCCACCCTGCGCACGCTGGAGAAGCCCCCGGCGGTCGTGGCGGACGTCCCCGTCGCACAGCCCCGTGAGGGCTTCCGGAAGTACTGGCACCTCTATGCCGCGATCTCACCCTTCTACCTGCTCTTCCTCTGCTTCGGCCTGATCCCCGTCGGTTTCTCGCTCTATCTCTCCTTCCACCGCTGGGACGGCCTCGGCTCGATGGAGTGGGCGGGGCTGTCGCAGTACCAGTACCTGCTGAGCGATTCCGAGTTCTGGAGCTCGATCGGGACCACGATCGTCATCTGGGCGCTGGCCACCTTCCCCATGATCTTCCTGGCGATGGTGACGGCCGTGATGCTCAACTCGGCGGTCCGTTTCAAGAACCTCTACCGCGTCGCCTACTTCCTGCCGAACGTCACCTCGGTCGTGGCGATCGCGATCATCTTCGGCTCGGTCTTCTCCACCAACTTCGGCCTGGTGAACGCGTTCCTCCAGGCGATCGGCTTCGACCAGATCGCCTGGCTGAACACACCCTGGGGCATCAAGATCGCCATCGCGACGCTGATGACCTGGCAGTGGACCGGCTACAACGCGATCATCTTCCTCGCCGGCCTCCAGACCGTCCCGGGCGAGCTGTACGAGGCGGCGCGCATGGACGGCGCCGGTCCGGTGCAGACGTTCTTCCGGATCACACTGCCCATGATGCGGCCGGTGCTGCTGTTCGTGCTCGTCGTGTCGACGGTCACCGGCCTCCAGAGCTTCTCCGAACCCCAGGTGCTGCTCCAGAACACCTCGAACGACTCGACGTTCTCGGGCGGGCCGGGTCACGCCGGCCGGACGATGGTTCTCTACTTCTTCCAGCAGACCTTCGACAACAACGACTTCGGCTACGGCGCCGCCGTGGCGTGGGGCATCTTCCTCGTCGTCGTCCTCTTCTCGATCATCAACTGGCGCCTGGTGCAGCGCCGGGGCGAAGACTAGGGAGGCCCGCACACCATGGCATCCATCCAAGGAACCCGGCGTACCAAGAGGATCGACGGGACCCGCCGCCGGGGGATCGCGCTGCACGCCGGCCTCGTCGTCGGCGTCCTGCTCTCGGCCTTCCCGTTCTACTGGGCCGTGATCATGTCGACGCACACGTCGTCGGAGATCTTCTCCTACCCGCCCAAACTGCTGCCGGGCACGCACTTCCCGGAGAACGTCCGCAGCCTCTTCGACAACATCGACTTCTTCGGCTCGATGTTCAACTCGATGCTGGTGGCGGGGTCGGTGACCTTCCTGGTCCTGTTCTTCGACTCGCTGGCCGCCTTCGTCTTCGCCAAGTTCGAGTTCCCGGGCAAGCGGCTGCTGTTCGTGCTGCTCATGTTCATCTTCATGGTCCCGGCGCAGCTCCAGGCCATCCCCCAGTTCGTCATCATGGCGAAGCTCGGCTGGATCGGCTCGATGACGGCGCTGATCGTGCCGGCGGCCGCCAACGCGTTCGGCATCTTCTGGATGCGCCAGTACATGAAGGGCGCGATCCACGACGAACTCCTCGACGCCTCCCGCATCGACGGCGCGCACTTCCTGCGCCAGTACTGGCACGTGGCCCTCCCGGTGGTCCGGCCCGGCCTGGCCTTCCTCGGCATCTTCACGTTCATGGGCCAGTGGAACGACTACGCCTGGCCTCTGATCGCCCTCACCAACCCGGACAACGTGACCCTCCAGGTCGCCCTGTCCCAGCTCAACGGCACCCATGGCACCACGGACTACGGAATGGTCATGACCGGCGCGCTCCTCGCCCTCGTCCCCCTGCTGATCGTGTTCGCGATCGGCGCCCGCCAGATGATCGGCGACCTCGCGAAGGGAGCGATCAAGTGACGGATCCGCTGCTGACGCTCCGCCCCTGGGAGGCGCCAGAGGTGACCTCGTGGGGACGGCTGCCCATGAACGCCGTCGACCGGCGCTCCGGAGCACACTCCCTGGACGGTGACTGGCGTTTCCGGTTGCTGTCCGCTCCGGACGCGCCGGTCGGCGGTCCCTGGTCGACTGCGGCCGTGCCCGGCGTATGGACCATGCAGGACACGGACGACCTTCCGCAGTATCTGAACATCCGTATGCCGTATACGGAATTCCCGCCGCTGTCGCCCGCCGGCAATCCGACGGGTGTGTACGAGCGGGAGGTCGACATTCCCGCCGGGTGGGCCGGGCGCCGGATCGTGCTCCAGGTGGGGGCCGCCGAGAGTGTGCTGCTGGTCCATGTGGACGGGCGGCCCGTCGGCATCTCCAAGGACTCCCATCTGGCGGCCGAGTTCGATCTCTCGGGTGTCGTACGCGCGGGCGGCCGGTCCGTCGTACGGCTGACGGTCGTCAAGTGGTCGGACGCCTCGCACATCGAGGACCAGGACCAGTGGTGGCACGGCGGCATCACCCGCTCGGTGCTGCTGTACGCCACCGACCCGCTGCGGCTCGCCGACGTGACCGTTCGGGCGGCGCGCGACGGTGAGCTGCGGGTCGACTGCCAGGTGCGGGACTCGGGCGGGGCACTGCCCGAGGGGTGGTACGTCAGCGGTGAGCTGGACGGGCTGACGCTGACGCGGGACGCGGAGTTCGACCTGGCCAACGCCGAGGACGAGC
Source organism: Streptomyces sp. NPDC088157 (assembly GCF_044741545.1). Lineage (NCBI taxonomy): Bacteria > Bacillati > Actinomycetota > Actinomycetes > Kitasatosporales > Streptomycetaceae > Streptomyces > Streptomyces sp. NPDC088157. The sequence continues at coordinate 108,375 of NZ_JBIUSU010000002.1, forward strand.
GCGTCTCCGCCTTCCTCGGCGAGGCACGCCTGCGCGCGCGGGTGCCCGAGGTACGCACCTGGACGGCCGAGACGCCCGAGCTGTACGGCCTGACGGTCCGGCTGCACCGAGCCGACGGCACCGTCGCCGACACCTCCCGCCACCGGGTCGGCTTCCGCGACGTCACGATCGTCGGCCGGGATCTGCTGGTCAACGGTGAGCGGATCTTCATCCGGGGGGTGAACCGGCACGACTTCCACCCGCTGACGGGGCGGACGGTGTCATCCGAGGACATGCGCGCGGACCTGGTCCTGCTGAAGCGTTTCGGCTTCAACGCGATCCGCACCGCGCACTACCCGAACGACCCCGGGCTGTACGACCTCGCCGACGAGCTCGGTTTCTACGTCGTCGACGAGGCGGACATCGAGTCCCACGACCACGCCCACGAGATCGCCGACGACCCGCGCTATCTGAACGCCTTCGTCGACCGGGTCTCGCGGATGGTGCTGCGGGACAAGAACCACCCGTCGGTCATCATCTGGTCGCTGGGCAACGAGTCCGACTACGGCGCCAACCACGACGCGGCCGCGGGCTGGGTGCGCCGGCACGACCCGACCCGGCCGGTGCAGTACGAGGGGGCCGCCAAGCGCGGCTGGGCCGATCCGCAGGTGGCCTCCGACGTCGCCTGCCCGATGTACGCGCCCCTGGAGGACTGCGTGGCGCACGCGCTGTCCGGGCAGCAGACCAAGCCGCTCATCCAGTGCGAGTACTCCCACGCCATGGGCAACAGCAACGGCACGCTGGCCGACCACTGGGCCGCCATCGAGGCCACCCCGGGTCTTCAGGGCGGGTTCATCTGGGAGTTCTGGGACCACGGCATTCTTCAGCGTGTGAACGACGGAAGACCGGTCGGGCGTGGGGGCGCCGGACTCCATGACAACGGTGTCGCCGCGCCCGGGTACCGCTGGGCGTACGGCGGCGACTTCGGCGAGAAGGACCACGACGGCGCGTTCATCGCGGACGGTGTCGTCTTCCCGGACCGCACTCCGAAGCCGGTGATGTTCGAGCACCGGGAACTCGCCGCGCCGGTACGGCTCCAGGGCGTCCGGCCCGAGGGGCTGGTCGTCTCCAACCACCAGCACTTCCGCGGCCTGGAGTGGCTGGCGGGCGAGTGGGAGCTGTCGCTCGCCCACGGCGGGACGCTCACCGCCTCGGCCGAGCTGCCCGACCTCCCGCCCGGCGGGACGGCTGTGGTGCCGCTGCCGTTCACGTTGCCGGAGGAGGGCGGCGAGGCGTGGCTGACGCTGCGGGTCACGACGGCACAGGATCTGCCGTGGGCTCCGCGGGGCACTCGGGTGTGCGCGCCGCAGGTGCGGTTGCGGGCGCCGGTGCCGGTCGAGGAGAGCGTGGGTTCCGGCCGTGTCGAGATCGACGCCGACGGACTGCTCGTCCACCCGCTGCTGAACGCCGCGCCGGCGTTGTCGCTGTGGCGGGCGCCCACCGACAACGACGAGCTGGGCGGGATGGCGCTGCGCTGGCGGACCTGGGGCCTGGACGCCCTCGTGCGCAAGCTGGTCGCCGTGCACCAGGAGGGCGACGGGGTCTGCGTGCTCGCCGAGTACGCCGGCACCACCGGCGTCGTCCGCCACCGGCAGGTCTTCACACCGGTCGAGGGCGGCCTGCGGATCGACGAACAGGCCGAACTGCCCACGGAGTTCGACGACGTGGCACGCGTCGGCTCGGTCTTCGAGACGCTGGCGGGACTGGACCGGCTGGAGTGGTTCGGACAGGGCCCCTGGGAGTCGTACCCCGACCGGAGCGCAGGCGCCCCGGTGGGCCATCACCGGGCCGAGGTCGACGAGTTGTTCACCCCGTATCTGCGACCGCAGGAGAGTGGCGGCCGGCACGGTGTGCGGAGCTTCACGCTCTCGGCGCCGGACGCCACGGGCCTCGCAATCACACTGGACGAGCCGCGCCAGGTCTCCGTCACGCGCTACCGCGCCGAGGACCTGACCGCCGTCTCCCACCACGACGAACTCGTCCCGCGCGCCGGCTGCGTGGTGCACCTCGACGCGGCGCACCGCGGCCTGGGCACGGCGTCATGCGGCCCCGACACCTTCCCCTCCTACCTCGTCGCACCGGGCGTCCACCGCTGGAGCTGGACCCTGCGCGTTCTCTGACCCCCCTTTCCCAGCAACGGACTTCCTACGGAGCGCACGTGTGTACTTCGCATGCCCACGAACAGGGCGAGACCGCGCAGGCCGGTGCCGGAAGACGCGGTTTCCTCCGGGCCACCGCGCTGCTCGGCGCGGCCGCCACGGCCGGCCTCGCACTGCCGGCCGCTGCCGAGGCGGCCTCCGCCAAGTGGCGCCCGGACCCCGAAAGCCGCCGCTTCACACTGGCCGTGATGCCCGATACGCAGTACCTCTTCGACGGCCCGAGCATCGACAGGGCGCCGGTCGAGGCCTCCCTTCGGTATCTCCTGGAGCGCGGCGACGAGGGCGGTGCCGAGAACCTCGTGTTCCTGTCCCACCTCGGCGACCTCACCCAGAACGGGGCCAAGGACGAAGTCACCGCGATCAGCGAGGCGTTCGGGCTGCTCGACCGGCGCGGGGTCGGCTACAGCGTGCTGGCCGGCAACCACGACGTGAAGTCGTCGACGACCGACCAGCGCGGCGCGACGCCGTACCTGGACGCCTTCGGACCGCAGCGCTTCCGGGGGAAGTCCACGTTCAAAGGGGCCTCCCCCGACGGGTACAACACCTTCCACGTGTTCCGGGCGGGCGGCCGGGAATGGATGGTGCTGGCGCTGGACTGGCGGCTGTCGGACAAGGGGTACGCCTGGGCCGCCGACGTCCTCGCCCGGCACCCGAGGACACCGGTCGTCCTGACCACGCACGAACTGGTCGTCGAGGACGACTCCCTGTCGGCGTACGGGCAGCAGCTGTGGGACCGCCTGATCGAGGACCACGACCAGATCTTCCTCACCCTCAACGGGCACTACTGGCCCGCCGGTCGGGCGATACGCACGAACGCGGCCGGACATGACGTCCATCTGCACCTGACGAACTATCAGAACCGGTACTTCGGTGGTGCCGCGATGATCCGGCTCTACCGCTTCGACCTCGACCGGAAAGTCATCGACGTGGAGACGGTCTCCCCGTGGATCCTCGGCCGGGCCGCAAAGGGACTCAACGAGCTGGAGCGGCAGGAGACCGAACTGAGCGGCGACGCCGACCGGTTCACGGTCGACATCGACTTCACCGAGCGCTTCGCGGGCTTCGACCCGGTGCCCGCGCGTGCCGCCCGGCCCGCGACGAAGGTGCTGGTGCGCGACACGGTCGCCTACTGGCGCTTCGACGGCCACGACGACGGCACGGCGGTCAGCGGCACCGTCCGTGATCTGTCCGGGCGCGGCAACGACCTCACCCTCGTCACGGTGGGCGGCGGCGCCCTCGGCTGGTCGGCCGACCACCACCCCGACCAACCCGGCCACGGCGGTCTGGAGTTCCAGGGATACAAGTCCCCGCTGAAGGGCGCCTACCTGCGCACCGTGGACGGCGCTCCGCTGAACTCGGCCACCTTCAGGGACGGCTACACCATCGAGGCGTTCTACCGCCTGCCCGCCGACTGGGATCCGTCGCACCACGCCTGGTCGGGACTGGTCAGCCGGACCGGCACGGGCGGAGCCGCGGGCAAGTCCGGGGACGACCCCGACGAACCGCTGGCCACGCTCTCCCTCTCCAACGACCGGGAACCGCAGTGGGCGATGCGTCCGCTGAACCAGGAGGGCATCGCCACCAACTGGGGTCAGGAGACCCCCCTGGAGACCTGGTGGCACATCGCGGTCGTCAACGACGGCCGGCACACCACGCTGTATGTCGAAGGCTGCCCGGTGGTGCGCAACCCGAAGGCGGCGGCCGTCGGCGTCGCCTCCGTCGGGCTGCCGTGGCTGCTCGGCGGTTACGAGTACGGCGGGCAGATCGACCAGATCCTGCACGGCCGCCTCGGCGACGTCCGGATCGTCGCGCGGGCGCTGCCCGTCACCTCCTTCATGAACCACTGAAACCCTTCGCGAGGATCACCGTGACCGAGCAGCAACTGCCCGCCTGGGCCGATCCGTCCGTCTCACCCACCGACCTCGATGCCCAGGGCGTGTCGAGGCGCGGACTTCTGCGCCGCGCCGGCCTCTTCGGCGCAGCGTTCGCCCTCGGCGGCGCCGCCACCCCGGCCGTCGCCGCCACCGGCCGGGGCCACGGCGGTGAGGACCCGCGGCTCGCCTACCTGGTCGGCGACCACCATGTCCACTCCGTCTACAGTCACGACGCGAAGTACACCTTCTCCCAGCAGGCCCGGGCCGCCGCCCGGTACGGCCTCGACTGGATGGTGTTCAACGAACACTCCAACTTCGGGCACGCCTACTACGGTGCCGCGCTGGAGCACAAGGAGATAGTCAAGGCCCGGGCCGCGAACCCGCGCCAGCTGATCTTCCAGGGCCTCGAGTGGTACATCCCGGCCGCCGAACACTGCACGGTGTTCGCCGCGCCCGGCCCGCACGAGGTCGACCTGCTCACCCGGTTCGAGCTCGCCTACGACGGCAAGCTGCTCAACTACACCGAGGGTGCCGCAGGCGCGGCCGACACCGCCCGCAACGAGGCGCACGCCGTCAAGGCCGTCCAGTGGCTGGCCGAGCAGCGCCGCACCGGCTACGTCGACGACGTCCTCGTCCTCGCCAACCACCCGCTGCGCCTCGGCATCGACTCGCCGCACGAGATGCGCAACTGGCGCGACGCGGCCCCCGAGATCGTGATCGGCATGGAGGGCGCGCCCGGCGCCCAGGGCGCGGCGCTTCCCGGCTGGCGTGGGGCCACGTCCATCCGCGGTGAGTACGAGAACAAGCCGTCGGCCCAGTCCTGGGCGGGCTACCCGGCGGACGCCTACCTCACGTACGGCGGATTCGACTGGGCCACCGCGACCGTCGGCGGCCTGTGGGACTCGATGCTGGCCGAGGGCCGGCTGTTCTCGATCACCACCAACTCCGACAACCACCGGACCGTCTTCGACACCTGGAAGAACGGCGACTGGCCCGCCGGACAGAACTTCGACAACACCGGCAGGCTGCCCGACCCGGTGAACACCGACACCGCGCAGCCGGGCAGCGACTTCTGGCCCGGCCAGTTCAGCCGCACCCACGTCGGTGTGACCCGCTACGGCTACCGCGCGGTGATGACGGGGCTGCGCGAGGGGCGGGTCTGGCTGGACCACGGGCATCTGCTCGACGGCCTGGAGGTGCGGCTGCGACGGGAGCACGGCGACGGGCGGGGCGTCACGCTCGGCGGCCGGCTGCGGGTGCGCAAGGGCGAGAGGCTCACCCTGGACATCACCGTCACCAGCGCCTCCCGCCCCAACCCTCAGGGCGTCGTGCCGGAGTTGGCGCACGTGGACGTGATCCGGGGCGCGGTGCGCGGCGCCGTGCCCGACCGGGACACCTGGCGGGCCCCCGACACGAGGGTCGTCCACACGAAGGACGTGAGCGGCCGCAAGGGGACCTACACCCTGCGCGTCCCGTTCACCGTCGGCGACGAGTCCTGCTACGTCCGCCTGCGCGGCAGCGACGGCAAGCGGAACGGAACCGGTTACCTGGGAGCCTCCGTGGACCCGCGCGGCCCGATCCCGCACGAGCCGGGCAACGGCGACCCGTGGGCCGACACCTGGTTCTACTCCAACCCGGTCTTCGTGGACGTCGTCGGGTGAAGTGCCCCGAAGGGGCGCGGGGAACTGCGCGACCGGCGCGGCCGGCCCGCAGTTCCCCGCGACGTCAAGCCCTACGGAGCCTGGCGAGACACACTCACGCGTAGAAGCGCGACAGGCTCTGCAACACGGCCGCGGGCTTCGCCCCGCCCTCGATCTCGATCGCCCCGTCGACGGTGATCTGCGCCCCGCCGGGCACCTCCTCGACCTCGGTCAGCTTGGCCACCAGGCGGATGCGCGAGCCGACCTTGACCGGCGAGGGGAAACGGACCTTGTTCAAGCCGTAGTTGACCTTCGTCGTCACGCCCTGAACGTCCAGCAGCTCGGTGAACAGCGGGATGAACAGGGAGAGCGTGAGGTAACCGTGGGCGATCGGCGCGCCGAAGGGACCTTCCGCGGCCTTCTCCGGGTCCACGTGGATCCACTGGTGGTCGCCGGTCGCGTCGGCGAACGTGTCGATGCGCTCCTGGGTGACCTCGATCCACTCGCTGGTGCCCAGGTCGCTCCCGGCCAGCTTCTTCAGCTCGTCGAGACCGTTGACGGTGATGCTCATATGCCGTTCCTCACAGGAGAGTTGTTCAGGAGTCGGTGCCGAACCGGGAGCGCACCCGGGACTTGAGGAGTTTTCCGGAGGCGGTGCGCGGGAGTTCGTCCGCCACCACCACCGACTTGGGGATCTTGTACTTGGCGAGCCGCCCGGCCAGCGAGGCCAGCACCTCGTCGGGGTCGAGCGCGGCGCCCGCACGGGGGACGACCACCGCGCGCGGCACCTCGCCCCACTTGTCGTCGGACACGCCGATGACCGCGCACTCCACGATGTCGGGGTGGGCGAGGAGCAGGTCCTCGATCTCGGCGGGGTAGATGTTCTCCCCACCCGAGATGATCATGTCCTTGATGCGGTCGACGATGTGCACGTAACCGTCCTCGTCGACCCGGGCCGCGTCCCCGCTGCGGAACCAGCCGTCGGCGAAGGAGGCGGCCGTCTCCTCGGGCAGTCCCCAGTAGCCGGGCATGACGTGCGGCCCTCGGACGACGACCTCGCCGGTCTCGCCGACCTCGACGGGTGCGAGGTCGGGGCGCAGGACCCGTACGTCGCTGAAGAAGTGCGGGACGCCGGCCGAGCCCGCCTTGCTGACCGCGTGCTCGGCGTCCAGGAACAGCGTGCCGGGGGACGCCTCGGTCATGCCGTAGCCCTGCAGGAACGTGAGTCCGCGTCGCTGGTAGGCGGCGATCAGCGGGGTCGACACCGGGGAGCCGCCGCAGGTCAGGATCCGCAGGCTGGACAGGTCCGCGTCCGCCCAGCGCGGGTGCCGGGCCACCTGCTCGAACATCGTCGGCACCCCGAACATGAAGGTGATCCGGTGCTGCTCGATCAGGTCGAACGTGGCCTGTGGGTCGAAGGCCTCGACCAGGACGCAGCAACCGCCCTTGAGGAGCACCGGCAGGGTGAGCATGTTCAGGCCGGCCGTGTGGAACAACGGCGCGGAGACCAGGGCGCGTTCGTCGGCGATCAGATCGGTGTCGACGAGGACGTTGAGCGCGTTCCAGGTGAGGTTGCCGTGCGTGAGCATGGCGCCCTTGGGTCGGCCGGTCGTGCCCGAGGTGTACATGATGACGCAGGTGTCGTCGGGGGTGACCGGTGTGTCGATCGGCTCGTCGGAGGCCCCGGCGAGCGCCTCCTCGTATTCGGCGCCGACCTCGACGTACGTCCGGACGTCCGTGTTGCCGGGCAGCCCGGCGACCAGGCCCGCGTGCGAGGGACCGTAGACGAGTGCCTTGGCGCCCGAGTCGGCGAGCTGGTAGGCGATCTCGGGGCCGGCGAGGCGGGTGTTGAGGGGGACGAAGACCGCGCCGAGGGTGCCGGCGGCGAACAGGGTCTCCAGGTAGGAGGGGTGGTTCGGCCCGAGGTAGGCGATGCGGTCGCCGCGTCGCACGCCCCGGGCGCGCAGGGCGTGAGCCAGGCGCGTGGTCCGTGCGTGCAGTGTGCGGTAGTCCGTCGACTGTTCACCGTGGATCAGGGCGGTGCGGTTGGGGGTCTTGCGGGCCCGGCGAGCGGGCCAGGACCCCAGTCCCTCGTTGCGCATCTTCCACGCCCCTTACGGTGTGGTGAGCCCGAGCAGACGGGCGGCGTTGTCCTTGAGGATCTTCGGCTTCACCTCGTCCTTGATCGTCAGCTTGTCGAAGTCGGCGAGCCAGCGGTCGGGGGTGAGGACGGGGAAGTCGGAGCCGAAGAGGACCTTGTCCTTCAGCAGCGTGTTGGCGTACTGAACGAGTTGCGGCGGGAAGTACTTCGGCGACCAGCCGGACAGGTCGATGTGCACGCCCGGCTTGTGCGTGGCGACGGCGAGCGCCTCGTCCTGCCAGGGGAAGGACGGATGCGCCAGGATGATCTTGAGGTGCGGGAAGTCGGCCGCCACGTCGTCCACGTGCAGCGGGTTGGAGTACTTGAGCCTGATCCCGCCGCCGCCCGGCACTCCGGCGCCGATGCCCGTCTGACCGGTGTGGAACAGGGCGATGGTCCCCGTCTCCTCGATCACCTCGTACAGGTCGTACGCCACCGAGCGGTCGTTGGGGAAGAAGCCCTGGATGCTGGGGTGGAACTTGAAGCCCTTCACCCCGTACTCCTCGACCAGGCGCCGGGCCTGCTTCACGCCCGCCCTGCCCCGGAAGGGGTCGATGGAGGCGAACGGGATGAGGACGTCGGCGTTGGCGGCGGCGGCCTCGGCGACCTCCTCGTTGGGGACCGGCGCGGTTCCGGTCGCGGACTCGGCGTCCACCGTGAAGATCACGGCGGCCATCTTCCGCTCACGGTAGTAGCGGGCCGTCTCCTCCAGGGTGGGCTTCCGCTTGCCCTCGACCTTGAAGTAGGCGGAGGAGGCGTCGTGCAGGTCGTCGTCCAGCGAGGAGTGGCCCTTCGAGGACACCTCGGCGTGGGTGTGGACGTCGATCGCGACCAGTTCGTCGACGTTCATGGAGGGGGTCGCGGCGGGACTCATCACGCCTCCGGGAACTTGGGGGCCGGGATGCCGACCGTCTGGAGCTCGGCACCGACCGAGGTGGGGAAGACGTCGGCCAGGGTCTCGGGCGTCCAGCCGCCGTCGGCGTAGGCCGCGCGGATCTCCTGCGGATGCGACCAGAGTGCCACCTTGTCGCCGCCTATGCCGATGGCCTGGCCGGTGATGCCCCGGGCGGCCTCGGAGGCCAGGAAGGGAACCAGGGCCGCGCAGTCCTCGGGGGTGCCGAAGCCCTCGCCCTTGCGCAGGAAGTCCGGGAACGGCTCGCCGTTCTTCAGGGCCTCGACGTACGGGGCGAAGGCGGGGATGGTCTCGGTCATCGCGGTCGCGGCGACCGGGACGATCGCGTTGACCGTGATGCCCGCGCGGCCCAGTTCCATCGACCAGGTCCGGGCGAAGGCGGCGATGCCCGCCTTGGCGGCCGCGTAGTTCGTCTGGCCGAAGTTGCCCCGCTGGCCGGCCGGGGAGCCGACGAGGATCAGCGTGCCGCCCTCGCCCTGCTCGCGCATCTGTACGGCGGCGGCGCGGGCGCAGGTGAAGGTGCCCTTGAGGTGGGTGGTGATCACCGCGTCGAAGTCGTCGTCGCTCATCTTCCACAGCACCTTGTCGCGCAGGATGCCCGCGTTGGTGACCAGGACGTCGAGCCGGCCGAACTCCTCCACGGCACGGTCGACCAGCCGTTGTGCGGCCTCCGTGGTGCCGACCGGGACCACCTCGGCGACGGCCCTGCCACCGGCCTCGACGAGGGACTTCACGGCCTGCTCGGCGACCGCCTCGTCGACGTCGTTGACGACCACCGAGGCGCCGTGGGCGGCCAGGGCATGAGCGTAGGCGAGGCCGAGGCCACGGCCGCTGCCGGTGACGACGGCGACCTTGCCGGTGAGATCGATGCTGGGCACGACGGTGTCCCTTCACATGGGGTGCGGAGGTGCGGACTACGAGATCGAAGCTAAGAGCAATAATTGTTGTCGTCAATAGTTGTTGTCGTCCTACGGGTGCGTCATGCTGGAATCTGCTGCAATGCGTACGTCGCACCACCCCGGAAGGGGACCGAGCCCAGGGAGCCCGCCATCGCCCGCCAGGACAACGCAGTGAACGCCGCCCCGATCGACGTGGACGAGCCGTGGATGCGCGGACTGCACGCGGACACGGGCTACCTGCTCTACCGCCTGGGACTGCGCTCGGGTCAGTTGTTCAACACGTTTCTCCAGGAGTCGGGAGTGCGACTGCGCCACTACGCCGTACTGCGCTTCCTGGCCACCTCCGAGGGCGCGCTCCAACGCGAGCTGAGCACCCGCCTCGGCTATGACCCGAGCGCGATCGTCGGCCTCGTCGACGATCTGGAGAAGCTGGGCTTCGCCGAGCGCCGCGCGGCCCCGGACGACCGCCGCAGCCGGATCGTCGCCCTCACCGAGGACGGCCGCGCGTTCCTGCGCGGCACCGACGAGGCGGGCCTGCGGGTGACGAACGAGTTGCTGGACCCCCTCGACGCCGCCGAACGCGAGACACTGCACACACTGCTGCGGCGGATCGCCGAGGACGGACTCGGCTGATGCCGTGAGGAGGACCTGATGGACCAGGGCGCCCTCGCCACGACCGCCCGCTCCGCGCCCGGACGGCTGCTGGCGGTGCTCGCCGCGTTCGACCACACGCACCCCGCGCTGTCCCTGACCGACATCAGCCGTCGCGCCGGGCTGACGCTCACCACCGCGCACCGGCTGGTGAGCGCCCTGACGGAGTGGGGCGCGCTGGAGCGCGATCCGTCCGGCGTCTACCACGTGGGGCTGCGGCTGTGGGAGGTCGCGGCGCTGGCACCGCGTGGTCTCGCGTTGCGGCAGATCGCGCTGCCGTTCCTGGAGGACCTGTACGAAGCCACGCACGAGAACGTGCAGTTGGCGGTGCGGGACGGGTCCGAGGTGGTCTACACCGAGTGGCTGTCGGGGCGTTCGGCCGTCGGCGTGCACATCCGGGTGGGCGCCCGCTGGCCCCTGCACGTCACCGGCGTGGGGCTCGCGCTGCTGGCCAACAGCGACCCCGAGCTCCAAGAGGCTTACTGTGCCGGGTCGTTGGCCTCCTACACCGCGCACACGATCACCGATCCGGTGCGGTTGCGCCGGGCCCTCGCCGAAGTACGTCGCGCGGGAGTGGCGGTGAGCAGCCGTCAGGTCACGGACGACGCCCTGTCGGTGGCCGCGCCGGTGCGCGGGCCGGGCGGCGCGGTGGTGGCCGCCGTGTCGGTCGTCGTCCCGCACGCCGACGCACAGGTCCCGGTGCTGGCGCCGGCGGTACGTCTCGCGGCCCGCGGAATCTCCCGGGCCCTGGGCTGGCGGCCCGAGGGCCGGCCCGGGTGAGTTCCCGCACCCCGCGACCGCCGGCCCGCGAGGCCGGGTCGGCCGTGGGGTGAGCGGGTCGGGGCCTGTGGACCGGGCGCGGGCGGTGGTCCGCGCAGTCGAAACGCCGCTACGACTACCCGCTCTCGTAGGACACCACGGGACGGGGTCGGCACGGCGGCCCTCTCCCCGCGGCGATCGCCGCCTGCCGCGATCGCCGCGCACCCGGCCGGACGCGTCCGCAGGACGTCACCCCTACGGACGGCAGCGCTTCCCAGGTGGTCCTCACAGGAATCTCAGGTGATGACCCGGGGATTCAAAGGATCGACCCATCTACGAGGCGCAGGATGCACACGCAAAGGTGGACAACTCAGGAAGGCGTGCCGTGGGCGTCTCGCACATATCGAACCGGTCCGACAAGCGGCCGGAGGGCTGGTCCCGGCGCGGGATCCTGGGCGTGCTCGGCGCCGTCCCGGCCGTCGCGCTGACCGGGTGCGGTTCCGGGTCGGCGGACGCCTCGGAGAACACGACGGCGGCCGGGACGTCGGGCTCCGCGTCCACGAAGGCCTCGCCGGCCGCCGCACAGCCGGTGATCTCGGTCACTCCCGCCGACGGCACCAGGAAGGCCGCCTTCACCAGCCCGGTCGAGGTCACCGTGACCGACGGCGCCCTCGCCTCCGTGAAGGTGACGGGCAACGACGGCTCGACCCTCGCGGGTTCCCTCGACGAGGCCAAGACCACGTGGACGTCCACGGCCCATCCCCACTCCGGCACCAAGTACACGGTCACCGCCCGGGCCGAGGGCGCCGACGCGCGGACGGCCACCTTCACCACCAGGTCCCCGGACGAGACCTTCGTCGGCTATTTCACCCCCGAGGCGAACTCCACCTCCGGCGTCGGCATGCCGATCTCGATCAACTTCTCGCACGCCGTGTCGGACCGGGCCGCCGTGCAGAAGGCGATCACGGTGACCGCCGAGCCGGCCGTGGAGATCGTCGGGCACTGGTTCAGCGACACCCGGCTGGACTTCCGGCCGCAGACGTACTGGGCACCCGGCACGACGATCAGCCTCGGTCTGCGCCTGAAGGACGTCGAGGGAGCGAAGGGTGTCTACGGTACGCAGTCGAAGGACGTCACGTTCCACATCGGCCGCGCGCAGATCAGCACCGTGGACCTGTCCAGCAAGGAGATGGTGGTCGAGCGGGACGGCGCGACCCTGGCCACCTACCCCGTCTCGGGCGGCGACTCCGACCACACCACCTGGTCCGGGGTCATGGTGATCAGCGAACGGTTCAAGCAGACCCGGATGGAGTCCTCCACGGTCGGCCTCGGCGACGAGTACGACATCTCCGACGTGCCGCACGCCCAGCGTCTGACCACCTCCGGCACCTTCGTCCACGGCAACTACTGGGCCTCGGCCTCGGTGTTCGGCAGCCGGAACACCAGCCACGGCTGCGTCGGCCTGCACGACGCCAAGGGCGCGAACGACAGCTCCGTCGCGGGCTACGCGTTCTACGCGAGCTCGATGCTCGGCGACGTGGTGATCGTGAAGAACTCGGGCGAGAGGACCGTCGACGCGGCCAACGGCCTCAACGGCTGGAACCTGTCCTGGGCGGACTGGCGGGCGGGCAGCGCGCTTTAGCACCTTTGCGTGGTTCAACCCGTGAACTTCCCTGCCCCGAAAGGACTTTCCTTGCTTTAAGTCTTGACGGCGTCCGGGACGGAGAGCACATTGGGCCCACTTTGAGAGCGCTCTCAAAGGCTCTCGAAGACACCCGCGCCCATCACTCCGTACCCGAGAGGCACCCCTCCCATGAGCGCAACCTCCGGCATACCCAGACGGCGACGCGCGCTCGTCGCCGTGCTCGGCACACTCGGCCTGGCGGCCGCCGCGGCGGCGGCCGTCACCCTGCCCGCGAACGCCTCCGCGCCCACACCCCCGACCGGCTGGACGCAGGTCTTCCTCGACGACTTCACCGGCGCCGCCGGCACCGGCGTCAGCGCCTCCAACTGGCAGTACAGCACCGGGACTTCGTATCCGGGCGGCCCCTCCAACTGGGGCACCGGCGAGGTCGAGACGATGACCAACAGCACCAGCAACGTCTCGCTCGACGGCAACGGCAACCTTCGCATCATCCCGCTGCGCGACTCCGCGGGCAACTGGACCTCGGGCCGCATCGAGACCAAGCGGACCGACTTCCAGCCCCCGTCCGGCGGCAAGCTGCGGGTGGAGGCCCGGATCCAGATGCCGAACGTGACGGGCACCGCCGCCGAGGGCTACTGGCCCGCGTTCTGGGCGCTCGGAGCGCCCTACCGCGGCAACTACCAGAACTGGCCGGGCGTCGGCGAGCTGGACATCATGGAGAACGTCCAGGGCCTGAACAAGGTGTGGGCGACGATGCACTGCGGCACCAATCCGGGCGGCCCGTGCAACGAGACCACCGGCATCGGCAACTCCGTCGCGTGTCCCGGCACGACCTGCCAGTCCGGCTTCCACACCTACGCGATGGAGTGGGACCGGTCGGTGACCCCCGAGGCGATCCGTTTCTACGTCGACGGCGTCAACTACCACACCGTCACCGCGAACCAGGTCGACGCGACGACCTGGACCAACGCCACGAACCACGGCTACTTCGTCATCCTGAACGTCGCGATGGGCGGCGCCTTCCCGGACGCCTTCGGCGGCGGTCTGGACGGCGCCACCGAGCCGGGCCACCCCATGGTGGTGGACTACGTGCAGGTGCTCCAGGCCGCGGGCGGTGGGAGCGGTACCACGCCGCCGCCGACCGGCAGCCGAGACGCCTACGGCACGATCCAGGCCGAGTCGTACGACAGCCAGTCCGGCACGGTCGCCGAGACGACGACCGACACGGGCGGCGGCCAGGACATCGGCTCCCTCGCGAACGGCGACTGGGCGCTGTACAAGGGCGTCACCTTCGGTTCCACGGCGGCGACCCAGTTCAGCGCCCGGGTCGCCAGCGGTGCGGCGGGCGGGGTCAGCGGACTGGTCGAGGTACGCCTCGACAGCCGTACCGCCACGCCCGTCGGCAGCTTCGCGGTCGCCAACACCGGTGGTTGGCAGGCGTGGCGGACGATCCCCGCGAACATCAGCTCCGTCACCGGCACCCACGACGTCTATCTGACCTTCACCAGCGGTCAGCCCGCGGACTTCGTGAACGTCAACTGGCTGACCTTCGGCCGCTGACCGAACGGCCACGCGGCGCCGGGCGGTCGACCTTTGTACAGGCCGACTCCCGGCGCCGCGTGCGCGACGAGCGCGACCTGCTTGCGGGGCCTTCAGCGGCCGGCCCGCTCGCGTGGCTCGAAGCCGCCCGTGAGGTGTGTCCGGGCGGCCTTGCGGAAGGCGGTCACCAGGCGGCCGCGGTCGTCGGCGCGGGTCGCCAGGACGACCTGGCTCGGCTCGACGCCGACGAGGGGAACACCGGTGAGGTCGGGACGCAGGGCGAATCCCGGGGCGGCCGCCGAGACCAGCACCGTCTCTCCCGCCGCGACGAGTTCGAACTTGTCCTCGACCTCGTCCACGTACGGCCCGTCCGGCACCGGGAGTCCGTCGGGGCGCGGTTCGAGGCGCCAGAACCGGCTCCAGGCGGGGTCGGAGTCCCGAACCCGGGGCATGGGTTCGCCGGCCAGGTCGTCGACGGTGACGGACTCCTTGCCGGCCAGCCGATGGTCGAGGGGGACGACCAGCACGCGGGGTTCGTCGTAGAGGACGGTGACGTGCAGCCCGTCCGTCGGGAACGGCAGCCGGGCGACCAGGGCGTCCACCCGGCGGTCGAGCAGGGCCTGGCGCGACTCGTGCCAGGTCAGGTGCTGGGTGCGGACGTCGGCGTCCGGGTGCCTGCGCCGCAGCTCTCGTACGGCCGGCGTGACGATGATCGCCGTGAGGTAGCCGACGACGATCCGGCTGGGCTCGGCGGCGGCGCGGGCCCGGGCGGCGGCCTCGGCGGCCGAGCCCAGCAGTGCCCTGGCGCGCGGCAGGAACACCTCCCCCGCCTCCGTCAGCCGCGTGCCCCGGGGGGTGCGGTCCAGCAGGCGTACACCCAACTGCTGTTCCAGGCGCTGCACCTGGCGGCTCAGGGACGGCTGGGTGAGGTGCAGGGCGTGGGCGGCGCGGCCGAAGTGCCCGTGCTCGGCGACGACGGTGAAGTACCGCACCAGCCGCAGGTCGAGGTCGGTTACCGGGTCCGGGTCCCGGGCGCGGTCGGGGTCGGGGGCGGGCATGAGGCAAGGGTAGCCGCCCGGTCATCGGACGCTCGTGCCTCTGCCCTGCCGGACCTGCGGTGATGCCTGAAGCGTATTGCGCGATACGTAACAGGCCTTGGACCTGGGCGGCCTTCCCCGCGGACGATGGAGCCGTCGCCCGGCCCCGGCCCGGCGGCCCCTCACCGAGGCCCCTGATCGGCACCTCGCGCCGGCGTCCGCGGACGCCGACCCGTTGCCGAGGCCTCTTTCCGACCTCGTCCAAGGAGTGCACTGTGCGCGTATTCATCACCGGCGCGACCGGGTTCATCGGGTCCGCCGTCGTCCGCGAACTCATCGGCGCCGGGCACCAGGTGGTGGGCGTCGCCCGCTCGGACACGGGCGCCGCGTTCCTCACCTCCGTCGGGGCCGAGGTGTACCGCGGTGACCTCACCGACCCGGACGGCCTGCGCGGCGGCGCGGCGACCGCCGACGGTGTCGTCCATCTGGCGTTCCAGCACGACTTCGCGGACTTCGAGGCCTCCGCGCGGACCGAACGCCGGGCCATCGAGACGCTCGGCGAGGAGCTCACGGGCTCCGGCCGGCCCTTCGTCGTGACC
The DNA here is from genome assembly GCF_044741545.1 of Streptomyces sp. NPDC088157. Classification (NCBI taxonomy): domain Bacteria; kingdom Bacillati; phylum Actinomycetota; class Actinomycetes; order Kitasatosporales; family Streptomycetaceae; genus Streptomyces; species Streptomyces sp. NPDC088157. Next base: position 124,269 of record NZ_JBIUSU010000002.1, read on the forward strand.
TCCGGCACCGCGGGGCTGCCGCCGGGCCGGGTGGGCACCGAGGACGACGCCTTCGTCGCCGACTCCCCCGCGGCGGCGCGGATGCCCAACGAGGCGGCGGCCCTCGCGTTCGCCGAGCGGGGTGTGCGGGTCAGCGCCGTCCGGCTCTCGCCCTCGGTGCATGGCGTCGGCGACCACGGTTTCGTGCCGCGGCTGATCGACCTCGCCCGCGAGCGGGGCGTCTCGGCCCATGTCGGCGACGGCGCCAACCGCTGGCCCGCCGTGCACCGGCTCGACGCGGCCCGTCTGTACCGGCTGGCCCTGGAGTCGGCCGAAGCGGGCACCCGACTGCACGGCGTCGACGACGAGGGCGTGCCGTTCCGTGACATCGCCGCCGCCATCGGCCGCCATCTGAACCTGCCGGTGACCGCGATCCCGGCCGCCGAGGCGGGCGCCCACTTCGGCTGGCTCGGCGGGCTCGTGGGCCGTGACATCCCGGCGTCCAGCGCCGTGACCCGCAAGCTGCTGGACTGGCGGCCCGAACACCCCGGCCTCATCGCGGACCTGGACGAGGGGCACTACTTCGGGAAGGGCGACGCCCAGGCCTGACACCGCGTCACCCCGGCGTGAATCCGGGCCAGGCCCGAATCCCGAATCCCGTCCTTCCAAGGCCGAATCCCGCGTCACCCCGGCCCGGCACCCGCGTCGGTCACAGCGCACCCCGGTCGCCTCAGCGCAGTTCCGCGCGGAAGGCCACCGGGGTGTTTCCCGTGTGCAGTTGGAAGAACTTCGAGAAGTTCGCCGGGTCGGGGAAGCCCACCGCCGCTCCCACCCGGCCGATCGGCAGGTCCGTGTGGGCCAGCAGGCGTTTGGCCTCCAGGACGACCCGTTTGTCGATGAAGCCCTTGGGTGTCTCCCCGGTGGCCGCGCGGACCGCGCGGACGAGCGTCCGGCGGGAGTATCCGAGGGCGTCGGCGTAGGCGCTGACGCTGTGGTTGGTGGCGAAGTCCCGCTCCACGGCGTCCCGGAAGAGCGTGAACGTGCTGTCGGCCTGACGGCGCGCCGCCTCCGCGCCGCTCGCCGCGAGGTGCGCGAGCCGCAGCAGGAACGCGGACAGGGAGTGCCGCAGCACCGCCGTGTGCAGACTCAGGGGCAGGGTGCCGCCGGCGCCGCCGTCGTCGTACTCCCCGCGCAGATACGTCAGAGCCGCGCGCAGGCCCGCGAGCTGCGGTCCGTCCGGGCGCAGCAGCGGCGGCAGGTCGTAGCGGTAGAGGCCGGTGGCCTCGACGGTGGCGCGCGGCAGGAAGCCGGGCTGCATGGTCAGGACCGTTCCGCGGTACTCGCTCGACCTGGAGAAGCGGTGGACCTGGCCCGGGCGGATCCACAGCAGGTCGCCGGCCGTCGCCTCGTGTTCGGCGAAGTCGATCATGTGGCGGACGGGACCGTCGTCGAAGAGCATCACCACGTGGAAGTCGATGCGGTGCACGCGGTCCAGCGGAGTGTCGGTGGGCCAGGTGAGGCCGGCTCCCATGGGGCCCACCTGCATGCCGACGCCGCCGACGCTGTGTTCGACGGGAAAGGGAAAGGTCCTGATGCCCTCACCGGCGCCGTCTTGGGTACTTGTGTCCACCATGTCCTTCTCACGCCGCCCAGATGCCGCTCGATGGCGCTCATGTGTCGCCCGCGGGTGTCCCACTTTCACCACAGGCTGACACAGGGAGACCTTCCCCTATAAAAGTCAGACTTTTAGGTTTGAACACATCAGAGCAGCTGTATCGCTCCTATCGAGGATTTCTTGAAGATGAGCACGCAGACACCGAACAACTTCGAGTGGACCGAAATTGACCGGCGTGCCGTCGACACCGCCCGCCTTCTGGCGGCGGATGCCGTCCAGCAGGTCGGCAACGGCCACCCCGGAACCGCCATGAGCCTCGCGCCGGTCGCGTACACGATCTTTCAGAAGGTGATGCGACATGATCCGGCGGATCCCGAGTGGACGGGCCGTGACCGCTTCGTCCTCTCCCCCGGCCACACCTCGCTGACCCTCTACACCCAGCTCTACCTCTCCGGCTACGAGCTGGAGCTCGAGGACCTGAAGAGCTTCCGTACGCACGGCTCGAAGACGCCCGGCCACCCCGAGTACGGGCACACCGCCGGTGTGGAGACCACCACCGGACCGCTCGGCCAGGGTGTCGCGAACGCCGTGGGCATGGCGATGGCCGCCCGCTACGAGCGCGGTCTGTTCGACCCGCAGGCCCCGGTCGGCGAGTCGCCGTTCGACCACACCGTCTGGGCGATCGTCTCCGACGGCGACCTGGAGGAGGGCGTCTCCGCCGAGGCGTCCTCCCTCGCCGGCCACCAGAAGCTCGGCAACCTCGTCCTCGTCTACGACGACAACCACATCTCCATCGAGGGCGACACGGCCACCGCGTTCTCCGAGGACGTGCTCAAGCGGTACGAGGCCTACGGCTGGCACGCCCAGCGCGTCGGGCCGACCGGGGAGGGCGACGTCGACGTCCCCGCCCTGTACGCGGCGCTGAAGGCGGCGCAGGCCGAGACCGGGCGCCCCTCGATCATCTCCCTGCGCACGATCATCGCCTGGCCCGCCCCGAACGCCCGCAACACCGAGGCCTCCCACGGTTCGGCCCTCGGCGCGGAGGAGGTCGCCGCCACCAAGCGCCTCCTCGGCTTCGACCCGGAGCGGAGCTTCGAGGTCACCGACGAGGTGCTCGCCCACACCCGCGCCGCCCTCGACCGGGGCGCGCAGGCCCACGCGGCCTGGGACAGGCAGCTGGAGAAGTGGCGCGGCGCCGACGCCGGGCGCGCCCGCCTGTTCGACCGGGTCCTCGCGGGTCAGCTGCCCGAGGGCTGGGAGGACGCGCTGCCGGTGTTCGAGCCCGGCAGGCCGGTCGCCACCCGCGCCGCCTCCGGCAAGGTTCTCCAGTCGCTGGGCGAGGTCCTGCCCGAGCTGTGGGGCGGCTCCGCCGACCTGGCCGGCTCGAACAACACCACCATCGACAAGTCCTCCTCCTTCCTCCCCGCGGGCAACCCGCTGCCCGGGGCGAGCCCGTACGGCCGTACGGTCCATTTCGGTATCCGCGAGTTCTCGATGGCCGCCGAGATGAACGGCATCGCCCTGCACGGCAACACCCGTATCTACGGCGGCACCTTCCTGGTGTTCTCCGACTACATGCGCAACGCCGTCCGGATGTCGGCGCTGATGCAGCTGCCGGTGACGTACGTGTGGACGCACGACTCCGTCGGTCTCGGCGAGGACGGCCCCACCCACCAGCCGGTCGAGCACCTGGCCTCGCTGCGGGCCATCCCCGGCCTGAACGTGGTCCGCCCGGCCGACGCCAACGAGACGACGATCGCCTGGGCCGAGATCCTGAGGCGGCACGGCACCCGGCCGGCCCCGCACGGCCTGGCCCTCACCCGGCAGGGCGTCCCGACGTACGCGCCGAACCCGGACGCGGCGAAGGGCGGATACGTCCTGGCCGAGTCCTCCACCGGGACCCCCGACGTCGTCCTCGTCGCCACCGGGTCCGAGGTACGGCTCGCCGTCGCCGCGCGCGAGGCGCTCGAGGCCGAGGGGATCGGCGTCCGGGTGGTGTCGATGCCGTCCGTGGAGTGGTTCGAGGAGCAGCCGCGCGAGTACCGCGACGGCGTCCTTCCGCCGTCGGTGCGGGCCCGGGTCGCGGTCGAGGCGGGCATCGGCCTCACCTGGCACCGGTTCGTGGGCGACGCCGGGCGGATCGTCTCCCTCGAGCACTTCGGCGCCTCCGCCGACGCGGAAACCCTGTTCGCCGAGTACGGCTTCACCGCCGAGAACGTCGCCGCCGCGGCCCGGGAATCCCTTGCCGCCGCGCGTGGTTGATCCGACCGCCAGAAAGAAGATGATCGAAGTGACCGAAGCAACCGCGGGAGCGCTGGAGCGCCTGTCCGAGGAGGGCGTCTCCGTCTGGCTGGACGACCTGTCGCGCGAGCGGATCGCCTCCGGCGGCCTCGCCCGGCTCGTCGAGACGAAGAACGTCGTCGGTGTCACCACCAACCCGTCCATCTTCCAGGCCGCGATCGGTTCCGGCGAAGGCTACGAGGAGCAGCTCGGCGAGCTGGCGGTGCGGGGCGTCACGGTCGACGAAGCCGTACGGATGCTGACGACGGCCGATGTGCGGGCCGCAGCCGATGTCCTGCATTCTGTCTACACGGCGACCGGTGGTCGCGACGGCCGGGTCTCCATCGAGGTCGACCCCCGTCTCGCCCACGACACCGCCGCCACGATCGCCGAGGCCAAGCAGCTCGCCTGGCTGGTCGACCGCCCCAACGTGATGATCAAGATCCCGGCGACACGGGCCGGTCTCCCGGCGATCACCGAGGTCATCGGCCTCGGCATCAGCGTCAACGTCACGCTGATCTTCTCCCTGGAGCGCTACCGCGAGGTCGTCGACGCCTATCTGGCCGGCCTGGAGAAGGCCGCCGCCAAGGGCCTGGACCTCTCCGCCGTGCACTCCGTGGCCTCCTTCTTCGTCTCGCGCGTCGACGCCGAGATCGACAAGCGGCTGACCCTGCTCGGCACCGACGCGGCCCGCGCGCTGAAGGGCAGGGCCGCGCTCGCCAACGCGCGGCTGGCCTACGAGGCGTACGAGGAGGTGTTCGGGTCCGCCGGCCGTCCGACCCGCTCCGGCGACCGCTGGACCGCCCTCGCGGGAGCCCGGGCGAACAAGCAGCGTCCGCTGTGGGCATCCACCGGCGTGAAGGATCCTGTGTACAAGGACACGCTGTACGTGGACGATCTGGTCGCCCCGGGCACGGTCAACACCATGCCCGAGGCCACGCTGAACGCCACCGCCGACCACGGCGACATCACCGGCGACACGGTCACCGGCGGCTATGCCCAGGCGCGTGCCGACCTGGCCGCCGTCGAGGCGCTCGGCATCCCCTACGACGAGGTGGTCACCCGTTTGGAGGAGGAGGGTGTCGCCAAGTTCGCGGTGGCGTGGCAGGACCTTCTTGACGCGGTCACGAAGTCGCTGATGAGCAAGGGAGTTGACGCGGAATGAGCACCAGCAGTCTCGGCGCGGCCTGGGAGAACCCCCTGCGGGACCCCCGCGACCGGCGCCTGCCCCGCATCGCGGGGCCGTCCGGCCTCGTCATCTTCGGCGTGACCGGAGACCTGTCCCGCAAGAAGCTGATGCCGGCGGTCTACGACCTCGCCAACCGCGGTCTGCTCCCACCGGGCTTCTCGCTCGTCGGATTCGCCCGCCGCGACTGGGAGGACCAGGACTTCGCGCAGGTCGTCCACGACGCGGTGCGCGAGCACTCCCGGACCCCGTTCCGCGAGGAGGTCTGGCAGCAGCTCGCCGAGGGCATGCGGTTCGTCCCGGGCGACTTCGACGACGACACCGCGTTCAAGCAGCTCAAGAACGCGGTCGAGGAGCTGGACTCCTCCCGCGGCACGGGCGGCAACTTCGCCTTCTACCTCTCCGTACCGCCGAAGTTCTTCCCCAAGGTCGTCGAGCAGCTCAAGAAGCACGGGCTGGCGAAGGGACGCAAGGGGGCCTGGCGTCGGGCGGTCATCGAGAAGCCGTTCGGGCGCGACCTGGACAGCGCGCGGGAACTGAACGCGGTCGTGCACGACGTGTTCGAGCCGGACCAGCTCTTCCGCATCGACCACTACCTCGGCAAGGAGACCGTCCAGAACATCCTGGCGCTCCGCTTCGCCAACACCATGTTCGAGCCGATCTGGAACCGGTCCTTCGTGGACCACGTGCAGATCACCATGGCCGAGGACATCGGCATCGGCGGCCGGGCCGGCTACTACGACGGCATCGGCGCCGCCCGTGACGTCATCCAGAACCACCTGCTCCAGCTCATGGCCCTCACCGCCATGGAGGAGCCCGCCTCGTTCGACGCCGACGCGCTGCTCACCGAGAAGCTCAAGGTGCTCCGGGCGGTGAAGCTGCCCGAGGAACTGGGGAAGCACACCGTACGGGGGCAGTACGTGTCGGCCTGGCAGGGCGGCGAGAAGGTTCGCGGTTACCTGGAGGAGGACGGCATCGACCCGGTCTCCACGACGGACACGTACGCCGCCGTGAAGCTGAACGTCGACAACCGCCGCTGGGCGGGCGTCCCCTTCTACCTGCGCACCGGCAAGCGCCTCGGCCGGCGGGTCACCGAGATCGCGGTCGTCTTCCAGCGCGCTCCCCACTCCCCCTTCGACTCCACCGCGACCGAGGAGCTCGGCGCCAACGCGATCGTCATCCGCGTCCAGCCGGACGAGGGCATCACGGTCCGCTTCGGCTCCAAGGTGCCCGGCACCTCCATGGAGATCCGGGACGTGACGATGGACTTCGCCTACGGCGAGTCCTTCACGGAGTCCAGCCCGGAGGCGTACGAGCGCCTCATCCTGGATGTGCTGCTGGGCGACGCCAACCTGTTCCCCCGCCACCAGGAAGTGGAAGAGTCCTGGAAGATCCTCGACCCGATCGAGGAGTACTGGGCACGGCACGGCAGGCCCGCGCAGTACCCCTCGGGCAGCTGGGGACCCGAGGAAGCCGACGAGATGCTCGCACGAGACGGACGGAGCTGGCGCAGGCCATGAAGATCGACCTGACCGACACCACGGCAAGCAAGATCAACAAGGCGCTGGTGCGGGGTCGCCGCGCCATCGGCACACCAGCCGTGGGCATGGTTCTGACGATGGTGATCGTCACGGACGAGGAGAACGCCTACGACTCGATCAAGGCGGCCGAGGAGGCCTCGCACGAGCACCCCTCGCGCACCCTGGTCGTCATCAAGCGGCACGCCCGCAGCCCGCGCGACCGCACCAACTCCCACCTCGACGCCGAGGTCCGGGTGGGTGCCGACGCGGGCACCGGCGAGACGGTCATCCTGCGGACGTACGGCGAGGTCTCCGACCACGCCGACTCCGTCGTCCTGCCGCTGCTGCTGCCGGACGCCCCGGTCGTCGTGTGGTGGCCGGTGGACGCCCCGGAGAACCCGGCCAAGGACCCGCTGGGCGCCCTCGCGCAGCGCAGGATCACCGACATGTACGCCGTCGAGCAGCCGCTGACGGCCCTGGCGGCGCGCGTGAAGTCGTACGCCCCCGGCGACACCGACCTCGCCTGGACCCGGCTCACCCCGTGGCGCTCGATGCTCGCGGCGGCCCTGGACCAGGCCCGGGTGCCGATCACCACGGCGGCCGTGGAGAGCGAGGCCGACAACCCCAGCGCCGAGCTGCTCGCGCGCTGGCTGGAGGCCCGGCTGAACGTCGTGGTCGACCGGGTCGTCACCGCGGGGCCGGTCGTCACGGCCGTCCGGCTCGGCACCGGGAACGGCGAGATCGTCATCGACCGCCCCGAGGGCCCGCTCGCCACGCTCACGCTGCCCGGACAGCCCTCGCGCACCCTCGCGCTGAAGGTCCGCGCCACCTCCGAACTCATCGCCGAGGAGCTCAGGCGCCTCGACGCGGACGAGATGTACGCCGTCGCCCTGCGGGGCGAGGACACCAAGGAGCCATCCTCCCATGTCTGACACCCCCCGGCTCGACCAGCGGCCCGAGTGGGCCGCCCTGAAGGATCACCGCGCCCGGTGGCAGGCACACCTGCGGGACCTGTTCGCGGCGGACCCGGGGCGCGCCGAGCGGTACGTGGTACGCGTCGGCGACCTGCGCATCGACTTCTCCAAGAACCTGGTCACCGACGAGACCCTCGCCCTGCTGCGCGAACTCGCCGCCGCCACCGACGTGTTCGGGCTGCGCGACGCCATGTTCGCCGGCGAGAGGATCAACATCACCGAGGACCGCGCGGTCCTGCACACCGCACTGCGGGCCCCGGCGGACGCCGTCGTCGAGGTCGACGGCGAGAACGTGGTCCCCCAGGTCCACGCCGTCCTGAGCGGGATGAGCGGATTCGCCGAGCGCGTGCGCTCCGGTGAGTGGACCGGTCACACGGGCCGCCGGATCCGCAATGTCGTCAACATCGGCATCGGCGGCTCCGACCTGGGTCCCGCGATGGCGTACGAGGCACTGAGGGCCTACACGGACCGCTCGCTGACCTTCCGGTTCGTCTCCAACGTCGACGGCGCCGATCTGCACGAGGCGGTCCACGACCTGGACCCCGCCGAGACGCTGTTCATCGTCGCCTCCAAGACCTTCACCACGATCGAGACGATCACCAACGCCACCTCGGCCCGCTCCTGGCTGCTGAAGGGGCTGGGCGGTGAGGAGAAGGCGGTCGCGAAGCACTTCGTCGCGCTGTCCACCAACGCCGAGAAGGTCGCCGACTTCGGCATCGACACGGCCAACATGTTCGAGTTCTGGGACTGGGTCGGCGGTCGCTACTCCTTCGACTCGGCGATCGGCCTGTCGCTGATGATCGCCATCGGTCCGGCGCGGTTCCGGGAGCTGCTCGACGGGTTCAGGATCGTCGACGACCACTTCCGCACCGCTCCCGCCGACTCCAACGCCCCGCTGCTCCTCGGCCTGTTGGGCATCTGGTACGGGAACTTCTTCGACGCGCAGTCGCACGCCGTACTCCCCTACAGCCACTACCTCTCGAAGTTCACCGCCTACCTCCAGCAGCTCGACATGGAGTCCAACGGCAAGTCGGTGGACCGCGAGGGCCGACCCGTGCAGTGGCAGACCGGCCCGGTCGTGTGGGGCACTCCGGGCACCAACGGACAGCACGCCTACTACCAGTTGATCCACCAGGGCACGAAGCTCATCCCGGCCGACCTGATCGGCTTCGCCCGGCCGGTCGACGAGCTGAGCGACGAACTCAAGGCGCAGCACGACCTGTTGATGGCCAACCTGTTCGCGCAGGGACAGGCCCTCGCCTTCGGCAAGACCGCCGAGGAGGTCCGGTCGGAGGGCGTACCGGAGGAGCAGGTGCCGCACCGCACCTTCCAGGGCAACCACCCCACGACGACCGTCCTCGCCCGTGAGCTGACCCCGTCGGTCCTGGGCCAGCTCATCGCCCTCTACGAGCACAAGGTGTTCGTGCAGGGCGCGATCTGGGACATCGACTCCTTCGACCAGTGGGGCGTGGAGCTCGGCAAGGTGCTCGCCAAGCGCGTCGAACCCGCCCTCACCCGCGGTGCCGAGGTCCCCGGCCTCGATCCCTCCACCGCCGCTCTCGTCGCCGCCTACCGCGAACTCAGGAAGTAGTGAACTGACATGACATCGACGCAGCTGGGTCTGATCGGCCTCGGCAAGATGGGCGGCAACATGCGCGAGCGCATCCGCCGCGCCGGCCACACCGTCATCGGCTACGACCGCAACCCCGAGGTCTCCGACGTCAGCAGCCTCGCCGAACTCGTCGACAAGCTCGAAGCGCCGCGCACGGTCTGGGTGATGGTCCCGGCCGGCGCGCCCACCCAGTCCGTCGTCGACGAACTCGGCGACCTGCTCCAGTCCGGCGACACGGTCGTCGACGGCGGCAACTCCCGCTGGACGGACGACGAGAAGCACGCCGAGGAGCTCGGCGCCAAGGGCATCGGCTTCGTCGACGCCGGTGTCTCCGGCGGTGTCTGGGGCCTGCAGAACGGCTATGCCCTGATGGTCGGCGGCGATGCCGAGCACGTCGCCAGGGTGCAGCCGATCTTCGACGCGCTCAAGCCCGAGGGCCCCTACGGCTACGTCCACGCGGGCAAGGTCGGCGCCGGGCACTTCTCGAAGATGGTCCACAACGGCATCGAGTACGCCATGATGCAGGCGTACGCAGAGGGCTGGGAGCTCCTCGAGAAGGTGGACTCCGTGGAGAACGTGCGCGAGGTCTTCCGGTCCTGGCAGGAGGGGACCGTCATCCGGTCCTGGCTGCTCGACCTGGCGGTCAACGCCCTCGACGAGGACGTGCACCTCGACAAGCTGCGCGGCTACGCGGAGGACTCCGGAGAGGGCCGCTGGACGGTCGAGGCCGCCATCGACAACGCCGTACCGCTGCCCGCCATCACGGCGTCCCTCTTCGCCCGGTTCGCGTCCCGTCAGGACGACTCGCCGCAGATGAAGATGGTCGCGGCGCTGCGCAACCAGTTCGGCGGCCACGCCGTCGAGTCGGCGAAGAAGTAGGGCCGGCCGTGGGGGATCTGCTGCTGGTCCGCCATGGGGAGACGGAGTGGAGCGTGTCGGGGCAGCACACCAGCTGGACCGATCTGCCCCTCACCGAACACGGAGAGGAACAGGCCAAGTCCCTCGCCCCGCTCCTCTCCGGCCGGCCCTTCTGCCTCGCCCTGATCAGCCCGCTGCACCGCGCGGTCCGCACCGCCGAACTGGCGGGCGTCACCGGGGCCGTCACCGATCCCGACCTGCACGAGTGGGACTACGGCGCCTACGAGGGCGTCACCACCGTGGAGATACACGGTGGTCGTCCCACCTGGGACCTGTGGACCGACGGGGTGCCGCCCGGCCCGGACGGACATCCCGGCGAGTCGCCCGAGGAGGTCGGCCGGCGCGCCGACCGGGTGCTGTCCCGGGTGGACGCGGCGCTCCAGAACTGCCGCGGCGACGCCGTGCTGGTCGCGCACGGGCACTTCCTGCGGGTGCTGACGGCCCGTCGGCTCGGACTGCCACCCGCCGAGGGGCGGTTGTTCCAGCTGGCCACGGGCACGGTCAGCCGTCTGTCGACCGAGCACGGGCGGCCCGTGATCGCCGAATGGAACGTACGGGCGTAGCCGGTTGACACCGCTCGGCAGGGCCCGCCAGAGTCGCGGCTGATGGAGATCAACGATCTGACACCGGCCGAACAGCGACTCCGGCGGGCCTTCGCCACGGGGACGACCGTCGACTTCCGCGCGGCCGGCGAGGAGAACGGCCCCGAACGCCGTGTGCGGGCGGCGGTGTTGCGGGCGTTGCTCCTCAACGGCCCCCGGGAGCCTGGGGAGATAGCCGCCCTCAAGGTCGTCGGCGCGCGCGTCACCGGCGTCCTCGATCTGCGGAACGCGGTCGTCGACAGCATGTTCCGCCTGATCCACTGCCGCTTCGACGAGGCCCCGCGGCTGGTCGGCGCCCAGCTCAACTACGTCAGCCTGCGCGACTCCGAGCTGCCCGGTCTGGACGCGTCGCACACCCGGATCGACGGGGGGCTACGGCTGACCCGGTGCCGTATCGGCGGCGCGGTGCACCTCAGCAGGGCGCAGATCTCGGGGGCGCTGTACCTCGACGGGGCGGCCGTCACCGCGACGGACCCCACCCAGCCCGTTCTCCAGCTCAACCAGGTCTCCATCGACAACGACCTCTGTGCCCGCGGTCTGCGCACCCAGGGCCTGATCCGGCTCGACGGCGCCTCCGTCACCGGCTCGATCGACCTGGAGGACGCCGAACTGAACAACCCCGGCGCACATGTGCTGAGCGCGGAGTCCCTCGACGTGGGCGCCAACCTGCTGGGCCGGCGGATGCGCGCCCGGGGCCGCATCGATCTGCGGGGCTCCCGCATCCCCGGCCGGGTGGATCTGCTGCGCAGCTCCCTGTCCAACCCGGGCGGCACCGCGCTGCGGGCCAGCAGCTGCGTCATAGGGGAGATCTGGCTGCGCGAGGGCGCCCCGATCGAGGGCAGGCTCAACCTGCGGCGCGCCGAGGTGGGTCAGCTCCAGCTGGAGCCGGAGATGCTGCCCGACCAGGTGCGGCTGCTGGATCTCACCTACACCTTCCTCACCCCGCACGAGCCCGCCGAGCGACGGCTGCCGATGCTGGAGCGCGACGACGGCGCGTTCGACCCGCACGCCTACGAGCAGCTGACGGCCGCCTACCGCCGCATCGGCGACGACCGGGCGGCCCGGGTCGTACAGCTGGCCAAGCAGCGCCGGCATCGCGGCACCCTGCCCTGGTACGGCCGCGTGTGGGGCCGGCTCCAGGACGCGGCCGTCGGCTACGGGTTCCGTCCGCTGCGGGCGGCCGTCTGGCTGTTGTCCCTGCTGGCCGTCGGCTCGATCGCGTACGCCGGGCACCACCCGCCCGCGCTCAAGGCGGGCGAGGCGCCCCACTTCAACCCGGTCTTCTACACCCTCGACCTGCTGCTGCCCGTGATCTCCTTCGGGCAGGAGAGCGCGTTCGCGCCGACCGGCTGGTACCAGTGGCTGTCGTACGTCCTCATCGTGACCGGCTGGATCCTGGCCACGACGGTCGTCGCCGGTGTGACCAGGACGGTCAGCCGGCAGTAGGTCAGCGCACGGCGCGCTGGGCGGCCAGCCGCACCGGCGCGTTGGCGGCGCCGTAGCCCTGGTAGCCGCCGTCGCGCTGGACGAGTTCGAAGAAGACGCGGCCGACGGTGTGCGTGTAGCAGTGCCGGAAGACACCGTGCGCGTCCCGGTCGTAGAGGATGCCCAGCTCGCGGTAGGTCTCCAGCTCGCCGTCGGCGAACTCGAAGCGGGCCGCGAGGTCGTCGTGGTAGTTCGCCGGGATGGGCAGCAGACGGCCACCGGCCTCGGTGAAACGGCGGGCCGCTGCGACCACGTCCTCGGTGCCCAGCGCGATGTGCCGGGCCTGCGCGGTGTCGTCGCCGGGGGCCGCGCCGACGGTGAGCGGGAGCCGCACGCTGCCGTCGGCGTTGGTGACGGCACGGCTGCGCAGCAGCCCGTAGGGGTCGGCGACGTCGACGCTCTCCTGGGCGTCGAGGCCGAGGACGCCGCGGTGGAAGAGGACCGCCTCGTCGAAGTGGTGCCAGGGCTGGGTCAGCGCCACATGGTCGATGCGGAAGGCGTCGGAGCGGGCCGGAGCGGCGGGGGTGTGCACGTCCTCGAAGTCGGCGCGCCAGTCGGGCAGTCCGGGCCGGTTCGTCGCGCACAGGAAGAGTTCCGTGCCGTCGGGCGCGGCCACGGCGTCCAGCGCGGCGTCGGCGGTGGCGCGACGGCGCGGCAGGACGGGGGCGAGAAGTGCCTCGGCGCGGCGGGCGGCGGCGGCCGGGTCGGGTGACTCCAGGCCGATCGCGGCGAGGGTGGTGCCGTCGACGGGGGTCGCCCCGCGCGAGCGAGGCCGAGAGCGGGAGAGGGTGGCCGGACCGGTGTTGACCAGGATGCGGGCCTCGCCCCGCTCCCACAGCTCGACCGGCTTGCCGCGGTGGCGGGCGGTGCGGACGAAGCCCAGGCCGGTGAGGAGGGGGACGACGGGCTCGGCGTCGTGGGTGACCAGCTCGGCGAAGGCCACGCCGGTGGGGACCGCGGGCGCGGGCAGCGTCCGGATGCCGGCCTCCTCCTGGAGGAGCAGCAGGGAGCGGCGGGCGTCCACGGCGGTCGGGCCGGCCTCGGCCTGCCGGAAGACGTCGTTGAAGACCTCGAGCGAGAGGGGGCCCGCGTAGCCGGTGCGCAGTACGTGTCTCACCAGTCCGGCGACGTCGAAGCCGCCCTGGCCGGGGAAACAGCGGTGGTGGCGGCTCCACTGGAGGACGTCCATGCCGAGCAGCGGGGCGTCGGCCAGCTGGAGGAAGAAGATCTTCTCGCCGGGGATGTCCTCGATGCCTTCGAGGTCCTTCGGACCGGAGCTGCGGGACAGGATGTGGAAGCTGTCCAGGCAGGTGCCGAGCGCGGGGTGGCCGGCTGTCTCGACGATGCGCCAGGCGTGGTCGTAGGTGCTGACGTGCCGTCCCCAGGCGAGTGCCTCGTAGGCGACGCGGATGCCGAAGTCCTCTGCTAGGTGGGCGAGTTCGCTCAGCTGCGCGGCGGCGAGCGCGTCGTCGTCCACCGCGAGCGGGGAGACGCTGGAGCAGACCAGGACGGTGTCCGCGCCGAGCCTGTTCATCACCTCGAACTTGTGGCGGGCGCGGCGCAGGCCACGGGCGAACTCCTCGGCCGGCACCGCCTCCATGTCCCTCATCGGCTGGTAGAGATCGATGCCCAGGCCGAGGTCGGCGCAGCGGTCGCGGATCTCCTCCGGGGTGAGGGGGCTCGCGAGCAGATCGTTCTCGAAGATCTCGACGCCGTCGAATCCGGCCCGGGCGGCGGCCGTGAGCTTCTCGGTCAGGGATCCGCTGAGGGAGACGGTGGCTATGGACGTACGCACGGTGGTGCTCCTTGGGGGCTGTGCCGCGTCCCGTCAGGGGCGCGGGGCGGGGACGTCCCGCGGCTCCGCCGGGTGGGCGTGACCGGACGCGGACGGCCCGCGGCTGTCATACGGCGTGGCCCGCGGAGTGCTCCGCACCACGGGCCATCTCCGCGAAGTCGGCCAGCATGGCGACGCTGTCGGGCTCGTGGCCGGTGAACAGACGGAAGGCGTCCACGGCCTGGAAGACGGCCATGCCGCCCCCGTCCAGGGTGGCGCAGCCGACCCCGCGGGCGGTGCGCAGCAGCTCGGTCTCCAGGGGCCGGTAGACGACCTCGGCGACCCACAGGTCGGGACGGATCAGCTCGGCCGGGAAGGGCAGGCCCGGGTGTGCGGCCATGCCGGTGGGGGTGGCGTGCACGACGCCGTCGGCCCGCGCGAGCAGGTGGGCCAGCCGGTCCGGTGCGGCGGCCGCCGCCCGGCCCGGGCCGAAGTGGCGGTTGAGGGAGCGGGCGAGGTCCGCGGCCCGTTCGGACAGCGCGTCCACGACGGTGACCTGCCCGGCGCCCAGGGTGAGGGTGGCGTGCGCGACGGCCGCTCCCGCGCCTCCGGCGCCCAGCTGGACCACCCGATCGAGCGGGACGTCGGGCAGACCGCGCGCGAAGGAGGCGGCGAAACCGGTCACGTCGGTGTTGTGGCCGACGGCCCGGCCGTCCTCGAAGACGACGGTGTTGACCGCGCCGAGCGCCTCGGCCTGCGGGGCGAGCGCGTCCAGGTGCGGGATGACCAGCTGCTTGCACGGGTGCGTGATGTTGAGCCCGTCGAAGCCGAGGTCGCGGGCGGCGCGCACCAGATCGCCCACCGCCTCGGGGCCGAGGTCCAGCGCGTCGATGTCGACGAGGCGGTACAGGTAGCGCAGGCCCTGCCGATCGGCCTCCCGCTCGTGCAACGCCGGGCTGAGCGACGGACCGATACCGGAACCGATCAGCCCGACGAGATACGAGTCCTTGAAGACGACGGCCACGGCGGACCTCCTGATCGGCTGGCTAATGTACGAACTGGTGAGTTAGTCATAACACCAAGGCGGGTCCCGGGGGAAGCCTTCTCACCCCCCGGGACGCGGGTGGGCTTCTAGAATCGCGGCACTGCACCCACGCCGCTCGAAGGAACCCCGATGACCAGCGTCGACGAACCGGCACGACCCCACGGCAACGGGCGCCTGCGCGACGCCGCCCGGACCCGGGCCGAGATCCTCGACGTGGCGACCCAGGAGTTCGCCCGGGTCGGCTACGCCGGGGCCCGGGTCGACGACATCGCCGCCCGCACCAGCACCACGAAGCGGATGATCTACTACTACTTCGGCGGCAAGGAGCAGCTTTTCACCGCCGTACTGGAGCGGGCGTACGGCGTGATCCGCGAGACCGAGCAGCAGCTCGACGTCGAGCACCTCGACCCGGTCGCGGCCATCCGCCGGCTGGCGGAGCTGACCTTCGACCACCACGAGCGGCACCCGGACTTCATCCGTCTGGTGAGCATCGAGAACATCCACGAGGCCGAGCACATCGCCGCCTCCGAGAAGCTCGGGCGGATCGGCTCCCCGGCGCTCGACGTGATCCGCCGCATCCTGGCCTCCGGGCGGGAGTCCGGCCTGTTCACGGCCGAGGTGGACGCCGTGGACCTGCACGCGATGATCAGCTCGTTCTGCTTCTTCCGGGTGGCCAACCGGCACACGTTCGGCGCCCTGTTCGGCCGTGACCTGGTCGACCCGGCCCAGCGGGAGCACTACCGCACCATGCTCGGCGACATGGTCATCGCCTATCTGACGGCGGAGCGCACGGCGGACTGATCCGCCACGGAGCGGCCCGGCGCCCCGGCGGAAGATCCTACGGCGCCGCCTATTGACAGCGGAGAAACATCAGCGCAACATCCCTAGCCATCCGCTACTAACTACCCAGTGGGTTAATTAGCCGGGCACGCACCCGGCGCAGCCGCCCCGCACCCCAGGGAACCGGCCCTACTCCCCTTGCCCCACTCCACGTACGTTGGAGTTCCCTCGAAGGAGCACGCCGTGTCCGTCCCCGCCGCACCTCCCGGCCAGCCGAGGAAAGCCGCCATGGCGGCCTGGATCGGCAGCGCTCTGGAGTACTACGACTTCTTCATCTACGGCAGCGCGGCAGCACTGATCTTCCCGAAGGTCTTCTTCGACGAGTCCGACCCGGCCACCGCGACCCTGCTGTCGCTGGCCACCTTCGGTGTCGCGTACGCGGCCCGTCCCGTCGGCGCACTCTTCCTCGGTCACTTCGGCGACCGTGTGGGCCGCAAGAAGATCATGGTCTTCACCCTCATCCTGATGGGCGTCTCGACGTTCCTCATCGGCTGCCTGCCCACCCGCGCCCAGGTCGGCACGCTCGCGCCCGCCCTGCTGGTGCTGTGCCGCGTCCTCCAGGGCATCTCCGCCGCCGGCGAGCAGGCCAGCGCCAACTCCATGACGCTGGAACACGCGCCGTCGGAGCGACGGGGCTTCTTCACCAGCTTCACCCTCAGCGGCACCCAGGGCGGTCAGCTCCTCGCCACCCTCGTCTTCATCCCGATCGCGGCCCTCCCCGAGGAGCAGTTGCTGTCCTGGGGCTGGCGGGTGCCGTTCTGGCTGAGCATCGCGGTCGCCGTCGCCGGCTACGTCATCCGCCGCAAGCTGGAGGAGACCCCGGCCTTCGCCGCCCAGCAGGCCACCGGCGAGGTCGTCAAGCTGCCGCTGGTGGTGCTGCTGCGCGACCACTGGGCGGACGTCCTCCGGGTGGTCGCGGGCGCGCTCGTCGCCTCGGTCAGCACCATCTTCACGGTGTGGGCGCTGGCCTACGCGACCAGCGACTCGGTGGGGATGAGCCGCACCTCCATGCTGTGGGTGGGCGCGCTGGCCAACGTGGTCGCGCTGGCGGCCATCCCGGCGTGGGCCACGCTCTCCGACCGCATCGGCCGCCGTCCGGTGTACCTGATCGGCGCGTCCGGCAGCGCGGTGATGATGTTCGCCTACCTCTGGGCGATCTCCACCGGCTCCTACCCGTTGATCCTGCTGCTGGGCATCGCCACCTTCGGGGTCGTCTACAGCGCCGCGAACGGCGTGTGGCCCTCCTTCTACGGCGAGATGTTCTCCACCCGCGTCCGTCTGTCCGGCATGGCGATCGGCACCCAGATCGGCTTCGCGGTGGCCGGATTCGCGGTCACCTTCGCCGCGCAGATCGCGGGCCCGGACGGCGACGGCTGGTCCTCCGTGGCCCTCTTCACGGCGGCACTGTGTGTCCCGCCGGTGATCGCGGCCCTGTCGGCCCGGGAGACCGCGAAGATCCCGACCGAGCAGTTGGGCGCGCGGGGCGCGCGAAACGCCGCGCAGCCGGAAACGGTCACCGCCTGATCCTGGCCGCCCACCGGGTGGACTCCCCGGTACTTCGTGATCCCCGAGCCCCCGGACGCCTTCGTCGCTCCGGGGGCTCGGGGATGCGCCGGGACCGGTCCACCGGGCCGGGGCCGTTCTCACCCCGGGGGGAAGCCCCTCTCCACGGACCCGTCCAGCAGGGGAGCCAACTCCGCCGCGACCGTCGTCAGTGCTCGTACGTCCTGCTCCGCCCGGGCGATCAGGATCGCTCCCTCCAGGGCGCTGATCATGAGGGTGGCGAGCGAACCGGCCCTGCCCGCCGGAACGCCCATGCCGGTCAGGGCCTCGGCGACCGGGCCCGTCCAGGCCGCGAACGCGGCGGCCGCGGCCTCCCTGGTGGCGTCACCCGTGGCCGCGCCGTCGACGGTCGCCGCGGCCACGGGGCAGCCGGTGGCGAAGCCGGCCGTCGCGTACTCGTCCGTCCACTGGCGCACCATCGCGGCGAAGAGTCCGGCGGGAGTCGGCTCGCCGGTCTTCGCCAGGTCGTCCAGGAAGCGCGCGACGCGCTTGCCGGCGTAGCGGCCCGCCCAGTCCACGGCCTCGTTGACGAGCTGCTGCTTGCCGCCGGGGAAGTAGTGCTGGAGCGAACCCCGGGGTGCGCCGGCGTGCACGGCGACGTCCCGCATGCCCGTGGCGCCGACCCCGTCGCGGCGGACGAGCTGGGCCGCGCTGAAGACCATCCGCTCACGGGGTCCGCGTTCGGGCACCGGCATGGTCGGCCTCCTTCGAGCTGCGCCCCCTGGCTGCGCCGTCGCAGGAAGCCTATGACCGGCGTCATAGCGGCCGCTACTATGACCGCTGTCATAGAGCTGAGCGGGAAGGCGGCCTCATGCGGGTCGGATTCATCGGTCTGGGCGTGATGGGCCGCCCCATGGCACTGCGCCTGGCCCGCGCCGGAACGCCCCTGGTGGTGTGGAACCGCACGGCGGACTCCGCCGAGACCCTGCGCGCGGCCGGCGCCGAGGTCGCGGCGGATCCCGCCGGCGTGTTCGCCCGCGCCGACGTCGTGATCCTCATGCTGGCCGACGGGTCCGCCGTCGACGCCGTCCTCGGCCGCGGCACTCCGGACTTCGGCGCGCGCGTGGCGGGGCGCGTCGTCGTCACCATGGGCACGACCTCGCCCGAGTACTCGCGAGGGCTGGAGGCGGACGTGCGCGCGGGGGGCGGCCGCCATGTCGAGGCGCCCGTCTCCGGCTCACGGGTCCCGGCCGAGCAGGGGCGGTTGGTCGCGATGCTGGCCGGCGAGGAGGGGGCCGTGGACATCGTGCGGCCGCTGCTCGCGCCGATGTGTCACGAGACGTTTCGCTGCGGGCCGGCGCCCGGCGCCCTGCTGATGAAGCTCGCGGTGAACCTGTTCCTGATCACGCAGGTGACCGGCTTCACCGAGGCGTTCCACTTCGCGGAGCGGCAGGGGCTCGACCGGGGCCTGTTCCTGGACGTCGTGGCGGCGGGCCCGCTGTCGAGCGGGGTCTCGCGCATGAAGGCGCCCAAACTGCTGGCGGGCGACTTCGCCGTGCAGGCCGCCGCGCTCGACGTCCTCAGGAACAACCGCCTGATCGCCGGGGCCGCACGCGCGTCGGGACTGGCGTCCCCGCTGCTCGACGCCTGCCACGCCCTGTTCGAGGAGACCGTGGCGCTGGGCCATGCGGGCGCGGACATGGTCGCCGTGCTGCACGCCCTTCGAGCCCGCAGCGACGACAGCACGCCTGTCGGCGACGGCAGCCCCCGCACCCGCGACGGCAGCGGCAGGCCCACCGGCTAGCCGTCGGCGGATCCCCTGGGGATGCCGTACGCCCGCTCCACCCGCAGGCGCAGCACCAGGCGGTGGTCGCGGACCATGGCGGCGCGGTAGTCGTCCCAGTCGGGATGCTCGCCCTGGACGTCGCGGTAGAGCCTGACGAGTTCCTCGACGGTGCTGTCGTAGGGGTCCTTCGCGACCGGCGTGAGGTCTGCGGTGGCCTCGGCGACCGTGTAGGCACGGTGGTCGGACGCGGTGACGTGGTACGACGCCCGTGGGTCACGGCGCAGGTTGCGGGTCTTGGCGCGGTCGTCCGTGACGGAGATCCGGATCAGGCCCTCGTCCGGATAGTAGTGGTGCGAGACGTTCGACAACTGGGGGCGGCCGTCGCGCTTGAGGGTGACCAGTACCCCGCCGCGGCCCTCGGAGAGCAGTGCGAGCAGCGCGTTCCGCGTCCTGTCCTGAGTCATGTCCGGCACAACCCGTGTCGCCCCGGTCCCATTCCCCCGCCCCGATCCGCCGCACACGCATGGACACCGTCCACCCTCGCGCGTAGACACTGTCTACCAACTCCTGGTAGACAGTGTCCATGAGTGATTCCGACAAGCCGGACCCGGACCCCGATCTGCGCACCCGTCTGGTCGACGTCGGCGTGGACCTGCTCTCCCGGGAGGGCGCCGGAGCGCTCACCCTGCGGGAGATCGCCCGCCGGGCAGGCGTCTCGCACGGTGCGCCCCGCCGCCACTTCCCCACGCACCTGGAGCTGCTGTCGGCCATCGCCCACCGCGGTTTCGCCCAGCTGGGCGCCCGGGTGACAAAGGCGCTCGGCGACGGCGCCGCCGGTCCGCGCGTCCAGCTGGGCGAACTGGCCCACGTCTACCTGGAGTTCGCGGCGGACAACCCCGGCATGTACGAGCTGATGTTCCGTCACGACCTGCTGGAGAGCGGGCATTTGCGGCTGCGGGACACCAGCCTTCCGCTGTTCGGCGTCCTGGTGGAGCTGGTCGGCCGGGTCCGGCCCGGCTGCGACGCCCGGGCCGTCGCGGGCGCGCTGTGGGCGAACCTGCACGGCATCGCCCAGCTGTGGCGCTGGGGAAGCCTCCAACTCGCCACGGGGAACGACGACTTCGCGCCCCTTCTCCGATCGGCCCTGGACGCGCATCTCGGCCCGGCGGCCGACCGGTGAGGCCTTCCGCGTCCTCGCCGTCACTGACGCTGGCGAGCAGCGTGGCCGGTGCCATGGTCGTCGCCCTGGACGGCACCGTGCTCACCGTCGCCCAGCCCACCCTGCGCCGCGACCTGCACGCCGGGTTCACCCAGGTGCAGTGGACCAGCACCGGATATCTCGTCGCGGTGGCGGGGCTGCTGGTGTTCGCCGGGCGGCTCGGCGACCGCTACGGGCACCGCCGTACCTTCGCCCTCGGCATGCTCGGCTTCGGCGCCGCCTCGGCGGGCATCGCGCTGGCGCCGGACATCGGCTGGGTGATCGCGCTGCGGGTCGTGCAGGGCGCGTTCGGCGCGCTGTTGCAGCCGGCCACGCTGGGGATGCTGCGGGCCGCGTACCCGCCCGAGCGGCTGCGGACGCCGATCGCCGTGCGCACCGCGTCCATCGGGGTGGCCGCGGCGGCCGGGCCGGTGGTGGGCGGGGCGCTGGCCACGGAGTTCGGCTGGCGGGCCGTGTTCCTCCTCAACATCGTGCCCGCGCTGCTGTTCGGTGCACTCGCCCTCGCCTCCCGGGACCGCCCGCGACCGCCCGCCGACGTCCCGCTCGACCTGCCAGGCGCCATGCTGCTCGCCGTGGCTCTGGCCTGCCTGGTGCACGCGCTCGTCACCCTCCCCGCCATGACGTGGTCGGCGCCGGTCTCCCTCCTCGCCGGCGCCGCCTTCGTACGGCACGAGCGCCGCACCGGCTCCCCGCTGCTGCCGCCGGAGGTGGTGCGCCCGCCCGCGGTGGGCGGGGCGCTCGGCGTGCTGGTCACCGCGTCGGCCGCCCTCAACGGCGGACTGCTGGCCTGCGTCTATGTCCTCCAGGACGACCTCGGGCTGACCCCGCTGCACAGCGCGCTGCTCAGCCTCCCGCTGGCCGCGCTGCTGATCGCCGCCGCGCCCGCCTCCGCCGTCCTGCTGCGCCGGTCCGGCGCCCGCGCCACGGTCGCGGGAGCGATGGCGGTCCTCGCCGCCGGGCTGCTCCTCCTCGCCCGGGCTTCCGGGCCGTTCTCCTTCTGCGCCGGGTTCGCGCTGGTGGGCGCCGGTTTCGGCGCCGTGATGGTCGCGGCGACCCATGTCGTCGTACGGCAGGCTCCCGCGGAGTCGGCCGGGGTGGCGGGCGGGTTGCAGCAGACGGCGATGAACGTGGGGCCGGTGCTGGGCGTGGCGTCGGCGACCGTGCTCATGGACTTCGGCGCGGCGCGCTCACCCCTCGTCCTGCTGGCGTTCGTGGTCGCGGCGGCGCTGCCGGTCTGCCGGGCGCTGCCGGGCCCTTCGCGCCCCGCCCCGCCCGCCCCTTCTCTCTGCACCCCGGCGGGTGGAAGCGACGCAACCCACACGGATCACGACGTCGAAAGGGGTCCGCACTCGCGTTCCCTGCGCGACCATGAGGTCTGAGGGCGTCCGGGCGGGGTAGGCCGGGACCGCACCTTGAACGATCGCACCGGAGGAGAACGATGGCACTGCTGCGGCAAGAGGTCGACCCGAGCGAGGTCGGGCTGGACGCGAAGGCGCTGGACCGTCTCGATCAGCATGTCGCCCACTATGTCGACGAGGGGCGCCTGCCCGGGTTCCTCGTGGCCGTCTCCCGCGGCGGCAGGGTCGCCCACCTCACCGCGCACGGGCACCGCGACATCGCCGCCGGACTGCCCGTCGAGGCCGACACCCTCTACCGGATCTACTCGATGACCAAGCCGGTCACCTCGGTCGCCGCGCTGATACTGGTCGAGGAGGGCCGGCTGGGCCTGGACGACCCGGTCGCCGACCACCTCCCCGCCTTCGCCGACCAGCGGGTGTACACGGGCGGCTCGGGCGCCGACCTCACCACCCGCCCGGCCGGCCGGCCCCTGCTCGTGAAGCATCTGATGACCCACACGGCGGGGCTGACCTTCGCCTTCTACCACTGCCACCCCGTCGACGCCCTGTACCGCGAGGCCGGGCTGGAGTCGGCGGTGCTGCCGGGCTCGGACCTGGCCGGCACGGTCGAGGCATACGCGCGACTGCCGCTCCAGTTCGAGCCGGGCACGCAGTGGAACTACTCGGTGGCCACGAACGTCCTGGGCCGGATCATCGAGGTCGTCTCCGGCCGGCCGCTGGACGAGTTCCTCGCCGAGCGGATCTTCCGCCCGCTCGGCATGCCCGACGCCGGCTTCCAGGTCACCGACGAACAGGCCGGCCGGCTGGCGGAACTGTACGGCGACAGCGGCGACGGCAGCGGCATCGAGCGGATCCCGGGCCTGCCGCTGTTCGGCCGCCCCCGGTTCCTCTCGGGAAGCGGCGGCATGGTGGCGACCGCGTACGACATCCACCGGTTCAGCGAGCTGCTGCGCCGCCGCGGCGAGCTCGACGGCGTCCGGCTGCTCGCGCCCGAGACCGTCGACCTGATGACCCGCAACCACCTCCCCGGCGGCGCCGACCTGCGCTCCTTCGGCAGCCGCCCCGCCCACGACGAACCCGGCAACGACGGCGTCGGCTTCGGCCTGGGTGTCTCCGTGGTCACCGATCCGAGCCGCACGCAGGCCCCCGGCGGCCTCGGCACCTACGGCTGGAGCGGTGTCGCCACCACGACGTTCTGGGTCGACCCGAGCCGCGATCTGAGCGTCCAGTTCCTGACCCAGTTGAGGCCGAGGAGGTCTCTGAAGCTCTACCCCGAACTCAAGCGGCTGATCCACGAGTCAGTCACGTCCTGACCGGGTCGGCCGACGCCTGGCCGTCAGCATTCGGTCGGTCGGCTCTATTCGATCCGCAACGTGAAGTCGAGCCCCTGATCCCCGAGTTCACGGAGCCACTCCTCGGAGCGCGTCGCCGTCTCGGCCGCCCGGCTCAGCCCGGGCGACAGGGAGCCGTCCATGATGTGCCGGACGCCCAGGGCGAGCGGCCGGGAGACGCAGCGTGCCATCGCGCTCTCCTCCTCGCCGCCCTTCAGGTCCAGGAGGTAACTCCCGGACCAGGTAGTGCCGTTGCCGACGCCTTCACCGCTGCCGCCGCCTTCGTCCCTGCCGCCGCTGTCGCCACCGGGCACGTGCACCTCCAGCGACACGGCGAGGACCACGCGGTCGCGATCGGTCTCCGTGGTGGGGTGGGCCGCCGCCAACTCCTGAGCCAGCGCGGCGATCCGGGTGTCGTCGCCCGCCGTCAGCTGTTCGAAGACCGTGTCCCAGGCCCGCAGCCAGCCGTCCAGGCGCAGGGTGCCGCGTACGAAGGTCCGCGCCTTCCAGGCCCGCGGCAGCCCGTACTGCTCGATGAACGGGACGCTGTCACGGTTGGGATAGACCTCGAAGTTCTCGCCGTCGACGAGGTGTCCGCGCGTCGCCTCCCAGGGCCGGTCGGCCACGATCTCGGTGCCGTCCTCGACGTAACGCGCGGGCGAGCGCAGGGCGTTGAGGACGCCGAGCGGCGCCCAGCTGAAGCGGTAACGGAAGGCGTTGGGGACCGCCGGGACACCTCCGCAGTACGAGGTGAGACGGTACGAGGCCGCTGTGTCGTCGCCGATCGCCTCCCGGGCGCGAGCGACGAGGCTGTGCGCGAAGAGATGGTCGATGCCCGGGTCGAGCCCGGCTTCGGTGAGCACGACGATCCCGGCGTCGGCGGCCGCCGGCACCTGCTCCATCACCGCGTCGGAGACGTAGCTGGAACACGCGAAGTGGGCCCGCCGGGCCACGCACGCCGCCAGCAGGCTCGCGTGCTCGGGCGCGGGCAGCATCGACACCACGACGTCCCCGGGGGCCAGCCGGGCCGTGAGCGCGTCGAGGCCGTACGCGCACGGCTCGGCCCGTCCGGTCAGGCCCAGCCGGTCGAGGGCCTCGGCCGCTCGCTCCGTCGTGCGGTGCCACAGCCGTACGCCGTCGGTGCGCTCGCACAGGGCGGCCAGGCCACTGCCCGTGGAGAGACCGGCGCCGACCCAGTGGACGGTACCGGTCGCCGGAACGAGGTCAGACACGGTCCGACTTCCCTTCCACGAGAGCCAGTTCGCGGGATGCCTGGTGGAAGCGGTCCAGGCAGCGGCCCCACGATCCGCCGACGCCGAAGTCCAGCAGCTGGGGCGTCAGGGCCGCGGAGAAGTCGACGCTGGACTCGCGCGGCAGCAGGGACGGCAGGTTGTCGATGGCGATCAGGTCGAGCGGGGGTTCCTTGCGCAGGCGGCGCACGGGCTCCGCCCACTCGGTGGTGCGGTCGTACACCGGCAGGACGTTGAGCGGCGAGCCCACGTCGCAGGTGACGTCGGAGAGGGTGCGCAGCCGGCGGTCCGGGGCGTCGAGGTCCTCCTCGCGGACGAACGGCGGCACCGGGCTCGTGGCGAGGACGCAGTTGACCATCACGTCGTGGGCCAGTAGGGCGGCGCGGTCCAGGTCGACGGTCTCCGCCAGGTCCCAGCAGGTGGGGTCGACGCCGGCGGTGGCGAACGCGGCCCGGGCGCCCCGGCCGCTACGGCCCAGGGCGCCGACGACGAGGGCGGTGAACCCCCCGTCGCCGGGGGCCGGACGCAGCGCCTCGTCCCATACGCCCCTCTCGGTGGGCAGCAGGGGGGCGGTCAGCCTGCCCCGGTGCTGGAGCACCGCCAGGGCCGCACCCAGGTAGCCCGCCCAGAAGCCGAACGCGGCGAGGCGACGGCCGTCGTCGTCGACCAGGTACTCCAGGTCCAGGAGCGCCCCTCCCCCGGCGGCGAACCGGCGCAACAGGGCTGCGGCGCCCGGCTGTTGTTTGTAGGCGTGTCCGAAGAGGATGTGGCGGTGCGTCAGCCGGTCCGGCTCGTCCGGGAGTTCCTTCAGGCCCAGGACGACGGCGTCGCGGGGCGCGGACACCCAGGAGCCGGCGGGGACGACCCGGGCGCCGACGGCCTCGTACTCCCGCGCCGGGAAGACGCGCTGCGGAGAGTCCTCGACGGTCAGTTCCACGCCGGCCTCGACGAGGCGGCGGGCGTCGTCGGGGACGACCGGGGTGCGCCGTTCGGTGGTGCGGGCCTCATGGCGCAACCACAGGTGCAGTTCGGTCATACGCGGTTGACCTCCGGACGCGGGGCGTCGGCCGCGAAGCGGTCGGCGCTCAGGGGCGTGACGTCCACGAAGGGTACGCGGCCGATACAGAGGTCGCGGACGACCTCGCCGACGGCCGGTCCCTGCAGGAAGCCATGACCGGAGAAGCCGGTGGCATACAGAAAACGGGATACCGAGGACGCCTCGCCGATCAGCGCGTTGTGGTCCGGTGTGACCTCGTACAGTCCCGCCCAGCCGCCCGTGCGGCGCAGGTCGAGGAGCGCGGGCGCGCGACGCTCCATGGCCGCGGCGAGGCGGGGGATCCACCGGTCGTGGGTGTCGGTGGCGAAGCCCGGCCGTTCGTCGGGGTCCGACATCCCGACCAGCAGCCCCGGGCCCTCGGCGTGGAAGTAGAGGCTGCTGGTGAAGTCGATGGTCATGGGGAGGTCCGGCGGCAGACCGGGGACCGGTTCGGTGACCGCGATCTGGCGGCGCAGCGGCTGCACCGGCAGCTCCACGCCGGCCATCGCGCCGACGCCCCGGGACCAGGCCCCGGCCGCGCAGATCACCGTGTCGGTGGTGATCCGGCCGAGGGTGGTCTGCACGGCGGTGATCGTGTCGCCCCGGCGTTCGATGCCGGTGACGGCGGTGTGCCGCAGGATGCGCGCCCCGCACCGGCGGGCGGCGGCCGCGTACCCGTGGACGACGGCCTCGGGGGTGCAGTGGCCGTCGTCGGGCGAGAACGCGGCCGCCCGTAACCCGTCGGTGCGGATCAGCGGGGACAGGCGGCGCGCCTCGGCCGGGTCGATCATCCGGCTGGGCACGCCGAGCGCGTTCTGCAGCCGCACGCCCGCCTCGAAGGAGGCGACCTCCTCGGGGGTGGACAGCAGGAAGAGGTAGCCGACGCGGTGCAGGCCGATGTCGTGTCCGATCTCCTCCCCGAACCGCCCGAACGCCTCCAGGCTGCGCGCCCCGAGCTGGATGTTCAACTCGTCGGAGAACTGGGCGCGCACCCCGCCCGCGGCTTTCGAGGTCGAACCCGCGGCGAGTTCGTCGCGCTCGACCAACAGGACGTCGGGTACGCCGACGGCGGCGAGGTGGTAGGCGATGCTCGTGCCCATCACCCCGCCGCCGATGACTACGACCGAGGCATGCGTGTTCACCGGGGCGGCTCCTTGTCACGGCGGCCCCGGCCCGTACGCCGGGACCGGGGCTGTCGTACGCCATGGCCGCCACGATCCCCACCCGTCGGGGCGGCGGTGCGAAGCGGCTTCAGGACCAGTGCGCCACCGCGTCCAGGTGGGGCAGCCGGTGGTCCAGGCGTTCCCGCTTGGTGCGCAGATAGGTGATGTTGTTCTCGCACGGCTCGATCAGCAACGGCACCTCCTCGGCGACCCGGATGCCGTTGTCCACCAGCGCCTCGCGCTTGCGCGGGTTGTTCGACATCAGGCGGACGGAGTCCACGCCCAGGTCACGCAGGATGTCGGCGGCCACCTTGTAGTCGCGGGCGTCGACCGGGAAGCCGAGCGCCACGTTCGCCTCGACCGTGTCCAGGCCCTCCGCCTGCAACGCCATCGCCCGCAGCTTGCCGAGCAGCCCGATGCCCCGGCCCTCGTGCCCGCGCAGATAGACGACGATGCCGCGGCCCTCCGAGACGACAGCCCGCAGCGCGGACGCCAACTGGTCGCCGCACTCGCAGTGCTGGGAACCGAACGCGTCGCCGGTCAGGCACTCGGAGTGCAGCCGGGTCAGGACGTCCTCGGTGCCGATCTCTCCGTAGACCAGGGCGACTTGCTCGTCACCGCGGTCATGGTCCATGTAGCCGATCGCCTGGAATTTCCCGTACACGGTGGGCAAGGGGGCATTCACCACGCGTTCCACACCGGTGCGCTGCGGGGTCTTCGTGCCGAGTACGCCAATTTTTTCTGTCATGATCTGGTTCCTAAGCAGAGACGAAGGGCCGGGAAGAAATGAGTGGTGCGGAAATACGGTCGGCGGCGTACGGACTGGTGCCGACGGACACTACCGAAGACGTGCGGACCCGGGGCGCCGATGTCTCGGCACAGGTGGCGGTCCTGCCCGTCGGAAGCTTCGAACAGCACGGTGCGTACCTGCCGTTGGCCACCGACACACTGGTCGCCTGTGCCATCGCCCGGGAGATCGCCGGGGCGTACCCGGTGCACCTCCTCCCGCCGGTGACCATCGCCTGCTCGCACGAGCACGCGGCCTGGCCGGGAACCGTCAGCATCTCCTCCGTGACCCTTCACGCGGTGGTACGGGACATCGCGGCGTCGCTGCGCCGCTCGGGCGTCGAGGCCCTGGTGCTGGTCAACGGACACGGCGGGAACTACGTCCTGGGCAACGTCGTCCAGGAGTCCTCCGCCGCCGGTGAGCGGATGGCGCTCTTCCCGGCCCCGGAGGACTGGGAGGCGGCGCTGGAGCGGTCCGGGGTGTCGACCTCGCTGCTCACCGACATGCACGCCGGGGAGATCGAGACCTCGATCCTGCTGCACGCCCACCCCGAAGTCGTCCGGCCCGGTTATGAGTCGGCCGATTTCGTCGCGGACGACCGCCGTCATCTGCTCACGCTGGGAATGTCCGCCTATACCGATTCGGGCGTCATCGGCCGTCCTTCCCTGGGATCGGCGGAAAAGGGGAAGGAACTCCTGGCGAGCCTGGCGGATTCCTTCGGCGCGTATTTCTCATTGCTGGCTTCGGGGGCTCCGGCGGCTTCGGGAACCGAAACGGGTGAGGCCGGAACGGATGACGCCGGAGCACGTGACGCCGAAGCCGGTGACTTCGAAACGGGTGACTCCGGAACGGATGACGCGACGTCGTCGTGACGCCGCTCGTCGAGCCGGGGACCCGCGCCGTCGGGGGCCCCGGCCCGCAGCCCCGCGTACCAGCGGACGACCAGCACGACCGCCCCCGGCAGCGCCGCCACGAAGCTGAGCACGCCGTACACGACGGCGACCGCGAGACCGGTGCTCGCGCCGAGCCCGGCGGCCCCGAACGCCCAGGCGGTGACGCCCTCGCGGGGGCCCCAGCCGCCGACGTTCAGCGGCAGGCCCATGGCGAGCAGGGCGAGGACGGCGATCGGCAGCAGCGCGAGGACGGAGGCGCCGGAGCCGGCGACCCGAGCGGCCACGACGAACATCCCGAGATGCCCGGCCAGCACGATCGCCGACGACACGGCGACACCCGGCCCGTTGCGCCGTGACAGCAGTCCCTCGCGCGCCTCGGCCAGGCCCGCCCGCAGCCGCCCCCCGCGACGCGGGGCCGAGGAGTTCATCCGTACGGCGAGGACGACGGCGAGCGCGCCCACGCCGGCCAGCAGGACCAGCGGGGCGATGTTCCGTACGTCCTGCATGACCGGGGAGGGCAGGGTCAGCAGGACCGTTACGCCTGCCACGGCCAGCACGAGCTGTCCCGCGGTGCGCTCCAGGACCACGGCCCGCACGCCTCGTCCGACGTCGCCGGCACTCTGCCCGTGCCGCACCGCGCGGTGCACGTCGCCGAGGATGCCGCCGGGCAGGGCCGCGTTGAGGAACAGGGCCCGGTAGTAGTCGGCGACGGCCGGGCCGAGCGGCAGCCGGATGCGCAGCCCGCGGGCCACCAGAGCCCACCGCCAGGCGCTGAACACCGTGGTGACCGCGCCGACCCCGAGCGCCACCAGCAGCGTCGGCACGTCGATCCGGCGCAGCCCGTCCAGGAAGACGCCGGTGCCCATCCGCCACAGCAGCACGCCGAGGATGGCGACTCCGGCGACCGTCCCGATGTGCGTGCGCAGCGCGCGGTTGCCGAGCAGGGCCCGCAACGGGGAGGGCTTCGCCGCGCGCGGGGCGGTCACGATGACGCCGATACGGGCCTCGGACACGGCGGCGCCGGTGCGGGCCACCGACGGGCTGCGCGGGGGCCGTCGTGCGACCGCCTTCGCTCCCTGCGCCCACACGACCGGCGGCGCCGCCGTCACCCGCGGGCTCACCGTCTCCGCGCTCATCAGAGCCCGCCCGTCGGCCGGGCGAGTGCGAGCAGGTCGCTGTGGTGGACGGTGACGTGCAGGTCGCCCGCCGCGCAGGCCGCCAGCCGGGCGGTCAGGTAGGCCTCGGCGCGCCCGGCCAGCGCGGGGCGCTCCTCGACGGCCGCGCCGACCCAGCCTCGCAGCCACTGGGCGGTCAGGCCCACGTTCTCGGGGCCGAGCCGCCACGGGCTCGGATGCACCTTGACGGTCGCGCCGTGGGCGGCGAACGCCTCGCAGGCGACGGTCACCGCGTCGGGGCCGAGGAGGCCGCCGCGCCGCTGGTGGTCGTTGAAGGCGGCGGCGATCTCGTCGTCCAGCGGGTCCGGCGTGCTGAACTCGACGCGGCCGGCGACCGAGAGCGTCAGCAGCGCCGGGCAGCCGGCGCCCGCACAGGCCGCGGCGAGCGTCTCGACCTCCTCACGGGTGAGGACGTCGAGCAGTGCGGAGGCGGTGACCAGCGAGGCGCCCAGCAGGGCGTCCGGGGTGAGGCGGGCGACGTCGCCGCGCCGCGTCTCGACGGTGACCCGGGTGCCGTCGGCGGCCGCCCGGGGGGAGGCGACCGCCGCGAAGTGCAGGAGGTAGGGGTCGCGGTCGTGCAGGATCCAGTGCTGGGCGCCGTCCAGACGGGGCGCGAGCCAGCGGCCCATGGAGCCGGTGCCGCAGCCCAGGTCGTGGATGGCCAGCCCGCTGCGTCCGGGCAGGTTGGCGAGCCGGATCCGCAGCGGGTCCAGCAGGTCCATCGCCCGGGCGGCGGCATCGGCGGGTTCGCGCAGCTCCAGCCACTCGGGGGCGTAACGGGGCTGGTCCTCCGGGCCGACGTCCCGCAGCCGCACGGTGGGCCGTTCCCCGGGCGGGCCCACCGGCCCGGCCCCGGCGATGACGTCCCGTACTCCGCCGTGGGCCCCGGCGACCCCGTCGTGCGCCCCGGAACCGGCACCGGCGGCCGCCGCCCGCGCCACGGAACCGGAGCCGGTCGCCTGCGTCACGGTCTCCGCACCCGCGCCGACACCACGTGCCACCGAGCCGGAACCCGGAGCCGCCGCCTGTGTCACGGAGCCGTCGCCGGGCACCAGGGCCTCCGCCATGGAACCAGTCTCCTTCCGGCCCGGCTGGGCCGGTATGCCGCCCACGCGTCGTGCCACGTCGGCCGGGGTCGCCGTCGTCTTCCTCATGCCGCCCTCCGGGGTTCGCTGGAAAGCCGGCCGAGGACGCCGGCCAGGCTCTGGGCGGTCGTCGCCCAGCCGTTCAGGGCCGCCCGGCGGCCCCGCGCGGCGGCCTTGAGACGACGTCGTACATCGGCCTCGCCGAACCAGCCGCGCAGTTCGACCGCGAGGGCGGCCGGGTCCTCCGGCGGGACGAGGATGCCGGGGACACCGCCGTCGGGGGCGCGGCCGACCGCCTCGGGCAGCCCGCCGACGTCCGTCGCGAGGACGGGGATGCCACGGGCGAGCGCCTCGGTGACGGCCATGCCGTACGTCTCCGCGTAGGAGGTGAGGACCATCAGGTCGGCGGAGGCGTAGGCGGCGTCGAGCTCGGCGCCGGCCTTCGGGCCCGCCAGCTCCAGCCGGTCCTGCAGGCCGTGCTTCGCGATGAGGCCGCGCAGGTGGGCGACATACTCCGGGTCCTGCCCGAGGCCCCCCACGCACACGCAGCTCCACGGCAGGTCTCTCGCCGCGGCCAGCGCTTCCACCAGCCGGTGCTGGCCCTTGCGCGGGGTCACGGAGGCCACGCACAGCAGGCGCGAGACACCGTCGGTGCCGGAGGCGAGGGGGGCGATGTCGGCGCCGGGGGCGGCGACATGCACGCGCTCCGGGGCGAGTCCGTGGTGGGAGACGAGGCGGCGCACCGCCCAGTCGCTGGTGGCGACGACGGCCGGGACGGACCGCAGCACGGCCCGCTCCTTGGCGTCGAGTTCGGCCGCCACCTCGGGCGCGAGGCCCCGCTCGTCACCGAGCGGCAGGTGGACGAGGACGACGAGCCGCAGCCGCTCCGCCTCCGGGGCGATGATCTCCGGGACCCCGCAGGCCACGAGCCCGTCGAGGAGGACGACCGTGCCGTCGGGGAACTCACGGAGCGTCCGGGTCAGTTCCGCGCGGGCGGACTCCTCCGGGCGGGGCCAGGAACCGGACACCTGGTGCTTGTGCACCTGCCAGCCGAAGCCGGGCAGATCCAGACACAGGCGCCGGTCGTAGGCGTTGCCGCCGCTCGGGTTCGCCGCGTCGTCGACGCCGCCCGGCATCACGAACTGCACGGAGCGCAGGGACATGGGGATGATCCCGCCGATCTTGGGAAGCGCGGCCTGCGCGGGCACGTACGCGAGCGGGGCCTTGGCCACGGCGGCCTTCTCGAGGGTCACATCGGTCACAGCGCACGCTCGTAACTCGCCCAGGCGACGTGCGACTCGTGCAGGCTGACCGCGATGGCCGCGATGCCGCGGGCGCCCTCGCCGAGCGCGCCCTTGTGGATGCGCTCCGCGAGCCGGTCCGCGACGACCTTGGCCAGGAACTCGGTCGAGGTGTTGACCCCGGCGAAATCGGGCTCGTTGTCGAGGTTGCGGTAGTTCAGCTCGCTGACCACCGCGCCGAGTTCCTGCGTGGCGAGCCCGATGTCGACGACGATGTTGTCGTCGTCCAGCTGCTCGCGGCGGAACGTGGCGTCCACCAGGAACGTGGCTCCGTGCAGGCGCTGCGCGGGTCCGAAGACCTCGCCGCGGAAGCTGTGGGCGATCATGATGTGATCGCGGACGGTGACACTGAACAACGGACGACCCTCCAGGTGCGGCGCCTCTGCTCCCCCGGCCGTTGACCGCCGGGGGATGCCGTGTAGTACGGCCCTACGCTTCCCCCTGTTCAGCCGGATCTCACTCTTTTCTCAGGTCAGGCGCTCCTGCTCGTACCGGACACGGTGACACAGGGCCGGAATCTCGCCCGCCGCGAGCTTCGGCATCACCTCCGGCAGCTCCTCGAAAGCGCTGTCTCCGGTGACGAGGGCGTCGAGCGCCGGGTCGGCCAGCAGCTCCAGGGCGAGCGCGAGCCGGTCGGCGTACGTACGGCTGGAGCGGCGGGCCGGGGAGACCGTGCCGACCTGGCTGCTGCGGACGACCAGCCGCCGGGAGTGGAAGTCCTCGCCCAGCGGGAGGGAGACCCTCCGGTCGCCGTACCAGCTCAGTTCGAGGACGGTGCCCTCGGCGGCCAGCAGCTCCAGCGAGCGGGCCAGGCCCTGTTCGGTGGCGCTGGCGTGCACGACGAGGTCGAGACCGTCGCGGGCGTCCTCGGGGAGGGCGAAGTCGACGCCGAGCGCCTCGGCGACCTTCGCCCGCGCCGGATCGGCGTCGACCAGCTGCACGCGGACGCCGGGGAAGCGGGCCAGCAGCGCGGCCACCGAGCAGCCGACCATGCCGCCGCCGACCACCGCGATCCGGTCGCCGACCAGCGGAGCCGCGTCCCACAGCGCGTTGACGGCCGTCTCGACGGTGCCGGCCAGGACGGCCCGCGGCGCGGGCACCGAGTCCGGTACGACCGTCACGGCCGCCGCCGGGACGACGTACCGCGTCTGGTGCGGATAGAGGCAGAAGACCGTGCGCCCGACGAGCGCCGCCGGACCCCGCTCCACCACCCCGACGTTGAGGTAGCCGTACTTCACGGGCGCCGGGAAGTCACCCTCCTGGAAGGGTGCCCGCATGGCCGCGTGCTGGCTCTCGGGCACCCCGCCGCGGAAGACGAGGGTCTCCGTGCCACGGCTGACGCCCGACCACAGCGAGCGCACCAGCACCTCGCCCTCGGCCGGGTCGGGAACGACCACTTCGCGGATCTCTCCCTCACCCGGAGAGCTGACCCAGAACGCACGAGCGGTGACAGACATCCGCATCCTCCTGAACGATCGGCAACCGGCCCACGTACCGAGGTGTGCACAGTCCGCGCACAGTACGCGGCACTGATCATCTCTGTCATCTGGCCGGAGGAACGTGCGGTGGCCCTGAACAACACTTACGACGCGAGGCTCGTCCAGCAGGAGACCGCTGTGGGAGCGGGCGTTCAGATCCTGTTGCTGGCCCTGCTCGGCTCGGCGATCGGCCTGGGCCCGGCGGGCTGGGTGACCGGTCTCGTCTTCGCCATCGCCACCTGGGCGGTGCTCTCCCGGGCGCTGCACCGCTCCGCTCTGCGCTCGTTCGGCCCGGCCAACCGGGTCACGCTCGGCCGGGCGACCCTGGTCGGCGGGGTGACCGCGCTGGTCGCGGACTCCTTCGAGAGCACGCCGCCGGTGACGCTCCTGGTCGGTCTGACGGCCGTGGCCCTGATCCTCGACGGCGTCGACGGCAAGGTCGCCCGCCGCACCAACACCTCGACGGCGCTGGGCGCGCGGTTCGACATGGAGGTCGACGCGTTCCTCATCCTGGTGCTCAGCGTGTACGTCTCGATGGCGCTTGGCCCGTGGGTTCTCCTCATCGGCGGCATGCGCTACGTGTTCGTCGCCGCGGCCCGCGTCGCCCCCTGGCTCAACGCCCCGCTCCCGCCGAGCACCGCCCGCAAGACGGTCGCCGCGCTCCAGGGCGTCCTGCTGCTGCTGGCGGGCTCGGACCTGCTGCCGTACGCGGCCACCTTCGCCGTCGTACTGCTGGCGCTGGGCTCGCTGGTGTGGTCCTTCGGCCGGGACGTGCTGTGGCTGTGGCGGACCTCGCGGATCGCGGCGCAGGCTCCGGCGGCGAAGGTGCTGGAGCTCGTGTAGCTCCTCCCTCCCCACGGGGAAGGGCCCGGACCGGGTTCACGGTCCGGGCCCTTCCCCGTGGGGTCGCCGGGCGGTTACGACCGCGTCGAGCGCGTCCGTACGACGGCGAAGGCGGCTGCCGCGAGGCCCAGGACCCCGACGACCAGCCCGGCGACACCCAGCCCGCGGGCGGTGGAGTCACCGGCGTCGGTGGCGGCGGCCGGTGCCGTGCCGTTCCCGGTGCTCGCCGTGCTGCCGGTGCTGTCCGTGCTCCGGGAAGAGGCGTCGGCGGCGCTGCCGTCCGCCGCCGCGGTCAGCTTCAGGACCGGCGCCGGGTTCTCCGGTTCGTCCGCGCCCGCCGCCGCCTCCTCGATCCAGCGGACGGTCTTGCCGTCGGAGTAGGTCTGGAGGGTCTTGAAGGTCAACCGGCCGGTGTCCTCGGGGAGCTGACCGAAGGCGACGTCGAAGTCCTCGTACTGGCCGGCGCCGATCTTCCCGCCGGTCCAGGTGATCTCGGAGGCGGCCTCGGTGATCGTGCCGTCGTCCGTCTTCACGGGGGTCCTGAGCTCGGTGGTGGTCACCTTCGCGGTCCAGCCGTCCTGCGGGTGGACCAGTACGCCCAGCACGGGGTGGTCGGTGGGCAGGAAGACCTGGACCTCGGTGGTGCTCGCGGTGTCCTCCTCGTTGGGGACCCGGAAGCTGATCACGCCGTCGGTGGCGCCCTTGGCGTAGCTCTCCGGGTGCACGGTGACGTGCGCGGAGGCGACTCCGGCGGCGGCGAGGACCGCGGTGGCGGCGAGCACGGTGCCGAGACCGGCGCGGCGCAGGGCGGGGTGTGTCGTGGACATGGGTGGGTGATCTCCGTACAGGAAGCGTGTGGGTCCGGCTCGGGTCCGGCTCGGGGTCAGATCGCGTACGGGATCGGGGCGGGCGGGCCGCGACGGCTCACCGCGTGGCGGAGCAGCAGCTGCCGAGCGGGGACGGAAGCCGGGGCGGCGGGGTGGATCGACGGCACGGGCGGCGGGACGGGGGTCCCCCGCCACCAGGCCGCGAGGGCCGGCAGGAACGCCACCGCCCGGCGCAGCAGCGACCACAGCGCGGCCTCCCCGCGCCGCAGCCACCAGGAGGCGGCGAGCGCGGCGAGGACATGGGCCGCCGTGGCATGCGGGGTCATGGCCGTGGCGTGGGCGTGCAGGTGCGTCCCGTGCGCGGACGTCGGGTGCGTACGCATCGCGGGCGTGGCGCGCGCGGCCGTCCGGGAGTGGGCCGCGCCGAAGGCGACGTGCAGGCCCGACTGAGTGGCCAGCATGGCCGTGCCGATCCCGGCCAGCGAGCGTTCCCGGGCGCCGAGCAGCCACCCGGCCGCGAAGACGGCCAGGAAGCCGGCGCCGTCCGCCCGTAACGGCGGCATGTCACCCGTGGCGAGTCCGTGTCCGGTCGCGGCCAGCAGCACGCACACCGCGGCGAAAACCGCGGCGCGCAGACTCCGGACAGCCGGGGACGCACTCATGGTGCGGGATCCTCCCACGTCCGAGGGGTACGTCGTCCGTCGCTCCCGCGTTCACCCGCTGCCGTGCCCAGGCCCTCCCGAGTTCGTGCTCCACGGACTCCCGCGGTCACGCTCTCGGGGGGAGAAGCGCGACGGCGGCGGCCGGTACGGCGGCCAGCAGGAGCCAGGGCACGGCCGGGGGCAGTCCGGCGTCCAGGGGCGTACCGGTGGCCGCGCTGCCGAGCAGCACAATCAGTCCGGAGACCGAGGACAGCGCTCCGGTGTACAGACCGAGCCGCCCCTCCTCGGCGAGGTCGGGCACCCAGGCGCGGGCGGCGGGCGCCACGAGCATCTGGCCCAGCGTCAGCAGCACGACGAAGCCGGCCGCGGGCAGCAGCCCGGCCGTGCCGGTCCGTCCGGCGGGCAGGGCGGCGGCCACCACGGCGAAACCGGCGGCGATCAGCGCGAGTCCGGCCGCCATCGAGCGGCGCAGGCCGATCCGCTCCCCCGCCCACCGGGTGACCGGCAGCTGGGCGGTCACCACCAGCAGCGACGACAGGGCGAACAGCCAGGCCAGCGGCACCTGCGAACCGGCCGCCCGCTCCACCTCGGCGGGCAGGGCGAGGTAGAGCTGGTTGTAGGCGAGGAGGTAGGCGCCGTACGCGCAGCACAGCGCGAGGAAGCGCGGGAGCGTCCGCTTCGTGCCTCGACGCGGGGCCAGGTGTGTCGCCGTCATGCGGCCCCCACCAACTCGGTGTGCGCGAAGGGTTGTTCGTCGGCGGCCGGGTCGGCCGTACGAGTGCGCCGTGGCCTCGGTCGTCGCAGTCCGCCGGCCGCGGTCACCGACAGTGCGCCGAGGAGGGCGAGGACGGCGGCGGGGGCGAGGACGGCCCAGGGGGCGCGTTCGGCGTAGGGCTGGTTCTCCGCGAGGAGCAGGCCCCACTCGGGGGACGGCGGCTGGGCTCCGAGCCCTAGAAAGCCGAGGGAGGCCAGGGCGAGGGCGACGCCGGGCAGGCGCAGCAGGGCGTGGCGGGCCACGGGCGGCAGGACGGCGGGCAGGAGTTCGCTCCTCAGCAGGTGTCCGGGGCCTGCGCCGAGGGCGCGGGTGGCGGTCAGGTGAAGGGTGGCCCGCTCCTGCCGCAGCAGCGCGGAGGTGTGCGCGGCGAGCGGCGCCCAGGCCACGACGGCCACCGCCAGAACGGGCGTCGCGGCTCCGCCGCCCCAGACCGCGGTGACGAGGAGCGCGGCGAGAACGGGCGGTACGGCGTTCACGGTGTCGACGAGCGGCTCGGACAACCGGGGCAGCAGCCCGAGCAGCATCCCGGCCGTCAGCGCGATGAAGCTGACGGCGAGGGCGAGCAGGAGGGTGTCGAGGGCGCCGTGCGCGACCCGGGCGAGGACGTCCCGGCCGAGCGCGTCGGTTCCGAACGGGTGGGCGGCGGAGGGGGGTCGGAGGCGGGCCGCGGTGTCGAGGGCGAGCGGATCACGGGGCAGGCCGAGGGCGATGACGGCGGACAGCAGAAGACCGTAGGCAAGAGGCAGGGTCCTGCGGACCGGCGGCGATGGCCGGTGGAGTGTATGCAATGCGCCGTCGCGCAGCGCGGGGCCGATGAGCAGCCGGGCGGCGAGCCGGGCACCGATGGTGGTGACGGCCGCGAGGACGACGAGGACGAGGGTGCCGGCCTGGAGGACGGGCAGGTCCTGCGCGATCGCGGCCTGGAGGGTGGTCCGGCCGAGGCCGGGGATGTCGAAGATCTGCTCCACGGCGACGGATCCGCCGGTCAGCCCCACCACGAACAGCCCGAGGTTGGGCAGCAGTCCGGGCACACAGCGGCGCAGCGCCTTGCGGACGATGCTCCGGCCGGGCAGTCCTCGCGCGGCCGCGGCCAGCGCCCAGGGCTCGGCGAAGGCGGCCGGCAGCTGGTCGTCGAGGAGGCGTCCGAGCACCGCACCCGCGGGCAGGCCCAGGGCGAGGGCGGGCAGCACCGTCCACTGCGGGCCGTACCAGCCGAGAGCGGGCAGCCATCCCCACTGCACACCGACGACGGTGGCGAGCACGGAAGCCGTGAGGAACTCGGGCAGCGCGGCGAGCACGGCGGAACCGGAGCCGCCGGCGGGCCGGCCCTCCAGCCGCCGCCGGGCACCGAGGTACAGGGTGCGGGCGCACACGCCGGCGGCGGTGGCCAGGGCGACCGCCAACGCCACCACCATCAGCAGCAGCGACGCGCCGAGGGCATCGAGGACGCCGGGCAGGACATCGGCACCGGAGATCCACGACCGTCCGGCGTCCCCGCGC
Source organism: Streptomyces sp. NPDC088157 (assembly GCF_044741545.1). Taxonomy (NCBI): domain Bacteria; kingdom Bacillati; phylum Actinomycetota; class Actinomycetes; order Kitasatosporales; family Streptomycetaceae; genus Streptomyces; species Streptomyces sp. NPDC088157. The sequence goes on from NZ_JBIUSU010000002.1 coordinate 162,071, forward strand.
GGCAACCCCGCGAGCCACTGCCCCAGGAGGCGCAACGGGCCGTCCACCAGTCCGAGTTGGGCTCGGATGTCGGCGAGAACCTGGGGTGTGGCGTCACGGTCGGCGGACCGTGCCTTCAACACGGTCAGCGCCGGGTCGGTGTGCGACAGCCAGGGCAGCAGCCCGATGCCGCACACCAGCAGCGCGGGCGGCACGGCACGCCACAGCAGCGCGCCCATCCTGCTCCTCATGCCGTCAGCGCCGGGTCCCGGTGCCGACGAGAGTGCGCTCGTAGGGATCGAGGAGCGCACCGGTGACCTCGGCTCCGACTCCGGTGATGACGCGCTGGTGGACGAGCGGGACGACGGCGTCGGTGCCGAGGACCGCGGCCTCGACGGCCATGGCGGCGTCCTGCCGCTTGCCGGTGTCGGCCACGCCCTGCGCCTTCGCGACAGCCTGGTCGACCGACTTGTCGCACAGCAGGGCGAGGTTGTAGCCGCCGTCGCAGGTGAAGTCACTGGCGAGGAGGGAGACGGGGTCGCCGGTGTCGAGGAGGCTGTTTCGGGCGCCGACGAAGGCGTCGAACCTTCCCGCCAGCGCGTCGCTCTCCAGCCTCGAGTACTCCCGCACCTCCAGCTTCACCGCGAAACCGGCCTTCTCCAGTTGCTGCTTCAACACCTGGGCCACTTCGGGTAGTTCGGGCCGATTGTCGTATGTGGCGAGGGTGAGGGAGGCGCCGCCGGGAGCACCGGCCTTCGCTCGCCCGGCGGGCTGCACGCGCTTGGCGCCGGCCCAGGTGACGGCGGGGCCGTAGAGGCCGGCGCCGGCGTCCGCGTGACCCTCGTAGACGCCCTTGGCGAGAGCGGAGGTGTCGACGGCCGCGCGCGCGGCGGCCCGCAGAGCCGGATCCTTGAAGACACCCGACTTCACGTTGAGCAGCAGGCTGGTGGTGCGGGTCGTGGCGGTCTCACGGCGGGTGTCCGCATCGAGGGTGGCGGCCTGGGAGACGGGTATCGCCTCGGCGAGGTCGACCTGACCGGTGCGCAGGGCGTTGGCACGGGCGGTGCCGTCGGCGACGAAGCGCACGTCGACGCCGGAGGCCTGGGCGCGACCGCCCCAGTAGTCGTCGAAACGGTCGAGGCCGGCGGCGGTGGCGCCGGCGACCTCGGTGAGTTCGAAGGGTCCGGTGGCGGTGCCGACGGGGTCGACGGCGCCCTGCTTCTCGTAGGCCTTCGGGGAGAGCACGGCGAGGCCGGGGCTGGACAGGCGCAGAGGCAGGACCGGGTCGGGAGCAGCGGTGGTGACGCGTACGCCGGTGCCGCCCTCCGCCTTCGCCGTGAGGGTGACGCCGGAGAGGGCGGCCGGGGCCGGCGCGGCCTCGGTGGCGTGCGTGAGGGAGGCGGCGACGGTGGCGGGCGTGACGTCCGTGCCGTCCTGGAAGCCGGCTTCGCGCAGGGTGAACAGCCAGGTGCGGTCGTCCTCGCGGCGCCAGGAGGCGGCGAGTGCGGGCGCGGCGGCACCGTTGGCGTCGAGGGCGGTCAGCCCCTCGGTGACCCCGAGGCGGCTGAGGATCGTCGCGTCGGCACCGTACGGCGAGAGGTTCTCGGCGGGCGGGAAGGCGAGGGCGACACGCAGCCGGGAGCCGTCGCCGGCGCCGGAAGCAGCACCGTCGTCGCCACCGGAGGAGGCGAAGCAGCCGGCGAGGAACGGGGTGAGGACGAGCGCGGCGAGAAGCCGGGGAGGACGGGGGGTGCGGAGGAAGCGCATGGGGTTACCGGCCTGGGGGACGGGGACGGGGGCGGGAGGAGGGGGAGGAGGGGGAGGAGGAAGGCGAGGGAGAGGCCGGAAGCAGGGCATCGAGGGGGACGTCGAAGTGCACGATGCCCTGGCCGCCGGTCGCCCCTTCCCGCTCGTCGTGGACGACGGTGCCCAGTGACCGCCAGAAGCCCTCGGCTCCTTCCACGGCCGGGTCCGTGTGCAGGTAGACGGACCGGTAGCCGCCGTCCGCGGCCGCGAAGGCGAGGAGTTCGCCGACCAGTCGTCCGGCCAGGCCGCGCCGGCGGTGCTCGCGCCGGACGTAGACGCGGCGCAGTTGCGCGGTCGTGCCGCAGGGGTAGCGCTCGGCGACATGCCGCGGGTTCGGCGGATGCGCGGGGCCACGGGAGTCCAGGGCGGCCGTGGCGACGACCTCGCCACCCTCACCGCTGTCGCCGTCGAGCGCGACCAGCAGGACGTGGCGGTCCGGGACGAGGTAGGCGGCCGCCGGGTCGATGATGTCGCCGTGCCAGCGGGGCACGTAACCGGTACCGAAATCGCGGTAGACGGTGTCGAGCATGACGGCCCGTGCGCCGTCGAGGTCCTCGGGCCCCGCGGGCCTTATGCAGTAGGTACGCACTTGCACATCATATGCATTAAGGAGATCAAGACTGATCACTCAACCACCCCTCCCGGATTTGACAGAGATCACGCCGCACCCCTAAATCTAGCGACATGACTTTCATTTTCAACAAGGGGGTGTGGTGATGCGCGTCGCATTCGTGGGGAAGGGCGGCAGCGGCAAGACGACCCTGTCGGCGCTGTTCGCCCGGCAGTTGGCGCGCTCCGGCGCACCGGTGCTGGCCGTGGACGGCGACATCAACCAGCACCTGTCCGAGGCCCTGGACCCCACGGCGGGCGCACCGCCCTTCACCGCCCCGCCGCTGGCCGCGCATCTGGGCGACATCAAGGACCTGCTGCGCGGCACCAACCCGCGGATCGCCTCCCGCGAGGCGATGGTCAAGACGACCCCGCCCGGGCGCGGCTCCCGGCTGCTGCGCCTGCTGGGAGACGACGAACTGCACACGCGCCACGTCCAGCGGGTCGGCGGCGTGCCGTCGATGGTGACGGGCGAGTTCGACGAGAGCGACCTGGGAGTGGCCTGCTACCACTCCAAGCTGGGCGCGGTGGAGCTCTATCTGAGCCACCTGGTGGACGGCCCGGGCGAATACCTGGTGATGGACATGACGGCCGGCGCCGACGCCTTCGCCTCCGGCCTGTTCACCCGCTTCGACATGACGTTCCTGGTGGCCGAACCCACCCGCAAGGGCGTCTCCGTCTACCGCCAGTACCGCGATCACGCCCGGGAGTTCGGCATCCCGCTCGCCGTGGTCGGCAACAAGGTGACCGGCGAGGACGATCTGCTCTTCCTCAAGGAGGAGGTCGGCGACGACCTCCTCACCCACCTCATCCTCTCCCCCTGGGTCCGCGCGGCCGAACGGGGCTCTCCCCAGGGCGAGTTGGAAGACGTCAACCGCCACGCCCTCAACCTCCTGCGCGAGACGGTCGACGCCCGCGAGAAGAACTGGCCGGTGCTCCACCGTCACGCCGTGGACTTCCACCTCCGCAACGCCCGCTCCTGGGCCAACGAGGCCACGGGCCAGGACCTGGCGGCGCAGGTCGACCCGGACTTCGTCCCGGGCCCGGCATCACTGACCTGAGCGCCCCGCGCCCTCCCCTCCTTGAGGCGGGCGCCCCCCTCTCTGTGCCCCGCGCCCTCCCCTCCCTGAGGCGGGCGCCCCCCTCTCTCCCCCCGGCCAGCGCCCCCGCTTCCTCAAGGGGGGCGTCTGCCTCCGCCCACCCCTCTCACTCCACGCGAACAGGACACCCATGTCTCTCGACGTCTCCCCGAAGCTCCTCTCCGAGGCCGAAGCCGGCGACATCCGCGAGGAGGATTTCGTGGACACCGTCCGCACGTCCCTCCCCTACGCCTACGACCTCATCGCCTCCCTCGCCACCGGACTGCACGCCGGTACCGGCGAGTTCACCGACAACCAGACGCCTCCCCCGTCCGAGCAGGAGCGCGGCCAACTCCTGCGCGCCCTCGCCAGCGACGCCATCCGAGGCAGCCTGGAACGCCACTTCGACGTGACCCTCGCCTTCCAGAACTGCCACCGGGTCGCGGCCTTCCGCCCGGGGGCACGGGGCGGCGAGACGTACCAGCGGTTCACGTCCACGCGGGCGCAGGTGCTGAACCAGTCGGCGGAGCTGCGGGACTGCTGATCGACCTGTTGTCGACGCCGTCGCCGAAACCGTCTCCGACCTCGTGTCGGCGGCACCGGCGGCGGTCGGCACAGGTCCGTCGAGCCGACCGCTCCCCCTCCCCCATTCCCAGGCCGACTACGGAAAGGGTCGGACGGACCCGCCCAGGAAGCCCTTCACGCTCGCCACGAATTCCGCGGCGTCGTCCCGCCAGGGGAAGTGTCCCGCGCCCGGCTGCACGGTGAGTTCGCTCCTCGGGAACAGTCCGGCGAACTCCCTCATGACCCGCGGCGGAGCCGCCAGGTCCCACTGGCCGGCGAGGAGAAGGACCGCCGCCACCCGCCGGTCCCCCGCCGATCACAGCGGTACGACGTCCCGTCCTCCGGGGTCGCCAACTCCCCCGTACCCCTCGGATCCAGTCCGATCAGCCGGTGGTGGGAGGTGAGCCCGCCCAGATTCCCGAGGTAGGCGACGGACTGCATGGGGCCGCCGGGCAGACAGACCAGAGGAGAGCCGTCTCCCGACTCGTGACAGGCGAGGCGGGTTCCGTCGGGGGCGGCGAAAGTGACCATGAGCGCGAGCGTTTCAGGGCCGTGGGGACGGAACAAGCAGATTTCGCACCGCCCGACACCTGCCCCGACCGCACGCCGTTTCCCCGCTCCGGCATGACGGGCGCGGGCTCCCGCGCCCGCGCCCGCCGTGCCCCGCGGCCTCAGGCGGCCTTGGCCACCCCCTCCCGATGGCTGCGGATGATCTCCGCGTAGTGGCGTCCGGTGCCCTTGATCGTGCGGGTCTGGGTGGGGTAGTCGACGTGGACGAGGCCGAAGCGCTTGTCGTAGCCGTACGCCCACTCGAAGTTGTCCAGCAGGGACCAGGCGAAGTAGCCGGCCAAGGGGGCGCCCTTGCGGGCCGCGGAGGCGCAGGCGGCGAGGTGGCCGGTCAGGTAGGCCTGGCGCTCGGGGTCGTCGACGGTGCCGTCGGGGCGGACGGCGTCCGGGTACGCGGAACCGTTTTCCGTGACGTACAGCCGACGCGCGCCGTACTCGTCGGTCAGGCGCAGCAGCAGTGTCTCGATGCCGCTCGGGTCGACCTCCCAGTCCATGCCGGTGCGCGGGACGCCGGTTCGGCGGACGGGACGGGCGTGCGGGGCGGGCCCTTCGGGGTCGTCGCTCACCGTGGCCGGGAAGTAGTAGTTCAGGCCCAGCCAGTCCAGCGGCGCGGAGATTGTCGTCAAGTCGCCTGGTTGTTCAGGGAGTTCGACGCCGTACACCTCCCTCATGTCGGCAGGGAAGCCGCAGCCGTGCACCGGGTCGAGCCACCAGCGGTTGGTGTGGCCGTCCATGCGGTGGGCGGCGGCGATGTCCTCGGGACGGTCGGTGGCGGGGTGGACGGTGGAGAGGTTGTTGACGATGCCGATCTCGGCGTGCGGGACCGCCGCCCGGATGGCCTGGACGGCGAGTCCGTGGCCGAGAAGGAGGTGGTAGGAGGCGCGGACCGCCGCCGTCAGATCCGTGAGGCCGGGGGCCATCTTGCCTTCGAGGTGGCCGATCCAGGCCGAGCACAGGGGTTCGTTCAGGGTGGCCCAGTGGGTGACGCGGTCGCCGAGCCGTTCGGCGACGACCGAGGCGTACGCGGCGAAGTGCTCGGCGGTGTCCCGCTCGGGCCAGCCGCCGCGGTCCTGGAGCACCTGCGGAAGGTCCCAGTGGTAGAGGGTGACGGAGGGGGTGATGCCCGCCTCCAGCAGGCCGTCGATCAACTTGTCGTAGAAGCCGAGGCCCTTGGGGTTCACCGGACCGTCGCCGCCCGGCATCACACGTGGCCATGAGATCGACAGCCGATAGGCGTTGGCGCCGAGCCGGCGCATCAGGCCGATGTCCTCGCGCCAGCGGTGGTAGTGGTCGCAGGCGACGTCCCCGTGGTCGTCACCGGCGATCTTTCCTGGAGTGTGCGAGAAGGTGTCCCAGATCGACGGCGAACGGCCGTCCTCCGCCACGGCTCCCTCGATCTGGTACGCCGAGGTGGCGGTTCCCCAGAGGAAGTCCTGGGGCAGGGCGGCGAGGTCGATGGTCACTGAAGTCCCTTCGGGATCGGGGTGGTTGGTCACTTCACCGCTCCGGCCGTCAGCCCTGCGACGAGATAGCGCTGGAGCAGCAGGAAGCCGGCCACCACGGGCACACTGACGACCAGCGAGGCGGCCATGATCTGGTTCCAGTAGACGTCGTTGAGGGTGGAGTAGCCCTGGAGTCCGACGGCGAGTGTGCGGGTGGTGTCGTTGGTCATGACGGAGGCGAACAGGACTTCACCCCAGGCGGTCATGAAGGCGTAGACGGCGACCGCCACGATGCCGGGGATCGCCGCCGGTACGACGATCCGGAAGAGCGCGCCGAGCGGACCGCAGCCGTCCACCAGAGCCGCCTCGTCGAGGTCGCGCGGCACCGAGTCGAAGTAGCCGATCAGCATCCAGATGGAGAAGGGGAGGGAGAACGTCAGGTACGTCAGGATCAGGCCGCCGCGGGAGCCGAAGAGCGCGATGCCGGTGGCGTTGCCGATGTTGACGTAGAGCAGGAACAGGGGGAGGAGGAAGAGGATGCCGGGGAACATCTGCGTCGACAGGACGGTGACCGTGAAGACCCGTTTCCCACGGAAGTCGTAGCGGCTCACCGCGTAGGCGCTGAACACGGCGATCACCACCGAGCAGACGGTCGCCGCGCCCGCCACGATCAGCGAGTTCACGAAGTACCTGGCGAGCGGGACCGTCGACCAGATGTCGATGTACGGGCGGATCGTCAGGCCGCTGGGCAGCCAGCGGAACTCGCCCGTGACGTCCGCGAGGGGCTTCAGCGAGCTGGAGACCATCACGTACACCGGCAGCAGCACGAAGCCGGTGAGCAGGGTGAGGAAGATCCGTCGGGACCAGAGGAACGAACTCGGTGGTGACATGGGTGAGTTACCGCGCACGGGAAGTCCTCCGTCCGCGCGAGGTGACGGCCAGGTAGACGCCCGTCACGGCCAGCAGGAAGAGCAGCAGCAGGACCGACATGGCCGAGCCGGTGCCGAAGTTCCAGGTCACGAAGGAGGCCTGGTAGATGTGGACCGAGACGAGATCCGCGGCTTCCGGGGCGGCCCTGCCGAACAGGACGAACGGCGTGTTGAAGTCGTTGAACGTCCAGAGGAACAGGACCAGGACCAGCACCTGGTTGACCGGGCCCAGGGACGGCAGGGTGATCCGGCGGATCTGCTGCCACATGCCCGCGCCGTCCAGCGCCGCCGCCTCGTACAGCTCACGCGGGATGTTCTGCAGGCCGGCCATGACGATGAGGAAGGCGAACGGCCAGCCCTTCCACACCGACACGGTGAGCAGGGCGTAGAAGCTGTTGTCGCCGATGAGCCAGAAGGAGGGCTGGTCGGTGAGGTGCAGCTGGTCGTGCAGGACGTGGTTCACCAGACCGTTGTCGTGCTGGAACATGAACACCCAGGTGATCACGGCCGCGTAGACCGGCAGGGCGTAGGGCACCAGGAAGAGCGCCCGCAGCAGCCCCCGCCCGCGGAAGGCGTCCTGCATGAAGATCGCCGCCGCGGTGCCGATGAGCCAGCACAGGCCGACCGAGAGCAGGGTGAAGCCGACGGTGACGAGGAACGAGTGCAGCAGTGCCTCGCCGACGGGAGCGTCGAAGTCCACCGACACGCGGTAGTTGTCGAGCCCGGACCAGGGAGCCGTGCCCCAGTCGCGGATGTAGAACTGGGTGAGCTCCTTGAAGCTCATCACGACGCCGATCACCATCGGCACGAGATGAACGAGGAGTTCGAGGACGAGGGCGGGCAGGAGCAGCAGGTAGGGCAGTCCGATGCGGCGGATCCGGCCGGGACGCGGGCGCGGGGCCCGGCCGGTGCCATGGTCCGCGCGAGGCCTTTCGACCTCGGCCGTGGTGGTCATCTGGCTCACTTCGTCCGGCTCACTTCGTCGGCATCTGCTGCTGGGCCTTGGCGAGCTTGGCCTTCACCGACTCGGTGGTCACCGGGCGGCCGGCTGCCGCGTCGGCGAACAGTTCCTTGACGGCCGTACCGATCGTCGTCTCGAACTGCGACTCGTCGGCGACCTGCGGCAGCGCGGCGGCGCTCTTGGCGAGGGTGTCCTTCAGGACCGCGTTCGCCGGGGAGTTGAACGAGGCGTCCGACTGGGCGGAGGCGACGGGCGGGATGGTGCTGTAGGCCGTGTTGAGGATCTTCTGCTCCTCGTCGCCGGTCATGAACTTCACGAACTCGGTGGCGCCGTCGATGTTGTCGGTGTTCTTGAAGACCGCCAGATTGATGCCCGCGACCATCGAGTTGATCTGGGCGCCGCTGCCGGGGGTGCCGGACCGCACGGGTACCGGGGCGATGCCGTACAGGTCCTCGCTCATGCCCTGGGACTTGAGGTTGGCGGACGCGGACTGCCACAGCAGCATCGCCGTCTTCCCCTTGGCGAAGTCGCTCACGGACTGGTTCTGCGCGTACTCGGCGTTGCCCTGCGGGATGACCTTGTCCTTCGCCATCAGGTCGACGTACTGCTTGACGGCGGAGACCGCTCCGTCGGACGTGAAGTCCGGCTTGCCGTCGGCGGAGAAGAAGTCGGCGCCGTGCTGCTTGGCGAAGACGAAGACGTGGTGGACGTTCTCCGAGACGTTCGCGCCCTCGGCGCCCAGGACCTGCTTGCCCTTCGCCTGGATCTTTTTGCCATCGGCCACCAACTCGGCCCACGTGGCGGGTGGTTGGGCGATGCCTGCGTCGGCGAAGACCTGCTTGTTGTAGTAGAGGGCGTAGGCCATCGAGTACAGCGGCACCGCCGCCGGGTCCTTGTCCCGCGCTCCCGTCGAGCCGAGCGCGGAGGCGACGAAGCGGTCCCTGCCCCCGATCTTCGCGAGGTTCGCGTCGTCCCAGGGCAGCAGCGCGCCCGTGGCCTGGAGCGAGGCCGACCAGGTGTTGCCGATGTTGAGGACGTCGGGGCCCTGACCGGACGTGGTCGCCGTAAGGATCCGGTTGAGCAGGTCCGACCAGGGGACGACCTCCAGCTTCACCTTGATCCCGGTCCGCTTCTCGAACTTGTCGAGTTCCGGCTGGAGGACCTTCTTGTCCACCTCGATGCTCGCGCCCTGGTTCGATGCCCAGTACGTCAAGGTCTTCGGCGAGTCGTTGGAGCCTCCGCCGTCCGTGGAGCTTCCGCCTCCGCAGGCCGTGGCCGCGAGGGCGAGTGACATGACGACGGCTCCTGTGGCCGCGGCTCGGATGGTGCGCATGGGCGGGCTCCCGGTGTCATCAGGGCTTAATTTAGGACGTGAGTTAAACCCTGGGAGAGGACCACGTCAAGAGTTCCGGCACAGTCCGGGGAACTCCGGTCGCACCACTTGACGCGCACGTTCAGGTAGTTGAAGCATTCAGCGCTGAGAGAGCGCTCTCAACTCAGCGACCGTTCACTTCCTTAAATCAGCCGTTCACATGCCGAGCGGCCTGGACCGAGGAGAGCCGCCCATGCCCCACACTCCCCCGCCGGAGACACCCGCCGTGCGCCGCAGAGCAGTACTCGCCGCCGCCGCCACGGCCGCGGCCGCCCCGGCGCTCGCCGTACTCGCCTCCACGCCGGCCTCGGCCGCCTCGCGCGGCAAGCGTCCGCGTGCCCTGCCGGGCGGTGGCGACCTCGGCCCGAACGTCCTCGTCTTCGACCCCTCGACCCCGGACATCCAGGCCCGGCTGGACACCGTGTTCCGGCAGCAGGAGTCGGCACAGTTCGGCACCGGACGCTACGCGTTGCTGTTCAAACCCGGTACCTACCACGGCCTCAACGCCCAACTCGGCTTCTACACCTCGATCGCCGGCCTCGGCCTCTCCCCCGACGACACGACCATCAACGGGGACGTGACCGTCGACGCGGGCTGGTTCGGCGGCAACGCCACCCAGAACTTCTGGCGTTCGGCGGAGAACCTGGCGCTCGTCCCGGTCAGCGGGACCAACCGCTGGGCGGTCGCCCAGGCGGCCCCCTTCCGCCGCATGCACATCCGCGGCGGCCTCAACCTCGCCCCGTCCGGGTACGGTTGGGCCAGCGGCGGCTACATCGCCGACAGCCGTGTAGAGGGCGAGATCGGGCCGTACTCGCAGCAGCAGTGGTACACCCGGGACAGCGCGATCGGCAGCTGGCTCAACGGCGTGTGGAACATGGTGTTCTCGGGGGTCGAGGGCGCCCCCGCCCAGAGCTTCCCCAACCCGCCGTACACCACGCTCGACACGACGCCGGTCTCACGGGAGAAGCCGTTCCTGTACGTCGACGGCGGCGGGTACCGGGTGTTCCTGCCCGCCAAGCGGACCGACGCGCGCGGGGTCACCTGGGGCAACGGCACACCGCGCGGCAGCTCGCTGCCCCTGTCCCGGTTCTACGTCGCCAGGCCGGGCGTCTCCGCGGCCACACTCAACCAGGCGCTCGCGCAGGGCCTCAACCTGCTGCTGACGCCGGGGATCTACCACCTCGACCGGCCGATCCAGGTGAACCGCGCCGACACGGTCGTACTCGGCCTGGGTTACGCCACCCTGATCCCCGACAACGGCGTCACCGCGCTGAAGGTGGCCGACGTCGACGGGGTCCGGCTGGCGGGCCTCCTCGTCGACGCCGGGCCCGTCAACTCCCCGACGCTGCTGGAAGTCGGTCCGCCCGGCGCCTGGCGCGACCACTCCGCCAACCCGACGACCGTCCAGGACGTGTTCGTCCGGATCGGCGGGGCGGGCGCCGGCAGGGCCACCACCAGCATGGTGATCAACAACCGTCACACGATCGTCGACCACACCTGGGTCTGGCGTGCCGACCACGGCGAGGGCGTCGGCTGGGAGACCAACCGGGCCGACTACGGCGTCGTCGTCAACGGCCACGACGTGCTGGCCACGGGCCTGTTCGTAGAACACTTCAACAAGTACGACGTGCAGTGGAACGGCCAGCGCGGCCGCACGATCTTCTTCCAGAACGAGAAGGCCTACGACGCGCCGAACCAGGCCGCCGTCCAGAACGGCTCGGTGAAGGGCTACGCCGCCTACAAGGTCGGCGCCGGCGTCACCACGCACGAGGGCTGGGGGCTGGGCAGCTACTGCTACTACAACGTCGACCCGACGATCGTCCAGCACCATGGCTTCGCCGCCCCGAACGTACCGGGTGTGAAGTTCCACGACCTGCTGGTGGTCTCCCTGGGCGGCCAAGGCCAGTACGAACACGTCATCAACGACCTCGGGGCCCCGACCTCCGGCACCTCGACGGTACCGTCGACCGTGGTGTCCTACCCCTGACCCGCGTGTGAGCCGCGCATGGCGACGTCCGCCCCCGTCGGTCCGCGCCACGAACGTCAGGTGTTCGCGGCACGGACCGACAGGCGGACCCGCGGCCTACGACCTCGGTGAGACGGGGTCGTAGGCTCGCCGGGGACTACTGCCTCGCCGCCACCGGCGCCGGGGAGTAGCCCGTCGGCCGGGCCGAGAAGGTGCCCCGGCCCTGGGTCCGGCTCCGCAACCGGGTCGCGTAGCCGAACAGTTCGGCCAGCGGCACGGTGGCGGTGACCACCGCCGAGCCGCCGCGCACGGCCGAGTCGGTGACCCGCCCGCGCCGGGCGGCCAGGTCGCCGAGGACCCCGCCGACGGCGTCCTCGGGCACGGTGACGGTGACCTCGACGACCGGTTCCAGCAGGACCATCGCACAGGCGCGCAGGGCCTCCCGCAGCCCGAACCGGCCGGCGGTGCGGAAGGCCGTCTCGGAGGAGTCCTTCACATGCGTCGCCCCGTCCGTCAGGGTGACCCGCAGCCCGGTGACCGGATGCCCGCCCACGGGACCCTCGGCGAGGGCGTCCCGACAGCCGGCCTCGACCGCACGGACGTACTCCTGCGGCACCCGTCCACCGACGACGGTCGACCGGAACGCGAAGCCGGAATCCGCACCGCCTCCCGCGTCGTCCGCGCCGAGCGGCTCGACATCGAGCACCACATGGGCGAACTGGCCCGCCCCACCGTCCTGTTTGACATGCCGGAAGACCAGGCCGGACACCCCTCTGGCGACGGTTTCGCGATAAGTCACCCTCGGGCGGCCCACGTTGACCTCCAGACCGAGACTGCGGCGGATCTTCTCCACCGCGACCTCCAGATGCAGTTCACCCATGCCCGACAGCACCGTCTGACCGGTCTCCGGGTCGGTCCGGACGACCAGCGACGGGTCCTCCTCGGCCAGCCGGGCGAGTGCCGAGGCCAGCCGGTCGGCGTCGGTGCTCGTGCGCGACTCCACCGCCACGGAGACGACCGGGTCGGCGACCCCGGGCGGCTCCAGGACGACCGGCGCCTCCGGCGCGCTCAGCGTCGAACCCGCACGGGCCGACTTCAGCCCGACCACGGCCACGATGTCCCCGGCGACCGCCCGCTCCAGCTGGGCGTGCCGGTCGGCCTGCACACGCAGGATCCGGCCGACCCGCTCGGTACGCCGCGCGCCCGACTCCCACACCAGGTCTCCCTTCTGGATCGTGCCCGAGTACACCCGCAGGTAGGTGAGCCGTCCGGTGGCGGTGGCGGCGACCTTGAACGCGAGAGCCGCGAACGGCGCGGACGGGTCGGCGGGTCGCTGTTCGCCGACGGCATCCTGCACACGGTCGACTCCGTCGTCCATGGGGTCGGCGCCCTCGCGCACACCGTGGCCGCCATCGTGCATGCCGTTGACACCAGGCCGTGCACGGCCGGCGCCATGCCGCACACCGTCGGCCCGCGCCATACCGTCGACAGCATGGCGCACACCGCCGACCCCGGGAGGCATACCGCATACGGGCGGCACGTCCAGCGGCGACGGCAGATAGGCGACGACGGCGTCCAGCAGCGGTTCGATCCCACGGTTGCGATAGGCCGAGCCGCACAGCACCACCACCGCGTCACCCGTGCGAGTCAGGTCGCGCAGGGCACCGGAGAGGGTCTCGGCCGAGAGTGTCTCCCGGTCGCAGAACTCCTCCAGCGCGGCCGGGTGCCGCTCCGCCACGGCCTCCTCCAGCAGCCGACGCCGACGCAGCGCCTCCTCCCTCAGCTCCTCCGGGACGACGTCCTCGACGGCCGTGTCGCCGCCGTCGCTCCAGTTCAGCGCTCGCATGCGCAGCAGGTCGACGACGCCGGTGAAGCCGTCCTCCACGCCGACCGGCAGCTGGACGACCAGTGGAACCGGATGGAGACGCTCCCGGATCGACGCCACCGCGGCGTCGAGGTCGGCCCCCACCCGGTCCAGCTTGTTGACGAACGCGATCCTCGGCACGCCGTGCCGGTCGGCCTGCCGCCACACGGACTCGCTCTGCGGCTCCACGCCCGCGACGGCGTCGAACACCGCCACCGCGCCGTCGAGCACCCGCAGCGAGCGTTCCACCTCGTCGGCGAAGTCGACGTGCCCGGGGGTGTCGATCAGGTTGATGCGGTGACCGTCCCAGTCGCAGCTGACGGCCGCGGCGAAGATGGTGATTCCCCGGTCGCGCTCCTGGGGGTCGAAGTCGGTGATGGTCGTGCCGTCGTGGACCTCGCCGCGCTTGTGCGTGGTCCCGGTGGCGTACAGGATCCGCTCGGTGACGGTGGTCTTGCCTGCGTCGACGTGGGCGAGGATGCCCAGGTTGCGGACGACGGAGAGCTGACGGTCGAGGTTGTTGCGCACGGCCCCTGGCCTTTCGGAGTGTTCCGAGAACGGGCAGCGCGATTGTCCGGACGAAGGGCGAACGACACCTCTTTGACGCACCCTCGGACGCACTGCGACCGCAGTGCGTCAAAGAGGCGTTTCGGTGTGAGTTCAGACCTTCGTCAGGAGGCCCGGTGCCGGCCGCGCAGCGAGCACCGGACGGACGGAGACACGAGGATCACCTCGTAGCGGGAGCGGGGAGCGACGGCAGCGGCGTGGACACACATGGCCGGGCTCCCCTCGTTCGTCTCGGTCCCGCGCCGCCCATGTCGTGGGCCGCACTCGGTGTTGGCGAGTGTAGGGGCGAACGCGTCCGCGCCGCACGCGATTTGTCGCGCGCCCCGCCCCACCGCTTCGACGCGGCTCCGCCCCACGAAGCGCGTCCGACGTTCACACGGGCGTAGCCTGCGCCGCGGTGTAGAACCGCCTCCGCACCCGGCGCAGCCAGGCGTCGGCAGCCGTCTCCTCGGGATGTTCGGGCAGCACGCTGCGGGTCCGGGCGAACGCCTCCTCGAAGTGGCGCAGCAGCGGCAGCGCGGCTTCGGGTTCGGCGGCGACCTGTTCACCGAACGCGTGGTAGCTCTCCGGGTCGTCGACGCGGATCGACAACCGCCCGGTGGCGTACAGCTCGTAGCCCTGGGTGCACAGCCGCTTGAGGTGACGGGCGTGCTTGGCGGTCCGCTTGGGGGTGTCCGCGCCGAGAGGGCCTTCGCTGCGGTTCTGCAGTTTCCGGAACTGTTGCGTGGCATAGCCGAGATAGGCGTCGCGGACCCGACGCGCGCTGAGCAAAGTCTCACGGAGGCCGATGAGTTCGTCGCCGAGCGGTGTCCGCACCTCGTACAACTCGTCCGGCAGCCAGACGAGTTCCATCACGGTCGGGTTGCCGCCGAGGGCGAGCCTGCACCACTTCGCGGCCTCGTGCAGGGTGCGGTCGGGTGCCGTGCTGACGTGCGACTCCTTCGGCTGGTGCAGGCCGTGCAGTTCCTCGGTGGGGGCGGCGAACATGCCGAGGCGGTCCACGTCGGAGCCTTCGTGGGCGAGCCCGTAGGCGGTCGAGCCGACGATGCCGGACAGCAGGATGTTGGTGACGGTCACAGGTGCCCCCGGTCGTTCCCCTGATGGTGATCGCCTGCCCCCGTGGCCGGGTGACAGGACCGCCATGATGCCCCGGCGCCGGTCCGGGCTTCCTCGTATTTTCCTGTCGGGCCCGGCCGCGACGACCTGCTCCACCCACGCCGCACCCCGTCCGCCTGTTCACCCGGACGGCTCAGTGCGCTGGTCGAGCGGCCCGGCCGGTGGTGCCGTGTAGGGACAGAGGTAGCCCCACCAGAGCTCACCGGGTGCCTGGGAAGCACCCAGGTCGACGAGAGGAGGCCCTCGGGATCCCGCCGGGGCGCGCCCGCGGGGACCGGCACCGGACCGCCCCGTCCCCGAACCGTCCTCAGGAGGTATCCGTGACCAGCGCTCGCCACTCGTCCCGACCGTCCACCCCGCCCCGTCCCTCGGGCCCGGCCGGTCCGGCCGGGCCGACGCGCCCCGGCCGCCCGACCCGGGTGCTGGCCGCCGCTCTGGCCGTCGGAACGCTGCTCGCCACGGCGGCCTGTTCCGACGGAGACGACAGCTCGTCGACCGCGTCGACCGCCTCGAGCACCGCGACCTCACCGTCCGCCACCCGGACCTCCGCCGCGTCCCCCACGATCACGCCGCTCACCACGGCCGGCGCGCAGACGGCGCTGATCACCGAGGGGGACCTCGAGGACGATTGGACGCAGGTCAAGACCGCGGCGAGCTGGCGGGACCGGATGCTCATCGGCACGGTCGACGCCGCCCAGTTCCTCACCGGCAAGACGCAGGCCGCCGACTGTCAGCGCCTGCTCGACGGGCTCTACGACGAAGACCTCCTCGGGGCTCCGCCCGGCCCGTCGGCGCTCACCGGATTCACCGAGGGCGACTCCCGGCTGCTCTACCAGGTCGCCGCCTACCGGTCGGCCACCCTGGACCAGTCGCTGACCTGGCTGGAATCCCTGCCGACCGCATGCGACCAGTTCAACGCGGTCGCCTCCGACGGGACCACCCGTACCGTGCAGGTGGTCGAGGCCTCCCTGCCCGACGTGGGTGACGCCCGGCAGGGCCTCACGGTGACCGTGTCGGGACCCTCCGGCGGCACCCCGGTCACGCTCACTCTGGACGTCGCCGTCGTACGGGTCGGGGACGACGCGATCACGGTCACCAACGGCGGATCCGACGGCGCGGACCACGGCAGCACCAAGGACGCGGTCGGCCAAGGCACCACACGGCTCAAGGACGTGCGGGAAGGCCGCTCTCCGGCTCCGGAGCCCAGCGAGTTCGACTGAGCGCTCCGCCGCTGCGGCCTTCTTCCGTCCCCTGTGAACCATGTGACATATTACTGTCGTGACCAAGCGACCGAGCGGTGACGTCGTGGTCGTCGGCGCCGGCATGGTGGGCGCCGCCTGCGCGCTGTACGCGGCCCGTGCCGGACTGGACGTGATCGTGGTCGACCGGGGCCCGGTGGCCGGCGGCACGACCGGTGCCGGCGAGGGCAACCTCCTCGTCTCCGACAAGGAGCCGGGACCCGAGCTCCAACTGGCTCTGCTGTCGGCCCGGTTGTGGGGTGAGCTGGCGCGGGAACTGGACACGGCCGTCGAGTACGAACCCAAGGGCGGTCTGGTCGTCGCCTCCACGCCGGAGGCGCTCACCGCCCTGACGGCCCTGGCGGCCGGACAGCGCGCGGCCGGCGTGGCCGCGGTCCAGGTCGACGCGACACGACTTCCGGACCTGGAACCGTACTTGGCGCGAGGGCTGGCGGGCGGCGTGCTGTATCCGCAGGACGCCCAGGTCATGCCCACCCTGGCCGCGGCCCACGTTGTCAGGGCCTCGGGTGCGCGCCTGGAGACCGGCCGGACGGTGACGCGGGTACTGCGCGACACCGGCGGCGCCGTGCGGGGCGTGCGCACCGACCGGGGCGACATCCTGGCGCCGGTGGTGGTGAACGCGGCCGGAACCTGGGGGGCCGAGGTCGCCGCGCTCGCGGGGGTGGAGCTGCCCGTACTCCCCCGCCGCGGTTTCGTCCTGGTCACGGAGCCACTGCCGCGCCGGGTGCGGCACAAGGTGTACGCCGCCGACTATGTGGCCGATGTGGCGAGCGACTCGGCCGCCCTGCAGACCTCACCGGTCGTCGAGGGGACCGCAGCCGGGCCCGTGCTGATCGGCGCGAGCCGCGAACGGGTCGGCTTCGACCGGTCCTTCTCGCTGCCGGTCGTCCGCGCTCTCGCGGCGGGCGCGACGCGTCTGTTCCCGTTCCTGGAAAACGTGCGGGCGATGCGCACCTACGTCGGCTTCCGCCCCTACATGCCCGACCATCTGCCCGCCGTCGGACCCGACCCGCGGGTGCCCGGGCTGTTCCACGCCTGCGGGCACGAGGGCGCGGGTATCGGCCTCGCGACCGGCACCGGTCACCTGATCGCGCGGATCCTCACCGGCAAGCGCCCTGAGCTGGACCTGACTCCGTTCCGCCCCGACCGCTTCGACCACCCCGACCGCCTTGACCGCATCGCCGAGGAGGCCGCTCCGTGAACCCCCTGCAGCCGGCCCGGGCGCACCCCGGCGCCCCGTTCGCCGTCACCTTCGACGGCCGGGAGATCCAGGCACTGCCCGGGCAGACCATCGCCGCCGCACTGTGGGCGTCCGGCGTCACGGCCTGGCGCACCACGCGGGACGGAGGGCGGGCGCGCGGCGTCTTCTGCGGGATCGGCGTGTGCTTCGACTGCCTGGTGACCGTCGACGGACGCCCCAATCAACGGGCCTGTCTGGTGACGGCGGTGCCGGGCGCGGACATCCGTACGCAGGAGGGGACGGGTCACGATGGCTGAGCACCGCCCGGTCCTGGCGGTGATCGGCGCGGGCCCGGCCGGTCTGGCCGCCGCCCTGGCAGCCGCGGCCCGAGGCGTGCGCGTGGTGCTGATCGACTCCGGCGTCGAGGCGGGCGGACAGTTCTACCGGCAGCCCCCGCACGGACTCGGGGCCCGGCGTGCGCAGGCCCTTCCTCACCAGCGGCGCACCTGGGAGCGACTGCGCGCGGGACTCGACACCCACCTCGCCGCCGAACGCGTGGTGCACCTGAGTGACCGTCATGTGTGGTGTGTGGAAGGGGAATCGAGTGGGTTCACCGTGCACGCGCTGATCGGCCCGGAACAGGAGGAGTCGGTCGCGGTCCGCGCCGACGGGGTGCTCCTGGCGACCGGCGGCTACGAGAAGGTCCTGCCGTTCCCCGGCTGGACACTGCCCGGCGTGGTCACCGCGGGCGGCGCTCAGGCGCTGCTGAAGGGCGGGCTCGTGCTGCCGGGCCGCAAGGCGGTCGTGGCCGGCACCGGGCCCCTGCTGCTTCCCGTCGCCACCGGCCTCGCGGCCGCGGGCGCCCAGGTAGCCGCCCTCGTGGAGTCGGCCGGGCCGGGTGGCTTCGTACGTCACTCCCGGGCCTGGGCCGCCGCCCCCGCGAAGCTCGCCGAGGGGATGGTCCACGCGACCCGGCTCCTGGGGCATCGCGTGCCCGTGCTGGTCCGTCATGCGGTGCTGGAGGCACACGGTACCGAGCGGGTGGAGTCCGTCACCGTCGCCGCGCTGGACGCCGAGGGCCGGCCGGTGCCCGGCACGCAACGGCGTCTCACCTGCGACACCCTCGCCGTCGGCCACGGCATGCTGCCGCACACCGATCTCGCGGACGGGCTGGGCTGCCGCCTCGACGGGCCGCGCGTGTACGCGGACGACGAGCAGCGCACCGATGTCCCCGGCGTCTGGGCCGCCGGCGAGGCCACGGGGATCGGCGGCGCGACGCTGTCTCTCGCCGAGGGGCACATCGCCGGACGATCGGCGGCGGCGAGGCTGACCGGTACCGTTCCCGACCCACGGGAGTGGGCGCCGGCCGCCCGGGCCCGTACGCGGCTGCGGTCGTCCTTCGCGACACTGGACGCCGCGTACGCCGCCCGGCCGGTCCGGTGGACGGAGCAGGTGACCGACGAGACGGTCGTGTGCCGCTGCGAGGAGGTCACCGCCGGCGCCGTCCGCGAGGCCGTCGGCACGCTCGGCGCCGGCGATCTGCGCACCGTGAAGCTGCTGACCCGGGCCGGAATGGGCTGGTGCCAGGGCCGTATGTGCGAACCCGGGGTGGCCGGCGTCGCGGGCTGCGAACTCGTGCCGGCACGACGGCTGCTGGCCCGCCCCGTGCCCCTGGGTGTGCTGGCCGCGCCGCCGCCCGATCACACGGCGACACCCACACAGTGAAATGTCACACCTCACCGCCCGGGCTTCTCACCCCCGAAGGGACTCGCCCATGACCGTCTCCACTCCCGCCCCCGCCACCCCTGGGCACCGCCCCTGGCGTGGCGTCCTGGTGGCCACCGCGCTCCCGCTCCGGGACGACCTGTCCGTCGACCACGACCGGTACGCCGAGCACTGCTCCTGGCTGGTGGCGAACGGCTGTGACGGCGTCGTGCCCAATGGTTCGCTGGGCGAGTACCAGGTGCTCACGCCCGAGGAACGCGCCAGGGTGGTCGAGACAGCGGTGGCCGCGATCGGCGGGGCGCGGGTGATGCCGGGTGTCGCCGCCTATGGCTCGGCGGAGGCCCGCCGTTGGACCGAGCAGGCGGCCGAGGCGGGCTGCGCGGCGGTGATGCTGCTCCCGCCCAACGCCTACCGCGCGGACGAGCGTGCCGTCGTGGCCCACTACGCCCAGGTCGCGGAAGCAGGCCTGCCGGTCGTGGCGTACAACAACCCGATCGACACCAAGGTCGATCTCGTACCCGAACTGCTGGCCCGGCTGCACGGCGAAGGGCACATCCAGGGTGTCAAGGAGTTCTCGGGCGATGTGCGCCGTGCCTACCGGATCGCGGAACTCGCCCCGGATCTCGACCTGTTGGTGGGTGCGGACGACGTGCTGCTGGAACTGGTGATGGCGGGCGCCAAGGGCTGGGTGGCCGGTTACCCCAACGCCCTGCCGAAGTCCTCGGTCGAACTGTACCGGGCGGCCGCAGCCGGTGATCTCGCCACCGCTCTTCCCCTCTACCGTCAGCTTCATCCGCTGCTGCGCTGGGACTCGCGCGTC
This sequence comes from Streptomyces sp. NPDC088157, assembly GCF_044741545.1. Lineage (NCBI taxonomy): Bacteria > Bacillati > Actinomycetota > Actinomycetes > Kitasatosporales > Streptomycetaceae > Streptomyces > Streptomyces sp. NPDC088157. The sequence goes on from NZ_JBIUSU010000002.1 coordinate 181,876, forward strand.
GAGTTCGTCCAGGCGATCAAACTCTCGATGGACATCGTGGGCCGCCACGGCGGCGGTTGCCGCCCGCCACGGGTCCCGCTGCTGCCGGACCAGGAGGCGATCGTCCGTTCTGCCACCGAGAAGGCGGTCGCGGCCGGGCTGGCGTAGTGGCCGCCGTCCCGCGCGACTTCAAGACAGAAGGGAGACATCGTGCGCAGCAAGCTCGTCCTGCACGCCGTCGACTCGCACACGGAGGGCATGCCCACACGTGTGATCACCGGCGGGATCGGCACCATCCCCGGCGCGACGATGAACGAGCGGCGGTTGTACTTCCGTGAACACCGCGACCACATCAAGCAGTTGTTGATGAACGAGCCGCGCGGCCACTCCGCCATGAGCGGCGCGATCCTCCAGCCGCCCACGCGGTCGGACTGCGACTGGGGCGTCGTCTACATCGAGGTCTCGGGCTATCTGCCGATGTGCGGGCACGGCACGATCGGGGTGGCGACCGTGCTCGTCGAAACGGGCATGGTCGAGGTCGTCGAACCGGTCACCACCATCCGACTGGACACCCCGGCCGGGCCGGTCGTCGCCGAGGTGGCCGTCGAGGACGGCGCGGCCACGTCCGTGACCCTGCGGAACGTCCCCTCCTTCGCGGTCGCGCTGGACCGCACGGCGACGCTGCCCGACGGCCGTACGGTGACGTACGACCTGGCGTACGGCGGCAACTTCTACGCGATCCTGCCGCTGTCGGAGTTCGGGGTGCCCTTCGACCGCGCGCGCAAGGACGACATCCTGCGAGCCGGGCTGTCACTGATGGAGGTGATCAACTCCGAAGGGGAACCGGTCCACCCCGAGGACCCGTCCATCCGCGGCTGTCATCACGTGCACCTGTACGCGCCCGGCGCCACCGCCCGCCACTCCCGGCACGCGATGGCCATCCATCCGGGCTGGTTCGACCGCTCGCCCTGCGGTACGGGGACGAGTGCGCGCATGGCGCAACTGCACGCGAGGGGCGAGCTGCCGTTGCACACCGAGTTCGTCAACGAGTCCTTCATCGGCACCCGCTTCACCGGCCGGCTGCTCGGCACGACGGAAGTCGCGGACCGTCCGGCGGTGCTCCCCAGCTTCACCGGACGCGCCTGGGTCACGGGGACGGCCCAGTATCTGCTGGACCCGACGGATCCGTTCCCGGCGGGGTTCGTCCTCTGACGCCGGGGCTGCCCGCACCCGCACCACGGCAGAGGTCAGCGACGCCGTGCGCAGGGGTGCGACGTGACATGGCACAGTGCACCTCAGAGTGACATGGCACAGCCCGTACCGAGGAGACCCACCATGGCCGCCGCCCGGCGCACCAGCAGCCAGACACCCCCCGCACCTTCCCTCCCCGTGCTCGGTGGCCGGCGCAGCAGCTATCGCGAGCGGGTCGCCGATGCCCTGCGGGCCGCGCTGATCGCGGGCGAGCTGCTGCCCGGCGAGGTGTACTCGGCTCCGGCCCTGGCCGCCCGCTTCGGAGTGTCGGCGACACCGGTGCGCGAGGCGATGCTCGACCTGGCGAAGGAGGGCCTGGTCGACGCCGTCCCGAACAAGGGGTTCCGGGTCACCGAGGTCTCCGACAGGCAGTTGGACGAGTACACCCACGTCCGCGCGCTCATCGAGATTCCCACGGTGGTGGCACTGGCGACGACCGCCGACCCGGTGTCCCTGGAGGCGCTGCGTCCGGCCGCCCGGGAGATCGTCGCCGCGGCGGTGGCGGGCGACCTCATCGCGTACGTCGAGGCCGACACCCGTTTCCACCTGGGTCTGCTCGCTCTGGCGGGCAACACCCACCTCGTCGAGGTCGTCCGTGAACTGCGCGGCCGGGCCCGCCTGTACGGCCTCACCGCGCTTTCCGCCTCGGGTCGTCTGCTGGCCTCCGCCGAAGAACACCTGGAGCTGCTGGACGCCCTGCTGGCACGGGACGAGCGGGCCGTGCACGCGATCATGACACGCCACCTGGGGCATGTGCGGGGCTTGTGGGCCTCCGCTCACGAGTAGCGACTCGCCCCGGAGTGGGCGGGTCGGCCCTCAGTGGGCGGTTCGCCCCACGACGTCCCCTCTACCCGTCCCCCTTCCGCAGGCCACCTCGGCCCGGGGTTCCTACTGTGATCCTTGTCGCTGAGGTGCCAAGCGTGGAGAGAGTGCCGCACGGGCAGTCAATTGCCCGTGCGTGAATGGACGGCGTCAAATCTGTGGGGGAACGCGTGAGTCTGTGCCTGATCGGTGCGGGATTGTCCGGTCTGACGACGGCACACGCCCTGAAGTCCGAGGGGCTCGACTTCGTCTGCCTCGAACAGGCATCGGACGTCGGCGGAATCTGGCGTCGGCCGCAGGCGGGGGAACGCGGCCCCGGCTATCTGTCACTGCACCTCAACACCGCCAAGCAGCTCACGGGTCACTCCGCCTACCCGATGCCCGCCGCCTACCCGCTCTATCCCCGGCACAGCCAAATCGCCGCCTATCTGCGCTCGTTCGCCGAGTGGGCCGGCGTACTGGACCGAATCGAGCTGGGGACGACCGTGGAGTCCGTACGGCAGGAGGCGGACGGTGGGTGGACGGTCGTCAGCCGGGATGCCGACGGCGTGAGCTCGTCCCGCGGCTTCACGCACGTGATCGTCGCCTCCGGGCACAACTCGGAGCCGTCGATGCCCGCGATGCCCAGGGGTGCCGAAACGTTCACAGGAACGATTCACCATTCTCTCGACTACCGCGACGGCAGCGAATACGCCGGGCAGCGCGTCATCGTCGTGGGGCTCGGGAACTCGGCGGTGGACATCGCCGCGGACCTCTCCCGGTACGCCGAGCTGACAGTCCTCTCGGTGCGCCGGGGACTGCACGTCATGCCCAAGCAGTTGTTCGGCATGGCTCTCGACGAGATCGCCGACGCGCCGTGGTGGGTCAGCATGTCCCTGGCGGAGCAGCGCCGTTTCATCGAGCAGGCCCTGCTGATCGCCCGCGGCAAGCTCAGCGACCACGGGCTGCCGGAGCCGGACCATCCGGTGTTCGCCTCGGCCGTCACCATCTCCGACGAGATCCTCAGCCGGATCCGCCATGGCGCGGTCACGCCGAAGCCCGCGATCGACTCCGTCGACGGCGGCCGGGTCTCCTTCACCGATGGCACGTCGGTCAGGGCCGACGCCATCGTGTACTGCACCGGCTATCAGATGACCTTCCCGTTCCTGGAGCCCGGCTGCCCGGTCGGCGCCCAGGGCTCGGTCGAGCTGTACAAGCGGGTCGTCGCCCCGGCTCGCCCCGGTCTGTTCTTCGCCGGCCTGATCCGTCCCGTCGGTTCGATCACCCGGCTGGTGGAGGCCCAGGCACGGTGGATCGCGCGGCTCGTCACCGGCGACGCGGTGCTGCCGGAGGCGGAGGTCATGCACAAGGAGATCGCCACGTACCTGAGCGGTGTCGCGGGTCAGTACGGGCAGCGGGAGGGTGCGTCGACCCAGGTCAACGTGGCGCCCTACCTGCAGGAGTTGCGGGAGGAGTGAGCTCGGGGCGGAGGGCGCCGGGCTCACCGGTCTTCGGCCGGAGGAGAAGAAATACCCGCCCCGAAGGGCGGGTATCGAGCAACACCGGGACCCGGCCGCCCACTGCCGTTGCCATTGCCGTTGCGATGGAAACGTCATGCAGTGAGCGGTGATGCCGTGAACAGTGCGCGCGTCACTTGGTCAGCCAGTTGAGGAACTTGCTCCACACACCTGCCTGTTCGGGCTGGCGGGGCGCTCCCGCACCCACACGCGTCGGCGGCTGCGGGGTGGCCTGCCGGCTCGGCCGACTCACCGGCCTGATCGGCGTGAACCGCGCGGGGAGCGTGACGAGCCCACGACTGAAGGCACCCTGACGCCATGTCAGGCTCTCCTCGGGAACGCTGAGTTCGACGTCGGGCAGCCGGATGAGAAGGTTCTCGATGGCCGACACGACGATCTGCCGGGCGGGTTCCTTCGAGGGGCAGGCGTGCGGGCCTGCGCTCCAGGCGAGGTGCGCACGGTTGCTGCCGGCCTTGCGGGCCGCCGACAGCGTGGGGCCGGTGTTGGCGGCGGCGATGCTGACCAGCATCAGGTCGCCGGCGGTGAGTTTCTGGCCGGCGAACTCCATGTCGGCCACCGGGTAATGCGCGGCGAAGTTCGTCATGGGCGGGTTCTCCCACAACGTGTCGTCCATCCCCTCCTCGATCAGCCCGCCCCCGTGGGCGTACCGGTCGTCGGTGAGCAGCCGGTGCAGGGTGTTGCCGATGAGGTTGACCAGGGGCTCGGCCCCCGCGCCCAGCAGCAGGGAGACCTGGTGCAGCATCTCCTCGTCGGACAGGCCGGCGTGGTGCTTCAGCAGCCAGGAGGTGACGTCCTCACCGGGCTTGCGCCGTTTGAGGGCGATCAGCTCGCCGACGGCCTGGAACAGCACCTCGCTGGCCTTTTCCGCGTTGATCCCGTCGAACATGCCGGAGATGCCGAAGAAGACGCGGTCGCCGATGTCGGCGGTGCAGCCGAAGAGCTCGTTGAACACGAACAGCGGGAGCTGCTTGGCGTAGGAGCCGACGAGATCGGCCGAACCGCGTTCACTGAACTGGGAGATGAGGAAGTCGGAGATCCGGCCGACGCTGTGGCTCAGCCGCATCGGGTCGATGCGCGCCATGCTGTCCGTGATGGGCTGACGCAGCCTCAGGTGCTCGGCACCGTCGGAGGACATGCAGTTGGGCCGGTAGGCAAGCACGGGAAGGACGGGGCTGTCGGGGGCGATCCGGCCTTCGTTGAAGTCCCGCCAGCGGCGCGCGTCCTTGCGGAAGGACCCTGAGTCCTGCAGGAGTTGGAGGGCGGTGGCGTATTCGGTGACGAGGGTGGCCTCGACTCCCGGGGCGATCTCCACGGGCGCGGTGGGCCCGTAGTGCCGCAGGTAGGTGTAGTAGGCCTGCGGGTCTGCCGCGAACTCAGGCCCGTACAACGGCACTCTGCCGCCGGGCTGATGCGCCGGGCACCCGGGCGGGGGCACGGGTGCGGTGGGTTGGTCCATGTCTGCTCCTAGTGTGCACGGTCCTGCAGGTGGCGGACGAGGGTGATCAGCGCGTCGGCCGACGACCGCTCGTCTCGCGCGTCGCAGATGACGACGGGGGTGTCGTCGAGCAGGTCCAGTGCGTCGCGCAGAGCCATCTCGTCCCGCAGCGGGGCACCGTCGAAGTGGTTGACGGCGATGGCGTAGTCGAGTCCGTACTGCTCGATCAGGTCGATCACGGCGAAGGAGTCCGCGAGCCGCTCGGGGTCGACGAGCACCAGCGCGCCGAGGGCGCCGCGTGCCATGTCCTCCCACATCTGGACGAAACGCTGTTGTCCCGGCGTTCCGAACAGATACAGCACGACACGGTCGCTGATGGTCAGCCGGCCGAAGTCCATGGCGACCGTGGTGGTGCTCTTGCCCTGGACCCCCTTGAGGTCGTCGACGGACTCGGCGGCCCGTGTCATCGTCTCTTCGGTGGTCAGCGGCTCGATCTCGGAGATCGCCCCGATGAACGTGGTCTTGCCGACCGCGAAGTGACCGACGACGAGGATCTTCACCGCCGTCTGCGTAGCTCCTTCACGGACGTAGGCCTGCTCATCCAAACTTGGCCCTGAGACCATTCAGCACCTCCTCCAGGATGTCCCTGTCGGCGAGCGGGGCCCGCTGCACCGGCGGACGGGTGATGAGATAGCCGCCTTCGGTGAGGGCGGCAAGGAGGATCTTCACCACGCCCAGGGGCAGTTGGGTGTGCCCCGCGATCTCGGCGACCGAGAGATAGCCGGCCGAGCACAGGTCCAACAGGTTCTGTTCCTCGGGGGACAGGCGGGTCGGCCGCTGCTCGTGATCGGCGGCCGCCGTGACGAGGGTGATGAGGGAGAGCTGCCCTTCGTCGGGCAGCGTGCGCCCCTTGGTGATGACGTACGGTCGCACTAATTCCGGCGTCTGCGACTCCAGTTCGTCGAACCCGTTCATGACCGCACGCCGAGGTTCTCGCGCGGCGGGGTCGTCAGGGCCTTGCCGAGCTGGCCGACGATCTGCTGCATACGGAAGGTGATGTCCGCCATGTCGACGTCCGGCGAGGCGGAGACGCCGAGGTAGGCGCCCTCACCGGCGGAGATCAGGAAGACCCATCCCCCGTCGAACTCGACCAGCGTCTGCCGCCACCGCATCTGCGGGTCCTCGCAGAAGAACGCGAGTGAGCGGCTGAGTGACTGCACACCGCTCATCGCGGCGGCCACCCGGTCCGCGTCGTCCTTGTCGAAGTCCTGCGTCCGAGCCATCAGCAGGCCGTCGGCGGAGATGAGGACGGCATGCAGGGCCCCAGGTATCTCCAAGGCACTGTCAAGCATCCATGACAGATCGTCGTTCACGAGACCTCATGCCCTTCGCTGCCAGCACCACGTGTGCTGCTCGACTTTTCCGCGGGATTCGCAGGCGGCGTGGCCCGGCCCGACTGGGTGCCCCGCTGGAAGGCGCCCATGATCGCCGCCGTCTCGGCACCCGTGCGGGCGGGAGTGGGCGAGGACGCACTGCCGGGCACGATGGCCATGGGCCGCTTGCGACGTCGCTTCGGCAGACCGTCGGAGGTGGTGGTGTTGGTGGCGTGCCCGCCTTCGGGGCCGCTGCGGCCCGTGGCGGCGACGGCGGGAGCGACCGGAGCCGGTTCCTTCTGCTCGGGCGCGTTGGTGAGCAGGTCGTGCGGCAGGAGGAGCACCGCCCGGACGCCTCCGTAGGGGGAGGTGGAGTCCACGGACACCTCGAAGCCGAAGCGCTCGCTGAGCACACCGATCACCGCGAAGCCGAACTGTGGCGGGTTGCCCAGTGCGGAGACACCCGAGACCCGCTGGCTCGACAGGAGCCTGTCGGCACGGGCGCGCTCTTCGTCGTTCATACCGACACCGGCGTCGTCGACGACGATGCAAATACCCTTGGGCACGGTACGGATATTGATTTCGACAACGGTGTCGGGGCTGGAATAGCTCGTCGCGTTGTCGAGCAGTTCGGCGAGGGCCAGTGCGACCGGTTCGACCGCGCGGCTGGTGATGCCGAAGTCGACCTGCGAGAGAATCTCCACCCGCCGGTAATGGCGGACCCTGCCCTGCGCGCTGCGTACCACGTCATACACGGAGGCGACATCACGTGCGCGCCCCAGCCAGCCGTCGCAGAGCACGGCGATGGACTGGGCGCGCCGTCCGAACTGCGAGTTGGTGTGGTCGATCTCCAGAAGGTCCTGGAGAATAACCGACTCGCCGTATTTGTTCTGCAGCCGGGAGACAATCAACTGCTGTTCCGCGGCGAGGCCCTGGAGGGTCCGCATCGCGGACTTGAGGACCGTTTTCGTAGCGTCTTCGGCTCGTTCTCGAGCTGCCTCTACGGATTGCGCGTACTCGTTCTCCAGCGTGGAGTAGTGAGACCTGAGCCCCGCGATCTCCTGCCTCAAGGCACGCGCCGCCCTGCGCTGGCGAACTATGAGGGCGACTGCGACGAGTACGGCCACGAGGAGAGCCCAGAGTACCGGGTTCTGTATGTAATGCGTCATAAGACTCTCTTCAGGCGACTGACGGCCAGTTGCTGAATTCCCGTCAACGCGGGCGGACCGGCGGACCGCCCGCACCGGGGTGACCGCCCGGACTGTCCCCGTAGTCGGAGATGTCGTCTTGCACCCATCCGCCCGCTCTACAAGCGAGCGTGATCGTATCACCACAACCTGGAGTCACAGACCGTCAATATGGTGACTGAGTTGAACATTGACGGATCGTCAGCAGTACCGGCAGGCAACTGGAAGGTGACCGGGAAGTGGCCCCGCGAGGAGGCTGCCGAGGCGCCCGACAGGACAACCGATAAACGGGCTTCCGCGACATTACGGAGGCAATGGATACGGAGACAACAAAACCCGCACCCGGCGAGACGCCGAATACGGGCAATTGTGTGCTCACCGAGCGAATCGGCTCGATACGGAGAGTGAGAGTGTCCGAGGGGGGACTTGAACCCCCACGCCCGATAAAGGGCACTAGCACCTCAAGCTAGCGCGTCTGCCATTCCGCCACCCGGACCAGGTGTTGCCGCTGCGTGAGTCCTCCCCGCGGCGACAGGGACAACAATACCAAGCTTTCGGAGTGCGCCTCACCTGCATATCCGCTGGCCGCACGGGGCGCGGGACCGCTGCGCGAACACCTCGCCCCGGGCAACCGAGTGATCACTTCACCGTCGGCTCCTCGACGACGAGCGTCCGTGGCGTCGGCGGCGGCGCGGCCGCCGCCCGCTCGTCCGCGGGGCGAGAAAACGGCGTTCCATCACCCGCCCGGCCTCCTCGGCCCGCGCCAGGCAGACCCGGGCCGACGTCCTGGCCGGGTGGGGCGGGCAGGCCGGGCAGGGCGGGCTGGCGTCGCGGCCTTGGCCGACCGACCGACCGGACCGCCGCCCCGCCCCCGGACCGGACGACCGAGGCGATGCCGTGGCATCGACCGACCGTCCGGCCAGTCCGGGGGCGGGGCGGCGGCCTGGTCAGGGCATCAGCTGGTACTCCGGGAAGTTCCCGGGAAGCCTCTCCCCCGTCGGCCCCTGTGTCACCGCGCGCACCAGCAGCTCCCCACCGACGAACGCACCCCGCCAGGACGCGCCGAAGCCGCCGAAGAGCTCGTCGCGGTCACCGCGGGAACGGGCTGTGCCGTGGCCCACCTTGAACGCTCGGATCTGCGGGGCCAGCCGGTCGTAGGTGCTCCGGTCGTCCGTGGACAGCGTGGCGACGAGCGCGCCGTTGGACGCGTTCATGGCGGCCAGCAGCTCCGCCTCGGTGTCGACCAGGACGATGGTGTCGACCGGGCCGAACGGCTCCGCGTGGTGCAGCGGGGAGGACGGCGGCGGTCCGAGGAGCGTGACGGGCTGGACGTACGCCGACGTGTCCTGGCCGGGCAGGAAGCGGGCGTCGGCCGGCCTGCCGCGGTGCAGCGGTACCGCGCCCCGGTCGATGGCCTCGGCGATCTGGTCGTGCAGTTCCTTGGCCTTGGCCGCGTTGATCACCGGCCCGAAGTCCAGCCGGGGGTAGGGGTCGTCGCGCCTCTCCACGGCCAGCGGGTGCCCGAGGGTCAGCGTGCGCACGGCCGGGAGGTACGCCGCCAGGAACTCGTCGAACAGGGCGCGCTGGACGACGAATCGCGGGTACGCCGTGCAGCGCTGCTTGCCGTAGTCGAAGAGCTTGGGCACGACCGCGGAGAGGGTGTCCCAGTCCGAGTAGTTCCAGATGCCCCAGGTGTTGAGTCCTTCCTGTTCGAGTACGTGTCGCTTGCCGAGGTCGGCGACGGCCGTGGCCACCGCGGCACCGGTGTCGCGGCCGCCGACGAAGGAGACGCAGCCGATCTCGGGCGCTCGGACCAGCGCCTGGGACAGCTCGCCCCCGCTGCCGCTGACGAGGGTGACGGGGACGCCCTCGCGTGCGGCGAGCGCACAGGCCAGCGTCAGGCAGGCGACACCGCCGTCGGTCGGGGCCTTGGCGATGACCGCGTTGCCTGCCAGTGCCTGTACCAGCAATGCGTGAACGAGCACGCTCATCGGGTAGTTCCAGCTCGCGATGTTGGACACCGGGCCGTCCAGCGGAGCACGCCCGTCCAGCATGGGTTCGATGCCGTCGACGTACCAGCGCACGCCGTCGACGGCCCGGTCGACGTCGGCCTGCGCCAGCCGCCAGGGCTTGCCGATCTCCCAGACGAGGAGGAGGGCGAGGAGTTCACGGTGTTCGGCGAGGGCGTCGAGGGTGGCCGCGATGCGGGCCCGGCGCTCCTCGATCGGGACGTGCCGCCAAGCGCGATGCTGGTCGAGACCGGCGCGGACGGCTTGGTGGGCGGTGGCGCCGTCCAGCCGGGGCGGGCCGGCGATCGGGCTGCCGTCGACCGGGCTGGTGGCCGGCAGCGAGCGGCCGTCGGCCTGCCAGGAGGCGTTCCACAGGTTGAGGACCCGGTCGTCGCGGAAGGCCTCCGGGGCGACGGCGAGGCATCGCCGCCAGGTGTCCGGCCAGGAGGTGCCGGCTTTGAGGGTGAGGGTGGTTGCCATGGGCTGCTCCGCTCTCGGTGCACAGTCGGGGGCGGGGTGATGCGTGGCTGTGGAGACGTTAGCGGGACACGACGACTCCGGTAAGTGACGGCGTCGCGGCCTTGAGTGACGTCACGCCCCTTCGTCCAGTACCGCGAGTGCGAGACGCGCGGTCTCGGACGGCGTGGCGCCCACCCGTACTCCCGCCGCCTCCAGCGCCTCCTTCTTCGCCCGCGCGGTCCCCGAGGAACCGGAGACGATGGCGCCCGCGTGTCCCATGGTCCTGCCCTCGGGCGCGGTGAAGCCGGCGATGTAGCCGACGACGGGTTTGGTGACGTGGGCGCGGATGTGGGCGGCGGCTCGCTCCTCCGCGTCGCCGCCGATCTCGCCGATGAGAACGATGAGTTCGGTGTCGGGATCCTCCTCGAAGGCGGCCAGGCAGTCGATGTGGCTGGTGCCGACGACCGGGTCGCCGCCGATGCCCACGCACGTCGAGAAACCGATGTCCCGCAGCTCGTACATGAGTTGATAGGTGAGGGTGCCGGATTTGGAGACCAGGCCGATGCGGCCCGGCTTGGTGATGTCGGCCGGGATGATGCCGGCGTTGGACTGGCCGGGAGTGATCAGGCCGGGGCAGTTGGGGCCGATGACGCGTGTTCCGCGTGCCGCGGCGTGGGCGGTGAAGGCGACGGAGTCGTGGACCGGGATGCCCTCGGTGATGACGACGGCGAGGCCGATCCCGGCATCGGCGGCCTCGACGACGGCGGCCTCGGCGAAGGCGGGCGGCACGAAGACGACGGTGACGTCGGCGCCGGTCGACCGCATACCGTCGGCGACCGACCCGAAGACGGGGATCGCGCGGTCGTCGAAGTCGACGGTGCGGCCCGCCTTGCGCGGATTGACGCCGCCGACGACGTTCGTGCCCGCCGCGAGCATGCGCCGGGTGTGCTTCATGCCCTCGGCGCCGGTCATGCCCTGGACGAGGACCTTGCTCTCCTTGGTGAGGTAGATGGCCATGGCGTCCTCCCCTCAGACTGCGGTGGCGAGTTCGGCGGCACGGCGGGCTGCGCCGTCCATGGTGGTGGCCTGCTGGACCAGCGGATGCCGGTGCGCGTCGAGGATCGCCCGCCCCCGGGCCGCGTTGTTCCCGTCGAGCCGGACGACGAGCGGCCTGGTCAGCCGTACGGTGTCCAGGGCTCGCACGATGCCCTCGGCGACCGCGTCGCAAGCGGTGATGCCGCCGAAGACGTTGACGAGGACCGACTTCACCGCGGGGTCGGAGAGGATGACCGCCAGTCCGTCGGCCATGGTCTCGGCGGACGCCCCGCCGCCGATGTCGAGGAAGTTGGCAGGGCGTGCGCCGCAGTCCGCCACGACGTCGAGGGTCGACATGACGAGTCCGGCGCCGTTGCCGATGACGCCGACCTCGCCGTCCAGTTTCACGTAGTCGAGGCCCTTGGCCGCGGCCGCCGCCTCCAGCGGATCACCGTGCGCCGCCACCTCCGCGCCCCAACGGGCCTGCCGGAACGACGCGTTGTCGTCGAGGGTGACCTTGCCGTCGAGGGCGAGGATCTGACCCTGCCGGGTGCGCACGAGCGGGTTGACCTCGACGAGCAGGGCGTCCTCCCGGATCAGCACCTGCCACAGCCGGACCAGTACGTCCGCGGTCTGCGCGGGCAGTCCGGCCGCCGCGGCGATCTCCCCGGCCTTCGCCGAGGTGACGCCCTCGGTCGGGTCGACGGGGATACGGGCGACCGCCGCGGGCCGGGTGGCGGCGACCTCCTCGATCTCCATGCCGCCCTCGGCGGAGGCGATCGCGAGGAAGCGCCCGGCCGCGCGGTCCAACACGTAGGAGGCGTAGAACTCCGCCTCGATGTCGACGGGTTGGGCCAGCATCACCGTGCCGACCATGTGCCCGTTGATCTCCATGCCGAGGATCTGGCGAGCCGTCAGTTGTGCCGCGGCCGGATCGGCGGCGAGCCTCACACCTCCCGCCTTGCCCCGGCCGCCCGTCTTGACCTGGGCTTTCACCACCACTCGCCCACCGAGTCGGCGAGCGATCACGCACGCCTCCTTGGGCGAGTCGGTCACCTCGGCCCTGGGCACCAAGATGCCGTGTTCCGCGAAGAGTTCCCTTGCCTGGTGTTCGTACAGGTCCATCTCGGCTCCCGTCTGCGAGGTCAAGGCCGAAGTCATCGCGAGGCCGAACTCCGATGACCGAAAGTGCCGCACGCCCCCTGGACACCACCCACCGGATGCGGGATAACAAGCTTCATACAGTATTCGTCGACTGTATGCAATGTACCGCGAGAGACTTCCAACCCCTACGAAGGGACGGGACTTCGCCATGCCCGACGACACCCAGGACGTGATTTCCGGTGGTCATCTCGTTGCCAAGGCGCTCAAGGCAGAGGGGGTCGACCGCATCTACACCCTGTGCGGCGGCCACATCATCGACATCTACGACGGCTGCGTCGACGAGGGCATAGAAGTCGTCGACGTCCGCCACGAACAGGTCGCCGCCCACGCCGCCGACGGCTATGCGCGCATCACCGGCAGGCCCGGTTGCGCGGTCGTCACGGCAGGACCCGGCACCACCGACGCCGTCACCGGTGTCGCCAACGCCTTCCGCGCGGAGTCCCCGATGCTGCTGATCGGCGGCCAGGGGGCGCTCAGCCAGCACAAGATGGGGTCCCTGCAGGACCTTCCGCACGTCGACATGATGACGCCGATCACCAAGTTCGCGGCTGCCGTACCGGACACGGCGCGCGCGGCGGACATGGTGTCGATGGCGTTCCGCGAGTGCTACCACGGTGCGCCCGGCCCCGCCTTCCTGGAGATCCCGCGCGACGTCCTCGACGCCAAGGTGCCGACGGCGAAGGCCCGTGTGCCGAGGCCCGGCGCCTACCGTGCCTCGACCCGCTCGGCCGGCGACCCCGAGGCGGTCGAGAAGCTCGCCGACCTGCTCGTGCACGCCGAGAAGCCCGCGATCCTGCTGGGCAGCCAGGTGTGGACGACCCGGGGCACCGAGGCGGCCGTCGAGCTGGTGCGCACGCTGAACGTCCCGGCCTACATGAACGGCGCCGGCCGCGGCACCCTGCCTCCGGGCGACCCGCACCACTTCCAGCTGTCCCGCCGCTACGCCTTCTCGAACGCCGACGTGATCGTGATCGTCGGCACGCCCTTCGACTTCCGCATGGGGTACGGCAAGCGGCTGTCACCGGACGCGACGGTCGTCCAGATCGACCTCGACTACCGCACCGTCGGCAAGAACCGCGACATCGACCTCGGGATCGTCGGCGACGCCGGGCTGGTGCTGAAGTCGGTGACCGAGGGCGCCTCCGGACGTATCAACGGGGGTGCGTCCAAGCGCAAGGAGTGGCTCGACGAGCTGCGCGCGGCCGAGCGGAGCGCCCTCCACAAGCGCCTGCCGCACCTGCGGTCGGACGCCTCCCCCATCCATCCCTACCGTCTGGTCAGCGAGATCAACGACTTCCTCACCGAGGACTCGATCTACATCGGCGACGGCGGCGACATCGTCACCTTCTCCGGGCAGGTCGTGCAGCCCAAGTCGCCGGGCCACTGGATGGACCCGGGTCCGCTGGGCACCCTCGGCGTCGGCGTCCCGTTCGTGCTGGCGGCCAAGCAGGCGCGGCCCGACAAGGAGGTCGTCGCCCTCTTCGGTGACGGCGCGTTCTCCCTCACCGGCTGGGACTTCGAGACCCTCGTCCGCTATGACCTCCCGTTCGTCGGCATCGTCGGCAACAACTCCTCCATGAACCAGATCCGCTACGGCCAGGCCGCCAAGTACGGCCCGGAGCGCGAGCGGGTCGGCAACACCCTGGGCGACGTCCACTACGACAAGTTCGCGCAGATGCTGGGCGGTCACGGCGAGGAGGTGCGCGACCCCGCCGACATCGGCCCCGCGCTGCGACGCGCCCGCGAGTCCGGGAAGCCCTCGCTGATCAACGTCTGGGTCGACCCCGACGCCTACGCCCCCGGAACGATGAACCAGACGATGTACAAGTGAGGTGCCCCCGATGACCCCCATGACAGGAACGACGGCCAAGGCCCTCGAAGGCGTCCGCGTCCTCGACATGACGCACGTCCAGTCGGGCCCGTCCGCCACCCAGTTGCTCGCCTGGCTCGGCGCGGACGTCGTCAAGCTGGAGGCGCCGACCGGTGACATCACGCGCAAGCAGTTGCGCGACCTCCCGGACGTCGACTCCCTCTATTTCACGATGCTCAACTGCAACAAGCGGAGCATCACCCTCAACACCAAGACCGAACGAGGCAAGGAGATCCTCACCGAGCTGATCCGGCGCTCCGACGTCATGGTCGAGAACTTCGGTCCGGGCGCGGTCGACCGTATGGGGTTCACCTGGGAGCGCGTCCAGGAGATCAATCCGCGGATCGTCTATGCCTCCATCAAGGGGTTCGGGGACGGCCCGTACACCAACTTCAAGGCGTACGAGGTCGTCGCGCAGGCCATGGGCGGGTCGATGTCGACCACCGGTTTCGAGGACGGGCCGCCGCTGGCGACGGGGGCCCAGATAGGGGACTCGGGGACGGGCGTGCACGCCGTGGCGGGGATTCTCGCGGCGCTGTACCAGCGGGAGAACACCGGGCGTGGGCAGCGGGTCAACGTGGCCATGCAGCACGCCGTACTGAACCTGTGCCGGGTGAAACTGCGGGACCAGCAACGCCTGGCACACGGACCGCTCGCCGAATATCCCAACGACGACTTCGGCGACGAGGTTCCCCGGTCCGGAAACGCGTCCGGCGGCGGCCAGCCCGGCTGGGCGGTCAAGTGCGCGCCGGGCGGCCCCAACGACTACGTGTACGTCATCGTGCAGCCCGTCGGATGGCAGCCGCTCAGCGAGCTGATCGGCCGGCCCGAGCTGGCCGGCGACCCCGAGTGGGCGACCCCCGAGGCCCGGCTGCCGAAGCTCGGCAAGATGTTCCAGCTGATCGAGGAGTGGTCCTCGACGCTGCCCAAGTGGGAGGTGCTGGAGAGGCTCAACGCGCACAACATCCCGTGCGGGCCGATCCTGTCCACCAAGGAGATCATCGAGGACGAGTCGCTGGTCGCCAACGAGATGGTGGTCCGCGTACCGCATCCGCGGCGCGGCGAGTTCGTGACCGTGGGCAGCCCGCTCAAGCTCTCCGACTCCCCCGTCGAGGTGACCGGTTCACCGCTGCTCGGCGAGCACAACGAAGAGGTGTACGTCGGCGAACTCGGCCTCGGGGACGAGGAACTGCGCCTGCTCAAGTCGAACGGGGTGATCTGACGTGATGGCTGAGGACCGGGTGCTCAGGGTGCGCTCGCTGCTCGACGCGGTGCGGGCCGACGGGCGGACCGCGCTGACCGCGCCCGAGGGCAAGGTGGTCGCCGACGCCTACGGGATCGCCGTACCGGGCGAGGAACTGGCGAGGGACGTCGAGGAGGCCGTCGCGTACGCGGCGCGCTTCGGCGGTCCGGTGGTGATGAAGATCGTCTCGCCGGACATCCTGCACAAGACCGACGCCGGCGGAGTGGTCGTCGGGGTGGAGGGCGCCTCGGACGTGCGGGCGGCGTTCCACCGGATCGTCGAGAACGCGCGAGCGTACGACGCCGACGCCCGTGTCGAGGGCGTACAGATCCAGGAGCTGCTGCCGAAGGGCCAGGAGGTCATCGTCGGGGCGGTCACCGATCCGACGTTCGGCAAGGTCGTGGCCTTCGGGCTCGGCGGGGTGCTCGTCGAGGTCCTCAAGGACGTCACCTTCCGGCTGGCACCGGTGAACGCCGACGAGGCACTGTCGATGCTGGACTCGATCCGGTCGGCGGAGATCCTGCGCGGGGTGCGTGGACAGGCCGCGGTGGACCGGTGGGCGGTCGCCGAACAGATCCGCCGGGTGTCCCGGCTGGTCGCGGAGTTTCCGGAGATCGCCGAGGTCGACCTCAACCCGGTGATCGCCACGGCCGACGGCGCGGTCGCCGCGGACATCCGGGTGATCCTGTCCGACACCCCCGTGAAGGAGCGCCGACGCTACACGCGCGCGGAGATCCTCACCTCGATGCGCCGTCTGATGGAGCCGACCTCCGTCGCGGTGATCGGTGCCTCCAACGAGCAAGGCAAGATCGGCAACTCGGTGATGCGCAACCTCGTCGACGGCGGTTTCGCCGGGGAGATCCATCCGGTGAACCCCCGGGCCGATGACATCTTGGGCCGCAAGGCGTACAAGAGTGTCACCGACGTCCCCGGAGAGGTGGATGTGGCGATCTTCGCGATACCCGCCAAGTTCGTGGCCTCGGCCCTGGAGGAGGTGGGACGCAAGAACATCCCGAACGCCGTGCTGATCCCCTCCGGGTTCGCGGAGACCGGGGAGCACGCGCTCCAGGACGAGATCGTGGCCATCGCCGAGCGGTACGGCGTGCGGCTGCTCGGACCGAACATCTACGGCTACTACTCGACCTGGCAGGACCTGTGCGCCACGTTCTGCACGCCGTACGACGTCAAGGGCGGCGTCGCGCTGACCTCGCAGTCCGGTGGCATCGGAATGGCCATCCTGGGCTTCGCGCGCACCACGAAGACGGGCGTGTCGGCGATCGTCGGGCTCGGCAACAAGTCGGACCTGGACGAGGACGACCTGCTGACCTGGTTCGGCGAGGACCCGCACACCGACTGCATCGCGATGCACCTGGAGGACCTCAAGGACGGCCGCGCCTTCGTCGAGGCCGCGCGGGCGACCGTACCGAAGAAGCCGGTCGTCGTCCTGAAGGCGGGCCGTACGGCGGCGGGCGCGAAGGCGGCCGGCTCGCACACCGGGGCGCTCGCCGGCGACGACGCCGTCTACGACGACATCCTGCGGCAGGCGGGCGTCATCAGGGCACCGGGGCTGAACGACATGCTGGAGTACGCGCGCGGGTTGCCGGTGCTGCCCACTCCCCAGGGCGACAACATCGTGATCATCACGGGCGCGGGGGGCAGCGGTGTCCTGCTGTCGGACGCGGTGACCGACAACGGTCTCGCCCTGATGGAGATCCCGCCGGACCTGGACGCGGCGTTCCGGGAGTTCATCCCGCCCTTCGGCGCGGCGGGCAACCCGGTCGACATCACCGGGGGTGAGCCGCCGTCGACGTACGAGGCGACGATCCGGCTGGGGCTCGAGGATCCGCGCATCCACGCGCTGGTGCTCGGCTACTGGCACACGATCGTCACTCCCCCGATGGTCTTCGCGGAGCTCACCGCGCGCGTGGTGGGCGAGTTCCGCGAACGCGGCATCGAGAAGCCCGTCGTGGCGTCGCTGGCGGGTGACGTCGAGGTCGAGGAGGCCTGCCAGTACCTCTACGAACGGGGTGTCGTGGCCTATCCGTACACGACGGAGAAGCCGGTGGCGGTGCTCGGCGCCAAGTACCGGTGGGCGCGCGCGGCAGGACTGTTGGGGGGCGGTTCATGAGGTGACCCAGGCACGGGGTCGGCCGACGGTGCGCGTCGGCCGACCCGGGACCCGAGCGCACACGAAAGGCATTGGACAGGGGGCGCTGGCCAGAACTTTCGACGCAAGGGGTGCTGAGCGACATGACAACCACCGACTACTCGACGTCCCTCCCCTACCGGGAGGTGACCGACCGCAACGGCCGCGTGTACCGGATCGGCGAGAGCGACCGGGACATCATGGGGCGGCCACGCTGGACCATGGTGCTCCTCCCCTGGATGGGCATGCTGGGGATCAGCTCCTCGGAGTACGCGTTCACGTCGGCCGAGGACACACTGCACGGGGCCCACCTGTGGAGCAGTGGGCACATCTTCTGGCTGATGGGCGTCTGGGTGTTCTTCCAGGCCGCCGTGGCCTTCCCGGCCGGGCAGTTGCGGGAGAGCGGCAGGCTGCCCGCGCGGTACGCGATGATGCTCGGCGCGCTGGGCACGGTCCTCGGTTATGTGTCCCTCGCGTACGCGCCGCACGTCGTCGTCGCCTATCTCGGCTTCGGCATGTGCAGCGGCATCGGCGCCGGCCTCGTCTACGCGACCTGCGTGAACATGGTCGGCAAGTGGTATCCGGAGCGCAAGGGCGGCAAGACCGGCATGGTCAACGGCGGTTTCGCCTACGGCTCGGTGCCCTTCGTGTTCCTGTTCACGTCGTACATGGACCTGAGCAACTACGAGAGCGTGCTGGTGATGGTGGGCCTCGTCTGCTGCTCCGTCGTGGCGTTCGCGGGGTGGTTCTTCAAGGACCCGCCGAAGAACTGGTGGCCTGCCCATGTCGACCCGCTGAAGCTCACCGACGACCCGAAGATCCGCCGGGCGCTGCGGAAGAACCCGCCGGCCGTGAAGCAGTACACCCCGAAGGAGGCTGCCCGTACCCCTGTCCTGTGGATGATGTGGTTCTGTCTGCTGTGCACGGCCGGTATCAACATCTTCGGTATCGCCTTCCAGGTGCCGTTCGGCAAGGACATGGGCTTCGCCGGCGGGATCGTGGCCACGGCCATGTCACTGAAGGCGATCGTCAACGGCACCGGGCGCGGGATCATCGGCTGGATCTCCGACCGTTGCGGACGCCGCCAGACCCTGATCATCGTCTGCCTCGTGCTGGGCACCGCACAGTTCGGCGTGCTGGTCTCCGGCCGGATGGGCAGCATGCCGTTCTTCCTGTTCTGCTCCATGGTCTCCGGTTTCGGCGGCGGCGCGATCTTCCCGCTGTTCGCCGCGATGACCGCGGACTACTTCGGTGAGAACAACAACGCCAGCAACTACGGCATGGTCTACAGCTCCAAGCTGATCTCCGGCCTGGTGGGCTCCGGGGTCGGCTCCATCGTGGTCCGGGTGTGGGACTACGAGGGCGCGTTCGTCCTGGCAGGCGGCATCGGGCTCGCCTCCGCGGTACTGGCGCTCTTCCTCAAGGCGCCCGGCAGGCCCGGGGCGGCCGGTCGTCGGATCGTCCCCAACCCGCAGCCGCTCGGCGAGGAAACGGCCTGACAGGACGGAAGGTCCCCTCCCGGCCGACAGCTCTTCGACCGACGCCGTACATCGTCCCTACCGAGAGATGACCGACTCCCGGGTCGCGTCTGCCCCATCGGCGAGACCGACCGCCACCTCCTCGGTCACGCGCGCGAGCTCGTGATCTGCCAGCCGCTGATCACCCGCGCGTCGGCCGCCCGGCCCCAGCACACAGGCTGACGACGCACACGCGTGTGGAGGCCCACCCCGTCGCCTCCTGGGGGTGGGCCTCCACACGCGTGTGCGCCCGATCAGCGCATCCGGCGCTCGATGCTCAGCACTTCTCGCGCAACGAGTGCAGATGTGCGCTCGACTTACGTGCGAACGCGAACGATTCGACCGGGTTGTCGTGCTCGACCTGCCAGTGGTGGGCCAGGCGCTCGCCGCGCAGCCGGGTGACGGCGGAGAGGAACCGCTGGTAGTCGATGTCGCCGTCACCGACGTCGACCATGCGGTACCCGAACTGGTTCGCGGGATCGCTGACGCCGTCCTTCACGTGGAAGAGCGGATAGCGGTGCGGCTGCCTCAGCACGTAGTCCAGCGGCTCGAAGGGCGCGGCCGTACCGTCGGCCCGCTTCGAGAAGCGGAACTGGCCGGCGTACGCCCAGAAGATGTCCATCTCCAGGAACACCAGGTCGGGGTCGGTCTCGGCGAGCAGTACGTCGTAGAGACGGACCTTGGGGTTGTCGGTCGCGAAGCCGAACTCGTCGGAGTGGTTGTGCTGGTAGAACTTCATGCCGCGGGCCCTCGCCGCCGCTCCGTACGTGTTGAACTCCTCGGCCGCGCGCTTCCACGCGTCGACGGTGGAGCCGTAGCGGAACGGGCCGGAGGCGGTGCCGATGTGCTTGAGGCCGAGAGCCTGGGCGTCGTCGAGGACCTTGGTGAGGTTCTGGGCGAAGGTGTAGGCGTTCGGGTCGCTCGCGTAGTAGCCGACGTGGCTCCCGATCGGCGTCAGACCGTTGTTGCGGGCCAGCCACTTGAGCTGGGCGAGGGTGATGGGGCCGGCGGAGCCCTGGGTATAGCCGGCGAACTCGACCTCGTCGTACCCGTACTTCTCCAACTCGGCGAAGACGGCGGCGAAGCCCAGCGTGGAGACCTTGTCGCGCAGGCTGTAGAGCTGGATACCGAGGCGGCCGGGGGGCAGGACGGGACGGCCCCGGCCGGTGGCCGCGGCAGCGGCAGCGGTGCCGGTGGCGGGCGCCGCACCGGCCGGCGTGGCGGCGGCCCCCAGCAGCGCGGCCGCGGTGGCTCCCGCAGCGACGCCGAGCATTCCTCGTCTGGTCAGGCGGTGGGTGAGTTCGGGGTCGATGTCGGAGATGCGGCTCATGTCTGGAACTCCTCGGGATCGGAGGGCGTTGTCAGTGATGAGTGCTCCACTTGTGACCGGTCGGCAACCGGCCGGCAACCGGTCAGCCGAGACCGGCCAGTTGGAGCAGCAGTGCTTTCACGTCGGTGGCCGCGACGCGGTCGCCGAGCGAACGGGGGGTGGAGCAGATGAGGAGCGGACCGTCGTCGTCGCTCGCGGGAAGGCGGCCGTGGCTGCCGCGAATAGGTGACGGATCGAGGGGCACGACCGCCATGCGGTAGCGCAGGCCCAGCTTCTTGCGGGCCAGGGCGGTGGCCGCCTTGACCTTCACATAGGGGTCGAGCGGATCCATGAACAGCTCGACCGGGTCGTAGCCGGGTTTGCGATGGATCTCGACGAGCCGTGCGAAGTCGGGCGCGCGGGCGTCGTCGAGCCAGTAGTAGTACGTGAACCAGGCGTCCGGCTCCGCCACGGCGACGAGTTCGCCGGAGCGCGGGTGGTCGAGGTGATGCGCCTTCTTGCCCTCGTCGTCGAGGAGCAGCTCGATCCCGGGCAGTCCGGTGAGTGCGGACCGGGCGGCCTCCAGGTCCTCGGGACGGCGTACATAGACGTGGGCGAGCTGGTGATCCGCGACCGCGAAGGCACGGGACGCCATCGGGTCGAGGTACTCCATGCCGTCCTGGGTGTGCACCTCGAGCAGGCCCGCGCGGCGCAGGGCGCGGTTGATGTCGACGGGCCTGCTCACCCGGGTGATGCCGTATTCGGAGAGGGCTACGACGGTCCGGCCCTGCGCCCGGGCGTCGGCCAGGAGCGGGGCCATGGCGGTGTCCAGGGCGGCGGCCGCCCGCAGGGAACGCGGGTCGTCGGGGCCGAAACGCTGGAGGTCGTAGTCGAGGTGCGGGAGGTAGCACAGGGCCAGGTCGGGCCGGCGGGTGCGCAGGATGTGGCGGGTCGCGTCGATGATCCACCGGCTGGAGACCAGGTCCGCGCCCGGTCCCCAGAAGTGGAAGAGGGGGAAGGTGCCGAGTTTCTCGGTGAGTTCGTCGTGCAGGGCCGGGGGCCGGGTGTAGCAGTCGGGCTCCTTGCGGCCGTCGGAGTAGTAGATCGGGCGGGGGGTGACGGTGAAGTCGGTGTCGGCGCCCATGGCGTACCACCAGCAGATGTTGGCGACCGTGTAGCCGGGGTACGTCCGGCGGGCGGCGTCCCACAGCTTGTCCCCGGCGACGAGACCGTTGTGCTGCCGCCACAGCAGGACGTCGCCGAGCTCGCGGAAGTACCAGCCGTTGCCGACGATGCCGTGCTCCGCGGGGTACGTGCCGGTGAGGAAGGTGGACTGCGCGGCACAGGTGACGGCCGGCAGGACGGTCCCGAGCGGCGCATGGGAGCCCGACTGGGCGAGGGTCTTGAGACGGGGCATGTGATCGAGCAGACGGGGGGTGAGACCGACGACGTCGAGGACGAGGAGGGGGACCGGGGCCTTGGGGCCGGTGCTGTGGGCGTCGGGTGCGGGCCGGCCCTGGGGTCCCGTGCCGGGGGACACGAAGCTGCTCATGGGAGCTCCTTGAGACCGAGGTCCGTCAAGAGGTCGCGTGCCAGAGCGAGTTCGGCGGCGATGCCGTCGGCGAGCTGGGCTCGGGACCGGGGCCGCAGTTCGGGCGGGAGGGCCTGCCAGGTATAGGTCTCGACCTCGAGGTGACGGGTGAGCGGATGGGGGCCTCCGACCAGGCGGCCGAGCGCGCCTTTGAGCGCCGGGAGCGTGGAGGTGAGGGGCGCGGCGGGGGCCGCGTGCAGCGGGACGTGGAAGTGGGCGCGCCAGGGGCCGGCGTCGGACAGGTCCGTGCCGGCGAGGGCCTCGCCGAGGTCGTCGGTGCCGCGCAGGCCGGTGGCGGTGAGGGTGCGGGTCTGGTGCAGGAAGCGGGGTTCGTCGAATGCGGCGAGCGCTTCACGGACGGCGGGGAGAGAGGGGCGCTCGGCGTGCAGTGCGGCCGACAGCTGGGATTTGACGATGGCGACGCGGCCTTCGGCGAGCGCGTCCAGGGCGGCGTGCGGGTCTTCGAAGGAGGTGGCGAGATGACAGGTGTCGACACAGACACCGATACGGGGATGACCGACGGCCGTGAGCGGGGCGAGGGCGTCGGCGGTGGTCTCGACGATGCAGCCGGGTTCCGGTTCGAGTCCGACGCGGACGGAGCGGCCGGTCAGCTCCGCCAGCGCGTCCAGACGTTCGGCGAGGGTGTGCAGGGCGGAGCGGGCCGTCTCGGCGCGTTCACCGTTCCACGCGGTGCGCCAGCCGAGGGGGAGGGTGGAGATGGTGCCCTCGGTGACATCGTCGGGGAGCAGCCCGGCGAGGACACGGGCCAGAGCGGTGGTGTGCTCGAGTCGTTCACGGTCGGCCCAATCGGGCTTGTACACACGGTACTTGACCTTCTCGGCGCCGAATCCCTCGTACGGGAAGCCATTGAGGGTGACGACCTCGAGGCCGCGCCGGTCGAGTGCGGTGCGCAGCCCGCGCAGGGCCGACGGGTCGGTGTCGAGGGCCCGGGCGGCGTCCCTGGCCAGCCACAGGCCGATGCCGAGCCGGTCGCGGCCGAGGCGGCGCCGGACGGGTTCACAGTGGTCCCGAAGTTGCGTGAGGACGCCGTCGAGCGTCTCGGCCGGGTGGACATTGGTGCAGTAGGCGAGATGGACCGTGGTGCCGTCCGGGTGCCGGAAGCGCATCGGTCACTCCCCTCCGCGCAGGATGGAGTTGCCCTCGTGGGTGAGGTGGGGCGGGGACATCTCGAGGGTGAGGCGGCCACTGAGGCCGTAGAAGGCGAGCGGGTTGCGCCACAGGACGAGATCGACGTCGTCCTCACTGAAGCCCTCCGCGAGCATGAGGTCGGCGACCCTTCGGGTCTTGAGCGGATCGCTCCTGCCCCAGTCCGCGGCTGAGTTGACGAGGACCTTCTCCGGGCCGTACAGGCGGAGGATCTCGATCATGCGGGTCTCGTCCATCTTGGTGTCGGGATAGACGGAGAAGCCCAGCCAGCAGTCGGCGTCCTTCGCCTCCTTCACGGTCGTCTCGTTGAGGTGGTCGAGCAGGACCCGGTCCGGGGACAGAGCGGATTCACGGACGACGTCGAGGGTGCGGCGCAGCCCGGCGAGCTTGTCGCGGTGCGGGGTGTGCACGAGGGCGGGCAGGGCGTGGTCGGCGGCCAGCTGGAGCTGGGCGGCCAGGGCGGTGTCCTCGGCGGGGGTCATCGAGTCGTAGCCGATCTCGCCGACGGCCACGACATGGTCTTTGACGAGATACCGCGGCAACTCGTCCAGGACGGCGGCGCAGCGCGGGTCGTTGGCCTCCTTGGGGTTGAGGGCGAGCGCGCAGTGATGGGCGATGCCGTACTGCGCGGCCCGGAAGGGCTCCCAGCCGAGCAGCGAGTCGAAGTAGTCGAGGAAGGAGGCGGGCGAGGTACGGGGCTGCCCCAGCCAGAAGGACGGCTCGACGACGGCACGGACGCCGGCCGCGTGCATCGCCTCGTAGTCGTCGGTGGTGCGCGAGGTCATGTGGATGTGGGGGTCGAAGATGCGCATCAGGACTCCTTGCCGTGGGGGTGGGCCGGGCGGTGGGGACGGCCCGTGCCAGGGGGGTCCGTGCGGTCGGGATCCGTGCGGTCCAGATCTGCGCGGTCGAGGTTTGCGCGGTCGGGATCTGCGCGGTGCGTGTCCGTTTGGTGGAGGTCCGTCATGTGCGGGTGCGGGGTCTCCGGGCCGGGTCGGTGGGGGCCGGTTGATTCCGATGGCGGTGTGGTCGGCGATGAGGTCGGGCGGGAGCGGGGTGGGACGGAAGTGTCCGAGCCGGTCAGGGTCAGGACGCGTTGCAGGTCCCGGGGGACGGGGCGGCCCGCGGCGGTGCGTTCGGCTGCGTAGTCGCCGAGCATGCGGGCGAGTTCGGTGTCGGCGCGGGCGCGCTGTTCGAGGCCCGCCACCTCGTCGACCGGCACACCGGCGAAGAGGCACTTCAGGACGGCGTGGCGCCAGGCATGGGCGTCGAGGTGGTGGGCGGCGTAGGGGCCGACGGCGGCGGCCAGGAGCCGCGTGTCATGCGTGCGCAGGGCGTCCTCGACCAGCGGGAGAGCGTCGGGGCCGGACACGAGGTGGGGCAGTGCGAGCAGGACCGCGCGACGCTCGTCGGCGGTGCCCTGGGTGTAGACGCGGGCCAGGGCGTCCGGGTCGGCACGGGCCGCGCGCAGGATGAGCACGCGGGCGGCGTCGGCGTACCGGCTTCCGCAGCGGCGGCCCGTCTCGGCGAGGCGCAGCTCCCACACCGAGATGGGGCCATGAGTGCCCGGGTGGGCGGCGGCCTCGTCGAGGGCCTGCCGGAACCAGTCGCGGGCGGATGCGTCGAGGTGGGCGTCGAGGTGGCTGTGCAGGGCGTCGAGGGGAGTGGGGGCCGGGATGGGGCCCGTGTGTCCCGCTCCCGGGGTTGCCGGGGCGACGTGGGGGTGGGTCATGGGGTGCTGCTCCCTTCTGGGGTGACGGAGGGCTCGCCTGGTGGTGTGACGGTCGGGTTCGGTGCCGGGGACGACCGGCTCGCGTGTGGGGCGGCGGGGGTGGTCCGCTGCCGGTCGCCGGGACCGGAGGTCGGGTCGGTGGTCGGGTCGGCGGTTGAGCCGGTGGTTGAGCCGGCGGTTTCGATCGGCGGGGAGGGCGACTGTGGGTCGGTGTGGGCAGGGGCGCGGACGGATGCCGCCGCGCGGCGGAGGAACGGGAGGGAGGCTTCGGCGTAGTGCGGGCCGGCATGGGAGTGACGGGGCAGTTCGACCACCGTCAGCCCCCGGTAGCCGGTGTCGGCCAGGGCGGCGAGGACGGGCGGGAAGTCGATCTCGCCCTCTCCGAGAGGAAGGTGTTCGTGCACCCCCCGGCGCATGTCCTCGATCTGGACATGACGCAGCCAGGGAGCTGCGGCGCGTACGCAGTCGGCGGGAGGGAGTGGCTCCAGGCACTGGCAGTGGCCGATGTCGAGGGTGAGGCCGAGCAGCGCCGGATCGTCCAGGGTGCGGCGGAGCCGGTGGAAGTCGGCGAGGGTCGCCAGCAGGTGACCGGGTTCGGGTTCGATGGCGAGGGGGACGCCGGCGGTTGCGGCGGTGTCCAGAACGGGGGCGAGGGTCTCGGCGAGGCGCTGCCAAGCGGTGTCCGCGTCCGTTCCCGGCGGAGGTGTCCCGCTGAAGCAGTGGACGGCGTGCGCACCGAGGTCTCCGGCGATCCGAACGGCGCGCAGCAGCAGGTCGACGCGGCGGGCGCGGTCGTCCGGCTCCGGGTCCAGGAGGGAGGGGCCGTGCTTACGACGCGCGTCGAGGACATAGCGGGCACCGGTCTCGACGGTGACAGTCAGACCGAGCGCGTCGAGTCGGCGCGCGATGCGCCGGGTGTGGACGGCAAGGTCCGGGGCGAGCGGGTCGAGGTGCATGTGGTCGAGCGTCAGTCCGACGCCGTCGTAGCCGAGGTCGGCGAGCAGGGCGAGGGCGTCGTCGAGGCGGAGATCGGCGAGGCCGTTGGTGCCGTAGCCGAAGCGGAGCGGGGGCAGGGGCGCGAGCGAGGGCGGGACGGTCACCCGCGGGGCCTTCTCCTGGGAACCGCTCGCGCGGCCCGCGGGTCCGAGGTTCACGTGATGCTCACCAGCCTCGCGAAGCGCCGGGCGACCGGCGCCAGGGCAGCGGTGAGCAGCGCGGTGGCGGTGGCTCCGGAGCGGGCGAGGAGGGCGGCCTGGAGCGGAATGACGGCGCGGATGCCGGCGCCGACCGCTTGTTGCGTGAGCGGGGGCGACGGGTTGAGGGAGGCGTGCAGGTAGGGGCGGGCCGTGGTGGAGGCATAGGCGGTGGCGAGGGCTGCGGTCACCGGCGTCGGCAAGCGGTGTGCCGGACGATGGCCGCCCGCTGGGCCCGGCAGCTCTTGGCGGTCCGGTGACTGTCCGCCGGGTGACCGTAGGTTCGGTGACCATGGGTTCGGTGACCATGGGTTCGGTGACCGTTGCTCCGGTGGTCGGCCGGGTGCCAGGGGGCGCTGCAACAGCCAGGCCAGCGCGCCAGTCGTGGCCAGCGCCGCCAGGGCGGCCGTCGGAGTGCCCTCGCGGGTCTCCTGGCGGGACAGGGTCGTGACCGCGCACGTGTGCGTCGCGAGGAATGCCGCGGAGGGAAGAGCCGGGCGTGTGCGGCCTGCGGTGGCCGCTGCACCGAGGAGGAGGTCCAGGCCTCGGGCGGTTCCCATGGCGAACGGGCCCACGGGCGTGTGCTTCAGGGCCAGGTCGTAGGACCAGACGGTGGCGGCGAGGGGAACCGCGAACGTCAGGGCAGGGCGGCCGGCCCGGGCGGCCAGGGCGAGGCCGGCGGCGGTGAAGGCACAGGCCGCCGTGAAGGCGGCGGTGGGGCTCACGCGGCCGGAGGGAAGGGGGCGATGGGGACGTTCGGCAGCGTCCTCCGCACGGTCCGCCCAGTCGTTGAGAACCATGCCGGCCTCGTACAGGCACAGGGAGGAGCCGATGGCGAGCAGGGTCCGGTGGTCGGGGCGCGCGGAGAGTGCGCCCGCGCCCGCCAGCGCATCGCCGGGGACCGTGAACAGCGCGGGCAGCCGCAGCAGTTCGGCCCAGGCCGGCAGCACCCGAGCCCGGCTCACCTCCGAAGTACCGCCGGCCCCAGCCGCCCACCCGTCCGACCCACCGGTCCCCGAAGCCCCCCGCTCGCCCGACGCACCGGCATCCGAAACCACCCGCTCCTCCGACCTACCGGTCCCCGAAGCCCTCCGTCCATCAGCAGCCCGCCCCTCCGACGCACCGGCATCCAAAGCCACCCACTCCTCCGACCTACCGGCTCCCGAAGCCCCCCGGCCATCAGCAGCACGCCCCTGCGACGCACCCGCATCCAAAGCCCCCCACTCGCCCGACCTACCGGCTCCCGAAGCCCCCCGGCCGTCAGCAGCACGCCCCTCCGACGCAGCGGCATCCGTATCTACCCCGTTGCACGGCGGACCGGCCTCCGCAGCCGGTTGCCCGTCCGGCGTGGCGGCTGCTGCGGCTACCCGTCCGACGCCTCCGTGCACCGGTCGGCTCCCGCTCATCCCGCCTCCCCGCCGGACCTCGTCGCGTGATGGCGCGGCGCCCCGGGTGTCTCCGGTTCGCCGCGTTCGTCGCCCGCACCCCTGCCGTCGTTCAGCCGTCGGGCGAACCGCTCCAGCTGCGCGTGCTGCTCCGCCAAGGCCGACGGGGCGTCGCCCACGGGGTCCTTGAAGAAGAAGGCGAGTTCGGTGAGCGGGCCGGACAGGGCGGCTTCGTGGGCCCGGGCGGTAAGGCGGGCCAGGTCGAGGACGAGGGGTGCGGCCAGCGCGGAGTCGCACCCCTGCCAGATGGTCTGGAGGATCATGCGGGTGCCGAGGAAACCGTCGAAGGCGACGTGGTCCCAGGCGGTCTTCCAGTCCCCCAGCACGGGGACGTCGTCGATGTGGACCCGGCCCTCGGGAGTGGTGCCGAGAGTGTCGGCGAGGACGCGTTCCTTGCCGGCGTTCTTCGCCTCGGCGGCGGCCGGGTCGGCGAGGGCCGCTCCGTCACCGCCGCCGAGGAGGTTGGTGCCGGACCAGGCCCGGACGGCGAGCGCCCGCTGGGCGAACATCGGCCCGAGGGCGGAACGCAGCAGCGTCTGACCGGTCTTGCCGTCGCGGCCGGCGTACGGCAGCCCGCTGGACTCCGCCAAGGTCGCCAGTGCCGGGTGGTGCAGTCCCGTGGACGGTGTGAAGTTCACGTACGGGCAGCCGGCGCGGAGGGCGGCGGCCGCGTACAGCGAACTCGGGGGCAGTGCGGCACCGGTCGCCGCCGGTTCCGTCGAGGCCACGTTCACCACCACCGCGCGCGCCAGACCGCTCCGGCGCACGAAGTCGCGTATGTCCGCGGCGAACTCGCTGATCAGCCGCTCGTCACCGCGGGCGTCTCCCGGAACGGGGCCTCCGGGTCTGATCTCCCGGTCGGCGGCCTCGAGTTCGGCGTCGACCGCCGCGGGGAGGCCCGCCGGGAGGACTCCTCCGGCCGCGAGCTGCTCGGCGCGTTTGGGCAGAGGACAGTCGCTGGTGTCGTGCCCGCCGAAGACGAGGGAGGACAGGGCGGGCAGGCCGCTGTCGGCGAAGGCGGGCTTCTCGGTGACCAGGCCCGTCGGAGGGTGCAGGCCGGCCGTCACGGCGGCGCACCCCGCGACCACCGTGGTGGCCACGGAACCGCGGGCTCCGATCAGCCAGACGCCGACGCGCGGGGGACGGGAAAGGGACGCGGACATGGGCAGCCTCCTTGTCGTGCGCGAACCCCGGAGAACGAGGAGGGAGGAAGGGAGAACGAACGGGTGGAAGAGGGCCGGAAGTCCGGCGCCGTGTGGCGTCGACGTGGTGGTGACGGCGGGCGGGGGTCCGGCGTCCCCCGCCCGCCGCCGTTCAGTCGCCCTCGGGGGGCAGTTCCTTGATCCGGACATCGCGGAAGGACACCTGGTCGTCGGCTCCGTGGTTCTGCATGCCGAGGTGCCCGTCGCGCAGACTCCGGGCCGGATCCGTGTTGGTGAAATCGTTGATCTTCACGCCGTTGAGCCAGACCCGGAGGCGTTCGCCCTCCACCCGGATCTCGAACGTGTTCCACTCCCCCGGCGGGTTCAGCGCCCGGTCCCGCTTCTTCAGGTCCGCGGACCTGAAGCCGTAGACCGACCCGGTGGTCTTCTCGGGGACGTCCGTGGCGTCGATCTGGATCTCGTAGCCGTTGTTCACGGCGGACCACGGGTCATCGGACGGCGGGAAGCCCACGAACACGCCGGAGTTGTCGTCGCCGGAGTCGCCCGGGCCTCCGGCCGTGGTCTTCCAGTCGAGTTTCAAGGAGTACGCCCCGAAGCTCCGACCCGCGTACCAGAGGAGCCCCATACCGCCCGTCGACGTCAGCGTGCCGTCGTCGGAGAGGGTGAAAGAGCCTGGTCCGGCCTGCTGCCAGCCCTCCAGGTTCGTGCCGCCGAAGAGCGGACGGTATCCGTTCTCCGGTCGACAGTCCGCCTGGACCTCGGCGACCGCATACAGTATCCCGCCCAGCAGGTGTGTGCGGAATGCCGGATCCGCGTAGGACTCCTTGGTGTGGCCGCCCCCGGTGTAGAAGGCCCGACCGCCCTGATAGTTCTGGCACCAGGCGATCGGGTGATCGCCGTTCATGGTCCCGCCCGTGTACGAGTCCTCGTCGAGCGAGGCCAGGACGTGCGCCCGCTCGCGCGGATTCGAGCGGTAGTCGTACCACTCGTCGGTGCGGTTCCAGGTGCGGGCGAGAGCCGAGGTCGCCGGGTGGGCCCGGTCCTCGACGACGACCGTCGCGGGCTGGATCGCCGGGTGCGACTGGAACCAGGCACCGACGAGGCCGCCGTAGAACGCCCAGTCGTACTCGGTGTCGGCCGCCGCGTGGACCCCGACGTAGCCGCCGCCGTGCCGGACATAGCCCTCGAAGGCGGCCTGTTGGGCGGCGTCGAGCACATCTCCGGTCGTCGACAGGAAGACGACGGCGTCGTAGCGCCGCAGGTTCACCGGTGTGAACGCGGCCGCGTCCTCGGTGGCGTCGACTCCGAACCCGCCTGTCGCGCCGAGCTCCCGCATCGCCCTGACGCCGTCCGGGATCGAGTCGTGCCGGAAGCCGGCGGTCTTGGAGAAGACCAGCACCCGTTTCCCGCCGCCCCCTGCCCCGCTGTCTGCGTGCCCGCTGCCCCCGGAGTGCGAGGCGGCCGGGCCCGAGACGCCGCCGAGGAGCAGCGCCGCGCCGAGAACGATGGCGGCCAGTCGGCCGGTTGTCCGCATCATGTGCCCTCCTCTCAGCCGGTGGTGAGGGTGAAGTCGTCCACGTCGAAGAGGGCGCCCGAGCCGCCCTTGAAGACGAGGTAGAGCGTGGTGGTGCCGCGCGGCGCGCGGGACAGGCCGGCGCTGACGTCCTGGAAGTTCTCCCAGCCACCGGTCACCGGGACGGCGGCCTTGCCCAGCAGGGTGCCGGTCGGCGAACCGGTGCGGATCTCCAGCGTTCCGCCGGCGCC
The DNA here is from genome assembly GCF_044741545.1 of Streptomyces sp. NPDC088157. NCBI lineage: Bacteria > Bacillati > Actinomycetota > Actinomycetes > Kitasatosporales > Streptomycetaceae > Streptomyces > Streptomyces sp. NPDC088157. The sequence goes on from NZ_JBIUSU010000002.1 coordinate 212,247, forward strand.
GCCCGAGGAGACGCGCGCCGTGAGCTTCTCGGCGTTGCCGACGGCGTACGGCGTGAAGGAGATCCAGTCGCCGCTGTCGATGTCACCGACCGTCCTGCCGCCGTGGGCGACGTCCTTGGTGACGACCGTGACGCCGGAGGAGTCGCCGTAGTGTTCGGCCTGCCGGTGGCGCGGCTGGAGGACGCTCTGGTCGTGCGAGGTCAGCGGGGCCTGGCCGCCGCCTCCGCCGTCGGTGTACTCGGCGTCGAGGACCCCGAAGATGTTGGCGTCCTCGTCGTGGCCGCCGTCGGCACTGGTCCGGAGGGTGCCGCTGCACCCGTTCGCCGAGGTGACCGGGTGTCCGTGGCTGTCGTGGCCGAGGATGAAGGTGACCTCGACCTTGGAGCAGTCGACCGCCTTGCCGTCCTCCGGGTCGGTGACCTTCACCTTGAACGGGATCGCGTCACCGAAACCGAACAACTGCCCGTCCTTCGGTGTCTCCAGCACCACCTTCGGGGCCGTGTTCCCCACCACGATCTGCACCCCGGCGCTGCCGGTGCGGCCGGAGCCGTCCTCGGCGGTCAGGGTCGCGGTGTACGTCCCGTTCTTCTTGTACTTGTGCGTGGGCGCCGCGGCCGTCGAGGTGCCGCCGTCGCCGAAGTCCCAGCGGTAGGTCAGCGCGTCGCCGTCCTGGTCGGTGGTGCCCGCGGAGGAGAAACGTACCTTCAGAGGGGCCTGGCCCGAGGTGCGGTCGGCCGCGGCCTGAGCGACCGGCGAGTGGCCGTCGGTGGCGTTCTCGATGCGGTACAGACCGGAGTGCTCGTCACCGCCGAACCATGCGGTGCCGTAGTCGAGGACGTACAGCGCCCCGTCTGGACCGAACGCCATGTCCATCACCTGGGTGCCGGTCCACGGGACGGAACTGATCGACTGCACGGCCCCGTTCGCGTCGCCGACGATCCGCTTGATCCAGCGGCGGCCGAACTCTCCGGCGAAGAAGTTCCCGTCGTACGCCTCCGGGAACTTCACCGGCGAGTCGAGCGAGGCGTCGTAGTGGTAGACGGGGCCGCCCATCGGGGATTCGGAACCGTCGCCGAACTCGGGCACCGACGGTCCGTTGTACGGGATCCAGGCGGGCTGGGCCGGCGGCAGGTCGGTAAGTCCGGTGTTGTGCGGCGAGGTGTTCTTCGGGGCGTTGCAGTCGAAGCGGGCTCCGGAAACACCGGTCGCGAAATCGTATGCGACATACGGGTCATTGGCTCCCGTGCAGAACGGCCACCCGAAGTTGCCGGGGCCGGTGACACGCGCGAACTCCACCTGCCCGGCCGGTCCGCGCGCCGGGTCGGCGGCACCGGCGTCGGGGCCGTAGTCGCCGACGTAGAGAACGCCCGTGGCCTTGTCGACGCTGAAGCGGAAGGGATTGCGGAAACCCATCGCGTAGATCTCGGGGCGCGTCCTGTCGGTGCCGGGCGCGAACAGGTTGCCGTCCGGGACGGCGTACGAACCGTCCCCGTTCACCTTGATGCGCAGGATCTTGCCGCGCAGGTCGTTGGTGTTGCCGGCGGAACGGCGGGCGTCGAACGCGGGATTGCGTCCGTCGCGTCCGTCGATGGGCGTGAAGCCGTCCGACTGGAAGGGGTTGCTGTCGTCTCCGGTGGACAGGTAGAGGTTCCCCGCCGCGTCGAAGTCGATGTCTCCGCCGACATGGCAGCACAGGCCGCGCGAGGCGGGCACGTCGAGGATCTTCTTCTCGCTCGGGACGTCGAGCGTGCCGTCCGTCTTCAGCACGAAGCGGGAGAGGCGGTTCACTCCGTCGAAGGGAGCGAAGTCGGCCGCCGTCCCGGTCTCGGGGGCGTCGCCCGCCGGGGTGTCCAACGGCGGTGCGTAGTACAGGTAGATGAAGCGGTTGGCCGCGAACTCCGGGTCCACGCCGATGCCTTGCAGGCCCTCCTCGTCGTGCGAGTACACGTCGAGCTTGCCCGCCAGCCGCGTGTTGCCCGCGGCGTCGGTGAGTCGGAGTTCACCGTCGCGTGAGGTGTGCAGCACGGAGCGGTCCGGCAGCACGGCGAGCGACATGGGCTCGCCGACCTCGGCCTCCCCCTTGGCGAGGGTGACCTGCTGGAAGTCCTCGGCTGCCGCGGCCACGGGAGCGGCGACGGCCGCGCCGGCCCGGGGTGCGGCGAGGGTGAGTGACGCGCCTGCCAGCAGGGCGCCGCTCAGGAGGGCGATGGCTTTGCGCAGCCGAGGACCTCGTCTGTGCGTCTCGGCTCTACGGGTACCGGTGGTGGGGTCGTTCCCGTGCACGGGTGCCTCCAGAAAGGGGCTGGTTGTACGGGCGGGTGCGAGCGCCGGGATGCGCCGTCATCCCGGTTCCTGATGGGTGGTCGGAGTGCGCTGTGGGGAGCGCGCTCACGTCAGTAGGCCTGATGGGCCCGATCGGCCTGACAGGCCTATCGGACCGATAGGCCCGGTAGGCCCGGTAGGCCCGGTAGGAGCTGTCGGCTCGGTGGCTCGGTCGGCTCAGTTGCCGAACGCCGCGTCGAAGGAGGCCGACGGCGGCTCGAAGTCGTAGGCCCGCAGGCGGGTCAGGGCCTCGGGGGCGCCCTGGAGCCGGTCCATGCCGGCGTCCTCCCATTCCACGGAGATCGGGCCCCGGTAGTCGATGGAGCGCAGCATGCGGAAGACGTCCTCCCAGGGGACGTCGCCGTGACCGGCGGAGACGAAGTCCCAGCCGCGTCGCGGGTCACCCCAGGGCAGATGGGAGCCGAGGCGCCCGTTGCGGCCGTCGAGGCGCTTGCGGGCCTCCTTGCAGTCCACGTGGTAGATCCGGTCACGGAAGTCCCACAGGAAGCCGACCGGGTCGAGGTCCTGCCACACGAAGTGGCTGGGGTCGAAGTTGAGGCCGAAAGCCGGGCGGCGGTCGACCGCGTCCAATGTGCGTACGGTCGTCCAGTAGTCGTAGGCGATCTCGCTGGGGTGGACCTCGTGCGCGAACCGCACGCCCTGCGCGTCGAAGACGTCGAGAATGGGGTTCCAGCGCTCCGCGAAGTCCTCGTAGCCGCGCGCGATCATCGACTCGGGCGCCGGCGGGAACATGGCAACCAGATGCCAGATGGCGGAGCCGGTGAAGCCGATGACCGTGTCGACGCCGAAGGCGGCCGCGGCCCTCGCGGTGTCGGCGATCTCGGCGGCGGCTCGCTGCCGGACGCCCTCCGGCTCACCGTCGCCCCAGATGCGCGCGGGCAGGATGGCCTGGTGGCGTTCGTCGATGATGGCGTCGCAGACGGCCTGCCCCACCAGATGGTTGGAGATGGCCCAGCACTTCAGGCCGTACTTGTCGAGGAGTTGGTGCCGGGACTCCACGTAGCCGGGATCCGCGAGCGCCTTGTCGACATCGAAGTGGTCGCCCCAGCAGGCGAGTTCGAGCCCCTCGTAGCCGAAGTCGCGGGCGAGCCGGCAGACCTCCTCCAGGGGCAGGTCGGCCCACTGGCCGGTGAAGAGTGTGAACGTACGCGGCATGCTCCAGGCCCTCCTTGGTCCTCAGTCGGCGATCGGGGTGTAGACGGAGTTCTTCTCGGCGCTCTCCTCGACCGCCGCCAGGACGCGCTGCACCTGTAGTCCGTCGGCGAAGGAGGGCTCGGGGCGGCGGCCCTCGGCGACGGCGTGCACCAGGTCACGGGCCTGATGGACGAAGGAGTGCTCGTATCCGAGGCCATGGCCCGGCGGCCACCAGGCGTCCAGGTAGGGATGATCGGGTTCGGTCACGAGGATGCGGCGGAAGCCGGCGTGCGTACCGGGTTCGGTGCCGTCGTGGAACCAGAGTTCGTTGAGGCGCTCGAGATCGAAGGCCAGTGAACCGCGTTCACCGTTGAGTTCGAGACGCAGCGCGTTCTTGCGACCGGTGGCGAACCGGGTCGCCTCGAACGAGGCGAGCGCACCGGAGGCGAAACGACCGGTGAACAGCGCGGCGTCGTCGACGGTGACCGTGCCGGTACCGCCGGCGGAAGCCGCGCTCAGGCCGCTCGTCGGACCGCCGGGCAGCGGCCGCTGCCGTACAAAGGTCTCGGTGATCGCGGAGACGCCCGCCAGCCGCTCCCCCGACAGGTGCTGTGCGAGATCGACGATGTGCGCGCCCAGGTCGCCGAGCGAACCGGAGCCGGCCAGTTCCCTCCGCAGTCGCCAGGTCAGCGGGAACCCCGGGTCGACGAGCCAGTCCTGAAGGTACGTCACGCGTACGTGCCGCAGCGTTCCCAGCCTGCCCTCGGCAACCATCCGCCGGGCCAGGGCGGTGGCGGGGACCCGGCGGTAGTTGAAGCCGACCATCGCCAACTGGCCGCGCTCGTACGCCGCTTCGGCGGCGCGGGCCATGGTCTCGGCCTCTTCGACGGTGTTCGCGAGGGGCTTCTCGCACAGGACGTGTTTGCCGGCTGCCAGTGCCGCTACGGCGATCTCGGCGTGGGAGTCGCCGGGGGTGCAGATGTCGACCAGGTCGACGTCGTCCCGGGCGATCAGAGCACGCCAGTCGGTCTCGGTCGCCGCCCAGCCGTGCCGGTCTGCCGCCGCCCGCACGGCGGAGTCGTCACGGCCGCAGAGCACGGCGAGGACCGGGCGGCGGGGGAGGTCGAAGACCCGTCCCGCGGTACGCCAGCCCTGGGAGTGGGCGGCGCCCATGAACGCGTAACCGATCATCCCCACCCGGAGCGGCTGCTTGCCGGCCTCCGGTCCTGCTGACTGATGCGGCTGTTCCATACGGTTGTCCTCCTTGTCGTCGTGGCACGGTGGGGGGTGGGACGCCGTTCGGGCGCACGGCCCCGAGCCACCAGCGGACGCCCGGGGAGCCTGGCGCCGGTGGACGGGCCCGATCCGGTCCGGTGGGCGGGTTCGCGCGGGCGGGGAGCGGCTCGAACCTGGCACGCCCGCCGGGAAGTCCCATAAAAAGCCACCAAGGGATCGGCCCTTCCCGGCCAATGAGCGGATGCGACCTCCATCGGGCAGCACCCAGCTTCGGAAAACGGTGGCCGCCCGCCGCCTGTCGCCCGCCGCCCGCCGCCCGCCGCCTGTCGCTCGTCGCCTGACGCCTGACGCCTGACGTCCGTATCCAATGGCCCCTGGCCGACAGCTCGTGCGCCGTGGACGAACCCGGTGGCGTGCTCACGCCCCCCGGACAGCGCGCGCCCTACTTGAAGCCGGTGGACATGTACTGGTCGACGTTGGTCTTGTCGACGACCGCCGAGTAGAGGGTGATCGAAGCGGGGATCTCGTACTCGGCGAGGCCGCCAATGCCCTTGCCCTGGCCGAGGGCACGGGCGAGGTCGATGGCGGAAGCGGCCATGGTCGGCGGATAGAGAACGGTTGCCTTCAGGACGCCGTTGTCCTGCTTGATCGCCTGGAAGGCGGCGAGCGCGCCCGCGCCGCCGACCATGAGGAAGTCGTCACGTCCGGCCTGCTCGATGGCGCGCAGCGCGCCCACCCCCTGGTCGTCGTCGTGGTTCCACAAGGCGTCGAACCTGGACTGCGCCTGGAGGAGTTGTGCCATCTTGGCCTGCCCGGACTCGACCGTGAACTCGGCGGCCTGACGGGCGACCTTCTTGACGTTGGGGTAGTTCCTCAGGGCGTCGTCGAAGCCCTGGGTACGCTGCTTGGTGAGCTCCAGGTTGTCCAGGCCGGCCAGTTCGATCACGCGGGCGTCGGACTTGCCCTTGAGTTTCTCCCCGATGTAGTGACCGGCGTTGAGACCCATGCCGTAGTTGTCACCGCCCACCCAACACCGGTACGCCTGAGGTGTGTTGAAGATCCGGTCGAGGTTGACGACGGGGATGCCCGCGCGCATCGCCTTGAGACCGACCTGGGTGAGGGCCTTGCCGTCCGCGGGCAGCACGACCAGGACGTCGACCTTCTTGTTGATGAGGGTCTCGATCTGGCCGATCTGCTGGGCGGTGTCGTTCGAGCCCTCGGTGATCTCCAGCGTCACGTCGGAGTACTTCTTCGCGCGCTTCTCGGCGTTGTCGTTGATGGCGTTGAGCCACCCGTGGTCGGCCTGCGGCCCGGCGAAACCGATGGTGACCTTCTTGCCGGGCTTGTCGTCGGCGGCCGGCTGGTCGTTCGCGGCCGGCTCCTCGTCCTTGGAGTCGTTGCTGGTGCAACCCACGAGGAGGGTGCCGGCCGAGACGGCGGCGGCTCCGAAGAGCATTCCTCTGCGACTGGTGAAGCGGTGCGTGAAAGGTGTCTGCTCTGGCATGGCGGTGAACCCTTTCCTCAGGTCGTGCTCGCGGTACGGCGCTGGACCAGCACGGCGGCGACGATGATCGCGCCCTTGGCGATCTGCTGGACGTCGCTCTGCAGGTTGTTCAGGGCGAAGATGTTGGTGATCGTGGTGAAGATCAGGACGCCCAGCACGGAGCCGGTGATGGTGCCACGCCCCCCGCTGAGCAACGTGCCGCCGATGATCGCGGCCGCGATGGCGTCGAGTTCGTAGAGATTGCCGTTGGTGTTCTGGCCCGACCCGGACAGGATGATCAGCAGGAAGGCGGCGATGCCGCAGCACAGGCCGGACAGCAGGTAGAGGTACAGCCGCTGGCGTCTTACGTCGATGCCGGCGAGCCGGGCGGCCTCCGCGTTGCCGCCGACGGCCACCGTGCGGCGACCGAAGGTGGTGCGATTCAGCACCAACCAGCCGATGACCGTCACGACCGCGAAGACGATCACGAGCGGCGGGACGCCGAGCACATATGCGTCGCGCTCGCCGAGGTCCAGGACGCCGTCCACGCTCACGATCTGCGTCCGGCCGTCCGTGATCTGAAGTGCCAGTCCGCGGGCGGAGGCCAGCATGGCGAGCGTCGCGATGAAGGGCACCATCCCGCCGTACGCGATGAGCAGACCGTTGACCAGGCCGCAGCCCATTCCGACGATCATCGCCGTGAAGAGAATGCCCACGAAACCGTATTCCTGGGTGGCGACCGTGGTCGCCCACACCGACGCCAGCGCGACGATCGCACCGACCGAGAGGTCGATGCCCCCGGAGGTGATGACGAAGGTCATGCCGACGGTGACGACGCCGATCACCGACCCCTGGGTGAGGACGAGTTGCAGGTTGCGGGTGTCGAGGAACTCGTCCGGTCTGGTGATGCCGCCGATCAGGATGAGCGCGGCGAGCACGCCGAGCAGGGAGAGGGTGCGGACGTCGGCGCGGACCAGCACGGTGCGCCAGGCGGGGAGCGGGATCTGCGGCACCTTGTCGGTGCTGTCCCGCGGTGGGGAGACGGGCTGCGTCATGACGCCGGGCTTCCTTCCATGACGAGATCGAGTACGCGGTGTTCATCCAGCTCACGGGCCGGCGCCGTGTGGACGACGTGGCCTTCGCGGAGCACCAGTACGCGGTCGGCGAGGCCGAGGACCTCGGGTACTTCGCTGGAGACCAGCAGTACGGCGAGGCCTTCGTCAGCCAGTCGACGGACGACTGCGTACAGTTCGGCGCGGGCACCGACGTCGACGCCGCGCGTCGGCTCGTCGAGGAGCAGAACCCGGCAGCCCCGCAGCAGCCAGCGGGCCAGGACGGTCTTCTGCTGGTTGCCGCCGGACAGCGTGCGCACGGGAACGGACGGATTGTCGGGGCGCAGGGAAAGCTCCCGCGTCGCCGCCCGCGCCGCCCCCTGTTCGGCCCGCCGGTCGATCCAACCTCCGCGCGAGAAACGGGACATGGAGGAGACGGATACATTCCGGGTGACGGACTCCAGCATCAGCAGGGCCTGCGCCTTGCGCTCCTCCGGTGCGAGCCCGAGCCCGGCCCGTACGGCGGCGCGCACGCTGCCCGGTCGCAACGGCTTTCCTTCGACGAGGACTTGGCCCGCGCTCGGTTTGCGCGCTCCGTAGATCGTCTCCAGGATCTCCGAGCGCCCCGAGCCGACCAGTCCGGCGAGTCCGACGATCTCTCCGGGCCGCACGATCAGGTCGAGGGGGGCGAACTCACCCTGCCGGGCGAGCCCCCGCACTTCCAGCACCGGTGTCCCGGCCTCGCCGCCGACGCCGCCCGTGGCCGGGGCCGCGTCTCCCGACGGCCGCTCGGGGAAGACGTACTCGACGTTGCGTCCCGTCATCAACGCGACGACCTCGCGGGTCGGCGTCGTCTTCGCGGGCAGTCCACCCGCCACCGCGCGGCCGTCCTTCAGTACGGTCACACGGTCGCCGATGCGGCGGATCTCGTCGAGCCGGTGCGAGATGTAGACGACGGCCACTCCGTCGGCGGTGAGATCGCCGACGATACGGAACAGGTTGTCGACCTCGTCCGGGTCGAGGGCGGCGGACGGTTCGTCCATCACGATGAGCCGTACGTCGTGGGAGAGCGCCCGCGCCATGGACACGATCTGCTGCTGCGCCGCCGACAGCTCACCCACCAGACGGGCAGGGTCGATCTCCGCGTGCCCAAGTCTCCTCAGCAGAGCGGCCGTTGCGGTGCGGGACACCTTGCCCCGTACGACGAAGCCGACGGCCGTGGGTTCATGGCCCAGATGGACGTTCTCGGCCACCGACAGGTGCTCCACCAGGTCGAGTTCCTGATAGATGGTGGCGATACCGAGCCGCATGGCGGCGATCGGTGAGCGCAGGGTGACGGGGTCGCCCTGCCAGCGGATGACGCCGCCGTCGGGCTGGTGGGCGCCGGCCAGGACCTTGATGAGGGTGGACTTCCCGGCACCGTTCTGGCCGAGCAGGCAGTGCACCTCACCGGCCTGGACGGCGAGGTCGACGCCGTCCAACGCCCGTACTCCGGGGAAGGACTTGGTGATGCCGGACATGCTGAGCAGCGGTGGTTCTGTTGCCATGTGGGTTCCCCTCGGCGGACGGGCGGGCCGGAGTCAGGGCAGAACATGTCGTTGTTCCAGGGCAGGGCAGGGCGCGGTGGGGCGCGGTAGGGCGGAACAGGGGCCGGACAGGACGGGGCAGGCCACGGCAGAGCAGCACGTCGTGCTGGTGGGACCGTGTCGGGTAGCGGTTCTACGCGGGTGAGAACAGGTGGTCGCTGATCAGCCGGGCCGCGCCGATGACACCGGCGGTGGGGCCCAGCTCCCCCAGGACGATGGGCAGATTGCCGGTCGCGAGCGGAAGCGACTGGCGGTACACCTGGGTGCGGATCGCGGCGAGCAGGGTGTGGCCGAGGCCGGTCACCCCGCCGCCGATCACCACCAGGCCCGGGTTGAAGAACGAGACGAGTGCGGCGATGACCTGGCCGACGCGGTTGCCGCCTTCCCGGATCATCTCCAGGGAGGTGGCGTCTCCCGCGGCGGCCGCGGCGGCGACATCGACGGCGGTGAGGCCGCCGTTGGCCGCCAGTCGTGCCGCGAGCTCCGCCGAGAGGCCCTGCAGGGCCGCCTCCAGCGCGTCACGGGCCAGGGCCGCGCCACTGAAGTAGGCCTCCAGGCAACCTCGGTTGCCGCAGGCGCACGGGCGGCCTTCGGGCACGGCCTGGATGTGCCCGATGTCGCCCGCACTGCCGGTCGTACCGCGGTAGACATGGCCGCCGACGACGATGCCGCAGCCGATACCGGTGCCGATCTTCACGCACAGGAAGTCGGCGACGGTGCGGGCGACGCCCGCGTGCTGCTCCCCCATCGCCATGAGGTTCACGTCGTTGTCGACCATCACCGGGCAGCCGAGCTCCTGGCTGAGCGCCTCCCGCACGGGGAAGCCGTCCCAGCCGGGCATGATCGGCGGTGCCACCGGTACACCCTCGGGGAACCGGACCGGCCCGGGTACGCCGATGCCGGCGCCGTCGAAGCCCTCGGCGAGTCCCGTCGCCCTCAACTTCGCGGCCATGGACAGGACTTGCTCGAAGACCGCGACCGGTCCCTCACGTACGTCGAGGGGCTGGTTGAGGTGTCCGAGGGTCTCCAGTTCGGCGTTGGTGACCGCGACGTCGACCGAGGTCGCGCCGATGTCGACGCCGAGAAAGCGCAGCCCCGGGTTGAGCCGGACGTTGTGGGAGCGGCGTCCGCCGCGCGAGGCGGCGAGTCCGTCGGCCACGACCAGCCCGGTCTCCAGGAGCCGGTCCACCTCCACGGCCAGCTTGGACCGCGACAGGTCGACCTGATCGCCCAGTTGGGCACGGGAGTTGGGTCCGCCGTCCCGCAACAGCTTGAGCAGGCGGGCCTGATGAGCGTTCGCGGGTCGTGCCGTCATGCGTCTCACGAACCCCTCCCCGCCTCAGTTCGGCCACCGGTGTCGGGCTTTCGAAGGGAACGTAGCAGCGCCTGCCGAACCTGGGAAGAAGCTGTGCACGGATTGCCGTCAACTTTCTCCACTCACAGGACAAAGCGCTGAACCGAGGCACACGAAACGGGCCGGGAGCCCTTCACAGGGTCCCGGCCGGGGGGTCACCACGCTCGAGCTTCGGTGGGCACGCCGCGTGCCGACGGTCGAAGCCCGGTGAGACGTACGTCCCGAGGTGGCTCAGGACTTGGGGCGGGCGTGATACGACCGCCGGGTGTGCTCGGTGTGCTCACGCATCAGCCGGGTGGCCAACTGCTCGTCGTGGGAGGCGATCGCGGCGATCAGGTCGCGGTGCTCGATCCAGGACTGGTGGCCGCGCTGCCGGGCGACCGGCGTGTAGTACCAGCGCACCCGGCGATCGACGTGGGCCGCGAGTTCGGCGAGTACCACGTTGCCCGCCAGCTCGATGACCTTCGTGTGGAAGCGGGCGTTCAGGGCGACCGCGGTGTCCACGTCGTCGCCGGCCACGGCCAGCATGCCCTGCGCCACGATCTCGTCCAGGGCCTCGATGCCGGCCTTGTCCGCGTGCGCCGCCGCGAGCCGCGCGGCCTCCGCTTCCAACAGCGTACGAACGGTGAGGAGTTGATCCGCCTCGTCCTCGGTCGGCTCGTGCACGAACGCACCCTGGGCGGGCCTGAGATCCACCCAGCCCTCGGTGTTCAGCCGCTGCAGCGCCTCACGCACCGGCTGCCGCGAGACGCCGAGGTGGGTGGCGAGTTCGCTCTCGACGAGGTGCTGGCCGGGCTGGAGGGCGCGGGTGGTGATGAGTTCGAGCAGCGCCTCGTAGACACGGTCGCGCAGCGGGCCGGGCCGTTCGAGTCTGGGCACCGCGCCCTGCGGCAGTCCTGTCGACAACATCGGTCGGTCCCCCTCCTGGGCAACACCGGGCAACTGCAACCGGAAAGCCACGTGTCGATCGACGTATTCGGCTGTCCGTAGCCGGTCGACCGTCTGCAGCCGAGTATCGATTGTCTTTCGTCTACAGTCTACGGCGCACGGTAGCCAGCGCCCGGGACAGTCGATCGCGTCACACTACGACGCGCCCCCGCCGCACGAACGCACTCCCGGCGGCGCCCCGCATCCGCTCACGGGCAGCGCACGACCTGTCCCGCGTACGACAGGTTGCCGCCGAAGCCGAACAGCAGCACCGGGTCCCCCGTGGAGACGGCGCCCCGCTCGACGAGCTTGGAGAAGGCGAGGGGGATGCTGGCGGCGGAGGTGTTACCCGATTCGGTGACGTCACGCGCGACCACCGCGTTGACGGCGCCGATCTTCTGCGCGAGGGGTTCGATGATGCGCAGGTTCGCCTGGTGCAGGACGACGGCGGCGAGGTCCTCGGGGGTGAGGCCGGCCCGCTCGCAGGCCTGCCGCGCCAGCGGCGGCAGCTGGGTGGTGGCCCAGCGGTAGACGCTCTGCCCCTCCTGCGCGAACCGCGCCGGCTGCCCCTCGATGCGCACCGCGTGCCCCATCTCGGGCAGCGAACCCCACAGCACCGGCGCGATGCCGGGCTCGGTGCCGTCGGGACAGGCCTCGACCACGGCGGCGCCCGCGCCGTCACCGACGAGCACACAGGTCGTGCGGTCGGTCCAGTCGGTCACCTCGGACATCTTGTCGGCACCGATGACCAGGGCACGGGTGGCGGCGCCCGCGCGGACGGTGTGGTCGGCGGTGGCCAGCGCGTGGGTGAAACCGGCGCAGACGACGTTGATGTCCATCGCGGCCGGCCGCGGGATGCCGAGGCGGGCGGCGACCCGGGCGGCCATGTTCGGCGAACGGTCGACGGCCGTCGAGGTGGCGACCAGCACCAGGTCGATGTCGCCCGGCGAGAGACCGGCCGCCGCGAGCGCCTTGGCGGCGGCGTGCGCGGCCAGCTCGTCCACGGGCTCGTCGGGGCCCGCGATGTGGCGCGTGCGGATGCCCACCCGGCTCCTGATCCACTCGTCACTGGTGTCGACCAGGCCCGCCAGATCCTCGTTGGTGAGCACCTTGGCGGGCTGGTAGTGGCCGACGGCGGCGATGCGCGAGCCGTTCATTGGGGGGTCCCCTCGTTGCCTTGGGTAGCGGGATCCACCAGTCTGATCAGTGACTCGCGGGTACGAGGGCGCGTGAAGCGACAGGAAACCCGTTCCCTGGTTGTCGGCTTCCCCATAGCCCTCGGACGCCCGAGCAACCGCCGAACGCGTACCCGCCGGACATCCACCCCCGCGGGCACCCCTACCCCGTGAACAACTGCGTCGCCTTCTGTACCAGCTCGTACAGCCCGTAGGCGAGCGGTGCCCCCACCCAGAGCCAGGCGAAGGCGATCAGCGGGCGCCGGTCAGGCTGCGGACTCGGGCTGCTGTCGTTCGACATCGGCGGCCTCCCTCTGGGCGGGGATGTGGTGACGGGCGTGGACGGGCCGGACGAGTTCGTTGGCGACGAAGCCGACGGCCAGCAGCCCGATCATGATGAACAGGGACAGGGTGTACAGCGACGAGCCGTGTTTTCCGGCCTCCTCCTGCCGGTCGGCGATCCAGTTCACGATCAGCGGGCCGAGCACGCCGGCGGTGGACCAGGCGGTCAGCAGTCGTCCGTGGATCGCGCCGACCTGATAGGCCCCGAACAGGTCCTTGAGGTAGGCGGGGATCGTCGCGAAGCCGCCGCCGTAGAAGGAGAGGATCACCAGCGCGCACAGCACGAACAGGGGCTTCGACGAATCGCCGATCAGCGCGATGAGGGCGTACATCAGGGCACCGACGCCCAGGTACACCCGGTAGATGTTCTTGCGGCCGATCAGGTCGGAGGTCGAGGACCAGCCGATCCGGCCCGCCATGTTCGCCGCGGACAGCAGGGCGACGAAGCCGGCGGACGCGGACACCGAGACCGGGGTGGAGGTGTCGGCGAAGAAGTCCCTGATCATCGGGGCGGCCTTCTCCAGGATGCCGATGCCCGCGGTCACGTTCATACAGAGCACGACCCACAGGCACCAGAACTGCGGAGTGCGCACCGCGCTGCTCGCCGAGACCTGCACTCCCTCGACGGCGCCGGGCACGCCCGCGACCGGCCGCGTGCCGCGCGGCACCCGCACCAGCAGTACACCGAGCGTCATGAACACGGCATACGAAAGCCCGTGTACGAGAAACGCGAGGGCGATGCCGGCACTGTCGGAACCGAACGACTCCAGCATCTGCGCCGACCAGGGCGAGGCGATGAGCGCGCCGCCGCCGAAGCCCATGATGGCGATGCCGGTGGCCATACCGGGCCGGTCCGGGAACCACTTGATCAAGGTGGAGACGGGCGATATGTACCCGATGCCGAGGCCGATGCCCCCGACGAATCCGTAGCCGAGGACGATCAGCCAGTACTGCTCGGTGGCGGCGCCGAGCGCGGAGATCAGGAAGCCGGACGAGAAGCAGATCAGGGCGACGGTCATCGCCCAGCGCGGCCCGTTGCGCTCCACCAGCGTGCCGCCGAAGGCGGCGGACAGGCCGAGCATGACGATGGCGAGCTGGAAGGGGAGCGCGCTCTGCGTGCCGCTGAGGCCGAGGGCGGATTCCAGCGGCGGCTTGAAGACGGACCACGCGTAGGCCTGGCCGATGGAGAGATGGACCGAGAGGGCGGCCGGGGGGACGAGCCAGCGGCTCCAGCCGGCCGGTGCGACAGGGGGACTCATGAATCCTGGACGGTAGGAACCGCCGTGGGTGTGGGAAAAGCGGCGCGCCGACAGTATGCGGTGAGCGGTATCCAGGCTGCGCCGAACGGTCGGACCAGCCGGTTCCCTCGACCGGGTCGCGCACCGGCCCCAGGACTTCCTTTCGGTGCCCCCGCGTCGACATGCCCGTGACGTCCCGGACCATGCGCGAACCCTTGCCGCCTCAACCTCCATACTGTAGACAATATTTCGTCGACAGGATTCGACAGTTCCTCGGTACCCTCGACCGAACGGAGCTCCCTCACAATGAAAGTCGCAGTCCTCGGCGCCGGTGCGATCGGCGCCTACGTCGGTGCAGCGCTCCACCGCGCGGGCGCCGACGTGCATCTCGTCGCCCGTGGACCGCATCTCGCGGCCATGAGGCGGGACGGGGTGCGGGTGCTCAGTCCGCGCGGCGACTTCACCGCCCGTGCCCACGCCACCGACGACCCGGGCGAGATCGGCCCGGTCGACTTCGTCTTCCTGGGTCTCAAGGCCCACTCGTACGCGGCGTGCGGGCCGCTGATCGAGCCTCTGCTGCACGGCTCCACGACGGTGGTCGCCGCCCAGAACGGCATCCCCTGGTGGTACTTCCACCGACACGACGGCCCCTACGACGGCCTGCGTGTCGAAAGCGTGGACCCGGACGGCGCGGTCAGTGCGGTGCTCGCGCCGCAACGGGCCGTCGGCTGTGTGGTCTACGCGGCCACCGAACTCGAAGGACCGGGTGTCGTCAGGCACTTGGAAGGAACCCGGTTCTCCGTCGGTGAACCCGACCGCAGTGTCTCGACCCGCTGTCTGGCCTTCAGCGAGGCCATGCGGGCCGGCGGGCTGAAATGCCCGGTGGAACCGGCCCTGCGCAACGACATCTGGCTCAAGCTGCTGGGCAACATCTCCTTCAACCCGATCAGCGCGCTGGCCCGTGCCACCATGCGGCAGATGTGCCTGCACGGCGGTACCCGTCAGGTCATCGAGACGATGATGCGCGAGACGCTCGCGGTCGCCGAGACCCTCGGCTGTGAGGTGGGCGTCTCCGTCGAACGCCGTCTCGCGGGCGCGGAGAAGGTCGGCGACCACCGCACCTCCACGCTCCAGGACCTGGAGCGCGGCAAGCCGCTCGAACTCGACGTACTCCTGGCGGCCGTCGTCGAGTTGGCGGAGATCACCGGCGTGGAGGTGCCCACCCTGCGCACCGTGCACGCCATCTCGGACCTGCTCGCGCTGAGGAGCGCCGCATGATCGCTGGGGAGCACGCATGAGGAAACGCGACCGTACCCCGAAGACCTACACCCGGCTCACCCGGCCGCTCGTCAGGGACTCCCGCGACGAACCGTTTCGCGAGGCGGGTTGGGAAGAGGCCCTGGAGCGCACCGCGCGGGGGCTGAAACGCAACCGCGGCGCGTTCGGCATGTTCTCCTGCGCCCGCGCGACCAACGAGATGAACTACGTGGCGCAGAAGTTCGCCCGGGTCGTCATGGGCACCAACAACGTCGACTCGTGCAACAGGACCTGCCACGCGCCGAGCGTCGCCGGCCTGTCGGCCGCCTTCGGGTCCGGCGGCGGGACGTCGTCGTACGAGGAGATCGAGCACACGGACGTCATCGTGATGTGGGGGTCCAATGCGCGTTTCGCGCATCCGATCTTCTTCCAGCACGTGCTGAAGGGTGTGCGCAGCGGCGCCCGGATGTACGCGGTCGACCCGCGCCGGACGTCCACCGCCGAGTGGGCCGACAGCTGGCTCGGCCTCAACGTCGGCACGGACATCCCGATGGCGCACGCGATCGGGCGCGAGATCATCCACGCGGGCCTGGCCAACGAGGCGTTCGTCGAACGCGCGACCAGCGACTTCGATGCCTACAGGGCGCTCGTGGAACCCTGGACCCTGTCCCTCGCGGAAAAGGTGACAGGCGTACCGGGCGCAGCCATAAGGGAGTTGGCGCACGCGTACGCACGCGCCGAACGGGCCCAGCTGTGCTGGACCCTCGGCATCACCGAACACCACAACGGCACGGACAATGTGCGCGCGCTCATCAATCTGTCCCTGCTGACCGGGCACGTGGGCCGCTACGGCTCCGGCCTCCAGCCCCTGCGCGGGCAGAACAACGTCCAGGGCGGCGGCGACATGGGCGCCATCCCCAACCGCCTCCCCGGGTTCCAGGACATCCTCGACCCCGACGCCCGGCTGAGGTTCGGGACCGCCTGGGACACCGTCATCCAGCCGCACTACGGACTGAACCTCACGGAGATGTTCGAGGCGATGGAGGAGGGTTCGCTGAAGGCGGTCTACTGCATCGGGGAGAACCCCGCCCAGTCGGAGGCGGACAGCGAACAGGCCGTGCGCCGTATGCGGGCCCTCGACTTCCTCGTCGTGCAGGACATCTTCCTCACGAGGACCGCCGAGTTGGCGGACGTGGTTCTGCCCGCCACGGCCGGCTGGGCGGAGACCGACGGCACGACGACCAACAGCGAAAGGCGGGTCCAACGGGTGCGGCGTGCCGTGACGCCGCCCGGCGAGGCGCGCGAGGACATCGACATCCTCTGCGACCTGGCGGCACGGCTCGGCCACGACTGGAAGTACGCGGACGCCGAGGCCGTGTGGAACGAACTCAGGTCGGTGTCCCCCGACCACTACGGGATGACGTACGACCGGCTGGAGCAGCACCAGGGCATCCAGTGGCCGTGCCCCAGCACCGCCCGGGTCGAACCCGCTTATCTGCACGGCCGGTTGTGGGAGCGAATGCCCGAACGACGGGGCAGGCGTGCGCCGTTCGGCCTTGTACGGCACGACCCGCCGGTCGACCTCACGGACGAGGAGTACCCGATCCGGCTGACCACCGGACGGCGACTCGACTCCTACAACACCGGTGTGCAGAGCGGGAGTTACGCATCTCCTCTGCGGCGCGGCGAGTACGTCGAGCTCTGCCCGGAGGATGCGGAGCACTACGGGGTCGTCGTCGGCGAAGAGGTCCGGGTGAGCTCACGGCGTGGATCCGTGAGGGCACCGGTGTGGATCGACACCGCCCTGCGGCCCGGCCTCGCCTTCATGACCATGCATTTCCCCGACGAGGTGGACACCAACCAGCTGACGATCGAGGCCAATTGCCCGATCGCGGGGACGGCGGAGTTCAAGGCGTCGGCGATCCGGATCGAGAAACTCCCGGCCCCGACCTGTGTGAGGTGACGTCGTGGACCTGCACTTCGGCGACAGCAAGCCGACGGACGACGAACGGGCGGCCGTGGACGCCCTGTTCGGCCCACCGGAGTCCTCGTGGGAGGGCGCCGACCGCTCGGACGCGGATCTCCGCTGGGCGCGGGGCGGGCACGAGGCCCGGAACCGCCGCGACCTGCTGCTTCCGGGGCTGCACGCGATCAACGACCGCATCGGCTGGATCAGCGAGGGCGCCCTCGGCTATCTGTGCCGCCGTCTGACCGTGCCTCCGGCGGAGGCTTACGGCGTCGCCACCTTCTACGCGATGTTCTCGGTCGGGCCCCGACCGGCGACCGTGCTCCACGTGTGCACGGACCTCGCCTGCGCGGCCGCAGACGCCGCCGGACTGTGTGCCGGGGTCGAGTCGCGCCTGGGACCCGGCAGCGGGGTGACCGTCGAGCGCGGCCCCTGCCTCGGCCTGTGCGAGCGCGCCCCGGCCGCGCTCGCGGTCAGGGCGGGCGACCCGGTGCGTACGGCGGTGGCGGCGCCGGCGAGCGTCGAGGCGGCCGTACTCGCCGCGAGCGCCCCCGACTCGGCCCCGGAGGAGCGGCCGGCGGTGGACGCGGTGCCTCAGGCCGGGGACCCGTCGCTGATCCTGCTGAGCCGGGTCGGCGTGGTCGACCCGTCCTCCCTCGACGACTACCGGGCCCACGGCGGCTACACGGCCCTGCGCCGCGCCTTCGCGCTCGGCCCCGCCGGGGTCATCCGCGAGGTCACCGACTCCGGCCTGCTCGGGCGCGGCGGCGCCGCCTTCCCCACCGGCCGCAAGTGGCAGGCCACCGCGTCCCAGCCCGACCACCCGCACTACCTCGTGTGCAACGCCGACGAGTCCGAGCCGGGCACCTTCAAGGACCGTGTGCTCATGGAGGGCGATCCGTACGCGCTGGTGGAGGCGATGACGGTCGCGGCGTACGCGACCGGCGCGCACAGGGGGTACCTGTATCTGCGGGGCGAGTATCCGCGCGCACTGAACCGTATGCAGGACGCGGTCGACCGTGCACGCGCCCGCGGTCTCCTCGGCGACGACATCCTGGGCCAGGGCTACGCCTTCGACATCGAGATCCGGCGGGGGGCGGGAGCGTACGTCTGCGGCGAGGAGACGGCCCTGTTCAACTCCATCGAGGGCTACCGGGGCGAGCCGCGCTCGAAGCCGCCGTTCCCCGTGGAGAAGGGCCTGTTCGGCAGGCCCACGGTCGAGAACAACGTGGAGACGCTGGTCAACGTGCTGCCGATCCTCACCATGGGCGCACCGGCCTACGCGGCGATCGGCACGGCCCGGTCCACCGGCCCCAAGCTGTTCTGCGTGTCGGGCAGCGTCGGGCGCCCCGGCGTCTACGAGCTCCCCTTCGGCGCGACGCTGGGCGAACTCCTCACGCTCGCCGGGGCCGGCGAAGGCCTGCGCGCCGTGCTGCTCGGCGGCGCGGCCGGAGGCTTCGTACGGCCCGACGAACTGGACATCCCGCTGACTTTCGAGGGCACCCGGGAGGCGGGCGCGACACTCGGATCGGGGGTGGTGATGGCCTTCGACGACACCGTCCCGATACCCCGGGTGCTGCTGCGCATCGCCGAGTTCTTCCGGGACGAGTCGTGCGGGCAGTGCGTGCCCTGCCGGGTGGGGACCGTGCGGCAGGAGGAGGCGCTGCACCGGATCGTGGAGCGGACCGGTGCCGACGCCGCCGAAGACATCACCGTGCTGCGCGAGGTCGGCCGCGCCATGCGGGACGCCTCGATCTGCGGTCTGGGCCAGACCGCGTGGAACGCCGTGGAATCCGCCATCGACCGTCTGGGGGCGTACGAATGACCGCGACCGTCCGCACAGGAGCCGCCGTATGACCGCGATACCGCTGGGAGTCCCGCGGCGGCTGGTGCAGTTCACGATCGACGGCCGGGAGGCCAGGGTTCCCGAGGGATCGACGATCCTCGACGCCTGCCGGGCCGTGGGCACGGACGTCCCGACCCTGTGCCAGGGCGACACGCTCACCCCCAGGAACGCCTGCCGGGTCTGCGTCGTGGAGGTCGAGGGCTCCCGGACCCTGGTGCCGGCGTGCTCCCGCACGGCGGAGCCCGGTATGGAGGTCCGTACCGACACCGAGCGCGCCCGCCACAGCCGCAAGATCGTTCTTGAACTGCTCGCGTCCTCGGTCGACCTGTCCACGACACCCCTGGTTGCGGACTGGATCAAGGAGTACGACGCGAAGCCGGATCGCTTCGGCCCCGACGCGGCCCGGCTGAACGAGGAACCGAAGATCGACAACGACTTGTACGTACGCGACTACGACAAGTGCGTCCTCTGCTACAAGTGCGTGGACGCCTGCGGTGACCAGTGGCAGAACACGTTCGCGATCTCCGTCACGGGACGCGGCTTCGACGCCCGGATCGCCGTCGAGCACGACGCCCCGCTGACCGACTCGGCTTGCGTGTACTGCGGGAACTGCATCGAGGTGTGCCCGACCGGAGCGCTGTCGTTCAAGTCCGAGTACGACCGGCGAGCGGCCGGAAACTGGGACGAGTCGGCACAGACCCGGACCACCACCGTATGCGCCTACTGCGGGGTGGGCTGCAACCTCACGCTCCATGTGCAGGACAATGACATCGTGAAGGTCACCTCACCGCACGACAACCCGGTGACCCACGGGAATCTCTGCATCAAGGGCCGCTTCGGCTACCAGCACGTACAGAACCGGGGCTGATCACGACATGGGACGAGTCACCGAACGCCGCAAGGTGATCCGCATCAGGGACGGAGTCGTCTCCACCCGGCCGGACACCCTGGTCGCCGAGGAACCACTGGAGATCCGGCTCAACGGCAAACCACTGGCCATCACCATGCGCACGCCCGGTGACGACTTCGCGCTGGCCGCCGGTTTCCTGGTCAGCGAAGGCGTACTGGCCACCGCGACCGATCTGCTGAATATCGTCTACTGCGCGGGGGCGACGGACGGGGGAGGGTTCAACTCGTACAACGTGGTGGACGTCCGGACGGCGCCCGGCGTGACGATCCCGGACATCACCCTGGAGCGGAACGTCTACACCACCTCCTCGTGCGGCCTCTGCGGCAAAGCGAGCCTGGACGCGGTCCGTACGACCACCCGCTGGCCCATCGCCGACACTCCCCCGCTCCGGATCGAGCCCGCACTGCTCACGAGCCTCCCCGACCGGCTTCGCGAGGCCCAGCGGGTCTTCGACCGGACCGGGGGACTCCACGCCGCGGCCCTGTTCTCCGAGGACGGCGAGCTGCTGGACGCGAGGGAGGACGTGGGCCGGCACAACGCGGTCGACAAACTGGTCGGGCGTGCCCTGCAGAACGGGGACCTGCCGCTGTCGCGGACGATCCTGATGGTGTCGGGCCGGGCCTCGTTCGAGCTGGCACAGAAGGCCGTGATGGCGGGAATCCCGGTGCTCGCGGCGGTCTCGGCGCCCTCTTCCCTGGCCGTGGACCTGGCCTCGGAGACCGGGCTGACACTGGTGGGCTTCCTGCGGGGGCATTCCATGAACGTGTACGCGGGCGAGGACCGCATCACCCTGCGGACCGCGGCCGCCCAGGGCTGACCCGGTTCCCCGCTGCACGGCGGCGGGGCCCCGACCGGCGGGGAGCGCCCCCTGCGCCGCACGGGCCCCGCCTCGGCCCGCCCCACCCCTCCGTCTCGGCCCGTGCCGCATCCGGCCCACCTCAACCGCTCGTGAAGCACACGTCGCTCGCACGCGTCACCGTCCCCAGCCGGGGGAAGTCCAGCTTCACCGACGCTTCATGCTCGGCCGCGGTGAGAGCCGACATCGCGTCCTCTACGAAGACCAGGTCGTAACCGAGGTCGCCGGCGGCACGGGCGGTCGACTCGACGCCGAGATTGGTGGCGACACCGCCGAGCACGAGGGTGGTCACGCCGCGTTCGCGGAGCCGCTCGTCCAGGCCGGTTCCCCGAAAGGCGCCGATGGTCCGCTTGACGATCTCCACGTCACCGTCATGGAACAGCCCTTGGACCAGCCCACTGCCGGGCGGCTGCTCGGCGATGCCGGGGCGCTCGACGCGGACGAGGACGACGAGCGCGCCGGCCGAGCGGAACGCCGACGCCAACTCCTCGGCGGTCGACAGTACTTCGGTGCCTTTGCGGGGCTCCAGGGGCAGCGCGACGATGCGGTCCATCAGGTCGACGAGGACGAGGGCGCTGCGCGCGGGGACGAGTGGGAGAGCTGCGGTCATGACAGAACGTTATCCGCCGTCAGCCCTCCGTACCGGAGATCCGGATCAGCATGCCCATGAAGGCGTCGCGTTCGGCGGCGGAGAGCGGGGCGAGAAGTTCGCCGTTCGCTTCCCGAGCCGCCAGCTCGCAGCGCCGGAGCAGCCGTCGGCCCTCTTCGGTGAGCGACACGGCGTTCTTGCGACGGTCGTCCGGATCCGGTTCACGCACGGCGAGTCCCGCGGACTGCAGGTCATTGAGGATGCCGACCACATCTTTGGGGTCGAGTCCGACACTGCGGCCGAGGTCGGCCTGCGCAACGGGGGCGAGGTCGCGGACGGCGGAGAGCACGACGTGGTGCCACATCTTGACGCCCTCGACGGCGAGGGCGTCGGCCACGAGCGCGCGACCCCGCGCGGCGGCCCGGCCCAGGAGCCAGCTGGGGAGGGTGCGGATGGCGGAGAGGGGCGCTTCGGGCATGGTCACACCCTACCGAGAATTCATTGGACCTCCCAACGAACTCTGGATACCGTTGGGACCTCCAACGATTTCTGGAGGTGCGATGCGTCGCGTCCGATACGACTTCACCGGCGGCCCGCTGTTCGTGGAGGAGGCGCCCGTCCCCGAACCCGGACCCGGCGAACTCCTCGTGCGCTGCGAGGCGATCGGCGTCACCCTGCCCGTCGTCCGTAAGGTCACGGAGGCCCCGAAGCCGATCCCGCTCGGGGGCGAGATCGCCGGGGAGGTCGTGGGCGTCGGGGACGGGGTCACCCGGTTCCGGGTCGGCGAGCGGGTGACCGGCCTGTGCTTCGGCCACGGCTACGCCGACTTCGCACTCCTGGACGAGGCCATCGCCTCACCCGTCCCCGACCACGCGAGCGCGGTCGCCGCGGTTGCCCTGGTCCGCAGCGGCCTGGTCGCGCTGGGCGCCCTCACCGCCGCGCGGCCCGAACCCGGTGAGGCGGCCCTCGTCACCGCCGCCGCGAGCGGGGTCGGCCACCTCGCCGTGCAGCTCGCGCGGGCGCGCGGCGCGAGCCGGGTCGTGGGCGCCGTGTCCCACCCGGCGAAGTCCGACTTCGTGAGGGCGCTGGGCGCCGACGACGTCCTCACCTACGACCGGGACGACTGGGGCGCCCACGTCGACTACGTCCTGGACGCGGTCGGCGGCGGCCTGCTCACGCCCGCCGTCGCGGCCCTCGCACCCGGCGGACGACTGGTGGCGTACAGCTCCGGCGGCGGCACGGTCCGGGCCTACGACCTGCTGGTGGGCGCGAAGTCCGTGATCGGCTTCCAGCTGGCCCACATGGCGCGCGGGAAGCCCGAGTCGTACGAGCAATGGCGCCGGGAGCTGTGGCGCCTGTTCGAGGAGGGGACGCTGAAGCCCGCCGTGCACAAGGAGTTCGTCCTGACGGACGCTGCCGAGGCGCACGCGTCCATCGCGTCACGGCGCAACGTGGGCAAGGTCGTCATGGTGCCGTGATGCCGGGCATCGACGACAGCCGGGGACGAGGCCGACCGCGGATTGCGTACCGTGGCCTGTCGCCTCACCGGCGTGGACCGACCACCGGCGACCGCCCTACGGGCACGGGGACCGCCTTCGGGCGACGGGCACGGCGACTGCCTACGGGCACGAGCACGGGGTCGGCGACGGGCGACGGGCGACGGGCGACGGGCGACGGGCGACGGGCGGCTGTATACCGATGACCGGCGACCATCTCACGCCGCGGCCGCCGACCGCTCGTCGAGTCGTTCCCGCGGCTCCTCCAGCGGATCCCTCGCCCGGCGCTTGGCGATGACCGCGCACACCATCAGCTGCATCTGGTGGAAGAGCATCAGCGGCAGCACCGCCAGCGAGGCATGCGCGCCGAACAGGACGCTCGCCATGGGCAGCCCCGAGGCGAGGGACTTCTTGGACCCCGCGAACTGGATCGCGATGCGGTCCTCACGGTTGAACCGCAGCGCCTTGGCGCCGTACCAGGTCAGGGCGAGCATCACGGCGAGCAGAACAGCCTCGACGATGAGCAGCCCGCCCAGCCGTACGGCGCTGACCTGGTGCCAGATGCCCTTCACCATGCCCTCGCTGAACGCGGTGTAGACGACGAGGAGGATCGAGCCGCGGTCGACCAGCCCCAGCACCTTCTTGTGCCGGGTGACGAACCCGCCGATCCAGCGGCGCAACAGTTGTCCCGCGGCGAACGGTACGAGCAGTTGCAGCACGATCTCGACCAGCGAGTCCGCGGAGAAGCCGCCGCCGCTGCTGCCGAGCAGCCCGGCAGCCAGCAGCGGGGTGACGACGATGCCGACCAGCGAGGAGAAGGAACCGGCGCAGATCGCGGCCGGCACATTGCCCCGGGCCATGGAGGTGAAGGCGATCGACGACTGGATGGTCGACGGGACGAGGGTGAGAAAGAGCAGCCCCTGGTAGAGCGGGTGGGTGAGGAAGACCGGGACAAGGCCGCGCGCGGCCAGGCCCAGCACCGGAAAGACCAGGAAAGTGCAGGCCAGGACGGTCACGTGGAGCCGCCAGTGCTTCATTCCGTCCAGCGCTTCACGGGTGGAGAGCCGGGCGCCGTACAGGAAGAAGAGAAAGGCGATCGCTGCCGTGGAGGCGCCGGAGGCGACGTCGGCGGCGGCGCCGCGTGCCGGGAACAGCGCCGCGAGCCCGACGGTCCCGAGCAACAGCAGGATGTAGGGGTCGACCGGCATCCAGCTCGGCCAGTGCAGGCGTTTCACGGTGCTCCACGTGCGGTTCGAGGGCTTGCGCAGGGGCCCGGAGAGCCCCTCCCCATCGTCCTCCCGCGCCTCGTGATCGGGAATCCGGTATACCGCTCTCACTGTCATCACGTATCGCGATAACGGGGTGTGGAGGGGCTACTGTGACGGGCGTGTACGAGCCCTCTCATCTGCGCACCTTCCTCGCCGTCGCCCAGACGCTGAGTTTCACGCAGGCGGCACGACGGCTGGGACTGCGTCAGTCCACGGTCAGCCAGCACGTGCGGCGCCTCGAGGACGCGACCGGGCGGGCGCTGTTCACCCGGGACACGCACTCCGTGGAGCTGACGGAGGACGGGGAGGCCATGCTCGGGTTCGCGCGCCGGATCCTGGACGTCCACGAGCAGGCCGCGGCGTTCTTCACCGGCACCCGGCTGCGCGGCCGGCTGCGGTTCGGCGCCTCCGAGGACTTCGTGCTGACGCGACTGCCGGAGATTCTGGAGGGATTCCGCTACGACCATCCCGAGGTCGATCTCGAACTGACGGTGGAACTGTCGGGCACCCTGCACGAACAACTCACCGCCGGCAAGCTGGACCTGGTGCTGGCCAAGCGGCGCCCCGAGGATCCGCGGGGCGAACCGGTGTGGCACGACGGGCTGGTGTGGATCGGCGCCGAGAGGCTGCGTCTGGACGCCGACCGTCCGGTCCCGCTGATCGTGTTCCCGCCCCCCGGCATCACCCGCGCCCTGGCCCTGGAGGCGCTGGAGCGACAGGGGCGGCCCTGGCGGATCGTGTGTACGAGCGGCAGCCTCAACGGCCTCATCGCG
The DNA here is from genome assembly GCF_044741545.1 of Streptomyces sp. NPDC088157. Lineage (NCBI taxonomy): Bacteria > Bacillati > Actinomycetota > Actinomycetes > Kitasatosporales > Streptomycetaceae > Streptomyces > Streptomyces sp. NPDC088157. The sequence continues at coordinate 237,078 of NZ_JBIUSU010000002.1, forward strand.
GCGGCCCGGGCCGGCCTCGGCGTGATGGCTCACTCACGGGGTCTGATCCCGCCGGGCCTGGTGCGGATCCCGGAGCGGGCGGGGCTGCCGGAGCTGGGGCGGGTCGACTTCGTGCTGGTGCACGGACGCAGACGGAGCTCGGCGCAGGGCGCTGCGGACGCGCTCGCGTCCGCGATCCTCGCGGGCGGCGACCGCCTGCACCGACGGGCGGCGGGCTCGGGGCGACGGCTCGACCTGCCGAGGGCCGCCACCGACTGAACGGCCCGTATGCCGCATCCCGCCCCATGAATACTGCATACCGACTGCCATATGCCCGCCAAGTACCGGCTACAGCCGCTACAGCACCACTTCGTCCGCCGACCGGTTACCTGCCCACGGCTTGCTGTCCATTCGCCCGCCGCCTACACCCCTACGCCTACCGCCTACCGCCTATCGCCTACCGTCCACAGTCTGTTGATACGTCAGCTGCTTCACCCGCCGCATGAACGGCGTCGCCTCCACGTGCTGGACGCCCTCCAGCTGTCCCAGGGGCCCGCTGAGGTAGGCGTAGAGGCCGGCCGTGTCCCTGACCACCGCGGTGACGACGATGTGGGAAGGGCCGGCCGTGGCTGACGCGAAGGCGATCTCGTCGTGGGTCGCGAGCGCCTCCCCGACCGCGTGCAGGGCGGACGGCGCCGTGGTGATCCACAGAACCGCGGCGAGGGGGTGGCCGACACACTCGGAGTGGTACTCGACATCGATGAAGACGGCGCCCGAGGCGAGCAGGGCGGCGAGGCGGCGTTTGACGGCGGACTCGGAACGGCCGGTGGCGCGCTGCAGTTCGGGGTAGCCGGCGCGGCCGTCGCGTTCCAGGACGGCGAGCAGGGGTTCGTCCTCGGGGTCGATACGGGCCGGCCCCGTCGCGGTCGTCGCCGCCGGGTCGGGACGCGGTGCCAGGGCGGCGACCTGCCCCTCGTCCAGTGCGTTGAACTTCCGCAGCCAGCCGGTCGGCCCGCCGTAGAAGCGGTGGAGGAGTTGCTGGGCGCGGATCTCCACGACGCTCGGGGTGCGCGGGAGTTTGCCGAGCAGCAGGTCGTCGTGGTCGCCGGGATGGCGGGGCCTGCTCATGCAGACGATCTCGGTGCCGCCGGAGCCCAGGCCGATCCATTGCGTGTCGGGGCGTCTGGCGAGCGCGTCGGCGATGACCGTGGCGCTGTCGGGAACGCAGCGCAGGCGCAGCATCCACTGGTCCTGTCCGAGGCGTTCCGCGTCCCGGACGGCGACGACCCTCAGCCCGGCCTCGGCACGGAGTCGGCGGTAGCGGCGCGCGACCGTCTGGTCGGAGACGCCCAGGACCCCTCCGAGTCTGCTGAAGGAGGCCCGCCCGTTCACCTCCAGCGCCGAGAGCAACCGGAGATCCAGCCCGTCCAGCCCTTTGCCGCCCTGAGCGTCGAATTCCATCTCCGTCGGCCTCTCTCGTGTCGGCTTCCGCCGGCCAGGCGTCGAATTCCATGGTGATCGGCCGCGTCTCGTCCATCGTACGGAGCACTTCGCATCAGTCGCAGAGGAAGGACGGAGGGCGGGACATGCGTATATGGGGGCCGCTGACAGCGGTGTGCCTGGGCACGTTCATGTTGTTGCTGGACGTGACGATCGTGATCGTGGCGCTGCCGGACATGGCGCGGGCGTTGCACGCGTCGCTGAGCGATCTGCAAGGGGTCGTCGACGGGTACGCGCTCGCGCTGGCCGCGCTGCTGCTGGGGGCCGGGGCCACCGCCGACATCCTGGGGCGCCGCCGGGTGCACGTGGCGGGTGTGGTGCTGTTCGCGACGGCGTCGCTGCTGTGCGGGCTGGCGAGCGGGCCGGCCACCCTGGTCGCCGCACGGGCCCTGCAGGGGGTGGGTGCGGCCGCGATGCTGGCGACGACGTTGCCGCTGCTCGGCTCGGTCTACCAGGGGCGGGAGCGGTCGGCGGCGCTCGGGGTGTGGGGCGCGGTGAGCGGCGCGGCCGCGGCGGTCGGGCCGGTGCTGGGCGGGCTGCTGGCCGAGGGGCCGGGCTGGCGATGGATCTTCTACGTGAACCTGCCGGTGAGCGTGGTCGCGGTGTGGCTGACGCTGAAGGCGGTGCCGGAGTCCAGGGGGCCGCGCGGGATGCGGGTCGACTGGGCGGGCACGGCGACCTTCGCGGTCTTCGCGGGCGGTACGGCGTACGCCGTCGTGCGGGCCGGTGCGCAGGGCTGGACGGCGTCGGAGACGCTCGCCTCGTTCGGGCTCGCCGCGCTCGCGCTGGTGTGCTTCGTGCTGGCGGAGCGGCGGGCGGCGCATCCGCTGCTCGACCTGTCGCTGCTGCGCCGGCCTGCGTTCGTGGGGGTGATGGTCGGCGCGTTCGCCTTCAACGGCGTGGCGTTCGGGGTGACGCCGTATCTCTCCATCTGGATGCAGACGCTGCTGGGGATGAGCCCGGTGCGCGGTGGGCTCACGCTGCTCCCGATGACGGTGGCCGCCATGGTCACGGCGGTCGTGGTGGGCAAGCGGTTGCACGGCGTTCCGGCCCGGCTGACCATCGGCGGCGGGCTCCTGCTGATCGGCGGGGGCTGCTTCTGCCAGGCCGTGCTCGGCGCGGGTTCCGACTGGACGGCGCTGGTGCCCGGGTTCGTGCTGGTGGGCATCGGAACCGGTTTCGTCGCGCCCACCGTCGCGGGGGCGGCGCTGGCCGCGGTGGAACCGGCGCGGGCCGGGATGGCGGGCGGGGCGGTGAACACCGTACGGCAGCTGGGGTACGCGCTGGGGGTCGCGGTGTTCGGCACCGTGGTGACCTCCCGGATGACCGACACCCTCCCGCACGACGCGTCCCACGCGCTGGCGGGTGGCGGGGCCGGTGCGCTGCGCGGCACGTTCTCCGAGGACACCCTGCGGTCCGCGTTCGCCTCCGGGCTGGACACGGCGCTGGTGACGGCGGGCTGCGCGGGCGTGGTCGCGGCGGCGCTCGTCCTCGTCCTGGTCAGACCGCCGCGGGCGGCGGCGGTCGGAGTGACGCGGGCGGATGCTCCCGCGCTGCCGGAGGGGCGGGCGACCTCCCGCCCTTGATCCCGGGAAGGGGTTCGTGCGGCGCGGGCCGTGACGGACCCCGAAAGGGGTCGGGCAGCGTAAGCGGTCCGGGCAGATTCGGTGGAGATTACGGTGCCGAAACTTACTCCGCCGTCAGTTTTGTGTCCGACCCTTCCCCATGTGAGCCCATTTTCCGGCACTGACCAGCGCGGACGAGAGCATCGCTCGCCTTCCGCCCCCTCCCCTCCTGTCGTCGGGTGGGGTAGTTTTCACGGCGCTGTGCGGCCATGAGAAGCGGGGTGCGGGTTTGCGTGAGTTCACGAACCCTCCGTTGGCGTTGGCACCGCCGGTGGGCGGTCTGGCCGACGTCGTGTTCCGGCACGCCCAGGAGGACCCGCAGTACGTCGCTCTCGGCCGCAAGGACGAGGAGGGCGAATGGCGGGACGTGACCGCCGGCGAGTTCCGCGACGAGGTCCTCGCCCTCGCCAAGGGGCTCCTCGCCCAGGGCATCCGCTTCGGCGACCGTGTCGCGATCATGTCCCGCACCCGCTACGAGTGGACGCTCTTCGACTTCGCCCTGTGGACGATCGGCGCCCAGGTGGTGCCGGTCTACCCGACCTCCTCGGCCGAGCAGTGTTTCTGGATGCTCTACGACGCCGAGTGCACGGCCGCGGTCGTCGAGCACGAGGACCACTCGATGACCATCGCCACCGTCATCGACCGCCTCCCCCGGCTGCGGCAGCTGTGGCAGCTGGACTCGGGCTGCGTGCAGGAGCTGTACGACGCCGGCGCCTCCATCGAGGACGACGTGGTGCACCGGCACCGGGAGGCGGTCACCCCCGACTCGACCGCGACGATCATCTACACGTCCGGTACGACGGGCCGGCCCAAGGGCTGTGTCATCTCGCACGGCAACTTCATGTTCGAGGCGGACACCGTCATCGAGCGCTGGGAGCCGGTGTTCCACTCGAAAAAGGGCGACGAGGCGGCGACCCTGCTGTTCCTGCCGCTCGCGCATGTCTTCGGTCGGATGGTGCAGATCGCCGCGATCCGCGGCAGGGTCCGCTTCGGCCACCAGCCCCAGCTGCACGCGGCCGCCCTGCTCCCCGACCTGGCCGCCTTCCGGCCTTCGTTCTTCCTGGCCGTGCCGTACATCTTCGAGAAGGTGTTCAACGCGGCCCGCCGCAAGGCGGAGCGGGAAGGCAGGGCGGGACCGTTCGAGAAGGCCGTCGACGTGGCCGTCAACTACGCCGAGGCGGTCGAGGCGAAGGCCTGGGGCATCGGGCCCGGGCCCTCGGCGGGTCTGCGTATGCAGCACCAGCTGTTCGAGAAGCTCGTCTACTCCAAGGTCCGCGCGGCGATGGGCGGCCGCGTGCGGCACGCCATGTCCGGCGGCTCGGCCATGGACCGCAAGCTCGGCCTGTTCTTCGCCGGCGCGGGCGTACAGATCTACGAGGGCTACGGCCTGACCGAGACGACGGCGGCCGCGACCGCCAACCCGCCCGGGCGCACGAGATACGGCACGGTCGGCCAGGCCATCCCCGGCATGACCGTGCACATCGCGGACGACAGCGAGATCTGGCTGCGCGGCGACAACGTGTTCCAGGGCTATCTCAACAATCCCAAGGCCACCGACCAGACCCTGCACGACGGCTGGTTGGCCACCGGCGACCTGGGATCGCTCGACGAGGACGGCTATCTCACCATCACCGGCCGCAAGAAGGAGATCCTCGTCACCTCGGGCGGCAAGAGCGTCTCGCCCGGGCCGCTGGAGGAGCGGGTGCGTGACCATCCGCTGGTCAACCAGTGCATCGTCGTCGGCAACGACCGGCCGTTCGTGGCCGCCCTGGTCACCCTCGACCAGGAGGCCGTCGAGCACTGGCTCCAGATGCGCGGCAAACCGCAGCTGCCACCGGCCGAGCTGGTGAGCGACCCGGATCTGGAGGCGGAGGTGCGCCGGTCCGTCGTAGCGGCGAACACGCTGGTCTCGAAAGCCGAGTCGATCCGCACCTTCCGCATCCTCGCCCAGCCCTTCACCGAGGAGCACGGACTGCTGACCCCGTCACTGAAGCTGAAGCGCAAGGCCATCGAGAACGCCTACGCGAACGAGGTCGACGCGCTGTACCGCTCGTGAGGCTCCCGGCGGTTTTCCCGGCGGTGGCATGAGACGGCGTTGCGGCGGGTACCCGAAGGCCGGATCCGGGGGTCAGGAATGCATCACTCGCCGTGATCGTTGACGATGGAGTACCACTTTGACGGACAACCGAAGGATCAAGAGCTCGTGAGCAGCAAGGTCCCCCCGATCATCCTCAACAACGGCGTGGAGATGCCCCAGCTGGGTTTCGGCGTCTGGCAGGTGCCGGACGACGAGGCGGAGCAGGCGGTCTCCACCGCGCTGGAGGCCGGGTACCGCAGCATCGACACAGCGGCGATCTACGGCAACGAGGAGGGCACCGGCAAGGCCATCAACTCCTCCGGCGTGCCCCGCAAGGACGTCTTCGTCACCACCAAGCTCTGGAACAGCGACCAGGGGTACGACTCGACGCTCCGCGCGTTCGACACGTCTCTGAAGAAGCTCGGTCTGGACTACCTGGACCTGTACCTCATCCACTGGCCGCTGCCGTCCCGCGACGGTTACGTGGACACGTACAAGGCGTTCGAGAAGCTCCTCGCGGACGGCCGCGTGCGGGCCATCGGCGTGTCCAACTTCCTGCCGGAGCATCTGGAGCGGCTGATCGGCGAGACGTCGGTCGTCCCGGCGGTCAACCAGATCGAGCTGCATCCCCACCTCCAGCAGCAGGCCTCGCGCGAGATCCACACGGAGCGGGGCATCGCCACCGAGGCCTGGTCCCCGCTGGGCCAGGGCAAGGGTCTGCTCGAGGTTCCGGCGATCGTGGCCATCGCCCGCAAGCACGACCGCACCCCGGCCCAGGTCGTGCTGCGCTGGCACCTCCAGCTCGGCAACGTCGTGATCCCCAAGTCCGTGACGCCGTCGCGGATCAAGGAGAACATCGACGTGTTCGACTTCAGCCTGGACACCGAGGACCTGGCGGCGATCAGCGCCCTGAACGAGGACCGGCGCATCGGTCCCGACCCGGCGACGTTCGACGTCGGCTGAGGTTCTTCCGCTCGCGTCGAGGGCGCCCCCTGGGACGGGGGGCGCCCTCGACGCGTCGCAGGCTCGTCAGTTGGGCTGCCCGATCGGCCGTACGACGACGGTGTTGACGTCGACGCCCGCGGGTTGCCCGAGAGCCCAGACGACGGAGTCGGCGATCTGGTCGGCGGTCAGCAGGTGCCCGGGCGGCAGGCTGCCGTAGCTGTCCCAGAACGGGGTCTCCACCCGGCCGGGCGCGACCAGGGTCACGCCGACACCCCACTCGGTGACCTGGCGACGGGTGTTCTCGGCGAGACCGGTCACCGCCCATTTCGTCGCCCCGTAGAGGTTGCCCGGCGTGGGTACGAAGCCGGCGACACTGCCGACCAGGACGATCCGTCCCCGGCTCTCCTTCAGGGCGTCGATCGACGCCCTGATGAGGAACGCGGGGCCGAGTACGTTGGTCAGCACCATGTCGCTCCACCCGGCCGGGTCGCCCTCGGCGACCGAGTCGTGGGTGGCGGTCCCCGCGTTCGCCACGACTGCATCCAGGCGACCGAATTCCGCGAGGGAGCGGTCGACCGCCGACTGGACGCAGTCGTAGTCGGCGGCGTTCCCGGCCACCGTCAGCAGCCCCTTCGGCTCCCCGAGTTCCGCGGCGAAGGCGCGCAGCCGCTCCTCCCCGCGACCGGTGACGGTGACCCGGTACCCGGCGTCCAGCAGCTGCCGCGCGACTGCGGCGCCGATGCCGCTGCCACCGCCGGTGATCAGTGCGACCGGAGAATCCGAAGCGCCCGATGCGTTGCCCATGGTGTGTCCCCCATTACGTCGGCTGTGTGGGTCGGCCACGCACGCCGGCTGCGTCGCGCAGCCTGGCTCGACGTGCGTCGCGCGGCACGCAGTCCATCACTTGGAGAGCTCTCCAAGTCAAGGTCCGCCAGGCCGGCTCGATCCTCGGGGGTGGCTACCGGACCGGCTTCACCGCCGTGTGCACGGTGTGCGCCGCGAGCACGAACACGTCCGCCCTGCGATGCACGCCCGCCTCGTCCTGCGGGTCGAGCAGCCGGTCCACCACGGCGCGGTCGTCAGGGTCGAGGGTGTCGCCGAAGACGTCCCGCAGCCGGGACAGCGACGCGGCGATGTAGGCGCGGGCCCGGTCGGAGGCGGGCGCGGGCAGGTCGAGCAGGAAGCTGCGGGCGCGGGTGTGCTTCAGGCCGGCCGCGCCGAGCAGTGCCGCCCAGTCCTCGGTCTCGCCGACAGATCCGGGCAGGTCGGTCCTCATCCGCGCGAACCACTCCTCCTCCAGGGCGTCGAACCGCGCTTGAATGCCCGGCCTCCCGAAGCCGAGGTCTCGTGGCAGGAACCGGGGCGGCAGACCGCCCTCCATGATCGCCAGCGTTCCGCCGGGCGCGAGCCGCTCGGCGAAGGACGCCAGGGCGGCGCACTGGTCGCCCAGGTGGTGCAGACTGCGGCCCGCCCACAGCAGGTCGGCCGGGTAGTCCAACTCGGCCAGCACGTCGGGGAGTTCACCGGTGAGGGTGCCGAAACGGTCGCCGTACCCGAGTCGGCCGGCCCGCTGCTGTGCGCGTTCCAGCAGCGGCGCGGAGCCGTCGACCGCGATCACCCGCGCACCGGAGAACGTCTCGGCGAACAGGCAGGAGACGACCCCGGGGCCACTGCCCACATCCACGATCAGGCCTGGCTCGGTCACCTCCTTCCCGAGCCAGGACAGGGCCCTCTCGTACAGGGGCGCGAACAGTTCGGCCTGTGCTTCGAGGTGCGGAGCCATCTCGGCCCAGTCGATGTCGGTGCCGTGACCGTCGCCGTGTGAACGGCTGTGCGAATGGCCGTGGGCATGGCCGTTGCCGTGCTGGTCGCCGTGGGGTGCGTGCGGGTGGTGCGCCATGGTGTCAGCCTCTCGTCCGGTGTGTCGCCAGCGTGCGCCGACCCACCGGTCCGAGGCCACTCTTGTTGCCGGTGCGGCAAACAGCGGGACGCCCACAGCAAGCCCGGTCGCGCCTGTCCGGCCGCTCCCGACGAACTGGAGCGGCCGGACAGGAACGGCTCGGCGGCAAAGTTCGCGATCCTCCGGGGTCGGCTCCGCCCGGAGGGCCGATCACCGACCCCGGTGGATCACCGTCGCCTCACCTCACCGGCGTGCGGATCCGCTCACGGCCTACAGCGGCGGGTACGCGTTCTGCATCAGCTGCTGGAACTGGGCCGAGAACCAGTGTCCGGACAGCGGCGCGTTCGCCAGGGCGCCCGACAGGTTGTTGTTGTTGCGGGGGTTGCCCGTGTACGTCGGGTCGCACATCCGGTCGAAGCCCTTGCCCTCGTCGTTCGCGATGGCGGAGCTGGAACCGTCGGACTCACCCGGCGGCTTCATCCACACGTACGCGTCGATCCCGGCGGCCGGTGCGGCCTTGGGACGCTCACCGAGGCCGGCGCCGGACTGGTTGCACCAGTTGCCGGTGTTGAAGCGGCGGTCGTAGCGGCCGCCGTCGACGTAGGTGTCCACGCTGGTCGTGGCGCCCGGGCCGGCGGGCCGGGCGGAGCCGCCCCAGCCGTTGCGGGAGGTGTCGATCAGCATGCCGATGTCCGACTTGAAGCCGCTGGTGATCAGCTGGTTGCGGAAGGCCTGGGCGTACGACTGCTCGTCGACGTAGCGGTTCCAGTCCACCCACTTGGACTCGCGGACCGACTTGCCGGCCACGGAGTCGTTGATGGTGAAGTTGTTCTCCTTCAGGGCGCTGTAGTTCGCCGTGTTGGTGATGAAGCCGTGCACGTCGTCGACGGTCGCGCCCTCGGCGGTCGCCGCCTGGTAGAAGAGCTGGGCGGACGGGGCGAAGTTGTCGTCCCAGCCGAGCCAGCCGTGGTGACCGGCGTCGATGTAGTTGTAGACGTTGGGGATCGCGCCGAGCTTGTTCAGCGCGTACCCGACGCCCTTCACGTAGTTGCCGTTGGCCTTCATGGTGTCGCAGGCCGCGGTGGCGGTGGCCCGGCTGCCGGTGTTGGTCACCAGGTTGGGCAGCGAGTCGATCTCGATGGTGGTGACGATCCGCAGGCCGGCGTACTTGCTGTCGGCGAGGATCGTCGCGATCGGGTCGATGAACTGCGTCTTGTACTTGTCGATCTCCGTCGGGCCGAGCTCACCGTTGGAGGCGAGGGCCGCGCAGTCACGTCCGGGAAGGTCGTAGACGACCAGCTGGACGACCTCCTCGCCGCTGCCCTTCTGGGCGAGGGCCGCGTCCAGGTGGGCGCGCAGTCCCATGCCGCCGTTCACACCGTTGATGGCGGCGATGCGGTCGAGCCAGACACCGGTGGGCTGGTTGGAGATACGGCTGCCGCCCGTCTCGGCGGCGGCCTTCGCCGACCATTCGGGGTTCACGTACACCTTGGCGCCGGCGTAGGGGTTGTCGACCTTGGCGGACGGGGTGCCGGGGTCGGTCGGACCGGGATCGGTGGGACCACCGGTACCGCTGTCGACGTTGCAGGTCACGCCGTCGAGGGTGAACGCGGTCGGGATCGCGTTGGTGCCGCTGTAGGTGCCCTGGAATCCGAAGCTGACCGAACCGCCGGTCGCCAGCGTCCCGTTGTAGGTCTCGTTGTTGGCGGTGACGGCCGTGCCGGACTGGGTGACCTTCGCGTTCCACGCGTTGGTGACCTTCTGAGTGCCGGCGTACGCCCACTTCACCGCCCAACTCGACTTCGCGGCCGAGTTGTTGGTCACGGTGACGGCGGCGGTGAAGCCGGTGCCCCAGTCGTTCTGCACCTTGTAGTCGACGCTGCACGGGATGGCGGCGATGCCCGGATCGCCGGGGACGACGGCGAGCGCCGTCCCGGAGGCACCGGCTACCAGCGCCAGCGCGGCGAGTACCGCTGTTCTGCTACGGCTCATGAGTGCGGGTTTCCTTCTCGGTTGCGGGTGTGGTTCGTTGCTCCGGTTGCTCTTTCCGGTGGTTCGGTCCTGTGGTTCGGTCCGGAGTTCGGTCCGGTCTCCGGTGCCGTGGCGCCTATCCGTCGAGTGCGCGCAGGTGGTCGCGCAGGCCGGTGCCGTACGCGGTGGGCGTCCCGTCGTAGTTGGAGATCAGGGACGGACCGGTGGAGCAGTCCCAGGTGTTCCAGGTCCAGCCCAGGTACGACAGGCCTCGGTCGTCGAACCACCGCATGACCTGGTCGACGAAGCCGTGAGAGCAGGTGTTCTCCCCGATCTCCCCTGCCACGAGCGGTACTTGGGCCGCGACGGGGGCCAGGGTGGAGTTCCAGCAACTCGTGTTCGCGCAGGTGTTGAAGTTGTAGACGTGGTACGCGGCGGCGAGATTGCCGGTCGGGTCGGCGGGCTTGTACGTCAGCCACTGGCTCAGGTCGTTGGAGTACGCGAGCCCGCCGGCCAGGATCACGTTCCTGGCGCCGGTCGCCCGTACGGAGTCGACGAGATCCTGCATACCGGCGACCTCGTACCCGATGCCGGGACAGGTGCCGCCGTCCCGCCAGCACTGCCACGCCTGGGTGGTCGTGGAGGTGGCACGGTCCGGGTAGGGCTCGTTGAACAGGTCGAACACGACGGCCTGGTCGCTCTTGAAGGTGTTGGCCACCGAGGTCCAGAACGACGGGGTGTACTGCATGTCGGGCATCGGCTTCTGGCAGCTCGCGTGCACATCGGAGCAGCCGGCCGAGTTTCCGGTGTACTGCCCGTAGTTCCAGTGCAGTTCGACGACCGGCGTCATGCCGTGCGCCTCGACGCGGGCCACCAGATCCTTTACCGCGTTGACGTAATCGGTACCGCTGTAGGCCGAGTCGATATTGGACAGGCCAAGCCAGCACTCCTCGTTGAGCGGGATGCGGACGGTGTTGACGTTCCAGTCGGCGATCGCCTTGACGGCGGCGTCGTCGACCGGTCCGTCCCAGATGCCGCGTCCCTGCACGCACATGAACTCGCCGCCGGAGCGGTTCACGCCGAGCAGTCGGCGGGTCCTTCCGTCGGCGTCCACGAGCTTGTTGCCGGAGACGTGCAGCTCGGGCGGCTCGTCACCGGTGTCCGGTGGGTCCGTCGTGGGTGGTGTGGTCGGGGTCGGCGTGGGGGTGGGCTGGGTGTCGGCGTTGCAGGTCGTGCCGTTGAGCTTGAACGTCGTCGGTACGGCGTTCGCCCCCGACGCGGAGGCGATGAAACCCGCGCTGGCGCTCGCGCCGGTGCCCAGGGAGCCGTTCCAGCTCTCGTTCGCGGCGGTGACGGTCGTGCCGGACTGGGACCACTTGGCGCTCCAGCCCTGGGTGACCTTCTGGCCGTTCGCGAAATCGAAGGTCAGGTTCCAACTGCTCACAGCAGACGCGTTGTTGGTGATCTTCACTGCGCCCTGGAAGCCGGCGTCCCACTGACCGGTGACCGAGTACTCCACCGTGCACGCGGGCACGGCTCCCTGGGCCGTGACGACCGGTAACAGGGCGCCCGCGACGAGGGCGACCGTGCCGGCGGCGGCTAAAAGTACTGAACGCGGGGGGTGTCGCATGAGCGACTCCTTGCAGATCAGGCGCGTCGTGACAGACGCGTCGACTGATGGAACCGCTCCCACTGGTGTCTCGAAGTTAGCGCCAAGCCGTGGCAAAGAACAGAGGCGTCACTGACTTTTACTCAACCTCCGTCGTCGAATCTTTTCGACTCTTCAAGCACCTTGACCGCTCTCACCCCCATCCTCACTATGGGAGCGCTCCCACTGGTTCAAGGCTTGTTGCTCCTCCCCCACTTCTCCGAGCCGCAAGGAGGAACCAGCACCATGGATCCCTCACGCAGACGTCGCGGGGCGCGGCGCCTGTGGACCGCCGCCGTGGCGGCCCTCGCGCTTCCCCTCGCCATGCTCAGTACGAGCACGACTCCCGCCCAGGCGGCCGCGCTTCAGTGCAGCGTGGACTACAAGACCAACGACTGGGGCTCAGGGTTCACCGCGGACCTGACCCTCACCAACCGTGGCACCGACCCGATCAGCGGCTGGGCCCTGACGTACTCCTACCCGGGCAACCAGAAGCTCACGAACGGATGGAACGGCAGCTGGTCGCAGTCCGGCCAGCAGATCACCGTGAACAACGCCTCGTACAACGGGACGATCGCCGCGGGCGCGGCCGTCGGCACGGGCGCGCAGTTCACCTACAGCGGGACGAACGCCGCTCCCGCGAGCTTCGCGGTCAACGGCACCACCTGTGCCGGCGCGCACCAGCCGCCGGTCACCGTGCTGACCAGCCCGACCGCGGGCGCCGTCTACACGCAGGGGGACGCGGTGCCGCTCGCGGCGACCGCCGCGGCCGCCGACAGCGCGACCATCAGCAAGATCGAGTTCTATGACGACACGACCCTGCTGGGCACGGACACGAGCTCGCCGTACACCCTGTCGGCCTCTGCGTTGTCCGTGGGCAGTCACTCCCTGGTGGCCAAGGCCTACGACAGCCTGGGCGCCTCGGCGTCGTCGACCCCGGTCGGCATCACGGTCGCCTCGGGACCGGCCGTGGTCGCCTCCGCGAGCCAACTGGCCGTGCAGCAGGGCAAGACGGGCACCTACTCGCTGAAGCTGTCGACCCAGCCCTCGGCGAACGTGACCGTCACGACCGCACGCACGGCCGGCAACACGGGCCTGACGGTGACGGGCGGCGCCAGTCTCACCTTCACCCCGTCGAACTGGAGCACCGCGCAGAACGTCACCATCACGGCCAACGCCTCCGGCACGGGCGCCGCGACCTTCGAGTCGACGGCCACCGGGCACGCGAAGGCGTCGGTCACGGCCACCGAGATCGCGGGCACCAAGGCGTACGACGCCCGCTTCCTCGACCTCTACGGCAAGATCACCAATCCGGCGAACGGCTACTTCTCGCCCGAGGGCATCCCGTACCACTCGGTCGAGACGCTGATCGTCGAGGCTCCGGACCAGGGGCACGAGACGACGTCGGAGGCGTACAGCTACCTTCTCTGGCTGCAGGCCATGTACGGGAAGATCACCGGCGACTGGACCAAGTTCAACGGCGCCTGGGACATCATGGAGAAGTACATGATCCCCACCCACGCCGACCAGCCGACCAACTCGTTCTACAACGCGTCCAAGCCGGCGACGTACGCGCCCGAGCTGGACACTCCGAACGAGTATCCGGCGAAGCTGGACAGCGGAGTGTCCGTGGGATCGGATCCCATAGCCGGTGAACTGAAGACCGCGTACGGCACGGACGACGTCTACGGCATGCACTGGCTGCAGGACGTCGACAACACGTACGGCTACGGCAACGCGCCCGGCAAGTGCGAGGCCGGCCCGACGGACACCGGCCCGTCGTACATCAACACCTTCCAGCGCGGGGCGCAGGAGTCGGTGTGGGAGACGGTGCCCCAGCCGACCTGCGACGCCTTCAAGTACGGCGGCACGAACGGGTACCTGGACCTGTTCACCGGCGACTCCTCCTACGCCAAGCAGTGGAAGTTCACCAACGCCCCCGACGCCGACGCACGGGTCGTCCAGGCCGCCTACTGGGCGGACATCTGGGCCAAGGCCCAGGGCAAGGGCGGTGACGTTTCCGCGGCCGTCGGCAAGGCCGCGAAGATGGGCGACTACCTGCGCTACGCGATGTACGACAAGTACTTCAAGAAGATCGGCAACTGCGTCGGACCGACCGCCTGCGCGGCCGGCACCGGCAAGGACGCCTCGCACTACCTGCTGTCCTGGTACTACGCCTGGGGCGGCGCCACGGACACCAGCGCCGGCTGGGCCTGGCGCATCGGATCCAGCCACACCCACGGCGGTTACCAGAACCCCCTGGCCGCCTACGCGCTCAGCAGCTACGCCGACCTGAAGCCCAAGTCGGCGACGGGCCAGGCGGACTGGGCGAAGTCGCTGACCCGGCAGCTGGAGTTCTACCGCTGGCTGCAGTCCAGTGAAGGCGCCATCGCGGGCGGGGCGACGAACAGCTGGGCGGGCCGCTACGCGACTCCCCCGGCCGGCACGTCGACCTTCTACGGCATGTACTACGACCAGCAGCCCGTCTACCACGACCCGCCGTCCAACCAGTGGTTCGGCTTCCAGGCGTGGTCCATGGAGCGGGTCGCCGAGTACTACCAGCAGACGGGGAACGCGAGCGCCAAGGCGGTCCTCGACAAGTGGGTCGACTGGGCGCTGTCCAAGACCACGATCAACCCGGACGGCACCTTCCAGATCCCCTCCACCCTCCAGTGGTCGGGCCAGCCCGACACCTGGAACTCGTCAAGTCCCGGAGCCAACACGGGACTTCATGTCACCGTCGCGGACTACACCAACGACGTCGGCGTGGCAGCCGCGTACGCCAAGACCCTGACGTACTACGCCGCCAAGTCCGGTGACACGGAGGCGAAGACGACCGCGAAGGCGCTCCTGGACGGGATGTGGGCGCACAACCAGGATGCCCTCGGCATCGCGGTCCCGGAGACCCGCGCCGACTACAACCGCTTCGACGACGGCGTGTACGTCCCGAGCGGCTTCAGCGGCAAGATGCCGAACGGCGACACGGTCAACTCCTCCTCGACCTTCGCCTCGCTGCGCTCCTTCTACAAGAACGACCCGGCCTGGTCGAAGATCGAGGGCTATCTCGCGGGCGGAGCCGCGCCCGTGTTCACGTACCACCGGTTCTGGGCCCAGGCGGACATCGCCCTGGCCATGGGCTCGTACGCGGAGCTTCTCGAATGAACCCCCGCTGAGCGCTCCCCGGGTCGGCGGAGTCCGTCTGCGGGCCGGATCGCCGGTCGCGCAGCTCCCCGCGCCCCCTCGTCGCCCGTTCGGGGCTCGGGGGCGCGGGGGGGGGCACCGTCCCTCGGCGGAGTCGCTCGAAGGTTCCGCGTACGTGGCCCCGTCACCTGACGACGGGGCCCAGGCCGGGCGGCCCTCACCCGCACAGAGGGCCGCCCGGCAGTCGCACGTCTCCCTGGGGGGGGGGGGGGGGGGGGGGGGGGGGGGGGGGGGGGGGGGGGGGGGGGGGGGGGGGGGGGGGGGGGGGGGGGGGGGGGGGGGGGGGGGGCCGGGGCGGCGGGGGGGGGCCGGGCCCGGGGGGGGGGGGGGCGGCGCGCCCCCCCCCGCCCGGGGGGGGCCCCCCCCCCCACCCCGAGCGGATGCGGCTCCCGGTATCCGGGGCGACTCGGCTCAGTGGCCGGTCTCGCCGCCGTTGTCACGGCGGTCGAGGGCACGCTGGAGAGCCGCGGCGGCGTTCTTGCGGTCGGACTCGTTCGTGCGGGAGGTGTGACGGACTCGGCGGCGGACGGTCGTCTCGGCCATGGGGAATCGACTCCTTCGAATCCAGGGAGTGCGGAAGGGGGTTACGAGACGCCGGATGGGGCGGGGAGCGGGCCGCAGGGATTGCCTGCGCGGGGCCCGGCTCACGACCGCCATTCGCTTGGTCGAGCGAGACGTTCGGCTCCTACAAAGCTAAGGGAGGAGCGCGCGCCTGTCTCTACAATTACTCGGACTTCCTACTATCTGAGACAGGACTCCGGGTCACCCGGTTTCGACCTACGGTTTCGCAGACGACCGCAACTCCCGGACGAGCGCCCGCACGGCCGCCGTCGTGGCCAGTTCCGGCGTGGTGACGTAGCCGACCTGACGGGTCGGCCGCTCCGGGCCGAGGTCGGTGATCTCCGTGTCGAGCGGCGTCGCGGTGAGCGAGAGCGCGGGCATGATCGCCATCCCCAGGCCGCTGCTCACCATCGACAGCACCGCCCCGTCGTCCTCGGCGCGGACGGTCGCGGTGGGGATCCAGTCCTGCGCGGTCCACCACGCGCGCGTGTAGGACGAGCAGTTCTCCGTCCAGTCGACGAGCGGCAGTGAGCGCGGTGCCGGGTGGCCCGCCGGATGCACCAGCGCGTACGGCTCCTCCAGCAGCACGTCCCCCACCAGCTCCGGCGGGATCGGCGAGCTGGTGCCGAAGGTGGCGATGCCGAGGTCGGCCCGTCCCTCGGCCACTTCCCCGGCCGTCCCCGGACCCACCTCGCGCACGACGGTCACGGTCGCCTCGATCCCCGGGTGCCGTGCGGCCAGCCGTTCCAGGACGGGCGGCAGCAGATACAGGGCCGCGCTGCGGAAGGCCGCGATGCGCAACGGTCCGCCGACCCGACCCGTTCCGACGCCGCGCGTCTCGGTCACCAGGGTCTGGAGCATCCGCAGGACGCGTCGGGCGTGGGCGACCGCGCGAGCGCCGGCCGCGGTGGGCCGGGCGCCGTACCGCCCGCGCTCGAACAGGACGACGCCCACCTTGCCCTCGATGCCCCGCACCGCGTGCGAGACGGCCGACTGGGTGGTTCCGAGCCGGGAGGCGGCGGCCGAGAAACCCCCCTCGTCCGCGACGGCCACCAGAGTCCGCAACTCCTGCGGCGCGAGGTCGACTGCGCTCACGTAGGGCTCCCACCTGCTGCTATGAGGGCGACTCATGGATCGGCCCGTTCCATGAGCGCAACCCTCTGCCCGCCGCCCGCATTCCTGCCTACGGTCCCCTCCCATGACCAGCACCGCGCTCACCGTGCAGCAGACCGCCCGCCCCACCGGCTTCCCAGCCCCCGGCCACTTCCGGTTCGCCGAGTCACCGGTCCCCGAGCCGGCCCGGGGGACGGCCCTGGTGGAGAACCTCTACTGGTCGGTCGACCCCTACCACCGCGAAATGATGGACGGCGACTTTGAGTTGAACTCCCCGCTGGAGGGACGAACGCTCGGCCGGATCGTCGCCACCCGGGACCCGGTCGCCCTCCCCGAGGGCGAGATCGTCTTCCACCGCCGGGGCTGGCGCACCCACTCGGTGGTCCGCCCGGAGGAGGTCAGACGGCTCCCCCGGTACGAAGGGGTGCCGCTCTCCGCGCACTTGAGCCTGCTCGGCGGTACGGGCCTGACGGCGTACGTCGGCCTGACCCGCGTCGCCCGGCTGCGCGAGGGCGAGGACCTGTTCGTCTCCGCGGCGGCGGGCGGAGTGGGTACGGCGACCGGACGCTTCGCCCGGCTGCTCGGCGCGGGCCGGCTGGTCGGCAGCGCGGGCACGGCCGAGAAGGTGCGGTACCTGACCCGGCAGGTCGGCTACGACGCGGCCTTCGACTACCACGACGGCCCGGTCGCCGGCCTCCTGGCGAAGGCCGCACCCACCGGCGTCGACGTCTTCGTCGACAACGTGGGCGGCGAACACCTCGGGGCGGCGATCGGCGCGCTGCGGGAGCGGGGGCGGGTGGTGCGTGTCGGCACGGTCGGGCAGTACAACACGCCCGACGCCCCGCCGGTGGTCTTCGACCACGCCGACGTGGTGGAGAAGAGCCTGCGCGTCGAGGGCTTCCTGGTACGCGATCACCAGGACGCGCAGCGGGAGCTGTACGAGTTCGCCGTACCGCATCTGCTGAGCGGGGCGCTGGCGCTGGACGAGACGGTGGTGGACGGGTTCGAGCGGATCGTGGAGGCGTTCC
Source organism: Streptomyces sp. NPDC088157 (assembly GCF_044741545.1). Taxonomy (NCBI): domain Bacteria; kingdom Bacillati; phylum Actinomycetota; class Actinomycetes; order Kitasatosporales; family Streptomycetaceae; genus Streptomyces; species Streptomyces sp. NPDC088157. The sequence goes on from NZ_JBIUSU010000002.1 coordinate 254,626, forward strand.
TTCTGATGCTGCGGGGCGGGAACACGGGAAAGATCCTCGTACGTCGGTCACCTAACCCTTGAAAGGCGGTTGACCGGTTAGACAGTCACGTGGTGCACTCGTGCCATGACCCTCCACGCCCACCACGAGATCCACCGCCGGGTTCACCACCGCACCGCCACCGTCCGCGGCCATGAGATCGCCTACCGGGAGGCCGGTCCGGCCGACGCGCCCGTCCTGCTGCTCCTGCACGGCTTCCCCAGCAGCTCGCACATGTTCCGCGACCTCATCCCGCTGCTCGCCGACCGCTACCACGTCCTGGCCCCCGACCACCTCGGCTTCGGCCGCTCGGCGGCGCCCGCCGACTTCACCTGGACCTTCGACGAACTGGCCGGACTCACCGCGGAGTTCACCGAAGTGCTGGGCCTGAAGAGGTTCGCGCTCTACATCCAGGACTACGGCTCCCCCATCGGACTGCGCCTCGCCCTCGCCCATCCCGACCGCGTCACCGCGATCGTCACCCAGAACGGCAACGCGTACGAGGAGGGGCTGGGCGAAAAGGCCTGGGCACCGGTGCTGGCGCTGATCGCGGAGCGCACCCCGCAGACCGAGGCCCCGGTGCGGGAGATCAGCAGCCCGGAGGGGATCAGGTGGCAGTACCTGCACGGGGTTCCGCCGGAGCAGCGGGAACTCGTCAGCCCCGACGCGTACGAGCACGACGCCGCCCTCATGGCCCGGCCCGGCCAGTCGGAGATCCAGCTCGACCTGATCTCCGACTACGGCTCCAACTTCGCCCTCTACCCGGCCTTCCAGGAGTACTTCCGCACCAGCCAGGTCCCGCTGCTGGCCGTCTGGGGCGCCGGCGACGAGATCTTCGTCCCGGCCGGCGCGCTCGCCTTCCGACGGGATCTTCCCGGGGCGGAGGTGCATCTGCTGCCCACCGGGCACTTCGCCCTGGAGACGCACGCGGGGCAGATCGCCGCGCTCACCCGGGACTTCCTCGGACGCAACCTGGCCGGCTGAGCGCTCACGCCCCGAGGGCCGCCGCCACCGCCGCGCGGAAGCCCCCCGGGTCCTCGACCCACGGCAGATGCCCCGCCCCCTCCAGAACCACCCGGCGTACGTCCGGCAGGGCGCGCTCCAGCGAGTCGACGGCCGAGCGCGGCCGGACGTCCCGGGCGCCGTCGACGATCAGCACGGGGACGTCGAGGGCGCGGCAGGCGTCGTACAGCTCCGGGGTGCCCCATGCGCGCCTGCGTTCCTCGTTGAGGACCCTGCCGCACTCCGCGTTGATCCCGAACCAGGGGTCGGCCATGCGCTCGGCGTGCTCCAGGGCGCGCTCGCGGTCCTCGAACTCCACCGACCACTGGAGGACGGCCCGTTCACGGTCGCCGTCGGCCAACTCCTGCCAGCGGGCCAGGCGTTCGGGATCCTTGCCGAGGCGGGCGAGGAAGTTCTCCACGTAGGCGGGGTGCCAGTCGGCGTCCGGTCCGATGCCGGTCCCGGACACGTAGACCAGGACGCTCACCCGCTCCGGGTGCGCGAGCGCGTAGCTCAACGCCAGTTGCGCACCCCAGGAATGCCCGAGCAGGGCCGTCCGCTCGAAGCCGAACCGCTCGCGTACGGCGTCGAGGTCGGCGACGAACCGCTCGGTGGTCCAGGGTCCGTCACCGCCGTGCGAGCGCCCGCAGCCGCGCTGGTCCCAGCGCACGACGGCGGCCCGGTCGGCGAGCAGTGCGGCCACCTCCCCGAGCGTGTCCCACAGGCCCGGCCCGCCGTGGCAGAGCACCAGTGGTTCGCCCTCGCCCGACCCGGACGCCCACAGCCGTACCCCGTCGTCCGCGGTCACCGTCGTCTCCATGGCGCCAGTCTGCCCGCCCGGGTACGCGAACGGGCCGGGTCCGGGAGGACCTGGCCCGTTACGCACCGCATGCCGCGCGGTGTCAGCCCATGTGCGGGTACGGGTAGTCGGTCGGCGGGACCAGCGTCTCCTTGATGGCGCGGGTCAGGGTCCAGCGCGTCAGGTTCTGCGGGGCGCCGGCCTTGTCGTTGGTGCCGGAGGCGCGGCCGCCGCCGAAGGGCTGCTGGCCGACGACGGCGCCGGTGGACTTGTCGTTGATGTAGAAGTTGCCGGCCGCGTAGCGCAGCTTCTCCATCGTGTACGCGGCGGCCGCGCGGTCGCCGGAGATGACCGAGCCGGTCAGCGCGTAGTCCGACACCGACTCCATCTGCGTCAGCATGGCGTCGTACGCGTCGGCCGAGCTGTCGTCGTACACGTGCACGGCGAGGAACGGGCCGAAGTACTCGGTCGTGAACACCTCGTTCTCCGGGTCGGTGCACTCGACGACGGTCGGCCGGACGAAGTAGCCGACCGAGTCGTCGTAGGAGCCGCCCGCCACGATCGTGCAGGTCGGATCCGCCTTCGCGCGGTCGATCGCCGCCTTGTTCTTGGCGAAGGAACGCTCGTCGATGACCGCGCCGATGAAGTTGGCGAGGTCGGTGACGTCACCCATGGTCAGGTAGTCGACCTCGGCCGCGAACTCCTCCTTGAAACCGGAGTTCCAGATCGACGCCGGGATGTAGGCCCGGGAGGTCGCGCTGCACTTCTGGCCCTGGTACTCGAAGGCGCCACGGGTGAGCGCCGTCTTCAGCACCGCCCGGTCCGCGCTCGGGTGGGCGACGACGAAGTCCTTGCCGCCGGTCTCACCGACCAGACGCGGGTAGGAGCGGTACTTCTCGATGTTGGCGCCGACCGTCTTCCACAGGTACTGGAAGGTCTTCGTCGAGCCGGTGAAGTGGATGCCGGCGAGGTCGCGGTGGTGCAGAGCGACCTCGGAGACCTCGATGCCGTCGCCGGTGACCAGGTTGATGACGCCCTTGGGCAGACCGGCCTCCTCCAGCAGCCGCATGAGCAGCACGGCGGCGTGGGTCTGCGTCGGGGACGGCTTCCACACCACCACGTTGCCCATCAGCGCGGGCGCGGTCGGCAGGTTGCCCGCGATGGCGGTGAAGTTGAAGGGCGTGATCGCGTAGACGAAGCCCTCGAGCGGGCGGTGGTCGAGGCGGTTCCAGACGCCCGGGGAGTTCGCCGGGGGCTGCTCGGCCAGGATCTGGCGGGCGTAGGCCACGTTGAAGCGCCAGAAGTCGACCAGTTCGCAGGGACAGTCGATCTCCGCCTGCTGGGCGGTCTTCGACTGGCCGAGCATGGTGGAGGCGGCGAGCGTCTCGCGCCAGGGGCCGGCGAGCAGTTCGGCGGCGCGCAGGATGATCGCGGCGCGGTCGTCGAAGGACATCGCGCGCCAGGCGGGCGCGGCGGCGAGGGCCGCGTCGATCGCGTCCTGCGCGTCCTGCCCGGTGGCGTTGGCGTAGGTGCCGAGGCGGGCCTTGTGGTTGTGCGGCTGCACGACGTCGAACCGCTCACCGCCGCCCATCCGGTGCTCACCGCCGATGGTGCAGGGCAGGTCGACGGGGTTGTCGGCCAGTTCCTTGAGCTTGGCCTCCAGCCGGGCACGCTCCGGCGAGCCGGGAGCGTAGCCGTGCACCGGCTCGTTGACGGGGGTGGGGACCTGGGTTACCGCGTCCATGTCTTCCGTTACTCCTTCTGAGCGGGTGTTTCGAGCGGGGGGTGGGCTCAGCCCTTGCTGATCATCGAGCGGACGAAGAACCGCAGGTTGGCCGGCTTCTCCGCCAGGCGGCGCATGAAGTAGCCGTACCAGTCGGTGCCGTAGGCGGTGTAGACACGCATGCGGTGCCCTTCGGCGGCCAGCCGCAGGTGCTCGTCGCCCCGGATGCCGTACAGCATCTGGAACTCGTACTCGTCCAGCTTGCGTCCGGCCTTGCGGGCGAGCTCCTGCGCGATGGAGATGAGGCGCGGGTCGTGGGAGCCGATCATCGGGTACCCCTCGCCCTCCATCAGCGTGCGCAGGATCCGGACGTACGCCTTGTCGATCTCGTGCTTCTGCTGGTACGCGACCTCGGCGGGCTCCTTGTACGCGCCCTTCACGAGCCGTACCCGGCTGCCGCTCGCGGCGAGACGGCGGGCGTCGGCCTCGGTGCGGAAGAGGTAGGCCTGGATGACACAGCCGGTCTGCGGGAAGTCCTTCCGCAGCTCCTCGTGGATGGCGAACATCGAGTCGAGGGTGGTGTGGTCCTCGGCGTCGAGGGTGACGGTGGTGCCGATGGCCGCGGCGGCCTCGACGACCGGGCGCACGTTGGCGAGGGCGAGGTCGTGGCCCCCCTGGAATGCGGGGGCGGCCTCGGAGGGCCCTTCGAGCAGGCCGGTGGCGGGCGACGGGAGGGCTTGTCCGAACATCGACAGCTTGACGGACATCTCGACCCGCTCGCCGAGCGCCGACTCCTCGAGCCGGTCGATCAGCGCCAGGTAGGCGTCCCGGGCGGCGACGGCCTGCTCGGGAGTGGTGATGTCCTCGCCGACGACGTCCATCGTCAGCTCCAGTCCTCTGGCGGTGAGCTGCTCGATGACCGGGACGATGTCGTCGACCGTCTCACCGGGGATGAAGCGGTCCACGACCTGCTTCGTCACCGGGGCCGCCGAGATCAGGCGTCGCATCCGGTCGCTGCGCGACGCGGCGAGAATCACGGGACCCAGCACGGGGAACCTCCACATACCAACCCATACGAGGCCGATACCCGACGATCGGGGAACGGCACGGAGAACCACCGTGAAACCTAAGGATCCCTCCGATCGTGAGCCATCGACAGCTGTCACGCATCCGTGCCGCGGATCTCAGACAGATGTATGAAGAGGGTGCGGACATGCGGGAGAATGCCCGGGTGACAGCCGATTACCAGGGTGACCACCAGGAGCTCGTCGACGAGATCTCCGAGCTGCTGGGCGCTCCCGCGACCCTGGAGAACCGGGATTTCGAGCTGATCGCCTTCGGCGCCTACGACAGCGAGGGCGAACTCGACGCCTCTGCGCTGGACCCGGTGCGCACCCGCTCGATCCTGACCCGGCGCTCGACGGCCGCGGTCCGCACCTGGTTCGAGGGCTTCGGCATCACGCGCGCCACCGGCCCGGTCCGGATCCCGCCGACCCCCGAGGCCGGGGTGTACCGGGGACGCGTCTGCCTCCCCGTACGGCACCGGGGCGTCGTCCTCGGCTACGTCTGGCTGCTCGACGACGATCCCGGCCCCTCGGACGCGCAGCTGGCGGCCGCGATGGAGGTGACCGGCCGGATCGGCGCCCTGCTCGCCGACGAGGCCCAGCACGGCGCGGACCTCACCCGGGAGCTGCGGGCGGTGCTGACCGCGCAGCCCGGCTGGCAGCGGGAGATGGCGGTGGCCGAGCTGCGCACCGCGCTCGGCGCCCGTGCGGACGGCCCGCACACGGTGGTGTGCGTGACGCCCTGGCCGTCCGCCGACCCCGACGACGCGCCCTCGCTGCGTACGCTGCCGGGGGCGACGGCACTGTGCACGGTCCCGTGGGGCGGGGGTACCTCCCACGCCCTCGACGCAGTGGGGGTGTCCCAGTCCCTGGCCCTGCTGGTCCGCCTGCGCTCGACGGACACCCTCACTCCGGCGACCTCGGCCGCGGCCCGGCTGCTGGAGCGGGCGGACCGGTCCGCGGCGGGAGTGGCGGGCGGGCGGCTCGGTCTCGCGGAACTCGGCGCCGCCTGGCAGGAGGCGTCGGCGTCGGCACGGGCGGCGCTCGCCGAACCGGGCCTCGGCCCGGTCGCCCGGTGGGCGTCCATCGGCCCCTACCGTCTGCTGACCTCCCTGCCCCAGGAGAGCGCCCAGGACCCGGCCGTACGGACCCTGTTGTCCCCCACCCACCGTGAACTCGCCCGCACGGCCGAGATGTACCTCGACCGCGCGGGCCAAGCGGGCCGAACGGCCGCCGAGTTGGGGATCCACCGGCAGACCCTCTACTACCGGCTGTCCCGGGTGGAACAGCTGACCGGCCTGGACCTCGACGACGGCGAGGACCGGCTGCTCCTGCACATGACCCTCAAGGCGGCGCGGCTGCCCTAGGTGTGCTGTTCGGACAGGTTGGTGACGGGCGACACGCCTTGAGCGGTCCTTGAAGGGGTGGGGGCCTCTCGTTCGGATCAGGCCGGGCTCGCGAGCCCTGGCACCGCACCTCGCCGGGCCGCTCGGACGGCCCGGCCGGGTCAGCTCTTCGTGGCGCCCGCGATCACCCGGCGCAGCCCCTCGGTGAGCTGCGCCGCGTCGGTCGCCGAGTCCGGGTCGAAGAGCCACTGGACCATGAGTCCGTTCAGGAGGGTCTGGTAGAAGCGGCCCTCCGTGTCGACGGTCTCCTTGTCGAGCTCGTCCTCCGGGATGCCGTTGAACATGGGCACGATCCCCGACCGGCCCTCCTCCTGCGCCTCGGCCAGCAGCTTGCGCACCTCGGGGAGCCGGTCCCCCTGGACGATGAGCTCGAAGCTCAGCAGCCAGATCGCCCGCGTCCGGGGCACCGAGCCGATGATGCTCGCCCACACCTCCTGGAAGCGTTCCAGCGACCCGGCGGGCGCCGTCGCCCCGCCCGCCGTGCCCCAGCCCGGGTCGAAGTCGTCGCCGGCGCTCTCGATCAACGAGACGTACGCCTTCACCAGCAGCGCGTCCTTGGAACGGTAGTGGTAGCCGATGGACGCGAGATTGGTCCCCGACTCCTTGACGATGTCCCGCGCGGTCGTACGCAGGAACCCCTTCTCCAGCAGGCAGCGCTTGGCGCCCTCGAGCAGATCCTCACGGTGTCCCATGACCGTCACCCTACCCCGATCCATACAGCCGTCCCATACAGATGACTTATACAAGCGTTCTAGACAACCGTTTAAGACGCTCGTACAGTCACCGTCATGACCAACTCGCCGCACTCCACGAACTCCACGCACGCACCGGACCCGAAGAGCGCCGCCCCACCCCCGGCGGCCCGCGCCGGCCGCCGCGAATGGACCGCGCTGGGCGTCCTGATGCTTCCGCTGCTGCTCGTCTCGATGGACGTCTCCGTCCTCTACTTCGCGATCCCGGCGATCAGCGCGGACCTGGCGCCGACCGGCACCCAGCAACTGTGGATCTTCGACATCTACGCGTTCGTACTGGCGGGCCTGCTGATGACGATGGGCTCGCTCGGCGACCGCATCGGCCGCCGCAGGCTGCTGCTGATCGGCGCCGTCGCATTCGGCGCCGCCTCACTGATCGCGGCGTACGCGGACAGCGCCGAGACCCTGATCGCGGCCCGCGCGGTCCTCGGCATCGGCGGTGCCACCCTGATGCCCTCGACGATGGCCCTGATCCGCACGATGTTCACCGACCCGGCACAGCGCGCGAAGGCGATCGGCCTGTGGTCCGCCGTGATGACGGGCGGCATCGCGCTCGGCTCGGTGATGAGCGGCCTGCTGGTCCAGTACTTCTGGTGGGGCTCGGTCTTCCTGGTCAACCTGCCCGCGATGGTCCTGCTGCTCGTCCTCGGCCCGGTCCTGCTGCCGGAGTCCCGCGACCCCGCCCCCGGCCGCTTCGACTGGCCGAGCGTCCCCCTCTCGATGGCCGCCGTGCTCCCCGTGATCTACGGCCTGAAGGAGATCCCGTCCGAGGGCTGGCACGCGGAGTACGTCGTCTCGGTCACCGTCGGCCTGCTCTTCGCGGCCCTCTTCGTGCACCGCCAGCGCACCGCCGCCTCACCGATGATCTCCCCGGCCCTGTTCCGCTGCCACGGCTTCGGCCCCGCCCTCGCCCTCAACCTGGTCTCCGCCTTCGGCATGCTGGGCTCGGCGTTCTTCACCACCCAGTACCTCCAGTCGGTGCTCGGCAGGAGCGCACTGGAAGCGGCCCTGTGGGCGCTGCTCCCCTCGGTGCCGATCGGCATGGCGGCCCCGCTCGCGACCTCGCTGGTGCAGAGGGGTGTCAACCGCGCCTACGTCGTGACGGCCGGCTTCGCGATCGGGGCGAGCGGCTACGTGCTGCTGGCCCTCGCCGGTACCGACTCGATGTGGCTGGTCCTGACCGCCTGCGCCGTCCTGGCCTGCGGGATCGTCATGGTCCTGTCCCAGATGACGGACCTGGCGATGAGCGCGGCCCCGGTCGAACGCGCGGGCTCCGCGTCCGCCCTCCTGGAGACCGGCACCGAGTTCGGCGGCGCCCTGGGCATGGCCGTCCTCGGCTCCATCGGCACGGCGATCTACCGCCACGACATCCCGGCCGGGGCCCCGGCCGAGGCCCGCGAGACCCTCGGCGGCGCCCTGGCGGTGGCGGGTCGCCTCCCGGGGCGCACGGGAGACGCCCTGGCGACGACGGCACGCGAGGCGTTCACCAGCGGCATGCAGGGCGCGGCGATCGCCGGGGCGGTACTCCTCGCCGGAGCGGCGGCAGCGGCTTCGGTCACGCTGCGGCGGATCCGGGTCGACGACAAGAAGTGACACCGGCAAAAGGAACCGGGCGGGCTGGATCACACCAGCCCGCCCGGCTCCTGCTTTCGAGCCACGTTCAGTAGACCCAGTCCGTACGGCCCTGCTTTCGAGCCACGTTCAGTGAGTCCAGCCCGTCCGGCGATTGAGGACGAAGCCTTTCAGGCCGAAGCGGGGGCCCGGGGGCGCAGCCCCCGGAAGGTGCGGCAACCTCAGACGAGATTGACCGCACGCGCGGACGTCGCGCCGATCTCCTCGGCGACCTCCGCCAGCACACCCGCGGGCACGGTGTCATCGACGGTGAGGACGGCCAACGCCTCGCCGCCGGCGACCGCGCGAGCGACCTGCATCCCGGCGATGTTGATCCCCGCCTCGCCGAAGACCCGGCCCACGGTGCCGACGACGCCCGGACGGTCCTCGTACTTGAGGACGACCATGTGGTCGGCGAGCGCCAGGTCGACGTCGTACTCGCCGACGGCGACGATCTTCTGGATGTGCTTCGGACCGGCCAGCGTGCCGGAGACCGACACCTCCTCGCCGTCCGAGAGCGTGCCGCGCACGGTGACGACGTTACGGTGGTCGGCCGACTCGGAGCTGGTGGTCAGCCGCACCTCGACGCCGCGCTCCTGCGCGAACAGAGGGGCGTTGACGTACGAGACCGTCTCGTCGACGACGTCCTCGAAGACGCCCTTGAGCGCCGACAGCTCCAGCACCTTCACATCGTGCTGGGTGATCTCTCCGTACACCTCGACGTCGAGGCGGACCGCGACCTCACCGGCCAGCGCGGTGAAGATCCGGCCGAGCCGCTCGGCGAGGGGCAGACCGGGCTTGACGTCCTCGGCGATGACACCGCCCTGGACGTTCACCGCGTCCGGCACCAGCTCACCGGCGAGAGCCAGCCGCACGGAACGCGCGACCGCGATACCGGCCTTCTCCTGGGCCTCGTCGGTCGAGGCACCGAGGTGCGGGGTGGCCACGACCTGGTCGAACTCGAACAGCGGGGAGTCCGTGCAGGGCTCCTTCGCGTACACGTCGAGGCCGGCGCCGGCTACGCGGCCCTCCTTCAGCGCCGAGTACAGCGCCTCCTCGTCGACGATCCCGCCGCGCGCGGCGTTGACGATGCGCACGCTCGGCTTGACCTTGCGCAGCGCCTCGTCACCGATCAGACCGACCGTCTCGGGGGTCTTGGGCAGGTGGACGGTGATGAAGTCGGAGACCTCGAGCAGCTCGTCCAGTGACAGGACCTTCACGCCCATCTGCGCGGCGCGCGCGGGCTGGATGTAGGGGTCGTACGCGACGACCTTCATGCCGAAGCCGGACATGCGCTGCGCGACGAGCGCACCGATGCGGCCGAGGCCGACGACGCCGAGGGTCTTCTCGGCCAGCTCGACGCCCGTGTACTTGCTGCGCTTCCACTCGCCGTTCTTCAGCGCGGCGTTGGCCTGCGGGATGTGGCGGGCGGTGGCGAGCAGGAGACCGCAGGCCAGTTCGGCGGCGGTCACGATGTTGGAGGTGGGGGCGTTGACGACCATCACGCCGGCCTTGGTGGCGGCGGGAACGTCGACATTGTCCAGGCCGACGCCGGCTCGCGCGACGACCTTCAGTTTCTTCGCGGCGGCGATCGCCTCGGCGTCCACCTTGGTGGCCGAGCGGATCAGGATCGCGTCGACGTCGGCGATGGCCGGGAGCAGTACGGCTCGGTCCGCTCCGTTGCAGTGCCGGATCTCGAAGTCCGGGCCAAGCGCGTCCACGGTCGCGGGCGACAGCTCTTCAGCGATGAGTACGACAGGTTTCGAGCTCACGTGAGTCCTCACAAGTCCAGAGCGTGCGGACGGCCGTCCCGACGGCCGCATGCGGAGGAGGGGCTAGCCGCGTGGAAGACGCACGACGCTGTGGGCCTGAACGCGTATATACGCAGCAGTGTAGTGCTGCGACGGAGGTCGCCTCGTGCCTCCGCGGAAGGATCACCCGTCCGTGGTTGGACGGGATGGACAACGGGGCCGGAGCTGCGCGCTCCGGCCCCTGTCCGTGAGGCTCAGGCCTCTTCGTTCACCCAGCTCATCAGCTTGCGCAGCTGCTTGCCGGTGGTCTCCAGCAGGTGCTCGGAGTCCGCGTCCTTGTACTCGTTGTACTTCTTCAGACCGCCGTGGTACTCGTCCATCCAGTTCTGGGCGAAGGTGCCGTCCTGGATCTCGGCGAGGACCTGCTTCATCTCGGCCTTGGTGGCGTCGGTGATGATCCGCGGGCCGGTGATGTAGTCGCCCCACTCGGCCGTCTCGGAGACGCTCCAGCGCATCTTCTCCAGGCCGCCCTCGTACATGAGGTCCACGATCAGCTTCAGCTCGTGCAGGCACTCGAAGTAGGCGATCTCCGGCTGGTAGCCGGCCTCGACCAGGGTCTCGAAGCCCGCCTTGACCAGCGCCGAGGTGCCACCGCACAGCACGGCCTGCTCACCGAACAGGTCGGTCTCGGTCTCCTCGGTGAAGGTCGTCTTGATGACGCCGGCGCGGGTGCCGCCGATGCCCTTGGCGTACGACAGGGCCAGCGCGAAGGCGTTGCCGGTCGCGTCCTGCTCGACGGCGGCGATCGCGGGGACGCCGCGGCCCTCCTCGTACTGGCGGCGGACCAGGTGACCCGGGCCCTTCGGGGCGACCAGGGCCACGTCGACGCCGACCGGGGCCTTGATGAAGCCGAAGCGGACGTTGAAGCCGTGGGCGAAGAACAGCGCGTCGCCGTCCTTCAGGTTCGGGGCGATGGACTCCTCGTAGACCTGGGCCTGGATCGGGTCCGGGATGAGGATCATGATGACGTCGGCCTCGGCGGCGGCCTCGGCCGGGGTCACCACGCGCAGGCCCTGCTCCTCGGCCTTCGCCTTGGACTTGGAGCCCTCGTGCAGACCGACGCGCACGTCGACACCCGAGTCACGGAGCGACAGCGCGTGGGCGTGGCCCTGGCTGCCGTAACCGATGACCGCGACCTTGCGGCCCTGGATGATGGACAGGTCGGCGTCGGCGTCGTAGAACAGCTCGGCCACTTTGGGTTCTCTCCTTGGGTGCAGGTGTTGCGTCCCACCGTATGACGGCGGGCGGAAGGGAAGACTCGGGGTCTCGGTATCCGGGCGGTCGGCGATCACCGACCGTCCGGATCCGTTCGTACGTAGACCGGTTGCGTACTTACGCCGACCGGTCGAGGGCGCGCAGCGAGCGGTCCGTGATCGAACGGGCGCCGCGGCCGATGGCGATCGTGCCGGACTGGACCAGCTCCTTGATGCCGTACGGTTCCAGCATCTTGAGCATGGCGGTCAGCTTGTCGTTGCCGCCGGTGGCCTCGATGGTCACGGCCTCCGGGGAGACGTCGACGGTCTTGGCGCGGAACAGCTGGACGATCTCGACGATCTGCGAACGCGTCTCGTTGTCGGCGCGCACCTTCACCAGAACGAGTTCGCGGTGAACGGCCTGTCCCGGCTCCAGCTCGACGATCTTCAGCACCTCGACGAGCTTGTTGAGCTGCTTGGTGACCTGCTCGAGCGGCAGGGCCTCGACACTCACCACGATCGTGATCCGGGAGATGTCGGCGTGCTCGGTGACGCCGACGGCGAGCGAGTCGATGTTGAAGCCCCGGCGGGAGAACAGGGCGGCGATCCGGGCCAGGATGCCCGGCTTGTTCTCCACCAGGACGGAGAGCGTGTGCTTCGACATGTCTTCTTTACGTCTCTCTCGCTCAGTCGTCTTCGTTGTCGCCGAAGTCGGGGCGGACGTCCCGGGCGGCCAGGATCTCGTCGTTGGAGGTGCCGGCGGCGACCATCGGCCACACCATCGCGTCCTCGTGGACGATGAAGTCGACGACGACGGGACGGTCGTTGATGGAGTTCGCCTCCTCGATGACCTTGTCGAGGTCGTCCGGGGACTCGCAGCGGATCGCGTAACAGCCCATGGCCTCCGACAGCTTCACGAAGTCGGGGACGCGGGTGCCGGCGCTGGGCTGCTTGCCCGCGGCGGAGCCGCTGTCGGGCGCGGCGGCCTGCGGGCCACTGTGCAGCACGGTGTTGGAGTAGCGCTGGTTGTAGAACAGGGTCTGCCACTGGCGGACCATTCCGAGGACGCCGTTGTTGATGATGGCGACCTTGATCGGGATGTTGTTCAGGGCGCAGGTGGTGAGTTCCTGGTTGGTCATCTGGAAGCAGCCGTCGCCGTCGATGGCCCAGACGGTCTGGCCGGGGACACCTGCCTTGGCGCCCATCGCGGCCGGGACCGCGTAGCCCATCGTGCCCGCACCGCCGGAGTTCAGCCAGGTGGCGGGCTTCTCGTACTGGACGAAGTGCGCGGCCCACATCTGGTGCTGGCCGACGCCCGCCGCGAAGATCGTGCCCTCGGGGGCGAGCTGTCCGATGCGCTCGATGACCTGCTGCGGGGAGAGCGAACCGTCGGCGGGCTGGTCGTAGCCGAGCGGGTAGGAGTCGCGCCAGCGGCTCAGATCCTTCCACCAGGCGGTGTAGTCGCCCTGCTGGCCCTCGCTGTGCTCCTTCTGCACCGCCTGGACCAGGTCGGCGATGACCTCACGCGCGTCACCGACGATCGGCACGTCGGCGGTGCGGTTCTTGCCGATCTCCGCCGGGTCGATGTCCGCGTGGACGATCTTGGCGAACGGGGCGAAGCTGTCGAGCTTGCCGGTGACGCGGTCGTCGAAGCGGGCGCCGAGGGCGATGATCAGGTCGGCCTTCTGCAGACCGGTGACGGCGGCCACCGAGCCGTGCATGCCCGGCATGCCCAGGTGCAGCGGGTGGCTGTCGGGGAACGCGCCCAGCGCCATCAGCGTGGTGGTGACGGGCGCGCCCGTCAGCTCCGCGAGGACCTTCAGCTCGGCGGTCGCGCCGGCCTTCAGGACACCGCCGCCGACGTACAGGATCGGCCGCTTGGCGGCGGTGATCAGCTTGGCGGCCTCGCGGATCTGCTTGGCGTGCGGCTTGGTCACCGGGCGGTAGCCGGGAAGGTCCATGGTGGGCGGCCAGGAGAACGTCGTCTTCGCCTGGAGGGCGTCCTTGGCGATGTCGACCAGGACCGGCCCGGGCCGCCCGGTGGAGGCGATGTGGAACGCCTGCGCGATGACCCGCGGGATGTCCTCGGCCTTGGTGACCAGGAAGTTGTGCTTGGTGATCGGCATGGTGATGCCGACGATGTCCGCCTCCTGGAAGGCGTCCGTGCCGATCGCCTTCGACGCCACCTGCCCGGTGATCGCCACGAGCGGCACCGAGTCCATGTGGGCGTCGGCGATCGGCGTCACCAGGTTGGTCGCGCCGGGGCCCGAGGTGGCCATGCAGACGCCGACCTTGCCGGTGGCCTGCGCGTAACCGGTGGCCGCGTGGCCCGCGCCCTGCTCGTGCCGGACCAGGACGTGGCGGACCCTCGTCGAGTCCATCAGCGGGTCGTAGGCGGGAAGGATCGCACCGCCGGGAATGCCGAATACCGTGTCGGCGCCGACCTCCTCGAGAGAACGGATGAGGGACTGCGCACCCGTCACGTGCTCGACGGACGCGGAGTGCTGTCCTCCGGATCGGGGCCGCGGCTGCGGATGGGCCCCGGTGGCCTGCTCGGTCATCGGCATTCTCTTCTCGATGCTGAGGGTTTTACTGAGGGTTTCGCTGGGGTCCTGCTGGGGTTGTGCTCGGGTCTTACCGGTGTTGCGCTCGAGTCTCACTGGGGTTGCGCTCGGGTCCTGCTGGGCTGCGACAGGAGCGCCCGCAGCGGGTTTTGTGCAACAAAAAACCCCTCGTGCCAAAAGGCAAGCGAGGGGAGCGCGCCGGGTGTGGTCGCTGGGAGTTCCGGGTCTTCCGGAGCGTCACCAGCTTCAGCCGACGCGCTTTCCAAGTACGAGAATTCGGGTGCGCATGGCATAGACCCTCCCTCCGGCGCGCACCGACTGTCAAGTGGGTGGGACGGGAGTCTCATTATGTGAGCGAAGGGCACTTCCGCTCCCCAGGACGGCGGTGACACCGCCGGCGACGCCACCGGCGTGGACACCACTGGTGTACACCCCCGCGCCACCGCCCGCGAACGCGGGCTCGGCCGGCCCGTGCGGCACCGGGTAGCGACCCGTCGCCAGGGCCCGGCGCAGCCGGTACTCGTCGAGCGGCCCGGAGAACGCCATGCCCTGGCCGTGCGTGCAGCCCATCGCGCGCAGGGCGACGACCTGCTCGGGCAGATCCACGCCTTCGGCGACGGACTGGAGCCCGAGATCGGTGGCGATCCGCAGCAGCCCACTGGTGATCTTGTGCAGCCGCGCGGACTCGACGACCCCCTCGACCAGCGAGCGGTCGAGCCGGAGCACGTCGACCGGGAGCCGCCGCAGCGCCGTGAGAGCCGCGTAGCCGCTGCCGAAGCCGTCGAGGGCGATCCGTACGCCGAGGCGGCGCAGAGCCCCCAGGCGGCGCTCCAGCTCGTCCAGCGGCACCCTCGGGTCGGTGTCGGACAGCTCGACCACCAGGGACCCCGACGGCAGCCCGTGCCGCGTCAGCAGCGCCTCCACGGAGCCCAGCGGCATCGACCGGTCGAGCAGCCGCCGCGCGCCGACCCGCACGACCACCGGCAGGGTGAGCCCGCTCGCGGCCCGGTCGGCGGCCTGCTCGACGGCCTCCTCCAGCATCCAGCGCCCCAGCTCGGCCGTCTTGTCGCTGTCCTCCGCGACGCGCAGGAACTCGGCGGGCGTGAAGAGCACCCCTTGGGAGGAGCGCCAGCGGGCCTGCGCGGCGACCGACGAGATCCGGCCGTCCTCCAGGCGCACCACGGGCTGGTGCAGCAGCGCGAACTCGCCGTCGTGCAGCGCTGCCCGCAGCCGCGTGGCCAGCTCCGCCTTGCGTACGACGTCCTGCTGCATCTGCGGCTTGTACAGCTCGACCCGGCCCTTGCCGCCCGCCTTGGCGCGGTACATGGCGAGGTCGGCGTTGCGGAGCAACTCGCCGGCGCCCAGACCGGGTTCCGCGAAGGCGACGCCGATGGACGCGGCGACCCGGACCTCGTTGCCGTCGATGAGATACGGCTGTGACAGCGTGAGCCTGAGACGGTCGGCGAGTTCCACTATGTGGCGTTCCCGGGCGGCGCGGTCGCGGGTGCCGTCACCGGCGATCAGGGCCGCGAACTCGTCGCCGCCCAGCCGGGAGGCGGTGTCGCCCTTGCGGACCGCGTCCTGGAGCCTGCGGGCGGCCTGGACCAGCAGTTCGTCCCCGGCCGCGTGGCCGATCGTGTCGTTGACGGCCTTGAAGCCGTCGAGGTCGATGAAGAGCACCGCGGTGTTGCGCAGGGCGGGGCCCCGGTCGGAGCTGCGGCGGCCGGAGAGGGCCTGCTGGACGCGGCGGGTGAACAGCGCGCGGTTGGGCAGGTCGGTGAGCGGGTCGTGCTCGGCGTTGTGCTGGAGCTGCGCCTGCAGCCGCACCCGCTCGGTCACGTCCCGGCTGTTGAAGATCAGGCCGCCGTGATGGCGGTTGACGGTGGACTCGACGTTGAGCCAGCCTCCCCCGCTCTCGGCTTCGCTCGAGCGGGAGGTGCCCCCGTCGCCGGAGCGGAAGCGGCACTCGATGCGCGTGGTGGGTTCCTCCTGGGGGTTGGCGGCGAGGAAACGGCGCACCTCGTGCACCACGCAGCCCAGGTCCTCGGGGTGGATGAGGTCCGCCAGCTCGGAACCCACGAGGTCCTCGGCGGACCGTCCGTAGACCCCGGCGGCGGCCGGGGAGACATAGCGCAGGACGCCGCTCGGCGCGGCGATCATGATGACGTCGCTGGAGCCCTGCACCAGGGAGCGGAAGTGGTTCTCCTTCTGCGCCAGTTCCTGGGTGAGGGTGATGTTGTCGAGCAGCATGATCCCCTGGCGCACCACGAGGGCGAGCACGACCGTGCCGCCCGTCAGCAGCACCACGCGGTCGACGCTGCGGCCGTTGAGGACGTTGTAGAGGATCCCCAGGGTGCAGACGGCGGCGGCCAGATAGGGCGTGAGGGCGGCCAGGGACCCGGTGATGGGCCGGGTGACCGGATACCTGCCGTGGTCGCCTCCCTGAGGAGCCGTCCGGTCGGACGGCCGGTCGGGCCGCTGCCCGGGCGCCGGCGCCGACGTGGCGGCCGCCGGGTGCGACGGCCCCTGGGGACGCCCTCCGAAGCGCTGGCCGGGTACGTGTTCGTGCACCACACGCGTGTGCCCCTCATCCGCGGCGGACCGCTGTCGGCGGGAGGCGGCCCAGGGCGCGTACGCCAGGAGCAGCGAGCCCGCGAACCAGCCCGCGTCGAGGAGCTGGCCCGAGCGGTAGTTGTTGTGCAGCAGCGGCGAGGTGAACAGGGCGTCGCACATCACGGTCAGCGCGAGTGCGCCGACGGCTGTGTTGACCGCCGTGCGGTTCACCGACGTGCGCCGGAAGTGCAGCACCAGCACCATGCTCACCAGGGCGATGTCGAGCAGCGGGTACGCCAGCGACAGCGCGGCGTGGGCCACGCTGGGCCCGTCGAACTTCGCCGCCTGGGCGAGCGCGAGGCTCCAGGAGAGGGTGAGCAGCGAGCCGGCGATCAGCCAGGCGTCCAGGGCCAGGCACACCCAGCCCGCCTTCGTCATGGGCCGGGCGGCGAGCACGAGCAGCCCCACGATGGCGGGGGGCGCGAAGCACAGGAAGAACAGGTCGGCGAAGCTGGGGCTGGGCACGGGCCGCCCCAGGACCACCTCGTACCACCCCCAGACCAGGTTGCCGAGGGCCGCCATCGTCGAGGAGAGCGAGAACAGCAGCCAGGCGGGCCGAAAGCGGACGCGGCGGGTGCGCGCGTAGAGGAAGCAGGACACGGCGGCGGCGCCCGCCGCCGCGGTCAGCCCGAAGTCGCCCATGATCAGCGCTAGTTGGTCCGATCCCCAGCCGAGCGCGGAACCGACGGCGTATCCCGCGCACAGGAAGGAGAGCAGCAGTTGGTGGACCAGGTTCGATCCGAGGCGGCCGGCGGCCGGCGGCGCGATGCGCGGCGTCCCCGTCGAAGGCTGTGTCCGTAGCGCTCCGTCGAGGAGGGTCGTGGAGGTCGGCGGCGAACTCACCGGATCCTCCCGGTCCGCGTCACTCCCGGATCCCTCGGGTCCCGGGCCGCCGGTGGCGCGTGCTTCCCATGGCTGCCGCACCGGTGACGGTGACGGCCGTCGTGAGCGCCGTGACCGTGTCGGCGCGCGGCCGGGCGCCAGGGTCGCCGTCGGCGGCTCCGCCGCGTCGGATCGTTCGTCCATAGGCCGTGCATCGCCCGTCGCCCCCCTCACAAGTCTGAAATGTCCATCCCTGACGCCGAACGTGCGCGGCGCAACCCCTGTCGGGACGATACACCAGTCTCGTCACTCAGGGACATAGTTCCTCTACGCTGCGTGACGATCATCGGCATATGCGCCCGGATGAGGTACGGACCGCGTCCGGGAGACTGCGGAGGGTGCTCGAACCGGACTACAGGAGTGCCGGGGCCGTCACGTTCGGTTCGCCGTGCCCGTCGTAAGGATCACGTTGCGCAGCGGCTCCCGGTTCACGTAGCGCCTCAACTGGTCCACCAGCAGCCGCTTGGCGCGTGGCAGGAAGGCGGAGGTCGGCCCTCCGACGTGCGGACTGACCAGGACGCCTCGCGCGCTCCACAACGGGTGGCCCGGGGGCAGGGGTTCGGGATCCGTGACGTCCAGTGCCGCGGTGAGGCGGCCGCTCTCCGCTTCGGCGAGCAGTGCCTCGGTGTCGACGACCGCGCCGCGCGCCACGTTCACGAGCAGGGCGCCGTCCTTCATCCGGGCCAGGAAACCGGCGTCGACCAGGCCGGTCGTGCTCTCGTTCAGGGGCGTGCAGAGGATCACCACGTCGGAGTCGGGCAGCAGAGCGGGAAGTTCGGCGATCGGATGCACGGGGCCGCGCGCCGTCGTGCGCCAGGAGCGCGCGACGCGCGCCACCCGCGCCACCTCGAAGGGCGCGAGCCGGTCCTCGATGGCGGAACCGATGGAGCCGTAGCCGACGATGAGCACGTTCTTGTCGGCGAGCGCCGGCCGGAACCCACCGAGCCACTCCCCCCGGTCCTGGGCCCGTACGAAGTCGGGGATGCCGCGCAGCGACGCGAGGATCAGGGTGAGCGTGAGCTCGGCCGTGCTCGCCTCGTGCACTCCCCGCGCGTTGCACAGCCGCACTCCTGGGCGCAGGAACGGGAGGGCCGGCTCCACGTGGTCGATGCCGGCCGACAGGGTCTGGACGACTTCCAGTGAGCTCATCGCGGGCAGCGGCCGCTGCCCGAGGGCGGCGGGCTTCATGTAGGGGACGACGTAGAAGGCGCAGTCGGCCGGGTCCGCCGGATAGTCCTCCTCACCGTTCCAGAAGCGGTAGTTCGGCCCCTGCGGGAGGCCCTCGATCTCTTCCGGCGGGATGGGAAGCCAGGCGTCAGCACTCATGGCCAGGAGGCTATGTCAGGCACGCGCGCGTGCAGAGGTTAGGTTGGGGGACCGGGAGAGGGAGGGTAACGAGCAGGTGGAGCGCAGGACGATCGGCGCGGGGGCGCTCGAGGTGGGGGCCGTCGGTCTCGGGTGCATGCCGATGAGCTGGGCGTACAGCGGGTCACGGCAGCGGGGCGACGAGTCGCTCAGGGCGGTGCACCGGGCGCTGGACGCGGGTTCGTCCCTGCTGGACACCGCCGACATGTACGGCCCGTTCACCAACGAGCTGTTGGTGGGGCGGGCGTTGAAGGAGCGGCGCGGGGACGCGTTCGTGTCGACGAAGGTCGGTCTGCTCGTCGGTGAGCAGCACATCGTGGCCAACGGCCGGCCCGGATATGTGAAGCGGGCCTGCGACGCTTCCCTCCGTCGTCTCCAGACGGACGTCATCGATCTCTACCAGCTGCACCGGGCCGATCCCGAGGTCCCGGTCGAGGAGACCTGGGGCGCGATGGCCGAGCTCGTCCGGGCGGGCAAGGTGCGGGCGCTGGGGCTGTGCGCCGTGGGGGCCCGGGGTGGTCGCAGGTCCGGCGGGCTGTACGACGGAACGATTCGGCAGTTGCGGCGGGTCCAGCAGGTCTTCCCGGTGAGCGCGGTGGAGGCGGAGCTGTCGGTCTGGTCGCCCGAGGCGCTGGACGCCCTGCTGCCGTGGTGCGAGGCGCGCGGCGTCGGCTTCCTGGCGGCGATGCCGCTCGGCAACGGCTTCCTGACCGGCACGCTGACCCCCGGCCAGGGCTTCGAGCCGGACGACATGCGTGCCCGGCACCCCCGTTTCACCGCCGAGATGATGGCCGCGAACCAGCCGATCGTCGTCGGTCTGCGCCGGATCGCCGCCCGGCACGGCGAGACCGTGACCGCCGCGCAGGTGGCTCTGGCCTGGGTGCTGGCACAGGGTCGGCACGTGGTCCCGGTCCCGGGCGCCAAGCAGCAGCGCTGGGTGGTGGAGAACGCGGCGGCGTCCGGCCTGCGCCTGACACCGCAGGATCTGGCGGAGGTGGCGGAGCTGCCGGGGGCCCGGGGATCGTGGGAGTAGTGCCGCTTTCGGATCGCGACGGCCCGGATCGGGAACCTGTGAGGCCCGAGCGGCGTAGGAACAGGTGAAGCCCGCCGCGGGAACCGCCGTGTCGAAGGGACCCTGATCGTGCAACGTCGAGCTGTTTCAGCCGTGTTGGCCGCGAGTGCTCTGCTGGTGACGGCCGGCTGCTCGTCCGAGGGCGGGGGGTCGTCGGCCGCCTCCGTCAGCGCGTCCCCGAGCCGTACGGCGGCGCAGACCTCCCCGGCCGCCGAGGAGACCCCGCCCGCGAAGGGCACGGTCAAGGTGGTGCGCACGGTCGCCGAAGGCCTGAACTCTCCCTGGGGTCTCGTCCCGCTCCCCGAGGGCGGCCTCCTGGTCGCCTCACGCGACCAGGGGACGATCACCCGGGTGGACACGGAGACGGGGAAGAAGACCGAGCTGGGCGAGGTGCCGGGGGTGTCGGCGGCCGGCGAGGGCGGCCTGCTGGGCCTCGCCCTCTCCCCCGACTACGCCTCGGACCGCATGGTCTACGCGTACTTCACCTCGGCCTCGGACAACCGCGTGGTCCGGATGATCTACGACCCCGCGCGGCCCGTCGGCGACCAGCTGGGGGCGCCCGACACGGTCTTCAAGGGCATCCCGAAAGGCATGATCCACAACGGTGGCCGGATCGCCTTCGGCCCCGACCGACTGCTCTACGTCGGCACGGGCGAGAGCGGCGACCGGGGCCTCGCCCAGGACAAGAAGTCCTTGGGCGGCAAGATCCTCAGGCTGACCCCGGAGGGCGAACCGGCCGCCGGCAACCCGTTCGCGGACTCCGCGGTGTACTCGTACGGTCACCGCAATGTGCAGGGGCTGGCCTGGGACTCCAAGCAGCGGCTGTTCGCCGCGGAGTTCGGCCAGGACACCTGGGACGAGCTGAACGCGATCGAGCCGGGCGCCGACTACGGCTGGCCGAAGGCCGAGGGCACGTCCGAGGACACGAAGTTCCGGAACCCGACAGCCCAGTGGCACACCGACGACGCCTCTCCCAGCGGCATCGCCTACGCCGAGGGCTCGATCTGGATGGCGGGGCTCAAGGGGCAGCGTCTGTGGCGCGTGCCGCTGAAGGGCACGGCGGTCTCGGCGGATCCGCAGGCCTTCCTCAAGGGCGAGTACGGCCGGCTGCGCACGGTGGTGTCGGCGGGCGGCGACAAGCTGTGGGTCACGACCAGCAACACGGACGGCCGGGGCGACCCGAAGACGGGGGACGACCGGATCCTGGAGCTGGAGGTGAGCTGAGCGGGGTCACCCGTCCTGCGTCTCCGCCTCCGCCTCCTCGGGCCCGGACGGCCGCACCACGACCTTCCCGGAGGCGAGGTCTATCGGCCCACGCCCGGGATCACCGTCGCCGACGTCCTCGCGGGTCAGTTCCAGCCGGTTCTGCTCGTCCCGGGTGTGCTTGCGGCCCGGCGCGAAGAGGTCCTCGAAGGCGTTGAACATGCGTTCTCCCTTGTGGCCTGAACTCATTGTCGCGCGATCAGCCGTTCTTCGTCCGCCGGGGGGAACAGCCCCAGCCGGTGGGCCACGGCCGCCGCCTCGCCGCGGCCCGAGACGTCCAGCTTCGACAGGATGTTCGAAACGTGGACGCTCGCCGTCTTCGGGGAGATGAAGAGCACCTCGGCGATCTGGCGGTTGGTGCGGCCGGCCGAGACCAGCCGCAGGACGTCGCGTTCCCGGCCGGTCAGGCCCAGCGCCGCGAGCGGGTCGGCGAAGCCGTCCGGCGGGCCCGCGGCGAGGCTCAGGGTCAGGCGGGCGCGCCGGCCGAGGAGAGTGACGGCTTCGGCGAGGGGGCGGGCGCCGAGGTGGGCGGCGACCGCGTCGACGAGGCGGAGCAGCTCGGCGGCCCGCTCGCGCTCGTCGTCGCCGCCGAGGGAGAGGAGAGCCTCGGCCAGGCGGTGGCGGGTGCGGGCGAGGTCGTAGGGGCGTTCCAGGCACTCGAAGGCGGCGACCACCTCGGACCAGTCGTCCGGGTCGGTCCGGCCCTCGGCACGCAGGAGTTCGGCGCGCACCCAGCGTTCGTGGGCCTGCCAGACGGGGGCGATCGTGGCGAGCCTCCTGGCGGCGGCCCGGATGCGGTCGAGGAGCTCGGCGCGGCCCGGGTCCGCGGCCGGCAGCGCACGGGCGTCGCCCTCGGCGGAGGCTGCGGCGAGCAGCAGGGGCCAGGCGTACCGCTGGGTGCCGGGCTGGAAGTCTCGGTCGAGGGTGCGTGCGAAGTGGGCGCGGGCGTCCAGAGGCCGGCCCTGGGCCGCTGCGAGTCCGATGGCGAGGCGGGTCAGCGGGAGGTAGTTCTGAGGGGCGTGTTCGTGGGACCCGAAAAAGCCCTCCGCGACGTCCAGTTGGCGGCCGGCCTCGGTGAGGTCGCCGCGCGCGAGGGCGAGTTCGGCGCGGAGGGTGGCGTGAAAGCCCCGGACCGCCACGCCCTGCCCCGCCCTCCCCCACTGCCTGAACGGCGTGGGGGGAACCCCGGCGGCGGCGCAGGCCCGGTCGGCCTCCTCCCAGCGGCCCAGGGAGAGGAGCGACTCGGCGAGGTTGCCCCACACCCAGGCCTCGGCGTCGGGCGGGCCGTGCCGCTTGGCGAAGGCGAGACCCTCCTCCAGGATCGGGACGGCCTCCCGGGAGCGGCCGACCGCCTCCAGTTCGGAGGGAAGGTTGACGTAGGCGTTCAGCGCGACGGAAGGGGTGTCCTCGGCGAGCGCCCGTTCCCTGACCTCGTGCAGCTCCGCGAGTCCTGCCTCGATGTGGCCGGCCTCGACCATGAGGACGCCGAGGACCTGGCGGGCATCCAGCTCGGTCTCGCGGGCGCCGACCATGCGGGCGTACTCCACGGCCCGCTCGGCGGCCCCATAGGCGTCGGGTCCCGGGACGTGCACCAAGGACCAGCAGGCGATGTGGGTGAGCACCTCGGCGTGCACCTCGTTGGGCGGCAGCCCGCGCAAGAGGTCCTGCGCGGTGGCCAGTTCCTCGCGGCCGCCGCCCCGGCCCAGGGAGTGCACCAGCCGGGAGCGCTGCACCCAGAACCAGGCGGCGCGCAGGGGGTCGTCCTCCTCCTTCAGCAGGCGCAGTGCTCGCTTGGTGATCTTCAGGGCGCGTTCGCGTTCCCCGCAGTAGCGGCCGGCCACGGCGGCCTCGGCCATCAGATCGAGGTAGCGCAGCGGGGTGGTGGCCGGATCGCGGCCGCTGGGGGTCCCCCCAGACGGTTCGGGCAGTGCGGGAGGGGGATACGCCTGCGTGTAGTCGACGGGACGCAGTGCGGCCCTGATGTCCTCGGGCACGGTCTCCCACAGCTCCATCGCCCTTTCCAGAAGGCGAAGCTGCTCGCTGTGGGCGCGCCGGGAACGAGCCTCGACGGAGGCGTCCAGGACGGCGGGAAGGGCTTTCGCCGGGTCGTGGGCGTGGTACCAGTAGCTGGCCAGCCGCATGACGCGTTCGTCGGCGGGGACGAGGGTCGGGTCGCCCTGGAGAGCCTCGGCGTAGCGGCGGTTGAGGCGGGAGCGTTCGCCGGGCAGCAGGTCGTCGCTCACGGCCTCCCGGACCAGGGAGTGGCGGAAACGGTAGCCGTCGCCGTCGGGGGTGGCGAGCAGGATGTTGGCGCCGACGGCGGCGCGCAGTGCCTCGATGAGGTCGTCCTCGGCCAGCCGGGCGACGGCGTCGAGCAGCCGGTACTCGACGGTGGAGCCGCCCTCGGCGACGATCCGGGCGACGTTCTGGGCACTCTCGGGCAGCGCCTCGACCCGGACGAGCAGCAGGTCGCGCAGGGTGTCGGTGAGGCCGGTGCAGCAGCCCTCGTGTGCCGCCACGGCGAGTTCCTCGACGAAGAAGGCGTTGCCGTCGGAGCGTTCGAAGATGTCGTCGACCTGAGCGGGGTCGGGCTCGGCGGCGAGGATGCCGGCGATCTGGCGGCAGACCTCGTCGCGGGTGAAGCGGGCGAGTTCGAGGCGCCGTACGGTGCGCAGCCGGTCGAGTTCGGCGAGCAGGGGGCGCAGCGGATGACGGCGGTGGATGTCGTCGGCGCGGTAGGTGACGAGGACGACGAGCCGCCCGGTCCGCAGGGTGCGCAGCAGGTAGGACAGAAGGTGTCGGGTGGAGGCGTCGGACCAGTGCAGGTCCTCCAGGGCGACCACCACGGTGCGCTCGGCGGCGACGCGCTCCAGGAGACGGGCGGTGAGTTCGAAGAGGCGGGCCATGCCCTCCTCGTCGTGGCGCCGGCCGGGGGCCGTCTCCCGCAGTTCGGGCAGCAGCCGGGCGAGTTCCTCCTCCTGGCCGGCCGCGGCGGCGGCCAGTTCGTCCGGCAGGGCTCGGCGCAAGGCACGCAGGGCGGTGGAGAACGGGGCGAACGGCAGTCCGTCGGCGCCGATCTCGACGCAGCCGCCGAGTGCGACGACGGCGCCCCGGCGGCCGGCCGCCGCGGCGAACTCCTCGACGAGCCTGGTCTTGCCGACCCCGGCCTCACCGCCGATGAGGAGCGCCTGCGGCTCTCCCGCGGCGGCGCGGGAGAGCGCGTCGTTCAGGGTGCCCAACTCGTCGGCGCGACCGACGAACACGGGGCTGACGGACCTGGTCTCCACGGGTGCGAGCATCGCACGCCGGCGCGACGACGGCCCAGCGGATATCGCCGGGGCCCCTGCGGGAGGGCGGCCGACCCCCGTGCGGCCGCCCTCCCCCGCCCCCGCGGTCACGCCGGCCGGGCGAACCGGAGCCGACGGAGGAAGTGGGTATGCGACTCGCTGCCCGGGCCGCCGTCCGACCGCTCGGCGGCGGCGCGTTCGGCGGCCTCACGGCGGGCGGCACGGCGGCCGCGGACGGCCTCGCGGGCCTGTCGCTCGCCCTCGGCCCGGCGGCGCAGTTCGGCAGAACGGGCCTGCTGGAGCTCGTACTCGTACATGGTGTGTCCCCTGAGAGGTCGGTCGATCCGGCTTCGCTTGTTGCGATGCCTCAACCTTCGTCTCCCAGGGGGGTCCGCCACATCGGGAGAGTTCCGCATCTTCGGCGGCGGACGGCGCCTTAGACGCGCCTGAGGGGCCTTAGGGACGGCCGTAAGTGGCTCACGGTCGCCTAAGACCCCTCGTGAACTGCGGGTACTCAGCTCGCGGACGGCAGTCCGAGCAGAGCGTCGGTGTACTTGAGCACGGCGAGAAGCAGGCCGATGACGCCGAGCGCGACGCCGGCCCAGGAGACGGACTTGATCCAGGGTGCCTGCGTCCTGCCTTGGGCGCCGCCGAAGGCGGGCCGGGCCAGGACGACCACGCCGATGACCAGCGCGGCCAGCGCGAACAGGCCGGCCCAGAGCGCGGTGGTCTGCCAGGCGTCGCCGTAGACCTCCTTGATCTGGGTGGCGACACCGGCGTTCGACGAGGTCTGGAGCTGGCCGACCAGCGTCTCGCGAGCGGCGGCGACGGTGCCGATCCAGCCGCCGGTGAGCGACACGAGGCCCAGTGCGACGGAGACGACGGCGCCGGCGCCCTGTCCGACGCCCGTGGAACCCTCCGCCTGACCGGCGCCCTCCTCGGCGAGGACCTCGTCACCGTCCTCGATGTCGTCGGCGGTCGTGTCCTCGACGGCTTCCGCGTCCGTTCCGGTCACTTCTTCCGGCGCCTCGGTCTTCGTGACGTCCACCTTCTCCTCGTCGCGCTTCGCCTCGGTGCCGGATTCCGCGCCGGCCTCGTCAACAGTCTTGGTTCCCATACCTCGCACCGTACGGACGCTCTCTGAGAGGTCCCTTAATGATCGTTGTGAGCGCCGCGCGCGCGTGCGTCGCGCCACTCCTGGGCGAGCACGGACCACACCTCGAGGTCGTGCCGCACCCCACGATAGGGGTACGACTGCCGGCGGACTCCGTCGCGGGTCATTCCCAGCCGCCGGGCGACGTCCAGGCTGGGGGTGTTCCCCGCGGAGGCGATCCACTCGACCCGCTGGATCCCGCGCTGTTCCACGGCGAAGTCGATCAGCACCCGCATGGCCCGGGTGACCAGACCGCGCCCGGTACCGGCGGGTTCCAGCCAGCAGCCGACCTCGCAGTTGGCGTTGTCGGCCTCGAAGTTCAGGAAGAGCACACCCCCCACGAGCGTGCCGTCCAGCCACAGGCCGTGCAGCGAGCCGGTGTCGGCGGCGCGCATGTCGGCGTACCGCTGCAGCGCCTCCCGCGCGGTGGCCACGTCGGTGGCCTTCGAGCCGAAGGGGACGTACTGGTTGATGAACTCCCTGCCCCGCTCCAGATGGGCCAGGAACTCCTGGGCGTGCCAGGGCTCCAGCGGGCGCAGCTCGGCTCCGTCGTCACCCAGCGATATCGCGTACATCGGGCCGCCGCTCCTTTTCCAGTGCCTCCACCACCTCGGTGAGCCTCTCATGGGCGGCACGGCACTCGGGCGGCTCGATGCTGATCCGCGGCAGGTGCCGGTCGAGCCGGCGGGGCAGCCACCAGTTGGCGCTGCCGAGCAGATGCATCAGGGCGGGCACCAGCAGGGTCCGCAGGACGAAGGCGTCGAGGGCGACGGCGGCCGCGAGGGCGATCCCGAACATGGCGATCACCCGGTCGCCGCTGAGGACGAAGGCGAGGAAGACCGAGATCATGATGACCGCGGCGGAGTTGATGACCCGGCTCGTCTCGGCGAGACCGACCCGGACGGCTCGCCGGTTGTCGCCGGTCTCCAGCCACTCCTCGTACATCCGGCTGACCAGGAAGACCTGGTAGTCCATGGAGAGCCCGAAGAGCACCGACACCATGATCACGGGGAGGAAGGGCTCGATGGGCCCCGCGCGTCCGAGCCCCAGCAGCTCGCTCCCCCACCCCCACTGGAACACGGCCACCACGATCCCGAAGGCGGCGGCGACGGCGGCGACGTTCATCACGGCGGCCTTGAGAGGTATCCCGACGGACCGGAACGCGAGGAGGAGCAGCAGACAGCCCAGGCCGATGACGACGCCGACGAACAGCGGGAGCTTGTCGACGATGACGTCCGCGAAGTCGTCGTAGCCGGCCGTCACTCCGCCGACGTGCACATCGAGGGAGGTGCCGGCCTCGGCGCGGGGCAGCACCTCGGTGCGCAGCCGGTCGACGAGGTCGCTGGTCCGCTGCGACTGCGGGGCGGACTCCGGTACGACCGTGAGGTACGCGGTGCGGCCGCCGGAGTCGAAGGTCACCGGTGCCACCGAGGCCACGCCCTCGGTGGCGCGCAGGGCGGCGTCGAGGTTGTCGAGGGCGAGCCGGTCCTCGCCGCCCCCGACGCGCGTCACCAGGGTCAGCGGACCGTTCACGCCGGCCCCGAAACCCTCGGCGAGGAGGTCGTAGGCCTGTCGCGTGGTGGCGGACGTCGGGGCGTTGCCCTGGTCGGAGGTGCCCAGGCGGAGGGAGAAGGTGGGCAGGGCGAGAACGGCGATGACGACCAGGGCGAGCGCGCCGAGCAGCTTGGGGTGGTGCTCCACGAACGCCGACCAGCGGGCGGCGAGGCCGGTCGGCAGCTCCGGCTGGGGTCCGTGTTCGGCGAGCCGGCGGCGTTCGCGGCGGCTGAGGGCGCGCATGCCGATGAAGGACAGCAGGGCCGGCAGCAGTGTCACGGAGGCGGCGACCGTGAGGACCACGGTCAGCGAGGCGGCGATCGCCACGCCGTTGAGGAAGCCGAGCCGCAGGATCAGCATGCCGAGCAGGGCTATGCACACCGTGGCGCCCGCGAAGACGACCGCCCGTCCGGTGGTGGCGACGGCGTTCGCGGCGGCCTCGGCGACGGTGAGCCCGCGCTTCAGTCCGCGCCGGTGTCTGGTCACGATGAACAGCGCGTAGTCGATGCCGACGCCGAGCCCGATGAGCAGGCCGAGCATGGGCGCGAAGTCGGCGACGGTCATGAGGTGTCCGAGGAGCACGATGCCCGCGTACGCGGTGCCGACACCGACCAGGGCAGTGGCGATGGGCAGGGCCGAGGCGGCGAGCGAGCCGAACGCGAGGAACAGCACGACCGCGGCCACGACCACGCCGACCACCTCGGCGAGATGACCGCCGGAGGACTCGGTGAGCCCGATCGCGGTGCCGCCCAGCTCGACCTGGAGGCCGTCGGTCTCGACGGCTTTCGCGGCGTCGACGACGGCCCGCGCCTCGCCCTCGTCGATGTCCTCGGCGCGGTCCTCGAAGGTGATGGTGGCGTACGCCGTGTGCCCGTCCTCGCTGATCCGCGTCCGGCCCTGGTCGTCGTCGGGGCCGGCGACGGAGGCCACGCCGGGCAGCTCGGCGATCTTCTCCAGCGCGCGGTTCATGGTCTGTTCGACGGCGGCGGCGCGGACGGAGCCCGAGGCGGTGTGCCAGACGACGGTGTCGCTGTCACCGCCGAGGTCCGGGAAGCCCTCCGTGAGCAACCGGGTGGCGCGGCCGGACTCGGTGCCGGGGACCTCGTAGTCGTTGGAGTACGCGGAGCCGACGGCGAGCGCGGCGGAGGCGGTGCCGCCGAGGGCGAGCAGCCAGATCAGTACCGCGATGAGGCGGTTGTGAACACACCAGCGTGCGAGGGCTGCCACTTGACGTGCTCCCGGAGGACGAATTGTGGATCTTTGACCGGGAACAGTCGTGCCTGAACTGAACAGCCCGCAAAGAACGTATGAGCGATGCGAGGCCACTCTTACAGGCGAATTTGATCGTTTGCCGCGTTCGTGGGGCTTTTCACAGGAGTGGGAGGCAGATCACAGGACCATAACGGCCGCGGTGTCAGGCCTCGTCGGGCACGTGTCAGTCCGCCTGGTCGCCGATCGCCATGACCATCACCCCGGCGATGAGCAGCCACAGTGCGCGCCGGGTACGGCCGCGGGAGCCCAGGAGGGCGGCGAGGGCGCAGACGGCGGCGCCGAGGGCGTAGGCCGCCGGGACGAGGGCGGGGGCGGAGCCGGTGAGGCGCATGAGGGACGCCGCGAGTCCGGCGAGGGTGAGCAGCGCTCCGGTGCCGGTGGCCGTCCAGCGGGCCCGCCGGGCGTCCTCGGCGCCGTCTTCCTCGTCCGTGTCCTCGTCCGTCTCGTCGTCCGTGTCGTCGGCCGGGTCGGCCGAGTCAGCCGGGTCGGCCGGGTCGGCGGCTTCGGTCGTTCCGGTCGTGCCCGCCTGCGGGCCGTCCTGTATGTCGTCGTGCGTGTCGGAGTCGGTTCGTGCCCTCATGGCGGGCGAGCGTAGCGCGTCGAGCTGAGCGGAGAGACGCCCAGGGGGGACGCGCCGGTGCGGCGCGTCCCCCCTGGGCGCGAGGAGAACGGCGAGCTCAGCCCTCGCTGACGCCCAGCTTCTCCAGGATCAGCTCCTTGACGCGGGCCGCGTCGGCCTGCCCGCGCGTGGCCTTCATCACGGCGCCGACCAGCGCGCCGGCCGCGGCCACCTTGCCGCCGCGGATCTTGTCGGCGATGCCCGGGTTGCCGGCGATGGCCTCCTCGACCGCGGTGGTGAGCGCGCCCTCGTCGGAGACGACCTTCAGACCGCGCTTGTCGACGACCTCGTCCGGGGTGCCCTCGCCCGCGAGGACGCCCTCGATGACCTGACGGGCCAGCTTGTCGTTCAGGTCACCGGAGTTCACCAGCTCGGTGACCCGGGCGACCTGCTCCGGCGTGATGGCCAGCTCGTCGAGCGGGACGCCCGACTCGTTGGCGCTGCGGGCCAGTTCGCCCATCCACCACTTACGGGCGGAGGCCGCGTCGGCGCCGGCGTCGATGGAGGCGATGATGAGTTCCAGCGCACCGGCGTTGGTGATCGACTGCATGTCGTTGGCGGAGATGCCCCACTCGGCGAGCAGCCGGTTGCGGCGGGCCAGCGGCAGCTCGGGCAGTCCGCCCCGGAGCTCCTCGACCCATTCGCGGGACGGGGCGACCGGCACCAGGTCGGGCTCCGGGAAGTACCGGTAGTCCTCCGCCTCCTCCTTCACGCGGCCCGAGGTCGTCGACCCGGTGTCCTCGTGGAAGTGGCGGGTCTCCTGGATGATCGTGCCGCCGTCGTTCAGCACGGCGGCGTGCCGCTGGATCTCGAAACGGGCCGCACGCTCCACGGACCGCAGCGAGTTCACGTTCTTCGTCTCGGACCGGGTGCCGAACTTCTCCCGGCCGTGCGGGCGCAGCGACAGGTTCACGTCGCAGCGCATCTGGCCCTGCTCCATCCGGGCCTCGGAGACACCGAGCGCCTTGATGAGCTCGCGCAGCTCACGGACGTACGCCCGCGCGACCTCGGGGGCGCGCTCGCCGGCTCCCTCGATCGGCTTGGTGACGATCTCGATGAGCGGGATGCCGGCGCGGTTGTAGTCCAGCAGGGAGTGGGACGCGCCGTGGATACGGCCGGTGGCGCCGCCGACGTGCAGCGACTTGCCGGTGTCCTCCTCCATGTGGGCGCGCTCGATCTGCACGCGGAAGGTCTCCCCGTCCTCCAGCTGTACGTCGAGGTAGCCGTCGAAGGCGATCGGCTCGTCGTACTGGGAGGTCTGGAAGTTCTTCGGCATGTCCGGATAGAAGTAGTTCTTCCGGGCGAAGCGGCACCACTCGGCGATCTCGCAGTTCAGCGCGAGACCGATCTTGATCGCGGACTCGATGCCGATCGCGTTGACGACCGGAAGCGCGCCGGGCATGCCGAGGCAGGTCGGGCAGGTCTGCGAGTTGGGCTCGGCGCCCAGCTCGGTCGAACACCCGCAGAACATCTTCGTCTTGGTGCCGAGTTCGACGTGGACCTCGAGGCCCATGACGGGGTCGTACGACGCCAGCGCGTCCTCGTACGACACCAGGTCGGTCGTGGTGGTCACGGTGAAACTTCCCTCTCAGCCCAGCAGGACGTCGTCGTCGCCCAGCCGCTTCAGCTCGCGATACAGGATGGCGAGGCCGGTGACGATGGCGACGGCGGACACGGTGGCGTCGATCAGGACCAGCGTGTCCTTCTCGGCGCGGGCCTTCTTGAGCCGCTTGGCGACGCCGAACGCGCCGAACGCGGTCCCGGCGATGGACAGGTACGTACCGGACTTGGACTTCTTGAAGCCCTTGGCCTTGTTCAGTGCGCTCACAGCGACGGAGCCTCCTCGAGAAGCGGGTGACCCCACCTTTCCACGAAGGCGGCCTCGACGGCGGCGCCGACCTTGTACAGCCGGTCGTCCTTCAGCGCCGGGGCGATGATCTGCAGGCCGACCGGAAGGTTGTCCTCCGGGGCGAGACCGCAGGGCAGCGACATGGCCGCGTTGCCCGCGAGGTTGGTCGGGATGGTGCACAGGTCAGCCAGGTACATCGCCATCGGGTCGTCGGCCCGCTCGCCGATCGCGAAGGCGGTGGTCGGCGTCGTGGGCGACACGATCACGTCGACCTGCTCGAAGGCCTTCTCGAAGTCCCGCGTGATGAGCGTGCGGACCTTCTGCGCCGAGCCGTAGTAGGCGTCGTAGTAGCCGGAGCTCAGCGCGTAGGT
Source organism: Streptomyces sp. NPDC088157 (assembly GCF_044741545.1). Lineage (NCBI taxonomy): Bacteria > Bacillati > Actinomycetota > Actinomycetes > Kitasatosporales > Streptomycetaceae > Streptomyces > Streptomyces sp. NPDC088157. The sequence continues at coordinate 285,869 of NZ_JBIUSU010000002.1, forward strand.
GCCGAGCATGATGCGGCGCTTGACCTCGGGGCCGAAGCCCGCCTCACGGGTGAGGGAGGTGACCTCCTCCGCCGAGTGGGCGCCGTCGTCGCCGGTGCGCAGGCCGTAGCGCAGGCCGTCGAAGCGGGCGAGGTTGGACGAGCACTCGGAGGGCGCGATCAGGTAGTACGCCGACAGGGCGAGGTCGAAGGACGGGCAGTCCAGCTCGACGATCTCGGCGCCCAGTTCCTTCAGCAGCGCGACGGACTCGTCGAACCGCTGGATGACGCCGGCCTGGTAGCCCTCGCCGCGGAACTGCTTCACGACGCCGACGCGCATGCCCTCGACGCTGCCGTTGCGGGCGGCCTCGACGACCGGCGGGACGGGCGCGTCGATGGACGTGGAGTCCAGCGGGTCGTGCCCGGCGATGACCTCGTGCAGGAGCGCCGCGTCCAGGACCGTACGGGCGCAGGGGCCGCCCTGGTCGAGGGAGGACGAGAAGGCCACCATGCCGTACCGCGAGACCGCGCCGTAGGTCGGCTTCACGCCGACCGTGCCGGTGACGGAGGCCGGCTGGCGGATGGAGCCGCCGGTGTCGGTGCCGATGGCGAGGGGCGCCTGGAAGGAGGCCAGCGCGGCGGAGGAACCGCCGCCGGAACCGCCGGGGATCTTGGTGAGGTCCCAGGGGTTGCCGGTCGGGCCGTAGGCGCTGTTCTCGGTGCTCGACCCCATGGCGAACTCGTCCATGTTGGTCTTGCCGAGGATGACGACGTCGGCGGCCTTCAGCCGCTTGGTGAGCGTCGCGTCGTACGGCGGGATCCAGCCCTCGAGGATCTTCGAACCGACGGTGGTCGGGATGCCCTCGGTGGTGAAGATGTCCTTGAGCGCGAGCGGGACGCCGGCCAGGGGGCCGAGCTTCTCGCCCCTGGCCCGCTTCTCGTCGACGGCGCGTGCCTGCGCCAGGGCGCCTTCGCGGTCGACGTGCAGGAAGGCGTGGACCTTCTCGTCGACGGCCTCGATGCGCGCCAGGTGCGCCTCGGCGACCTGGACGGCCGTGAGCTCGCCCGAGGCGATCTTCGCGGCGGTCTCGGCGGCCGTGAGCTTGATGATGTTGACGTTGTCCGTCATGGCGGTTAGTCCTCCCCCAGGATCTGCGGCACCTTGAAACGCTGCTGCTCCTGGGCCGGGGCGCCGGAGAGCGCCTGCTCGGGGGTGAGCGACGGACGGACCTCGTCCGCCCGCATGACGTTCGTCAGCGGGAGCGGGTGCGAGGTCGGCGGTACGTCTTGGTCGGCGACCTCGCTGACGCGGGCGACCGCGCCGATGATGTCGTCCAGCTGTCCCGCGAAGTGTTCGAGCTCTTCGGGCTTCAGCTCCAGACGCGCCAGCCGGGCGAGGTGGGCGACCTCCTCGCGCGTGATGCCAGGCATGCGGCGTTCCTCTGGGGTGGAGTGAGTGAGTGTGTGGTTTGGCCCAATCCTAGGGTGCGGGGCGGCATACCCGTGAAACGGTGCGGCTCGCTTCCCGGGTTCTCACCGGCAGACCTCGGCTCCGGCGCCCCTGCCGAGCCTCGGCGCACGGGAACGGGCGAACGGGTGAACGTGCGGGCGGAGGGGCCGGCTACTCGTCGGACGCCGCTGCCGGCAGGGCCGCCGCGGGGCGTTGCCAGCCGCGTGAACCGCGGGCCCGCAGCCAGGCCGTCGTCTCCTCCGGGGGCATCGCCGCGGCCACCAGCCAGCCCTGGACGGCGTCGCAGCCCAGGTCGCGCAGGCGCTCCCAGGTCTCGTCGTCCTCGACTCCCTCGGCGACGACCAGCAGCCCCAGCGAGTGCGCGAGGTCGACCGTGCAGCGCACGATCTCCGCGTCCTCGGTGTCGACGGCCAGCCGGGCCACGAAGGAGCGGTCGATCTTCAGCTCGCTCACCGGCAGCCGGCGCAGGTGCACGAGGGAGGAGTAGCCCGTTCCGAAGTCGTCCAGCGACATCTTCACGCCGTGCCCGGTCAGCGCGTTGAGGGTGTCGGCGGCGCGCTGCGGGTCCTCCAGGAGGACGTGTTCGGTTATCTCCAGTTGGAGCGCTCCCGCGGGCACTCCGTGCCGGGCCAGCCGGGCCGCGACGGAGCCGGCGAAACCCGGTGTGTGGACGTCGCGGGGGGAGACGTTGACCGCGACCGGCACGTACAGCCCCTGGGCCCGCCACCGCGCGACCTGGCCGAGCGCCGTGTCCAGCACGTACTCCGTCAGATGGGGCATCAGCCCGGAGGACTCGGCGATCGCTATGAACTCGTCCGGCGGTACCTTCCCGCGCTCCGGGTGCACCCAGCGGACCAGCGCCTCCAGCCCCGCCACCTGCCCGTCGAAGCGGACCTTCGGCTGGTAGTGCAGCTGCACCTCGTGCGCGTCCAGCGCCCGGCGCAGGTCGCCCAGCAGTCCGAGCCGGTCGGGGGTGTTGGAGTCGCGCTTGGACTCGTACACCTCGACGCCCGTACGGTCCCGCTTGGCCTGGTACATCGCCACGTCGGCCCGGCGGAGCATGCCCTCCGCGTCGAGGGCGTGGTCGGGGAAGACGGCGACGCCGGCGCTGGCCTCCAGGACGAGGGTGAGCCCGTCGAGATCGAGCGGTGAGCTGAGGCCGGCGACCAGTGCGCGGGCGATCCTCGACGCCGAGGTCGTGGAGTCGGCGACGGGCAGTAAGACGGCGAACTCGTCCCCGCCGAGCCGCGCGACCTCCGCCCCGCGCGGAAGGGCGAGCCGTAGCCGCTCGGCTATCTGGAGGAGCAGCCGGTCACCGGCGAGATGACCGAGGGTGTCGTTGACCGAGCGGAAGCGGTCGAGGTCGATCAGCATCAGTGCGGCCCGGGCGCCTATGCGCTCGGCGTCGTCCAGGGCGGTCCAGATGCGCTCCAGGAGCCACTGGCGGTTGGGCAGCCCGGTGAGCGGGTCGCGCAGTTGCTCCTCGGCACGGGCGCGGGCCATCCACAGGGTGGAGTCGAGGGCGATGAGCGGGATGGCGAAGAGCGGCAGCAGGATCGGCTTGGCGACGGCCACCACGCAGATCAGCGGTGCTATACCCAGCAGGGCGACCGCGACCAGGCCCTGTCGGACCAGGGCGGTACGGGCGACGGTGGGCAGTCCGCCGACGCGCGGGGCGTGCAGATACCAGAGCAGGACACGGGTGACCGCGAGGTAGGCGACGGCCACCAGGACCACCTGGGGGCCGGTGTAGACCGTCCACGAGTCGGGGGTCCAGGGATGCTCCACGGACGGTATCCGTCCGCAGGCGGCGAGCAGCAGCGCGCCCGCGCCGATGCCGAGGATGTCCACCGCGCCGTGCAGGACGCCCTGCCGCCAGCGGTGGCGCCGGGCTATGCCGACCAGGACGACGACGGTGAGGCTGACCAGTCCGGCCGGCACCCAGCCGTACAGCAGCAGGACGGCGAGGGTGAGGGCGGCGCCGGAGCCGGTGCCGCCCCACCAGCGGGCGCGGCCGAGCAGGACCAGGTGGCCGACGACGACGCCGGCCAGGACGGCCAGGGCCCAGCCGGTCGTGTCGGACGGGAAGAGCGCGTGGTGGCCGGTGAACGCGCCGTAGAAGCCGGCGCCGAGGGCGAAGGCGGCCGCGGAGATGACGGTCGCGGGCAGCGCGGGCCAGGACAGGGGCCGGTCGGCTTCGGTGTCGGGCAGTCCCGGATGCGGGGCGGAGGAGACGCGGGTGTCCAGGACGGGATGCGGCGCGGTGAGGGGCGCGGTGTGCGGCTGGTAGGCCTCCGCGCCCGGATGTCGCCCGGAGCGCTCGGTCCACCGGCTTCCCCACCAGACGCCGGCGACCCGGCGTCGGCGCAGCCGTGCGTCCGGGGCGGCGCTCTCGGTCGGTTCCATTCCCGTCCCTCTCACAGCCGGCGGTGCCCACGCCACGCGGCCCGTTGCCCGACAACCCCGGGCGGCGCCGCGGTGGAGAACCCTTCCCCCTGCTCACCCGGAGCACGGGGATGCCCCGACCGCAGCTGGGCACGGCAGGCGCACGTCTCAACAGTAGGCCGCGGACGGCTTCCACGGGCAGCGGTCGTCGACGGTTGCCCGAATGCGCCCCGGCCACCCGTATGCATCTGGTATGCGCCGATCGGGTGGCCTTCAACCGCCACTCTCGCTACTCCTCGGTCGGAAGGGCCACTTCGGCCGCCGCCTCGGGACCCTGTTCCAGCAGGACGGTGAAGCCGTCCTCGTTCAGAACCGGAACCTTGACCTGCATCGCCTTGTCGTATTTCGATCCAGGATTGTCACCCACAACGACGAAAGATGTCTTCTTCGAAACCGAACCGGTCACTTTCGCCCCACGGCTCTGGAGGGCGTCCTTGGCGCCGTCGCGGGTGAAGTGTTCGAGAGTGCCGGTGACGACGACCGTCAGTCCCTCGAGGGGACGCGGCCCCTCGTCCTCTCCGGAGCCCTCCTCCTCCATCCGGACTCCGGCGGCCCTCCATTTGCGCAGGATCTCCTGGTGCCACTCCTCGGCGAACCACTCCTTGAGCGAGGCCGCGATGATGGCGCCGACCCCGTCGGTCGCCGCCAGCTCCTGCTCCGACGCCTGCTCGATCCGCTCGATCGAACGGAACTCGCGGGCCAGCGCCTCGGCCGCGACCGGTCCGACGTGACGGATCGACAGGCCGGTGAGGATGCGCGCCAGCGGGCGTTCCTTGGCGGCCGCGATGGTCTCCAGCATGGCGAGCGCGTTCTTCTTCGGCTCGCCCTGCTGGTTGGCGAAGACCGTGGCGATCTTCTCCTCGCCCGTCTTCGGGTCCCGCTTGGGCAGACCGCTGTCCTGGTCGAGGACGTACGCCCGGATGGGCAGCAGCCGGTCGATGGTGAGGTCGAAGAGGTCGCCCTCGTCACGCAGCGGCGGATCGGCCGGCTCCAGCGGATTGGTGAGGGCGGCCGCGGCGACGTAACCGAAGTGGTCGATGTCCAACGCCCTGCGGCCGGCCAGGTAGAACACCCGCTCGCGCAACTGGGCAGGACAGGTGCGGGCGTTGGGGCACCGCAGATCGATGTCACCCTCCTTCATCGGCCGCAGCACCGCCCCGCACTCCGGGCACTCGGACGGCATCACGAACTCGCGCTCGCTGCCGTCGCGCAGGTCGACGACCGGGCCGAGGATCTCCGGGATCACGTCACCGGCCTTGCGCAGCACCACGGTGTCGCCGATCAGAACTCCCTTGGCCTTGACGACCTCCTGGTTGTGCAGGGTGGCGAACTCGACCTCGGAGCCCGCCACCGTGACCGGCTCGACCTGGGCGTACGGCGTCACGCGGCCGGTACGGCCGACGCCCACGCGGATGTTGACGAGCTTGGTGTTGACCTCCTCCGGCGCGTACTTGTAGGCGATCGCCCACCGGGGGGCGCGGGCCGTGGAGCCGAGCCGCCCCTGGAGACGGATCTCGTCGAGCTTGACGACCACGCCGTCGATCTCGTGCTCCACCGAATGCCGGTGCTCGCCGTAGTACGCGATGAACGCCCGTACCCCGTCGAGGTCGCCGACCACCTTGTTGTGCGGGGAGGTGGGCAGACCCCAGGTCCTGAGGAGGTCGTAGGCCTCGGACAGCCGGTTGAGGCCCTCGTAGCCCTCGAGCGCGCCGATGCCGTGCACGACCATGTGCAGCGGACGGGAGGCGGTGACCCGCGGGTCCTTCTGGCGCAGTGAACCGGCCGCCGCGTTGCGCGGGTTGGCGAAGGGCTTGTCGCCCGCCTCGACCAGACGGGCGTTCAGCTCCTCGAACTTCTCCATCGGGAAGTAGACCTCGCCTCGGATCTCCACCAGCGACGGGACCCCGTCGCCCGTGAGACGGTCGGGGATCTCCGCGATGGTGCGCACGTTGGGCGTGATGTCCTCGCCCGTACGGCCGTCCCCCCGGGTCGCCGCGCGCGTGAGACGGCCGTTCTCGTAGGTGAGGTTGACGGCGAGACCGTCGACCTTGAGCTCGCACAGGAAGTGGTACGCCGCGGTGCCCACGTCCTTGTGGACGCGCTCGGCCCACGCGGCGAGCTCCAGGTCGTCGAAGGCGTTGTCGAGCGAGAGCATGCGCTCGCGGTGCTGGACGGCCGTGAACTCCGTGGCGTACGCGCCCGCGACCTTCTGGGTCGGCGAGTCGGGCGTGCGCAGCTCGGGATGCTCCTCCTCCAGCGCCTCCACGGCACGCAGGAGCCTGTCGAACTCGGCGTCGCTGATGACGGGAGCGTCCTTCACGTAGTACCGGAAGCGGTGCTCCTCGATCTGCTCAGCCAGCTGCGCGTGCTTCTCCCGTGCCTCGCTGGGCACCGTCGTCTCCGCTTGCCTGTCGCCGGCCACCGTGTCGTCCTCCCGTCACTCAGGGTTGTCCGCGAGGGATCTCGCCGCCCGGACGCAGTGGGCGAGGGCCTCGCGCGCGTACGCGGGGGAAGCCCCCGCGAGGCCGCACGACGGCGTGAGCGTGACCGCCTCGGCGAGCAGCCCCGGCCGCAGCCCCAGCCTGCGCCACAGCGTCCTGACACCCATGACGCTACCGGCAGGGTCCGACAATGGGGTGTCCACGCCCGGCACGACACCGGCGAACAGCCGGGTACCCCCTTCCACCGCCTCACCGATCGTGTCGTCGTCACGCTCGGTGAGAAGCGAGAAGTCGAAGGAGACCGCCGCCGCGCCGGCCCGGCGCAGCAGGGCGAACGGGACGTCCGCAGCGCAGGAGTGGACCACGACGGGGCCGTCGCCGTGCACCTCGACGACCTCCCGGAGGGTGGCCTCCACGACCTGCCGGTCGACGGCGCGGTGGGTGTGGTAGCCGCTGGCGGTCTTCACCTGGCCGCGAAGGACGGCGGTGAGGGAGGGTTCGTCGAGCTGGAGCACGACCCGCGCGCCGGGCAGGCGGCGGCGCACCTCGTCGAGATGGAGGCGCAGACCCTCGGCGAGGGAGCCGGCGAGGTCGCGGCGGGCGCCGTGGTCGGAGAGCACCGACTGGCCGTTCTTCAGCTCCAGCGCGGCGGCGAGGGTCCAGGGCCCGACGGCCTGCACCTTCACCTGGCCCTCGTAGCCCTGGGTGAACTCCTCCAGGGCGTCGAGGTCCTGCCCGAGCCAGGACCGGGCCCGTTTGGTGTCCCGCCCCGGCCGGTCGCCGATCCGCCAGCCGCTGGGTTCCACGCGTGCGTACAGCTCGACGAGCATCCCGGCGGTGCGGCCGATCATGTCGGCGCCGGGGCCGCGGGCCGGCAGCTCGGCGAGAAACGGGAAGTCCTCGAAGGACCCGGTGGCGGCCCTGGCGGCCTCGCGGGCGTCACCGCCGGGCAGGGAGCCGACGCCGGTGGCGGGGCCGAAACTGAAGTGTGCGTTCACGAGTGAAGCCTACGTACGCGCGAAAGCGCGTCCCGTCCGCGCGGGGGACATCACCGCCCGGGCCGCACCGTCAGGTCGTTGACCTCGGCGTCCCGGGGCAGGTCGATCGCCATCAGGATCGTCGTCGCGACCGACTCGGGGTCGATCCACTCCCCCGGCTCGTACTCCTTGCCCTCCTGCTGGTGGACCTTGGCCTGCATGGGACTGGCGGTGCGGCCGGGATAGACGGAGGTGACGCGGACGCCGTTGTCGTGCTCCTCGGCGCGCAGTGCGTCCGCCAGCGCCTTCAGACCGTGCTTGGAGGCGGCGTACGCGGACCAGTCGGCGCTCGCCCGCAGGCCCGCTCCGGAGTTCACGAAGAGCACGTGCCCCCGGGTGGCCCGGAGTTGGGGCAGGAAGTGGCGGGTCAGCTCCGCCGGGGCGATCAGGTTGACGTCGAGCTGGTGGCGCCAGGACTTCGGGGTCAGGTCGCCGACCGGGCCCAGGTCGACCACGCCGGCGATGTGCAGGAGGGTGTCCACCCGGTCGGGGAGCGTCTGGTGGGAGAAGGCCCAGCTCAGCTTGGAGGGCTCGGCAAGGTCGCCGACCAGGGTCCGGGCCCCGGGAAACTCCGCCGCGAGGTCCTTCGCGCGGCCCGCGTCGCGCGCGTGCAGCACGAGTTCGTCCCCGCGCGCGTGCAGACGGCGGGCGACGGCCGCGCCGATGCCGGAACCGGCGCCGGTGATCACATGAGTAGCCATGCCCGCCATGCTCGCATCACCAGGGGTTACGCGATGCCCTGGCTCTCCTCGAGGTAGGCCAGGGCCCCCACCGGCTCCTCCGCGAAGAACACCAGGTCGGTGAGAGGCCGGGGCAGGAAGCCCTCGTCCTCCATGCGCCGGAACTGCTCCTTGAGGCCGTCGTAGAAGCCCGCGGTGTTGAGCAGCACGACCGGCTTGTCGGTGTGTCCGTGCTTCTTCAGCTCGAGGATCTCGGTCGCCTCGTCCAGCGTCCCGGTCCCACCGACCATGATCACGACCGCGTCGGACTTCTCCAGGAGGAGCCGCTTCCTCTCGGCCAGGTCCCGCGCGACGACCATCTCGTCGGCCCCGGCCCGCGCCTTGGCGGCGAGGAAGTCGACCGACACCCCGCACAGCCGGCCGCCCGCCTCCTGCACGCCGTCCGCGACCACCTTCATCAGGCCGACGTCGGAACCGCCCCACACCAGGGTGTGGCCGCCCTTGCCGAGCAGTTCGGCGAACTCGCGCGCGGGACGGGTGTAGCGGGCGTCGAGATCGGCGGCGGAGAGGAAGACACAGATACGCATGGAGTCACCGTACGCGGGAAGAACCGGGCCTTCGCGCGTGCTGTTCCGGCATGACCCGAGGACACACGATCACGATCGATCAGGGCGACCGGCACATCAGGGTCGTCCACGGGGGCCACGTGCTGGCCGAGTCCGACCGGGCGCTCGCCCTGCGCGAGACCGGCTGTCCGGTGCGGTACTACATCCCCGCCGAGGACGTACGGCTCGACCTCCTGACCCCCTCCGACACCCACACGTACTGCCCCTTCAAGGGAACGGCGTCCTACTGGTCGCTGCCGGACGCGGCGGACCTCGCCTGGGCCTATCCCGACCCGAAGCCGGACGTCGCCGAGATCAAGGACCACCTGTGCTTCTACGAAGTGGAGGTCTCGGAGGCGGAAGTGCCGCAAGCGGAGGTGTCGTAGGCCGATGACCGCCGTGCCGTGCGGCAGTCTGCATGGGCATGGACAAGAAGACCATTTCGCGCGACGGCACCGAACTCGCGTACGCACGCGCCGGGCAGGGCCCCGCGGTCATCCTGGTGAGCGGGGCGATGTCCACGGGCGGCACCATGGCGCCCCTGGCCGCCCTGCTCGCGGACCGCTTCACGGTCCTCCGCCACGACCGCCGGGGGCGTGGCGAGAGCGGTGACACGGCGCCGTACGCGGTGGAGCGCGAGGTCGAGGACCTGGCGGCCCTCATCGACGCGGCAGGCGGCGAGGCGGCGCTGTACGGCGTCTCCTCGGGCGGCGCGCTGGTGCTGGAGGCGGCGGCCGCCGGTCTGCCGGTGCGGCGGGTGGCCGTGTACGAGACGCCGTACGCCCTGGACGAGGAGGGCTCGCAGGGGCGCGCCGAGTACACCGCGAGCCTCACCGAGGCGCTCGCGCAGGGGCGGCGCGGGGACGCCGTCGAGCTGTTCCTGCGGCTGACGGGGCTGGCCGAGGAGATGATCCGCGGCGCCCGTCAGTCGCCGATGTGGGCGGGCATGGAGGCCATCGCGCCGACCCTCGCCCACGACGACAGCGTCATGGGCGGGGGGCTGGTGCCACGGGAGCGGCTGGCCTCGATCACCGTCCCGGTGCTGGCGGTCGCCGGCGAGGCGAGTCCACCGTGGCTGCGCGAGGCCGTACGCGCCGTCGCGGACGCGGTCCCCGACGGCACGTACCGCACGCTCGAAGGCCAGACCCACATGGTGGACCCGAACGTGCTCGCGCCGGTGCTGGCGGAGTTCTTCGGGCGGGAGGAGTGACGGTCAGGCCACCCCGGCCGCCGTCCGCACGGTGGCCGCGATCGTCGCCGAGCCCACCACGCGCGTGTCGTCGTACAGCACGATCGCCTGGCCCGGGGCCACGCCCCGGACGGGCTCCGTGAAGGTGACCTCCAGGTGACCGTCGACGAGTTCGGCGGTCACCTCGGTCTCGCCGCCGTGGGCACGCAGCTGCGCCGTGTAGGTGCCGGGGCCGGTCGGGGCGGCGCCGCACCAGCGGGGCTTGATCGCGGTCAGGGCGCCGACGTCGAGGGAGGCGGCCGGGCCGACCGTCACCGTGTTGTTCACCGGGGAGATGTCGAGGACGTAGCGCGGCTTGCCGTCGGCGGCCGGTGTGCCGATCCGCAGCCCCTTGCGCTGGCCGATGGTGAAGCCGTACGCGCCCTCGTGGGTGCCCACCTTCGCGCCGGACTCGTCGACGATGTCGCCCTCCGCCCTGCCCAGCCGATTCGCGAGGAAGCCCTGGGTGTCGCCGTCGGCGATGAAGCAGATGTCGTGGGAGTCGGGCTTCTTCGCGACCGCCAGGCCGCGGCGCTCGGCCTCCGCGCGGATCTCGTCCTTCGTGGTGAGCGTGTCCCCGAGCGGGAACAGGGCGTGCGCCAGCTGCCGGTCGTCCAGGACCCCGAGGACGTACGACTGGTCCTTGGCCATGTCGGAGGCGCGGTGCAGCTCGCGCGTACCGTCCTCGCGGACCAGCACCTTGGCGTAGTGGCCCGTGCACACCGCGTCGAAGCCCAGGGCGAGCGCCTTGTCGAGCAGCGCGGCGAACTTGATCTTCTCGTTGCAGCGCAGACACGGGTTGGGGGTGCGGCCGGCCTCGTACTCGGCGACGAAGTCGTCGACGACGTCCTCGCGGAAGCGGTCGGCCAGGTCCCAGACGTAGAACGGGATGCCGATGACGTCGGCGGCGCGGCGGGCGTCGCGGGAGTCCTCGATGGTGCAACAGCCTCGCGCGCCGGTGCGGAACGACTGCGGGTTCGCGGAGAGCGCGAGGTGGACGCCGGTCACGTCGTGGCCGGCTTCGGCGGCGCGGGCGGCGGCGACGGCGGAGTCGACGCCGCCGGACATGGCGGCGAGTACGCGAAGGGGGCGGGAGCGCTGCGAGGTCTCAGTCATAACCCTTCCAGGGTACGGGTCGTCGGGAACCGCAGCCCGCGAGTATCCGTTGACGATCACGAGGGGCGAGGAAGGGCACGGACATGGGGGAGAAGAAGAGCGACTCCGACCGGCGGATCGGGCGGCGCGCCCTGCTGATCGGCGGGGCGGCGGCCGCCGTCGGCACCGGAGTGCTGGCGCGTGACGAACTGGCGCGGTTGTACTGGCGGCTGCCGGGCGTGCGCAGGCAGCGGGTGGAGGGAGCCGTGGACTTCCGGGGCGCCCGGTGGGTGCCGGCGTCGGACGCGAACTTCCGCTGGGCGGACCGGCCGGACGACTACGGGATCGACATGGTCGTCGTCCATGTCACACAGGGCGACCTCGACAGCGCGGTGAAGGCGTTCGAGGACCCGGGCCACCGTGCGGCCGCGCACTACATCGTCGGCAAGGACGGGCACGTCACGCAGATGGTCCGGGAGCTGGACGTGGCGTACCACGCGGGCAACCGCGCGTACAACGAGCGCAGTGTCGGCATCGAGCACGAGGGCTTCGTGGACCGGCCCAAGGACTTCACCGACGCCATGTACGCCGCCTCCGCCCGGCTGACCGCGGGGATATGCCGTCGGTACGACATACCCGTCGACCGCGAGCACATCATCGGGCACGTGGAGGTGCCGGGAACGGACCACACCGATCCGGGCGAGCACTGGGACTGGGACCGGTATCTGCCGCTGGTGCGGAAGGCGCTGACCGTCGCCGCATGACGGTTGCCGGTCGCCGGTCGCCGGTCGCCGGTTGCCGGTTGCCGGTTGCCGGTTGCCGGTTGCCGGTTGCCGCATGGTCCGTGCCCCGTGCCCCGTGCCTCGCCGTGCCCCGCACACCGTGACGATCTGCCACCGGCCGGGCGCACCAGACATCCACTGTGACTCAAGTCACACACGCGCGTCATCGTGAACGCTTCACGAGAGCCGTCCGCCCGATGTGTCCCGCGCCCGAACCTTGACCTGCGGGCCGGCCAACTTGGCTTTTCTTCAACCGAGTTGAGGGTCACGGTCGCCCACGGTGCCCCCACAGCCTCCCGGGCGCGTTCCTAAGTTCACCTCAGTCTTCACATAGCTCTTAGGTCAAGGCTCCACGCCCGTGACACACACCACAGAACCCGCCTCGAGCTCGGACCGGCAGGGCAGGGGCGCCCACGCCAGAGTCGGCCGGAACGGCAAGGACGAGCACTCGAAGGAGCCGAAGGGCACGGGCGGCAAGGGCCTGCACCGACGGAAGTTCCTCGGCGGGATGGTCGGGGCGGCCGGGCTGGCCGCCGTCGGAGCGGCCGGGGCGACCTTCTCCCTGCTGACCGGCGGCACCAGCAACAAGGCGTCCGCCGCCGACGCCACCGGCACCCTCACGATCCCCGACCTCCTGGAGGCCACCACCTCCGACGGCACCACCACCTACACCCTGACCGCGAAGACCGGCACCAGCGAGGTGCTCAGCGGGGTCACCAGCACCACCGCCGGCTACAACGGCTCGTACCTCGGTCCCACCATGAAGTGGACCAAGGGCGACACGGTCCTGATGAACTTCACCAACACCCTGGGCGCGGAGACCTCGGTCCACTTCCACGGCGCCCACATCCCGCCCAAGATGGACGGCGGCCCGCAGAACGCCTTCGCGGACGGCGTCACCTGGTCGCCCACCTTCGAGGTCCTCGACGAGGCCAAGACCCTCTGGTACCACCCGCACGCCCTGGGCACCACGGCCCAGCAGGTCGTCCACGGCCTGGCCGGGATGATCATCGTCGAGGACGACTCGGACGTCTCGGCCGCGCTGCCGAGCGAGTACGGCGTCGACGACATACCGATCGTCCTGCAGTGTCTGGCGGTCGACGGCACCGGCGACATCAAGTACGAGGCCGCCGGTTATCGCAGCTCCGGGGTCAGCTTCCCGGTGCTGGTCAACGGCACGAACGTCGACTCGACCACCCTCGGCTTCACGGCCACCAAGAAGCGCACCCGCTTCCGCGTCCTGAACGCCTCCCCCGCCGACATCATGACCGTCCAGCGCGGCGACGGCGGGACGCTCACCCAGATCGCCACCGACCAGGGCTACCTCACCGAGGCCACCGAGGTGACCACGATCCGGCTGGTGGCCGGTGGCCGGGCCGAGTTCGTCCTCGACCTCGAGGACGCGGTCACGCTGCAGGCCGTCGTCACCACCGGCTGGATCCGGGGCGGAAGCGGCACGTACGACTTCCTGACCGTCACCCCGGACGCCACCGACACGCCGGCCGACCTGCCGAGCTCGCTCAACACGATCACCCGGTACGACACGAGCGCCTTCACCGCGCGCACCATCACGCTCGGCCAGGGCACCGGCGGGACCATGACGATCAACGGCTCGGTGGGCACCACCATGGCCGGAATGGCGATGATCAGCACCACGCTGGACGCCGAGGAGATCTGGACGATCAAGAACAGTACGCAGCTGGAACACTCGTTCCATCTGCACGACGTGCCCTACCAGGTGATCGAGATCAACGGTGAGGCGCCGACCGGCGTCGACCTCGGCTGGTTCGACACCTTCGAGGTGGTCGGCGGCGGCTCCATCAAGATCGCGATGAAGTTCACCGACTTCACCGACGACACGTACATGTACATGCTCCACTGCCATCTGCTCCAGCACGAGGACGAGGGCATGATGGCGTCTCTCATGGTCACCAGCGGCTAGGTGTACCGACCCGCGGGGTTGTTCACGAGCAGGCTGCCGCCGGCGGTGGAAGTGCCGGCGGCAGCGCCCGACCCGACGCGTGCCGGGCCAGGTCCGTGGCCGGGGGGTCGGCGGCGGGAGGACCGCCGCCGGCCCCCCGCGTCACGTCAGCCCGGCGGCGCGCGCTCGTTCCACCGCCGGACCGATGACCTTGGCGACCGCCTCGACGTCGGCCTCGGTCGAGGTGTGGCCGAGGGAGAAGCGCAGGGTGCCGCGGGCCAGGTCGGGGTCGGTGCCGGTGGCGAGCAGGACGTGGCTGGGCTGTGCGACGCCCGCGGTGCAGGCCGACCCGGTGGAGCACTCGATGCCCTGGGCGTCGAGGAGCAGCAGCAGGGAATCGCCCTCGCAGCCCGGGAAGGTGAAGTGGGCGTTGGCCGGGAGCCGGTCCACGGGGTCCCCGCCGAGGATCGCGTCCGGGACGGCCGTACGAACCGCGTCGATCAGCGCGTCGCGCAGGGTACCGATCTCGCGGGCGAACCACTCGCGCTGCTCGGCGGCGAGGCGTCCGGCGACCGCGAAGGAGGCGATGGCGGGCACGTCGAGGGTGCCGGAGCGGACGTGGCGCTCCTGACCGCCGCCGTGCAGCACGGGTACGGGCGTGTGCTCGCGGCCGAGGAGGAGGGCCCCGATGCCGTAGGGGCCGCCGATCTTGTGGCCGGAGACCGTCATCGCGGCGAGACCGGAGGCGGCGAAGTCGACGGGGATCTGACCGAAGGCCTGGACCGCGTCGGCGTGCAGCGGGACGCCGAACTCGGCTGCCACGTCCGCCAGCTCACGGACCGGCAGGATCGTGCCGATCTCGTTGTTCGCCCACATGACGGTGGCCAGGGCCACGTCGTGGGGATCGCGGGCGATGGCGTCGCGGAGCGCTTCGGGATGAACCCGCCCGTAGGAGTCGACCGGCAGGTACTCGACCGTCGCGCCCTCGTGCTCGCCCAGCCAGTGGACGGCGTCGAGGACCGCGTGGTGCTCCACCGGGCTGGCCAGGACGCGGGTGCGGGCCGGGTCCGTGTCGCGGCGGGACCAGTACAGGCCCTTCACCGCGAGGTTGTCGGCCTCGGTGCCGCCGGAGGTGAGGACGACCTCGCTGGGGCGGGCGCCGAGCGCTTCCGCCAGGGTCTCCCGGGCTTCCTCGACCGTGCGGCGGGCCTGCCGGCCGGCTGCGTGGAGGGAGGAGGCGTTGCCGGTGATGCCCAGGTGCGCGGTGAGTGCCTCGACCGCCTCGGGGAGCATCGGCGTGGTCGCGGCGTGGTCGAGGTATGCCATGGTGACCCCGATTCTACGGGGGTGGGGTGGCGCGCCTCGATGCCAGGTGAGCCCGGGCGGTCAGAAGCTCCAGGAAATCGTGGAGTCCGCCTGCATGAACGCCACCAGGACCACGAGGTCGGCGATGCCCAGGGCCAGGCCCAGGTAGGCGCGCCCGCGGCGGGCCGTGCCGCGCCAGAGGGCGACCGCGGCCAGGATGATGGCGATCGGGCCGAGGAAGACGTTGAGGACGAGCAGGCCGACGAGGCCCAGGATGAACGACGCGACGGCCATGCCGTCGGTGTCCCGGACGCCGGTGCGGCGGGTGGCCGGTGCGGTGAGTTGCATGACGGGTCAGCTCCTGTGGATGGACGTGCGACGGTCAGTGGGTCGAGGTGTGCCGGCGGCGGCCGTGACGCTCGCGGAGCGCGAAGACGCCGAGCCAGGCGGCGATCACGGCGGCGGCGACCAGGGTGAAGGCGAACGGCGCATGGGCCACGGTGCCCATGACGAGGCCGAACAGCAGCAGAGCCGCGACTAGGAACAGCATGGGATCGGATCCCCCTCCGTAAAGTTTGGGTGAACAGTTGTGGTTACACTTGTTCACTGACTTTTGAGTCTAGCGTGTTCCCCGGCTTTTCAATTCCAGAGAACAGTTGTTAACTGGATGACATGAGTCACACCCTCGGCATCCGGCAGGCCCAGAAGCAGAAGACCCGGCAGGCGCTCATGGACGCGGCGTTGCTGCTGCTGGAGGAGCAGAGTCTGAGCAGCCTGGGCCTGCGTGAGGTCACCCGCGCCGTCGGGGTCGCCCCGACCGCCTTCTACCGGCACTTCCGCTCCACGGCGGATCTGGGCGTGGCCCTGGTCGAGGAGGCGCTGGGCAGCCTGCACCCGATGATCCGCACCACCGTGACCACGGCCGACACGAGCGAGGAACGCATCGCGCGCGCTGTCGAGTTGATCGCCGGTCACGTGAACGCGTACCCCGCTCACGTCCGTTTCATCGCGCGTGAGCGACATGGCGGAGTTCAGCCGGTGCGGGAGGCGATCCGGGACCAACTGGCCCGGTTCGCCGAGGAGGTGAAGACCGAACTGGCCAAGGACGAGGCGGCCGACGGCTGGAGCGACGACGACCTGCTGATGCTCTCGCACCTCTACGTCGACCAGATGCTCATCACCGCCTCGCTGTTCCTGGAGGCCCTGGAGGCCTCGCCGGAGGACCGGGACCGGATCAGCCGGCTCGCGGCCCGCCAGATGCGGCTCATCAGCATCGGCCGCCGCCACTGGACGGCCTGACCCGCGCACGGCACGCCCGCACAACACCGGAGCGGCGCACCCGGTTCCGAGTGCGCCGCCCCAGTGGGTGAACCGTCGATCGGTCAGCCCTGCTGCTGGGCCTGCTGCCCCTGGCCTCCGCCTCCACCCGGCCCCCCACAGCCGCCGCCCTGGCCGCCACCGGGGCCGCCCTGACCTCCGCCGCCGGGCCCGCCGCTCGGCATCCCCGTCGGGACACCGGTCGGCGTGCCGGTCGGGGCGCCCGTCGGCTGCCCCGAGGCGGCACCGGTCGGCGCACCCGACGGAGCCCCCGAGGGGGCGCCGCTCGGCATCCCCGAGGCGTTGCCGGAGGGCGGCCGGCAGGACTGCTGGGCGGACGTGCCGCTGTTCGACGAGGAGGAGTCGCCCGAGCCGCAGGCCACCAGGGCGAGGGGCGAGAGCGCCAGCAAAGCCACCGCGGGGGCGAGACGGACGGGCATCAGCGCACGCTTCATGAGAAACAGCTCCAGGGAGGATGAGGAGGTCCTGAGGCCGGAACTCAACCAACGGCGCTTAGGGGTTCCTTGAGTCCCCTCTGTCCCTCGCCTGTCAATCAGGTAAAACGCACCTCAAAGCAACTCGCTGACCAGGGAGTTCATCTCGGAGGGCCGGTCGGTGGGCTGGTACAGCTCCGTGACAGAGGCGGGCCCGTCCGGCTCGGACGGGAACCGTTCAGCCGAGCCGGGCCCGCGCCAACTGCCGTGACTGTGCGACGAGTCG
Source organism: Streptomyces sp. NPDC088157 (assembly GCF_044741545.1). Classification (NCBI taxonomy): domain Bacteria; kingdom Bacillati; phylum Actinomycetota; class Actinomycetes; order Kitasatosporales; family Streptomycetaceae; genus Streptomyces; species Streptomyces sp. NPDC088157. Next base: position 302,894 of record NZ_JBIUSU010000002.1, read on the forward strand.
GTCCGCGCTGTCCCAGACCTCGGCGTCCTCCTCCAGGAAGCCGCCCGCGAGGTTGCGGGTGGTGATGGAGACGCGCAGCGGGCCCGGAGCCGGACGGCAGCGGACATGCACCGTCAGCTCGACCGTGGGGACCCAGCCGCGCAGGCCGATCTCGAAGGCGGTGGGCGGCAGGGCGTCCACCGCGAGGAGGAGGGAGAGCGGGTCCGGGTCGCGGCCGTCCTTCAGGCCGAACCAGGCACGCATCTCGCCCTTGCCGGAGGGCTGTCCGAGCGCCCAGCCGAGGGTCGACGGGTCCAGCTTGAGCATCAGCCGGTCGGCGATGGCGGAGCTGCCGTCGACCGGCGCCGGCCCGTCGTCGGGGCCGAAGCACTGGTCCATCGGCGGGATCGCGGGCGGCTTCGCCGTCGTACGGACGTCGTCCGGCAGGCTGTCCAGATCGCCGTAGGAGGCGAGGACGCGGATGCGCTCGACCTCGGCGCCGTTCTCGTCGTACTGGAACAGCGAGGCCTGCCCGGTCGACAGGGTGCGGCCGGTGCGGACGACGTCCGTGCGGACGACCGCGGGGCCGGGCTGGGACGCCGTGAGGTAGTGCGCCGAGATCGTGAACGGGTCGCGGTGCGGGAGGGCGTCCCCGAGCGCGCGGCCGAGGACGGCGAGGAGGTAGCCGCCGTTGACCGCGCTGATGATCGTCCAGCCGGCCGAGAGGTCGATGTCGTAGACGCCGGGCGCGCGACGGGTGAGCGCGGTGTCGCGGTCGAACTCGCTGTCGCCGGTCGAGTCCGTGACGAGGGCGGTGGTGGCCCGCTCGGCCGCCGCGGTAGCTGCTTCTGGCATGACTGAACCGTACAACAGTTGATTACTAAGCGGTAGCTTTGGATGCTACGGCCGGATGAACGCACAGCGCTCGTCCATGACCGGAACGAGTGAGCGGTCAGCAATTTCTTGGTAAGTGTCCGAACTCGTCCGTAACCTCGACGCCCGGTTTCCCCTCTGCAAAGACATGAGCCTCACCGGGACTCCGTTCCTCTACACCCTGATCGCGCTGTCCGTCGTCGCCGTCGCGCTGCCGCTGCTGATGTGGTCGCGGCTGCGCGGGCCTCGGGTCCTGCGCGCCACGGCCCGGGTGATGATGCTGCTGTTCGCCCAGGGCACGGCCGTGGCCCTGGTCTTCGTCATGGTCAACAACTCCAACGGCCTGTACGACACCTGGGACGACCTGCTGGGCACCGGCAGTCATGTGCAACAGGCCGCCGATCTGGGCGCCGACGGCACCGGCGGCATCGCGCTGGACCGGCTGCCCAGGGTCCGGCAGGAGTTCACGCAGGCCGAGGGACCGGCCATGCACGCGGCCGGCGGGGTACGCGTCACCCAGCTCAAGGGCCAGGTCTCGGGCGTCAACGCCGAGGTCTACGTCTGGCTGCCCCCGCAGTACGACGAGCCCGCCTACGCCCGCCGCGCCTTCCCCGTGGTGGAGCTGCTGCCGGGCTACCCGGGCTCCGCGAAGTCCTGGTACGGGACCCTGCGGGTGCACGAGCAGCTGGCGCCGCTGATGCGCGCGGGCAAGGTGGCACCGTTCATCCTGGTCGCCCCGCGCACCACGCTGCTGCCGGGCGTGGACACCGGCTGCGCCAACGTCCCGGGCACCGTCAACGCCGACAGCTGGCTCAGCATCGACGTGCCGAAGATGGTCAGGGACAACTTCCGGGTCCAGCCCGCGCCCGGGGGATGGGCGGTCGCCGGGTACTCGGCGGGGGCGCACTGCGCGACCAAGCTCGCCATCGCCCACCCCGACCGCTACCGGGCGGCGGTGAGCCTGTCCGGATACAGCGACCCGATCAGCGAACCCGACTCCCTCGCCGCGCAGAGCCCCGCCCTGCGCCGGGCCAACAACCCCTATCTGCTGCTGCGGAAGGCCGCCGTACCGCCCCCCGTGGCCCTCTACCTCTCCGGCCAGCCGAAGGACGGCTACGAGGCCGCCCTGGCCCTCCGCCAGGAGGCGAAGGCGCCGACGACCGTGCACGTCGTCTACATCCCGAGCGGCGCGGGCGGGCACACCATGGGGCTGTGGCGGCCGCAGGTCGTGCCGGCGTTCCGCTGGCTGACGACACAGCTGGACCAGCACCGGATCATGGGCGGCGGAAAGTCGACTACTCCTCGCGCACCGTCGAGCGCCGGTTCCAAGCGCGCGGCGCTCGCCAGTGGAACCGCATCGCGAGAAGCCGCAGCGCGAAAGCGGTGACCGCGGCCGAGCCGCTGGCCAGCGGGGTGAGCATGTCGTAGCGGATGCAGAGCACCACCATGGTGGCGCCGACGATCGCCGGGACCGCGTAGAGGTCACGGTCCCAGCGCAGCAGCGAGGGCACCTCGTTGGCCAGCACGTCACGCAGCACACCGCCGCCGACGGCGGTGGCCAGCCCCAGCGCGGCCGACGCGGTGAGGCCGAGACCGTAGTCGTAGGCCTTCGTCGTGCCCGTGACGCAGAACAGGCCGAGGCCGGCCGCGTCGAAGACGTTGACGCCCTGCTGGATGCGCTCCACCTGCGGGTGCAGGAAGACGACCAGGAGGGCGGCCAGCAGCGGGGTCAGGAAGTACCCCAGGTCCGTGAAGGCGGCCGGGGGCACGGCCCCGATGACCAGGTCGCGGAACACCCCGCCGCCCAGCGCGGTGACCTCGGCGAGCATGGCGATGCCGAACACGTCGAAGTTCTTGCGGACGGCCAGCAGCGCGCCCGAGATGGCGAAGACGAAAATGCCGATCAGGTCGAGCGTGTGCTGGACGGAGGGGCTGAAGATTTGCTGGAGCACCCCTACATTCTCACCCAGCACGAAGCCCCCGCCTTACATTGCAAGGCGGGGGCTCGGTGTTACTTACTTCTCCTTGGCTGGAGCGTCGCCTCCGGCGTCGTCCCCGGAAGCCTCCGGAGCGGCCTCACCGGCCGGCTCGGCGTCCCCTTCGGCTTCGGCCGGCTCGGCAGCCACGGCCGACTCGGCAGCCTCCGCGTTCCCGGCCGCCTCGGTGGCCGCTTCCGCCGCCACCTCCGCCGCCACGGCCGCCGACGTCTCCGCCGACTCCGCGAGCACCTCGTCGGCCACCAGCTCCGCCGCCTCCTTCGCGACGGTCAGCAGGACGGTGTCCTGCGGGGCCTGGTCCGCGAAGTTCTCCGGGTGGTGGCAGGCGACCTGCTGGCCGGGCCGCAGCTCGACGAGCGCCGGCTCCTTGGTCGTGCAGATCTGCGTCGCCTTCCAGCACCGGGTGTGGAAGCGGCAGCCGCTCGGCGGCGAGATCGGCGAGGGCACGTCGCCCTTGAGCAGGATCCGCTCGCTCTTGGCGTTCTTGCGCCGCGGGTCCGGGATCGGCACCGCCGACATCAGCGCCTTGGTGTACGGGTGCATCGGCGACTTGTAGAGCAGGTCGCGGTCGGCCAGCTCCACGATCTTGCCGAGGTACATCACCGCGATGCGGTCCGAGACGTGCCGGACGACCGAGAGGTCGTGCGCGATGATCACGTACGTGAGGCCGAGCTCCTGCTGGAGGTCGTCGAGCAGGTTGACGACCTGGGCCTGGATCGACACGTCCAGGGCCGAGACCGGCTCGTCCGCCACGACCAGCCTCGGGTTGAGCGCGAGCGCGCGGGCGATGCCGATGCGCTGACGCTGACCGCCGGAGAACTCGTGCGGGTAGCGGTTGTAGTGCTCGGGGTTGAGACCCACGACCGACAGCAGCCGCTGCACTTCCTTCTTGATGCCGCCCTCGGGCTCGACGCCCTGGAGCTTGAAGGGAGCGCCGACGATCGTGCCGATGGTGTGACGCGGGTTCAGCGACGAGTACGGGTCCTGGAAGATCATCTGCACATCGCGGCGCAGCGGACGCATGCCGCTCACTCCGAGGTGCGTGATGTCCTTGCCCTGGAACTCGACCTTGCCCGCGGTCGGTTCGAGCAGCCGGGTGATCAGCCGGCCCATCGTGGACTTGCCGCAGCCGGACTCGCCCACTACGCCGAGCGTTTCGCCGGAGCGGACCTCGAAGTCGATGCCGTCGACCGCGTGCACCGCCCCGACCTGCCGCTGGAGCAGGCCCTTCTTGATCGGGAAGTGCTTCTGGAGCCCGGTCACCTTCAACAGGACCTCGCCGGGGGCGGCGTCCTTGGTGAGGGTCGCGCCCTCCGCCGTCGGGCCGTCGGCCTGCGCGGGGATCTTCACCGCTTTCTCGTCGTCACTCACAGCTTCGGCGCAATCTCTTCGGTCCAGATACGCTCCCGCTGCTCCGTGCCCAGGTGGCAGGCGGCCCAGTGGCGGCTGCCGACCTCGGCCAGCTCGGGCCGGACGGTGCGGGTGACGTTGTCCTTCGGGAGGTCCGCGTACGGGCAGCGCGGGTTGAAGGCGCAGCCGGACGGGATGTTGATCAGCGAGGGCGGGGAGCCCTTGACCGGGATCAGGCGCTCCTGCTGCTCACGGTCCAGACGCGGCATCGAGCCGAGCAGACCCCAGGTGTAGGGGTGCCGGGGCTCGTAGAACACCTTGTCGGCCGGGCCCCGCTCGACGCAGCGGCCGCCGTACATCACCAGGATGTCGTCGGCCAGTTCGGCGACCACGCCCAGGTCGTGGGTGATGACGATGACCGCGGAGCCGAACTCCTTCTGGAGGTCGCGGATGAGGTCGAGGATCTGTGCCTGGACGGTCACGTCCAGGGCGGTCGTCGGCTCGTCCGCGATCAGCAGCTCGGGGTTGTTGACCAGCGACATCGCGATCATCGCGCGCTGACGCATACCGCCGGAGAACTCGTGCGGGTAGCTGTCCACCCGCTTGTCCGGCTGCGGGATGCCCACCCGGTCGAGCATCTCGACCGCGCGGCGCTTGGCGGTCTTCTTGCTGACGTCGTGGTGGATCCGGTACGCCTCCACGATCTGCTGACCGATCGTGTAGTACGGGTGCAGCGCCGACAGCGGATCCTGGAAGATCATCGCCATCTCGCGGCCGCGCAGCTTGCGCACGTGGTCCGGGTCGGCGGACAGCAGCTCCGTGCCGTCCAGCCAGATCTCGCCGGAGATCTGCGCCTTGCGCTTGCCGTACTGGCCGGCGGTGTGCAGGCCCATGATGCCGAGCGAGGTGACCGACTTGCCGGAGCCGGACTCGCCCACGATGCCGAGGGTCTTGCCCTTCTCCAGCTGGAAGCTGAGCCCGTCGACGGACTTGACCAGACCGTCGTCGGTCGGGAAGTGCACCTTGAGGTCGCGCACTTCGAGGAAGGCGGTCGGCGCGGGCGAGGCGGGGGTGGGCTCGCCCACGGCCGCTCCGCTCTTGCTGAGTTCGGTCATGCGAGCCTCACTCGGGGGTCGATCACGGCGTACAGGATGTCCACCACGAGGTTGGCGACGAGCACCGCGAGAGAAGTGATCAGGGTGACGCCCAGGATGATGGGCAGGTCCTGGTTCTTGATGGCGTTGAGCACCGCCTGGCCGAGGCCGGGCAGGTTGAACGCCGTCTCGGTCAGGATCGCACCTCCGATGAGGGCTCCCAGGTCCATGCCGAGCATGGTCAGCAGCGGCGTCATCGTGGAGCGCATGGCGTGCTTGCCGATGACGGTGTGCTCCTTGAGGCCCTTGGCGCGGGCGGTGCGGATGTAGTCCTCGCCGAGGATCTCCAGCATGGTGGCCCGGGTGATGCGCGCGTACATCGCCGCGTAGAGGAAGGCGAGGGTGACCCAGGGCAGGATCATCCCGCCGAACCAGCCGCTGAGACTGTCCTCCAGCGGCACGAACTGACCGTCGAACAGGTCCAGTCCGTACACGAAGATCGACAGGGCGACCATGCCGGTGAAGTAGATCGGGAGGGAGACGCCCGAGAGCGCGATCACCATCGCGCCGCGGTCCCACAGGCTGCCCCGCTTGAGCGCGGAGAGCACGCCGGCCGAGACACCGACGATCAGCCAGAGCACCGCGGCACCGAGCGCCAGCGCCAGGGTCACCGGGAAGCGGTCGGTCAGCACCGGCCAGACGGCCTGCTCGCTGCGGAAGGAATAGCCGAAGCACGGCGCGGCGCAGTGGATGGAATCGCCACCGCCCGTGTAGGTACGGCCGGCGAAGATGCCCTTGAAGAACTCCCAGACCTGGGCGTAGATCGGGTCGCCCAGGCCCAGCTTCTCGCGCACACCCTCGACGGCGGCAGGGTCGGCCTGCTTGCCCACGAAGCTCAAGGCGATGTCTACGCCAGCCCACTTGGGGATGAGGAAGAAGATGCCGAAGACCACCATGACGATGACCACGAGCATCACTACGGCGGCAAACAACCGCCTGATGAGGTAAGCGAGCACAGCTCTCGGCCCGCCGCGGACCGCGGGCCACCGGAGGTCTCCCCCACTGCCTTGTGGGCGTGGGAGGGGCTCCCCAGGTGGCCCGCGGATCCGCCGCGCCGGCCTTCACCTGCCTTTCGTGCCGTTCGGCGGGTGTGCCGGGACTACTTCTTCGGGTTCTTCAGACCGAGGTTGACGAAGTCGTACTGACCGCTGTAACCGTCGGTGGTGTAGACGTTCGCCAGGTTGTCCGAGCGCCAGTTGAGGAACCGCTCGAAGACGAAGGGCAGGTAGTACGCGCCCTCCATCACCTTGTGGTTGATCTCCGTGGCGATCTTGGTCTTGCCGGCGTCGTCCAGCGTGGTGACGTACGACGAGAACAGGCCGTCGATCGTCTTGTCGTTGATGAGCGCGTAGTTGTTGTTACCGCTCTCCGAGATGTACTTGCTGTTCCACAGCGGCAGACCGAAGCCCTGGACGGACGGGAAGTCCGGACCCCAGCCCATGATGATGATGCCGTAGCCCTTCTTCTTCACGTTCGAAGGGCTGCCGATGATGCCGGCGGTCTGGGAGCCGTCGTACTGGTCGATCTCGGCGGTGATGCCGATCTTCTTCAGCGACGCCTGGAGGGACTGGGCGGTGGCCACCTCGACCGGCTTGTTGTTGCGGACCGCGATGGTGGTCTTGAAGCCGTTCGGCTGACCGCAGGCCTTCAGGGCCTCCTTGGCCTTGGCCTCGTTGCCGCTCTTGTTGGCGCCGGAGATCTCGTACGGGTCGTACTTCTGGCCCTCGGCACCCGGGACGGACGGCGGCAGCATGTTGGTGCCGATGTCACCACCGGCGACCGGACCACCGCGGGCGGTCTGGAGCGACACGTGGTCGGCGCCGAGGATGACGGCCTTGCGGCACTCGATGTTGTTGAACGGCGCGACGCTCTGCGGGAAGACCGCGTAGCGGACGTAGCCGGTGACCGGGTTGTCCAGGTTGCCCTTGTGCTGCTTCAGGGCGGTGGTGCGGCCCTGCGGCGACATGCCGGTCTGGTTCAGGTCGAGGTCCAGGTCACCGCTGATCAGACGCTGGTCGAGCTGGTTGGCGTCCGAGAAGAACTGGATGGTGATCTGGTCCGGGTAGGCCTTGCGGATCGGGTCCGAGGCCTGCTTCCAGTTGGTGTTGCGGACCAGCTTGAGGTCCTTGCCCGGGCTGTAGGACGCGAACTTGTACGGGCCCGAGGAGAACGGCTTCAGGCCGTACTTGGACTTGGTGTCCATGTCCTGGCGGACCGGCGAGGCCGAGACCAGGGCCAGCATCTCCTCGAAGTCCGAGTTGGCCTGCGGGAGGTGGAACACGATGGTCTTGTCGTCGGGCGTGTCGATCGCCTTCAGACCCAGCTTGTCCGCGGACGTGTCCTTGTAGGGACCCTTGTATTCGCCCTTCGGGTCCAGCACGTCCTTCAGGTACGTCGGACCGCCGGACAGCACGTCCTGCGCCCACACGCGCTCGATGCCGTACTTCACGTCCTTGGACGTGATCGGCTTGCCGTCCTCCCACGTGACGCCGTCACGCAGGGTGTACGTGTAGGTCTTGCCGTCGTCCGTGACCTTGGCGGTCTCGGTGGCGAGGTCCGGAGTGACCTCGGCGCCCGCGGCGCCCGGCTCGGCCTTGTTCGTGACGAGCTGGCGGCTGTAGTAGCGGGCGAAGTTCCACATCATGCCGTAGTAGCCACGCGTGGTGTCCCACGAGTCGGCGTCCTGCGCGGCACCGAACTTCAGCGTGCCGCCCTTCTTGGCGGCGGAGGCCTGGGCGACCTTGTTGTTCGCGGCGTCGAAGCCGGCGGCGCCGGAGCTCGAGCCCTTGTCGCCGTCATCTCCACCGCCGCCGCACGCCGCCGTGGTCAGCAGCGCGGCGACCGCGGCAGCAGCGGCAAACGCCTGCTTCCGCCGCCCTGAGGTGCGTTGGGTAGTCACGATCTCGGATCCTCCGGATAGATGAGAGATACCCCGTGTGAAGACCACGGGACGGTTGGGGCGCCGTGTGTTCGGCGGTTCTGCGGCTCGCTGTTGTCGCGGATCCCCGACGGGGCGGATCAGCGGGAGGCCTTCGGGTCCAGGGCGTCCCGAACGCCGTCGCCGAAGAGGTTGAAGGCCAGCACGGTGATGAAGATCGCCACACCCGGGACCACCATGTACATGGGGTCCGACTCGTAGTAGTCGATCGCGCTCGAGAGCATCTGCCCCCACGAGGCGGTGGGCGGCTTGACGCCGACGCCCAGGAAGCTGAGCGCCGCCTCGGTGAGGATGTTGGTGGGGATCATCATCGTCGTGTACACGACGATCGGGGCGACCAGGTTGGGCAGCAGTTCCTTGAACAGGATGTACAGCCGCCCCGCGCCCAGCGACCGGGCGGCCTCGACGTACTCGCGCTCACGCAGCGAGAGCGTCTGGCCGCGCACCACGCGTCCGATGTAGGGCCAGCCGAAGAAGCCGATGACCAGGATCATCACGAAGACACGCACGCTCGAACCGGAGAGCCCGAGCAGGTCGTTCGGCATGACGGAGACCAGCGCGATGATGAAGAGCAGCTGCGGGAAGGCGAGCAGACCGTCCATCACCCGGCTGATGAGGGAGTCGACCCAGCCGCCGAAGAAGCCGGCGAGGATGCCCAGCACCGTTCCGAGGATCACCGCGACCACGGCCGACAGGAAGCCGACCAGCAGGGAGATCCGGGCACCGTAGAGGATGCGGGCGAAGATGTCGCGGCCGTTGACCGGCTCGACGCCGAGCAGGTGGTCGCCGCTCACGCCGCCCAGGGAGCCCGTCGGCGTACCGAAGAGCGGGTCGATGAGGCTCTCGTGGTACTCGTTCGGGTCCTGCCCGAGAAGTCCGGTGATGACCGGCGCGAGAAGCGCGACCACCACCAGGACGAGCACCACCACGCCGCCCGTCAGGGCGAGCTTGTCCCGCTTGAGGCGCTCCCAGGCGATCCGGCCCAGGGAACGGCCCTGAACGGCCTTGGCGCCGCTGGTGGCGACCGACGCTTCCTCGGCCGCGCTCGGGGCCGCTTCCGCGGTCGGCTCGTGCAATGGTGCCGTCATCTGGCAGGGACCCCTCTCAACCGGCGGTAGCCGGCCCGCACTTGCCGCTGTAGCGGCGTGATCAGTCCGTAATACGCAGGGGATAAGTCCCCTGACGCCGGAGTCTTCAACGGTTTGGCGATCTGTAGCCAGACTTGGCAGTGAATGGATGCGTAAACGTGATCCGGGTAGTGGGGTTCCGTTATCCGGACGGCGGGTAACGGCCCCCGGACAGGGGTTAATTGGGACAGATCAGAAAAAATCCGGACCAATCGTCGCCATCTACGCGCGAAGACATCCGGCCCTCACCTCACGGTGGGACCGGCGCCGGGTGTCAGTAACGTCCGGTGGGCGGATAGCCGTAGCCGCCGGCGGGAGCCGGGGCCGGGGCGGGGGCGTGGGCCTCGCGGTCGTAGAAGGGCCGGGCGGTCGCGCGCATCCACATCACGACGGGGTCGTACTCGTCGGTCATGGCGACCGTCGACACCGGCAGCCCGTCCGGCACGGCGCCGATGGACTGCTGCATCATCGCCCGTACGGCGTCCACGGCCGGCGGGGAGGAGTCGTACACGTCGAGTCCGATGGCCAGATAGGGCGCGCCCAGCGCCGGCTGCACCCAGGCGCGGCGCAACGCGCGGACCGCCGGGGTGCGATGGGCGTTCTGGGCGAGCAGGGCGTAGAACTGCGGGATCTCGATGCCGGGCTCGGACAGCCGCAGCGGCCCCGCGGGCTGGCGCTCCAGCCCGGTGGCGATGCGGCGCAGATCCAGCCACGGGATGCCGACGCCGCCACCGGGGGCGTGCGGGTTCAGCCAGAGGCCGTAGTGGTCGGGGTAGAGGGTGCGGGCCACGTCCAGTCCGTCGACCACCTCGTACGACCTGTTCCAGCCGCTCGCGCTGAGCTCCTGGGCGGAGGTGACGCAGGGGGCGTAGCCGTGCCCGTCGACCTCCATGTTTCCGTACTGGGCGTCCGGGGAGCCGGCCTGGCCGTGCCACAGCAGCATCCAGACCTGTCCGGAGGAGGGGGTCGCGAGCGCGCGCAGGAGCGCCTCGTAGGCGTCGTAGCGCCCGGGCGTGACCTGGCGCAGCATGTGCTCGACCTGACCGGTCGCGATGCCGCTGGCGCTCACCTGTACCGCCCCTTCATTTCTGTTGCCCCGCGTCGGAGTCCAGCTTAAGCGCCCAAGGCGTCGGGGGTCGTGGTGCGTTGGCGGGTGCGGATCCGTCGTGGCCCGTCGCGCCCGCGGCGGGGCCGCGGAGGAACCCGGCCCCACGCCCCCCGGGTGGGTTCACTGGTCCCTTGTGTAGAAGGGGCGGACCCTTTCCCGCATCCAGTCGCCCACCGGGTCCTGGGCCACGTCCAGGAGCACCAGGTTGACCGGCCAGGGCGCGTCCGCCCTGGTCAGAGCCCTGCCCAGGGCCTCCAGGGGAAGGGCGCGCAGGTCGCCCTCCCACTGGGAGAGTTCCACGCCCACGAACATCACCGGGTCCGCCGTCTCAATGGCGGCCAGGCAGCGGCGGGCCGTGCGGATCACGCCCGTGGCCTCGAACTCCGCCGAGGCCGCGGCCAGGAAGTCCATCGGGTCGTCCTGCCAGTCGGGCTCGTACAGCCGGACCCGGCCGCCGGCGGCGGCGCCGTCCAGCGGGGTGCGGCCCGCCCGGCAGAGCTCGGCCACGGCGGGCGGGGGCAACGGGACGCCGACCACCCCGTCCGGGTTCACCAGGATGCCCACCTGCGGGGGCAGCCCCCGGGCGAACTCCACGGCCGGCGCGATCGTGTACGACATGTGCGCGCCGACGACCTGCCGGAACTGTTCCTCGGAGCTGAAGACCGGCACGTAGACCTGGCCGCCGAGCTCCATCGTGGGCAGGTCCAGGGGGCCGCTGTGCGGGCCGCCGCCCCCGGGCAGCGGCACCCAGACGAAGCTGCGCCCGAGCACCTCGACGATCCGGCCGCCGGCTCCCGGCATGCCGAGGGAGACGGAGAGCACCTCCTCCAGCTCGTTGCCGGGCCATCCGCCGTGCGGATGGTGGTGCGCCTGCGCCGGAAAGTCCGCGGAGAAGTCCGTCGGGAAGTTCGCCGGGGGGAAATCCATCTGCCTACCGCCTGCTGAGAACCGCTCACTCTGGTGTGGCTGAAAGGCTAGCGGGTGCCGGGGGCGGCACCCGAGCCCTCAGCCCGTGAATCCGATGCGGCGCAGCGCGTCGGCCGCCTCGCGGTCCAGCAGCACCGCCGAGCCGCAGCCGTCGGGCAGCCGGCCCTTCTCCACCGAGCGCACCAGCCGGGCGGCGGCGTGACGGTGGCGCAGGAACGCGTACCGGGAGACGCCCCGGCCGCGCTCGCGCTGCCCCTCCAGCGCCGTGTCGGCGCCGACGTCCAGCAGCAGCAGGTGGAGGGTGCCGCCGCGGCGGCGGGCCTCGCGGGCCAGCCAGTCCCGCACCCAGGCCTGCGTACCGCAGTCGTGCACGACGACGCCCGCGCCGCTGCTTAGAGCGGCGCGCAGTCCGGCGTAGTGGGCGAGGCGGACGAGGGGGCGGTAGAGGCCGTAGGGCAGGAAGCGGGGGGCGCGGGCGTCCCAGCGGTCCCGGGTGTCCTGGGAGTCGACGCGCAGGCCCTGGACGGTCCGCCGCATGAGCGTGGACTTGCCGCTGCCGGGCAGGCCGGTGACCACCACCAGGTCACGGGGGCCGAAGAGCAGGCCGTGCGGGCTGCGGCCGGCCCGCTCGCGCAGGTCGCGGACGACGGGCGCCGGCCGCGCGCCGCACGCCCCCCGGGCCGGGGCGCCGGGCTGCGCGGGCAGCGCGATTCCCGAGCCGGTCGCGAATGCCCTGGACCTCGCCGTGGTCGTCCTGTTCACCGTGATCGTCCTCCCCTGGGGTCAGGTGGTCCCATCCCCATCGAGCGTAAAGAGAAGGTAATGCGCTCTGTCCAGTGTTTTCGTACGCGTACCGACACAGGCCGGTTACAGATGCGGCCTGCCGGGATCGGGGGGAGCCGTGCAATGATGGCCGCGCCAACTGCATACCGGCCGTTTGAATCCGCGCGGGAGAGTCCTCAGCAGCAGCTTCGCTGGGGCGCCGAAGGAGCAAGTCCCTCCCTTGAATCTCTCAGGCCCCCGTTACCGCGCGGGCGAGGCACATCTGAAAAGCGGGCCGCTGTCTCCAGTGGCCCCACCCAAGGTGCAAGTCATGAGCGATCCCGTCGCGGGCGTCATGGCGAACCTCTCAGGTTCCGATGACAGATGGGGAGGAACGACCTCGCCTTCCCCCGTGCCCGCATGCCCTGCGTCGCTCGCACGGGGGGATCCCGTCGCCTTGGGAGACGAACGCCCGATGAGCAGTACCGACCCCGCATCCGTCCCGCCCGCCGAGCAGCGCCACACCGCCCTCGACGCCGTGCATCGTGCGCTCGGCGCCACGATGACCGACTTCGCCGGCTGGGACATGCCGCTGCGCTACGGCTCCGAGCGCGACGAGCACCACGCCGTCCGCACCCGGGCCGGGCTCTTCGACCTCTCGCACATGGGCGAGATCACCGTCGCCGGCCCGCAGGCCGCCGCCCTCCTCGACTTCGCCCTGGTGGGCAACATCGGGGCGGTCAAGGCAGGCCGCGCCCGCTACACGATGATCTGCCGGGCGGACGGCGGCATCCTGGACGACCTGATCGTCTACCGGTTGGCCGAGACCGAGTTCATGGTGGTGGCCAACGCCTCGAACGCGCAGGTCGTGCTGGACGCGCTGACCGAGCGCGCCGGGGACTTCGACGCCGAGGTCCGCGACGACCGCGACGCCTACGCGCTGATCGCCGTGCAGGGCCCCGAGTCCCCCGGCATCCTCGCGGCCCTCACCGACGCCGACCTCGACGGCCTGAAGTACTACGCCGGCCTGCCCGGCACCGTCGCCGGCGTCCCCGCGCTGATCGCGCGCACCGGCTACACCGGCGAGGACGGCTTCGAGCTGTTCGTGCGGCCGGAGCACGCCGTCGAGCTGTGGCAGTCGCTGACCAAGGCCGGCGAGGGCGCCGGCCTGGTCCCCTGCGGCCTGTCCTGCCGGGACACCCTGCGCCTGGAAGCGGGCATGCCGCTGTACGGGCACGAGCTGAGCACCTCCCTCACCCCCTTCGACGCGGGACTCGGCCGGGTGGTGAAGTTCGACAAGGACGGCGACTTCGTCGGCCGTACGGCGCTGGAGGCGGCCGCCGGGCGGGCCGCCGAGCAGCCCCCGCGCGTCCTCGTCGGCCTGGTCGCCGAGGGCCGCCGGGTGCCGCGTGCCGGGTACGCGGTCGTCGCCGGCGGCGAGGTGATCGGCGAGGTCACCTCCGGCGCCCCTTCCCCCACCCTCGGCAGGCCGATCGCGATGGCGTACGTCGACGCCGCCCACGCGGCGCCCGGAACGGCCGGTGTCGGCGTGGACATCCGGGGCAGCCACGAGCCGTACGAGGTCGTGGCGCTGCCGTTCTACAAGCGCCGGAAGTAGACACTGGGCGCGTCGACGCCCGCACGCGCGTGACCCTGCGCACATTTCCGCTGTTCACGCGCGCCTCCAGCAGTCCCCCATTCACCAGCACTCCCCCGCGTACAGGAGAATTCAGGCCATGAGCAACCCCCAGCAGCTGCGCTACAGCAAGGAGCACGAGTGGCTGTCGGTCGCCGAGGACGGCGTCTCGACGGTCGGCATCACGGAGCACGCGGCCAACGCGCTCGGCGACGTGGTCTTCGTCCAGCTCCCGGAGGTCGGTGACACGGTGACCGCGGGCGAGACCTGCGGCGAGCTGGAGTCGACCAAGTCGGTCAGTGAGCTGTACGCGCCGGTGTCCGGCGAGATCGTCGAGGTCAACCAGGACGTCGTCGACGACCCGGCGCTGGTGAACTCCGCCCCCTTCGAGGGCGGATGGCTGTTCAAGGTACGCACGGCGGGCGAGCAGGACGATCTGCTCACCGCCGACGAGTACACCGCCTACACCGCCGGCTGAGGAGTCGTAGACGCATGTCCGTCCTGAACACGCCCCTGCACGAGCTCGACCCGGAGATCGCCGCCGCGGTCGACGCCGAGCTGAACCGCCAGCAGTCCACGCTCGAGATGATCGCCTCGGAGAACTTCGCTCCGCTCGCGGTGATGGAGGCGCAGGGCTCGGTCCTGACCAACAAGTACGCCGAGGGCTACCCGGGCCGCCGCTACTACGGCGGCTGCGAGCACGTCGACGTGGCCGAGCAGATCGCGATCGACCGGATCAAGGAGCTGTTCGGCGCCGAGTACGCCAACGTCCAGCCCCACTCGGGCGCCTCCGCCAACCAGGCCGCCCTGTTCGCGCTGGCCCAGCCCGGCGACACGATCCTCGGCCTGGACCTGGCACACGGCGGCCACCTGACCCACGGCATGCGGCTGAACTTCTCCGGCAAGCAGTTCAACGTGGTCGCGTACCACGTGGACGACGCCGGTCTGGTCGACATGGCCGAGGTCGAGCGGCTCGCCAAGGAGCACCGCCCGAAGGTGATCATCGCGGGCTGGTCGGCGTACCCGCGGCAGCTGGACTTCGCCGAGTTCCGCCGGATCGCGGACGAGGTCGAGGCCTTCCTGTGGGTCGACATGGCGCACTTCGCGGGTCTGGTCGCGGCCGGTCTCCACCCGAACCCGGTGGAGTACGCCGACGTCGTCACGTCGACCACCCACAAGACGCTGGGCGGCCCCCGCGGCGGCATCATCCTCGCGAAGAAGGAGTTCGCGAAGAAGCTGAACTCGTCCGTCTTCCCGGGCTTCCAGGGCGGCCCCCTGGAGCACGTGATCGCGGCCAAGGCGGTCTCCTTCAAGGTCGCCGCGAGCGAGGACTTCAAGGAGCGCCAGGTCCGTACGGTCGAGGGCGCGCGGATCCTCGCCGAGCGACTGACCGCGCCCGACGCCCGCGCGGCCGGGGTGAACGTCCTGTCCGGCGGCACCGACGTGCACCTGATCCTGGTCGACCTGCGCGAGTCCGAGCTGGACGGTCAGCAGGCCGAGGACCGGCTCCACGAGGTCGGCATCACCGTCAACCGCAACGCGGTCCCCAACGACCCGCGGCCGCCGATGGTGACCTCCGGTCTGCGGATCGGCACGCCCGCCCTGGCGACCCGCGGCTTCAGCGCCGAGGACTTCACCGAGGTCGCGGACGTGATCGCCGAGACGCTGAAGGCGCCGTCCCCGTTCGCGGAGGCCGACGCGGCGGCGCTGAAGGCCAGGGTCACGGCCCTGGCGGACAAGCACCCGCTGTACCCCGGTCTGAACGGATAGTTCCCTTTCCCGGGTGCCGCGCACACTGTGAGGTGTGGGCGGCACCCCGCACCACCCTGTAGTGAAGGAGTCCCACCGTGGCCATCTCGGTCTTCGACCTGTTCTCGATCGGTATCGGCCCGTCCAGCTCCCACACGGTCGGCCCGATGCGCGCGGCGCGCATGTTCGCACGGCGGCTGCGCAGCGAGGGTCTGCTGGACTCCGCCGCGTCGGTGCGCTGCGAGCTGTACGGCTCGCTCGGCGCGACCGGCCACGGCCACGGCACGCCGAAGGCGGTCCTGCTCGGCCTGGAGGGATCCTCGCCGCGCACGGTGGACGTGGAGGGCGCGGACGACAGGGTGGAGCAGATCAAGGAATCCGGCCGGCTGCGGCTGCTGGGCTCGCACGAGGTCCCGTTCTCCTTCGACGACGACCTGGTCCTGCACCGCCGCAAGGCGCTCCCGTACCACGCCAACGGCATGACGATATGGGCCCACGACGCGCAGGGCGCCGAGCTGCTGTCGAAGACGTACTACTCGGTCGGCGGCGGCTTCGTCGTGGACGAGGACGCGGTCGGCGCGGACCGCATCAAGCTCGACGACACGGTCCTGAAGTACCCCTTCCGCACGGGCGACGAGCTGCTGCGCCTGGCGAAGGAGACCGGCCTGTCGATCTCCTCGCTGATGCTGGAGAACGAACGTGCCTGGCGCACCGAGGACGAGATCCGGGCCGGGCTGCTGGAGATCTGGCAGGTGATGCGGGCGTGCGTGTCCCGGGGCATGTCCCGCGAGGGCATCCTGCCGGGTGGCCTGCGCGTCCGCCGCAGGGCGGCCATGACGGCGCGTCAACTCCGGGCGGAGGGCGATCCGTTGGCGCTGTCCATGGAGTGGATCACGCTCTACGCGATGGCGGTGAACGAGGAGAACGCGGCCGGCGGCAGGGTGGTGACCGCCCCCACGAACGGCGCGGCCGGCATCATCCCGGCGGTCCTGCACTACTACGTCAACTTCGTGCCCGGAGCCGATGAGGACGGGGTGGTCCGCTTCCTGCTGGCGGCCGGGGCCATCGGCATGCTCTTCAAGGAGAACGCCTCCATCTCCGGCGCCGAGGTCGGCTGCCAAGGCGAGGTCGGCTCGGCCTGCTCGATGGCCGCGGGCGCGCTCGCCGAGGTCCTCGGCGGCTCCCCCGAGCAGGTCGAGAACGCGGCCGAGATCGGCATGGAGCACAACCTCGGCCTGACCTGCGACCCCGTGGGCGGCCTGGTCCAGATCCCTTGCATCGAACGCAACGGCATGGCCGCGGTGAAGGCGGTCACCGCGGCCAAGATGGCCATGCGCGGCGACGGCTCGCACAAGGTGTCCCTGGACAAGGTCATCAAGACCATGAAGGAAACGGGCGCGGACATGAGCGTCAAGTACAAGGAGACGGCCCGCGGCGGGCTGGCGGTGAACATCATCGAGTGCTAGGGGGATGGGGTCCTGACCGGCCCCTGGCACGTCCAGCGGCCGGAGCCCCTGCCGCGCGACCTCCTGGGATGCCTCGGACGAGTCATCGCCGTCGTTCGAACACCGGCCCGGTGAGCAGAACACACGACCCGCGCGCCGGGAGCCAGGTCGCCCGACAGCGCTGCCATCAGGACGGCGGCGACGGGCGCCGCCGGCTCCTGCGGGAACGACTGGATCAGCGCGTGGTCGTCGATGCGGAGAGCCCGTGCCTCCTCCGTGGACTGTGCCTCGGCGAGAAGTGGCGGGTGACGTCGACCGGCACTCCGGTCAACGCGGCCAAGAGCACCCTGTGCCTGACCGACCCGAGCGCCGGCGACCCCGGCGCCGGACGTGGTGGAGTTGGCCGCCGTGTCCGGGCAGAGGCTCGCCGCCCTGACCGTGCCGTCGGTGCCGATCGTCCATTTCTGTGCGGTGGAGGCGGCACTGCAGGTGTTCACCTCGGCCTTCGCGCCCGAGCCGGCCTCTCCTCGGACGCCTACGGCGAGTACGCCGACGCCGCGCTCAGCGACGTCCGCCTCTACCCCACGGCTCTGCCCCCGGCGGACGCGGCGGCACCGGGAGGCACTGTGAGGCTGACCCGGCTCGGCTGACCGCAAGGACGGCCGGCCCCGGTCTCGCCTAGGCTCTGGCCTGCGGTTCACTGGGAGTCGCAGGAGAGGGGGATTCGACGTATGAGTGGGTCGGTCAGCGCCGTCAGCAGGAGTGGTACCTACTCCTTCACCAAGCCCAACCGGGAGAGCGTCACGCTGCTCGCCGGGCTCGGGGTGGCGGGGGACGTGCATGCCGGGGCGACGGTGAAGCACCGGTTCCGGATGCGGAAGGATCCCTCGCAGCCGAATCTGCGGCAGGTGCACCTCATCCACGAGGAGCTGTTCGAAGAGGTGCGGGCGGCCGGGTTCGAGGTGGCCGCAGGGGACCTCGGGGAGAACGTGACGACCCGCGGGATCGACCTGCTCGGGCTGCCCACCGGGACGCTGCTGCGACTCGGTGCGGAGGCCGTGGTCGAGGTCACCGGGCTGCGGAACCCCTGTGCGCAGATCGACGGCTTCCAGAAGGGGCTCATGAAGCAGGTCGTCGGGCAGGGCCCGGACGGCCGGCCGAGCTTCAGGTCCGGGATCATGAGCGTGGTGCTGAGCGGGGGCGTGGTGCGGCCCGGGGACTCGATCGCGGTCGAGCTGCCGGACGGACCGCACCACGCCCTGCGGATCGTCTAGGCGCCGTACAGGGGGGCCTGCACGCGGGTCCTGCGGATCAAGCCGGCCGGGTCCTAGCCGCGGAAGGCCGCCGGGCGTTCCGGGTTCGCCTCCGCCAGCGCCCTGGTGACCGCCTCGGTGCCGGCCTGCAGCCCGTAGACGGGGGTGTCGGGCTGCTGGCGCCAGGAGTCGTCGATGCCGCCCGCGTCCACGGTGTCGAAGCCGAGCTCGTCGATCAGGGCGCGCACCTTCGCCTTCGCCGTCTCGTCGTCGCCGGCGACCGGGAGCGCGGTGCGGTCGGGGTCGCCGGCGGCGCGCGGGCGGTCCAGGATGTCCTGGGCGTAGGTGCCGTTGAAGGCCTTGATCACGGGGTGGCCGATCCGGCGTTCCGTCCAGCGGCTCTCGGTGATGCCCTCGTCCTCGATCTCCCCGATCCGGCCGTCGCGCTGCTGCGGGTAGTAGTTGTTGGTGTCGATGACGGCCACGCCGTCGGCCGCGCCGTCCAGGATGCCGGACGGCAGGTTCGGGACCGCCTTGACCGGAATCGTGATCACCACGACCTCGGCACCGCGCGCCGCCTCCTCGACGTCGACGGGGGTCGCTCCCGTCTCCTCGGCGAGCTCCTTGAGCGTCTGCGGCCCGCGGGAGTTCGCGACGGAGACGTCGTGGCCGAGGGCGCTGAGGCGCCGGGTGAGGTTGCCGCCGATGTTGCCCGCGCCGATGATGCCGATCTTCATGACAGTTCCTGCCCTTTCCAGAACCGATGCACATGCATGCTTCTGGGCCGGTCAACCCCGGACGGCCGCGGGCTATTCCGTGACGCGTACGACGATCTTTCCCGTATGCGCGTTCGACTCCATCAGGCGATGGGCGTCCCGGATGCGGTCCAGGCCCTCGAAGACCTCGGCGACCACCGGGCGGAGCGTGCCGTCGGCGAGACCGGAGTTGACGTAGTGGGAGCCGCGGCGGCGGCCGTCCTCGGTGCCGGTGACGACGAGGTTGGCGTAACCGTGCACGGTCAGCGGCCATCTGCGGGGCAGCAGGATGGGCTGCTGGTCCAGCCAGCCGTAGCTGACCAGCGTGCCGTCGGCGGCGGTCGCCTCGCCCAGGGCGGCGAAGCCGGCGCCGCCGATCGCGTCGAGGACGATGTCGGCGCCCCGGCCGCCGGTGAGCCGCGCGGTCTCCTTGATCACGTCCTCGTCGTCGCTGACGATCACGTGCTCCGCGCCCAGGTCGTACAGCCGTCGCCGCTTGGCCTCGGTCCGGGTGGTGGCGATCGGGATCGCGCCGGCCCGGCGGGCGACCTGGATCGCGGCCGTGCCCACCCCGCTGGACGCGCCGGTGATCAGGACGCGGTCACCCGGGGCCAGACCCGCCCGTTCGACCAGGGCGCCGTAGGCGGTGGTGTAGGTGAGCCAGACGGCCGCCGCGTCGACGGCGTCGACCTCGGCCGGGCGCGGGACCAGCGAGGCCTGCGGCAGCAGGATGCGTTCGGCGTAGACCCCGTGGGCGCCGAGTTCGAAGTTGGCCGCCGACATCACCGGGTCGCCGGGCGCGAACGCGGTCACGCCCTCGCCGACCGCCTCGACCTCGCCCGCCGCCTCGTAGCCGTTGCGGGAGCCGGGCAGGGTCGGCCGGTAGTAGTAGCCGCCCGAGCGGAAGAGGGCCTCGGCCCGGTTGAGCGCCACCGCCTCCACACGCACGAGCACCTCCCCGGGGCCGGGCGCGGGCAGGTCGACCTCTTCGACGGTGAGGACGTCGGGGCCGCCGAGTTCGTGAAAGAGCACGGTACGAGCGGGAGTCGAGGAAGAGAATGTCATGTCGTCGACGCTAGGCTCCGGCCGCGAGACGATCCATGTCCGTCGGTATCGGTTTCCTGTCCGTGCGTCTCGCCTCGTGCGTCCCACCCCGCGCGGCAGACGCTACGGTGTCGGCATGGACGTACTCAGCGACGCCGTCGCCGCGATGCGCACCGGGCGGCCGCACTCCTCCCGTCAGGACGTGCATGCCCCCTGGGGGATGCGTTTCGGGGAGTCGGACGGCGCCGGGTTCCACGTTCTGCTGCGCGGGTCGGCCTGGCTGATCCCGGCCGGGGGCGAACCGGTCGCCCTCGCGGCAGGGGACGTGGTGTTCCTGGCGCACGGCCACGGCCACGCGCTGGCCAGCGGACTCGACGCGCCGCTGAAGGAGGTGCGGGTGGGCTCCGACGGCCGCTGGCCCGAACCCCCACGCCCGGCCGACGCGCCCGGGTGCGCGGACGCCGTGGTGATGTGCGGTGTCTACCGGCTGGACCGCTCCCGCGCCCACCGTCTCCTGGCCGAACTGCCGGAAGTCATGCACCTGCCCGCCCGGGTCGGCACGCACCGCTCGCTGCGCGCCGCGGTCGAGCTGCTGGGCATGGAGCTGGACGAGCGCAGCCCCGGTTCGGACGCCATCGTCACCGCGCTCCTGGACACGCTCCTGCTGTACATCCTGCGTGCGTGGTGGCAGCTGGAGCGGGGGGCCGGACGGACCGCGGGCTGGGCGGCGGCGCTCGCCGACCCGGCGGTCTCGGCGGCGCTGCGCGCGATCCACGGCGACCCGGCCCGGCCGTGGACGGTGCAGGAGCTGGGCGGCGAGGGCGGGCTGTCCCGGGCGGCCTTCGCGCGCCGGTTCACCGCGCTGGTCGGCGAGCCGCCGCTGACCTACCTGACCTGGTGGCGGATGACGACCGCCGGCCGACTCCTGCGCGCGGACGACGTCCCCCTGCGGCAGATCGCCCAACGCAGTGGTTACACCTCGGAGTTCGCCTTCGCCAAGGCGTTCAAACGGGAGTACGGCGTCGCGCCGGGGCAGTACCGGCGGTCGCTGGACGGTGTGTATCGAGCGCCGGGATCGAACAGCCGGGATCGAACAGCCGGACATGAAGAGCGGGGCGTGAAGAGCGGGGCGTGAAAGGGCCGGGCGTGAAAGGGCCGGGCAGGAAAACAGGGGGCGCCCCGCATCCGCGAGGCGCCCCCTGCCGCTCGTCTCACTTGTTCAGGTGCGCCCAGAACTCGTCGAACGAGAGGAGCTTGTCACCGTCGAGGTCGCGGCTCTTGATGATGACCTCGGCGACCGACTCGGTGACGTTCCAGTCACCCCCCTGGGCCAGGGCGGTCTTGAACTCGGCCGCGGTGACGAAGCCGTCCCCGTCCGTGTCGATCCGCTGGAACTCCTTGCGCGCTTCTTCGATGTCGGCCACCGATCCGCCCCTCTTCGTCATGCCTTGCGGTCATACTCGCTGTTCTACTGACGCTGGTCAGGTTAACGGCCCTGGTGAGCCCGCAGCGCAGCGACCACCCAGAGGAACTCCTCGTCGTACGAGGGCTGGGATCCGATGCCGTTCACGATCGCCGCCAACCGGCGATAACGGGCGACCCGTTCGTCCGAGGCGGCGGTCAGGCGGTCCAGGACGGCGGCCCGGTCCGCGTCGCCCAGCAGGCCCCGCAGGACCTCCTCGGCCGCCGGGTCCCCGGGGCGGACGCCCTTTTGCAGCGCCTCGCCCCCGAGCTGCACGAGACGGCTCATGAACCACAGGGAGGTGCCCGCCGGGACGTCCGGCCCCCGGTCCGCCGCGTTGAACTCGACCATCCTCCGCATCAGCATCCGGAACTCCGGGTCCTGGATCAGCTCGGCCAGCTCCACCCAGGCGTCCACCTGCTCGGGGCCGGGGTCGTCCGGCAGGTCCGCCGCGGCGAACCTCAGCCGGGTACGGATGTCGGGGTCGGCGGTGTCGAGGCCGTCGAAGATCTCCGCCATGAAGTCGTCGACGATCCGCTTGCGTTCCGCCGCCGACAGCCGGGCCAGTCTGTTCATCAGGGTCATCTCCTCCGCGGTCGAGCCGCGTCGCGCCACGGACGACAGCACGGCCCGGGTCACCTTCAGCGACCTGATCTGCGCGTCCAGCGCCGACACATGCGCCGCCGCGACCTCCGCGACCGTCCCCTCCCCGGCCAGCACCCGGCGCACGTCGGCCAGGCCGAGGCCCAGCTCGCGAAGCGTGCGGATCAGTTCCAGGCGGGCGGCGGACTCCACGTCGTAGAGCCGGTAGCCGCCGGCCGAGCGCGTCACGGGGGTCAGGACGCCCTCGTCGGACCAGTAGCGGATGGTGCGCACGGTCAGTCCGGCGGAGCGAGCCAGCTCTCCGATGGTGAAGAGTCCGGTACCGTCGTCGATCATGTGTGTGAGTGTGGGCCTTCCAGTGGGTGGAGACTCAAGGAGCACAAGGGGGCCGGTGCGGTGGGGAACCTGCGGGACATTCTCGACGCGGCCGCGCGCGGTGTCTTCCCTCCCCCCGACGGCCGCACGACCGTCGTCCCCCAGCCCTCCCGCCGCGACGCGGGCGTCCTCTCCTTCACCGCGCACTCGGTGGTCTTCATCGACGAGGACCCCGCGTGGGTGCACGACACACTCGCCGCCGCCGACTGCGACGCCCTCGCCGCGTCGATGAGCCCCCGGTTCCTGACCGCGCTGCTGGACCGCACGGGCCGTACCGCCGAGACGGTCGACGCGCTGGTGGTCGGCTCCCCGCTGCCGGGCCCGCCGTCCCTCGCGGTGACGGAGATCCAGGACCCGGACCACCCCCGGGTGGTGAGCTCGCGCAGGCGGCGCGACGAGGTGCGGGTGTGGGCCGCCGAGGGCGGCGTGGTCGTCCTCGGGCGCGGGGTCGCGGGGCGGCTGGAGGCAGCCGTGGAGGTCGAGGAGGGCGTACGGCACCGGGGGCTGGGGCGGGCCCTGGCGACCGCGGCGCGGCACCTGGGCGGAGGCGAGCCGGTGTGGGCCCAGATCTCCCCGGGGAACGCCCGCAGCACACGGGCGTTCCAGGCGGCGGGCTACCGGCCGGTCGGAGCGGAGGCGCTGCTCACCGTCGGACCGAAACGGGACGTCACGGCGGTCAGTGCCACGGCACGTAGTTCGGATTGCTCACACAGCCGCTGAGCACCTCCGTCTTCGTGGCCCTGTCGACGGGACACGCGCCGAGGATGTACTGCCGTGCGATGCCGCCCGGGAAGGCCACCTCGACCTGGTCGGCGTACTTGTGGGTGTCGCCGATGGTCCGGTTGACGTCGATGCCACCCGGGGCGTCGACGTAATAGTTGTAGTGGGACTTCCAGCGCTTGTAGAGGTCGTGGTCGTAGGTCGTGGAGACGTACGGGGAGGGCTGGTTGTCCAGGACGTACTTCTCGATGTCGTACTGGCCGTTGGTGACGTCCTTGGGGTGGAAGCCCTCGTCGAAGAGGATGTCGGGGGCGCGGTTGTCGCTGCGCCACAGCGTGCCGCAGCTTTTGCGCCAGACCGGTGCCGGGGTGATGCGCGGGACGTCCACCTGCCGGTCGGCGGCGGCCTTGACCGGGTCGTCGAACTGGGGGCAGGCGGGTGCGGCTGCCTTCGTCCTCGCCTTCGCGGGAACCTCGGCCGGTGCGGCGGCGGGCACGGCCGCCGTGGTCGCGAGAACGGCACCCAGGGAGAGTGCGGCGGCGACGAACCGCCGCCGGACGCGAGTGATGATCATGCGCAGCACGATGTCGGTTCCCCGGCGGCGAGTCGTGGATCATCACCCGATCGGCGGCGTGTCCCCAACCGGCGTTGTCTAGCGGAAGACGCCGGTGTGGCCGAGCGAGTAGCGGCCGGGCTGCGGGTAGACGGCCAGGCCGTGCGGGCCCCTGCCGACCTTGATCCGGGCGAGCTGCTCTCCGGTGCGGGTGTCGACGGCGTACACCTCGGAGTTGTACCGCCCGGACAGCCACAGCACCTTGCCGTCCGCCGAGACGCCGCCCATGTCGGGGCTGCCGCCGTGCGGGAGGCGCCACTTCCTGGTGAGCGCTTTCTCGTGGAAGTCGAAGACGGAGACCGTGCCCTCGCCGCGGTTCGACACGTACATCTCACGGGAGTCGCGGCCGACGTACAGCCCGTGGCAGCCCTTGCCGGTGTAGAGGAACTCCGGCTTGCCGAAGCTGTCGCCGTCGACGACCCACATCCCGTCGGCCATCATGTCCGCGACGTAGAACCGCTTCCCGTCGGGCGACACCTTCACGTCCTGCGGCATGGCGCCCTTGAAGGGCAGCTTCTGCTGGCCGACGACCTTCATCCGCTCGGTGTCGACCTTCAGCAGCTCACCGCTGAACTCGCAGGACACGATGAAGTACCTGCCGTCCAGGGAGAAGTCGGCGTGGTTGACGCCATAGCAGGTGACCGGTTCCGTCTTGATCCGTTCCATGGTGTGCGGATCGCGGAAGACGAGTTCGCGGTCGAGGGAGGCCATGACGACGGCGTACTTGCCGTTGGGCGTGAAGTAGAGGTTGTACGGGTCGTGCACCGCGACCTCCTTGCCCGCCTTGCCGGTCCGGGGGTCGATGGGGGTCAGGGTGTGCCCGCGGTTGTTGTTGACCCACAGGGTCTTCAGGTCCCAGGACGGCACGACGTGCTGCGGCTGCCGCCCCACGTGGATGGTCTCGATCACCCGGTACGTCTTCGGGTCGATCACGGAGACGGTGTCGGACTCGGTGTTGGGCACGTAGACGCGGGACGGGAAGTCCTTGACCACCGGGGAGAGGCGGCCCGGGCGGTCGGCCGCGTAGACGTCCTTCGGATCGAGCACCGGCGGCATGCCGGGCAGCCCGTCGACGGCGGACTTCGGGGCCTTCTTCGTCGGCGCGGGGGCGGCCGCCTTGGTGGCCCCGCCCGATCCCTCCCCGTCCCCGGTCCCGGTGCCGCAGGCGGCGAGGACGGCGAGCGCGGCGCTCGCGAGCAGGGCGCTTTTCACGAGGTTGCGGTGCATCAGCCGATCAGCTCCGTGGTGGTGACCGCGCGCAGTCCGCGGTGGTCGAGTTCGTCGAGTACGGCGGGGAGCGCGGCGACCGTGTCCGCGTACCCGAAGTGCAGGCTCACGACGGACCCGCCCCGGATCTCGTCGAGGATGTTGCGGGCGACGGCGGGTGCGCCCGGCGAGGTGAAGTCGAGGGAGTCGACGTCGTAGGAGAGGACGTGCGGATAGCCGGCGCGGCGGGCCAGCCCTTCCACCAGCGGGGAGGCGCGGGTGGCGCGGGAGGGGCGGAACCAGGTGCCGATGGACCCGGTGAGTTTGCGCAGCCGCTCGGCGCACCCGGTGATCTCGGCCGCCGCCTCGGCCTCGGACATGGCGTTGATGTCCAGGTGACGCTGGGTGTGGTTGCCCAGGTCGTGGCCGCCGTCGAGGACCCGGCGGGCGAGGCCGGGGTGTTCGTCGAGCCAGGTCCCGACGGCCAGCACGGTGACCCGGGCGCCGTGCCGTTCCGCTTCCGCGAGCAGGGCCCGGGCGACGGAGGGCTCACCCTGACCGTGAAAGGTGAGGGCGACCCGGGAACGGTCGCGGGGACCGTGCGTGATCTGCACGGGGTGCCCCGGGAAGGCACGGGGCTCGGGAGCGACCGGTGGACGGGCCGGGGCCCCGGTGGCGCCGGCCGGAGAAGAAGCGGGCGCCGCGGAGGCGGGGAGCGAGGAGGTGCGGTCCGCGGAGGTCGGGGCCGGAGAAGGGGAGGTGGGGGCGTGCTGGGCGACGGTGCCGGACGAGGGCCTGGAGGGCGAGCACGCGGCCGCGAACGCACCCCCGGCGACGAGCCCGGCGCCCGCCCGCAGCGCGGAACGGCGGTCGGATGTGGTCACCGCACCATTTAAGGCCTGATATCAACCAATTCCGGCCATTGACCATGCCAACTCGCGCGGCGCCTTGCGGGCTGGAGGTGGGCACGCACATCCAGTCGGTCCGCGGGGGTCGGCGCCCCTCCGGGGGAGTCCGAGGACGAGCCGGTTCAGGGCCGAAGCGAGCCCTGGGGGGCGGCAGCCCACGGAGGACGGCCACTGCATCGCACCCGTACACGCCCGGCCGACCGCCGGAGACGCTAGCGGTCGGCGACCCGCATCTCGAACCACGTCGTCTTTCCGCGGGGCAGGAGATCCACGCCCCACCGGTCGGACAGCTTGTCGACGAGGAACAGCCCCCGGCCGCTGATGTCCAGTTCCTGGACCGGCATCAGACAGGGCAGGCCCCGGGAGGGGTCGCGCACCTCGACGCGGATCCAGCCGCGGCGGCGTCGCATCCGGAGGCCGAACACCCGGGCGCCCGTGTGGCGTACGGCGTTGCCGACGAGTTCGGAGACGAGAAGGACCGCGTCCTCCGTCATCCTGGGGCCCAGTCCCCACTGACGCAGCACGACGATCTGGGCCAGCCGGCGGGCCGTGGCGGCGGACTCGGGGCGGGACGGCAGCGGGACCTCACCGTCGGTCGGGTTGCCGAACAACTCCAGCGCCTTCAGCGCCCGTTCGTCCTCGACCGCAGGCGACCAGCGCGCCGCGGTCGCACGGCTCGGTCCCCGCGGCTGTTCCATGCCTTCCAGCCCCGCCATGCCCCCATCATGGCCGCACGGGGCCCCCTCCGGGGCCGTTCCGGCGGAATAAGCGTCCCGGAATGCACCATTCCGTATACATGGATCGGCATATGCCAGCGACAGATCAAAGTCTGACAAACCATGACTGACCTGCGGCGACGGTGAGCCGAACGGCACGCTTCGGGCTCCCCCGGCAAAGCAGGCTTAAGGGCCACTTAAGGTTCCCATAAACCGCCCCATCGGGGGATCCGGGTGAGACCCCCCGTCAATCGCAAGTGATTCCGGGGAGTTCGAAGGAGACCTCCCTCACAGGAACTTGGCCTTGCCGGGGCCCTCCTCCACGAAGCTGCGCATACCGATCTCACGGTCGGCGGTCGCGAACAGGCCCGCGAACCAGTTCCGTTCGACCGCCAGGCCCGTCTCGATGTCGGTCTCCAGGCCGGTGTCGATCGACTCCTTCGCGGCGCGCAGCGCGATCGCCGGCCCCTGCGCCAGCTTCGCGGCCCAGCGGTGCGCCTCCGTGTACACGTCGGCCGCCGGGACGACCCGGTCCACCAGCCCCAGGGTCAGCGCCTCGTCGGCCTTCACCATCCGGCCCGTGAAGATCAGGTCCTTCGCCTTGGAGGGGCCGACCAGTCGGGCCAGGCGCTGGGTGCCGCCGGCGCCGGGGATCAGCCCGAGCAGGATCTCCGGCTGGCCCAGCTTCGCGTTGTCCCCGGCGATCCGGAAGTCGGCGCACAGCGCGAGCTCGCAGCCGCCGCCCAGCGCGTACCCGGTCACCGCCGCGACGACCGGCTTGGGGATGCGGGCCACCGCGGTGAAGGAGTCCTGGAGGGCGCGGGCACGCAGGACCATCGCGGTGTGGTCCATCGCCTGCATCTCCTTGATGTCCGCGCCCGCCGCGAACACCTTCTCCCCGCCGTACACGACGACCGCGCGTACGTCGTCACGACGGGTCGCCTCCTCGGCGAGCTCCTTGAGCCGGTCCTGGGTGGCGACGTCCAACGCGTTCATGGGCGGACGGTCGAGACGCAGCGTGCCGACGCCGTCGGCGACTTCGAGATTCACGGTCATGCCAGCAGGTTAACGGGCACTAACGTCACTGGACCGGGTGCGGTCGGTCACACGCGGCCGGGGGTCCGGGGGTCGTCCCCCGGGCAGGCACAGCACGGGCACTGCCCCGGGCAGGCACAGCACGGGCAGTGACGTCACCGGACCGGGTGCGGTCGGTCACACGCGGCCGGGGGTCCCCCGGGGGGCGTCCCCCGGGCCGGGCCAGGCAGCCAAGGCGGCGGGACCGACGACGACGGGCCCGGCGCCGTGGGTCGCGGCGCCGGGCCCGTCGTCGAGCGGGAGCGGAGGTTACTTCGTCCACTCCGCCCAGGGGATGTTCCAGCCGTTGAGGCCGTTGGCCGGGTTGACCGTCGGGTCGGTGGAGTTCTTCACGACCACCACGTCGCCGACGATCGAGTGGTTGAAGAACCACGCGGCCGGCACGCCGCTGTCGTAACCGCCGCGCACGTCCCGCAGACCGATGCAGCCGTGGCTGGCGTTGTAGTTGCCGAAGGCGTCGCCGCCCCAGTAGTTGCCGTGCACGAAGGTGCCCGAGTCGGTCAGGCGGATGGCGTGCGGGACGTCCTTGATGTCGTACTCGCCGTCGTAACCGACCGTGTCACCGTTCATCCGAGTCACGGTGAACTTCTCGCTCATGACCATCTGGCCGTTCCAGGTGGCGTAGCCGGGCTTGCCGGTGGTGACCGGGATGGTCTTGACGACCTTGCCCTCCTGGGTCACCTTCATCGTGTGCTTCTTGGCGTCCACGACGGACACCTGGTCACGGCCGATGGTGAAGGTGACGGTCTTGGCCTGCTTGCCGTAGACGCCCTTGCGGCCCTCGACGCCGTCGAGGTTGAGCTTCACGGTGACCTTGGTGCCGGCCTTCCAGTACTTCTCGGGACGGAAGTCGAGGCGGTCGTTGCCGAACCAGTGGCCCTGGACGTCGACGGCCGGCACGGTCGTGATGGTGATGGCCTTCTTCACGTCGTCCGGGTGGGTGATGCCCCGGGTGAAGCGCACCGAGAACGGCATGCCGACGCCGACCGTGGAACCGTCCTCGGGCGTGAAGTTGCCGGTGAAGGTGTTCTGCGGGCTCAGCGTGGTGAAGGAGGAGTCCTCGGCGGCCGTACGGCCCGCGGAGTCCTTCGCCACAGCGTGCACCTGGTACTTGGTGGACGCGGCCAGATGCGTGGCCGGAGTCCAGCCGACGCCGTCCGCGGAGATCGCGCCGGCGACGGCCGCGCCCTTGTCGTCCTTGACGACGACCTCGGTCAGTTTGCCCTTGGCGGCGGTCACCTTCAGGGCGCCGCTGGTGTCGACATCCTTGGCGCCGGTCTTCGGGGCGATGGTCAGGACCGCCTCCGACTGCTTGCTCTCGGCGGTGGCCGAAGCACCCTTGCCTTCGGAGCCTGCGTCCTTCGCGGACCCGGCGTCCGAGTCCCCGCCCCCGCCGCAGGCCGTGACGGCCAGCAGCAGCCCCCCGACGATCAGCGCCAGCCGCTTGTCACGGCCGCGCGAGCGTCCCCCAACCGACGCCCCCGATATCGGTCGCACGTTCAAAGTCGTTCTCCCCACTCCCCCGGGCCCTCCCCGGGCCCGCACCGCGACGCGTCCCCCGCGTTCGCCGCATATTAACCACATGGTCAACGGCCTGGACGGGACAGGATTGTCACCGTTCAGTCCCAAGTTGGACCATGGGAACGCGGGGAAGGTTGCACCGGGGACGAGGTCACTTCAGGGCGCCGCCCGCGACCCACTCCGTCCAGTCCACGTTCCAGCCGCCGAGCCCGTTGTCCGGGGCGACCTGCTTGTCCTTGCTGTGGACGACCTCGACGACGTCCCCGACGAGCGAGCGGTCGAAGAACCAGCCCGCGGGCGTGTCCGAGGCGCCGCCCTTGACGTCCCGCAGGCCCACGCAGCCGTGGCTCACGTTGACCTTGCCGAAGACGTCCTGCGCCCAGTAGTTGCCGTGCAGGAAAGTGCCGGAGTTGGTCAGACGCATGGCGTGCGGCACGTCCGGGATGTCGTACTCGCCCTTGCCGTCGGCCTTCTTGAAACCGACCGTGGCGCCGTTCATCCGGGTCAGTTCCAGCATCTCGGTCACCACCATCTTCCCGTTGTAGGTGGTGTTCTCCGGCGACCCGGCGGTGATGGGCACGGTGGCCAGCAGTTCGCCGTCGCGGCGCACCTGCATGGTGTGTTCCGCCGCGTCCACCAGGGACACCTGGCTGCGTCCGACGGTGAAGGAGAACGACTTGTTCTGGAGCCCGTAGACACCGGGCGACCCCTCGACGTCCCGCAGCCCCAGCGCGACGGTGACCCGGGTGCCCGGCGCCCAGTACTCCTCGGGCCGGAAGTCGAGCCGGGTGTCACCGAACCAGTGGGGCCGGACGTCCACCGCCGGTTCGGCCGTGACCCGGACGGCGCGCTGGACCGCGGCACGGTTCTCGATCCCCCGGTTGAACTCCAGCGAGACGATCATCCCGGTGCCGACGGTGGAGCGGTTCTCGGGCGTGACGTAGCCGATGAAGCGCTCGTCCGGGACGTAGGTGGTGAAGGTGGTGTGCCGGGCCGAGCGGTTCCCGTCGCGGTCCAGGGCCACCGCGTCGACGGTGTAGCGGGCGGCGAGCCCGAGCCGGTCGTCCTCCGGACGCCAGCTCAGGCCGTCCGCGGCGATCCTGCCCGGTACCGGGGTTTCCTGGGCGTCCTGCGACCTCACGACCTTGACGGACTCCAGCCGCCCGCCGGGCACCCGCACCCGCAGGCCCTTTTCGGGCCGCACGTCCTTGGCGCCGTCCTCCGGGGTGACGCGGATGACGTCCTCGGGGGCCCGGGGTTTGCCGAGCACCCGGTCGAGTCCGCTCCGGCTGTCCTCGCCGGTGCAACCGGCGGCCCCGGCCAGTAGTCCTGCCCATGTCAGTAGGGCGGCCAATGCGACCCCCGCGCGCCGTGCGCGCCCATGTACGTGCCTCACACTGTGCCCAACGAGCGGGCATGCTCCGGGGAAACGTGAGTGCGAGGGCCGCTCTGGGCAGAAATGGGAGGAGGACGACGCGACGGGGAGCCGCGGCCGGGACACCGCGCGCTCTTTTCCCACGTCGTCCCATGAGCCGCGGGAGGCGGAACGGTGTCCAGCGCAGCCGAGCAGGAGGCGGTGGCCGAGCGCGCCACGCCGGACACCGTGATGAACGGTGCGCCACGCAAGGTGCCGGGCCCACCTGTGTGGCCGGGCGCGTCCACACCACTGGGCGCCCGCTTCCGGGTCGGCCCGGACGGGGTCGCGGGCACCAACTTCGCGCTGTGGGCGGGTGGGGCGGAGGCGGTCGAACTCTGCCTGTTCGACGAGACCGGCCGGGAGACGCGCGCCCGGCTCACCGAGCTCACGCACGAGATCTGGCACGGCTTCGTGCCCGGGATCATGCCGGGCCAGCGCTACGGCTACCGGGTGCACGGCCGCTGGGACCCGTGGACCGGCGGCCGCTGGAACCCGGCGAAGCTGCTCCTGGACCCGTACGCCCGGGCGGTGGACGGCGAGTTCGGTCTGCCGCCTGAGGTCTACGGGCATGTCCGCGACTGGCCCCAGCAGCAGGTCGCCGACACCGTCCGCGACGAACGGGACTCCGCGCCGTACGTCCCGAAGGGCGTCGTCGTGCACGATGACGACGACTGGGCCGACGACCGCCGCCCGAAGACGCCGTGGGCGGACTCGGTGATCTACGAGCTGCATGTGCGCGGCTTCACCCGGCTGCACCCGGGGATCCCGGAGGAACTGCGCGGCACCTACGCCGGTCTGGCGCACCCGGCGGCCGTGGAGCACCTGGTGAAGCTGGGCGTCACGGCGGTGGAGCTGCTGCCGGTCCACCAGTTCGCGCACGAGGACCACCTGCTGCGCCGGGGGCTGAAGAACTACTGGGGCTACAACTCGATCGGCTACTTCGCCCCGCACGCCGCGTACGCCTCGGCCGGGACGAAGGGACAGCAGGTCGGCGAGTTCAAACGGATGGTGCGCGCCCTGCACGCGGCCGGGATCGAGGTGATCCTCGACGTCGTCTACAACCACACCGCGGAGGCCGGCGAGCTGGGGCCGACGCTGTCGCTGAAGGGCATCGACAACCGCGGCTACTACCGGGTGCAGTCGGACGCACGCAGGTACGCCGACTACACGGGCTGCGGCAACACCCTGCACGTGGTCCAGCCGCATGTGCTGAGGCTGATCACCGACTCGCTGCGCTACTGGGTGACCGAGATGGGCGTCGACGGCTTCCGCTTCGACCTGGCGGCGGCGCTGGCCCGCTCCATGCACGACGTCGACATGCTGTCCCCGTTCCTGGCGGTGATCGCGCAGGACCCGGTGCTGCGCCGGGTGAAGCTGATCGCGGAGCCCTGGGACGTGGGGTCCGGCGGGTATCAGGTGGGTGCCTTCCCCCCGTTGTGGACTGAGTGGAACGACCGCTATCGCGACGCCGTACGGGACTTCTGGCGGCACGCGCTGCCGGACGTGCGGGAAATGGGCTACCGGCTGTCGGGGTCGAGCGACCTGTACGCCTGGGGCGGGCGCCGGCCGTACGCGTCGGTCAACTTCGTCACCGCGCACGACGGTTTCACCCTGCGCGACCTGGTGTCGTACGACCGCAAGCACAACGAGGCCAACGGCGAGGGCAACCGGGACGGCACGAACGACAACCGCTCCTGGAACGGCGGGGCCGAGGGCGAGACGTCCGACGAGGAAATACTGGCGCTGCGGCGCAGGCAGTTGCGCAACCTGCTCACGACGCTGCTGCTGTCCACGGGCGTGCCGATGCTGGTCGCGGGCGACGAGCTCGGGCGCACCCAGCTCGGCAACAACAACGCCTACTGCCAGGACAACGAGATCAGCTGGGTGGACTGGGGACTGCTGGAGCAGCCGGGGTGGCGTGCGCTGTTCGACCTCACCTCCCGGCTGATCACGCTGCGCCACCGCCATCCGGTGCTCCGCCGCCGGGCCTTCTTCTCCGGGCGGGCGCACTCGGCGGACGGGCTGCGGGACCTCGCCTGGTTCACCGAACGGGGCACGGAGATGACCGAAGGGGACTGGTACGCGCCCGCGGCGACCCTCGGGATGTATCTGTCCGGGCGGGACATTCCCGGCCGGGACGAGCGGGGCGCCCCGATCACCGACGACAGCTTCCTCGCCGTACTGCACGCCGGGGACCGGCCGGTGAGCTTCGTCCTGCCGGGGCCGCCCTGGGCGGAGCGGTACGAGGTGGTCGTCGACACGTCGAGCGAGGAGCAGGGGGAGGCGCCGGGGGTGACGCACCCGGCGGGGGCGGCGGTGACGGTGCCGGGTCGGGCGGTTCTGCTGCTGCGGGTGGTGGCGTGAGGCAACGTTGCAGGCCCATGAACTCCCCTACGGATTCCTGGTCCTGAGGCCGCTCGGCTGATCCCATGGAGGTCACGCCCCGTCTCCTCCCCCGTTCCCCCCTCCTCCCCCCTTCGTTCACCTCCGCTGCAAGGACCCCGCATGCCCGAGATATCCCGTCGTGCGTTCGGTGGACTGGTCGGAGGCGGCGCGGTCACGGCCGTCGCCGCCGGCACGAGCACCGCCGAGGCCGCCCCCGCCGAGCGCCCTTTCCGCGCCCGGACCGCCTCCGCGGCACCGGCCCGCCGCCCCAACCTCCTGGTCGTCCTCGGCGACGACCTGGGCTGGGCCGACCTGTCCTCCTACGGCGCCCCGCACATCAGGACCCCCCACCTGGACCGGCTGGCCCGGCAGGGGGTGCGCTTCACCGACGCGTACTCGGGGTCGGCGACCTGCTCCCCGACCCGCTTCAGCCTGTACACCGGGCGGTATCCGGGCCGTACCAAGGGCGGACTGGCCGAGCCGATCGCCAACAGGACGCAGGGCCTGGACCCGAACCACCCCACGCTGGCCTCCCTGCTGAAGAAGGCGGGCTATGCCACCGCGCTGATCGGCAAGTGGCACTGCGGCTGGCTGCCGGACTACAGCCCCACGAAGTCCGGCTGGGACGAGTTCTTCGGCAACCGCGGGGGCGTGCTGGAGTACTTCTCGAAGCTGGGCCAGCTCGGTGACCACGACCTCTACGAGGGGGACGCCGAGTACAAGGACCTGCGTTACTACACCGAGGTCCTCACCGAGCGGGCGGTCGAGTACATCGGCCGGGATCATGACAAGCCCTGGCTGCTGAACCTCAACTTCACCACCCCGCACTGGCCCTGGCTCGCGGAGGACGACGCCGGAACGGGTGCCGAGATCGCGGCGAAGATCCGGGCCGCGAAGACCCAGGCCGAGGTCAGCAGGGCGCTGAACCACTACGACGGCGGCTCGGTCGAGAAGTACAAGCAGATGGTGGAGAGCCTGGACGCGGCTGTCGGCGAGGTCCTCACCGCGCTGCGCCGCTCCGGCCAGGAGGAGAACACGCTGGTGCTGTTCGCCAGCGACAACGGCGGTGAGCGCTTCTCCTACAACTGGCCTCTCAGTGGCCAGAAGTTCGTGCTGCTGGAAGGCGGCATCCGGGTCCCGACGATCGTCCGCTGGCCCGCCCGTATCGACGGCCACCAGGTCAGCCACGAGCCGAACCTCTCCCCCGACTGGACGGCGACCCTGCTGGAACTGGCGGGCGCCCGCCCCGATCCCGCGTACCCGCTCGACGGCACGAGCCTCGCCGGATACCTCCTGCGAGGCGAAGCGGTCCCGGAGCACGATCTGTTCTGGCGGGTCCGGGCCAACCGGGCGCTGCGCCGCGGGGACTGGAAGTACTACCAGGACGCGGCGAAGACCGACCACCTCTACAACCTGGCAGCGGACTCCCGCGAGCAGGCCGACCTCGCTCCGGACCGGCCCGCGTTGCTCGCCGAGCTCAAGGCGGCCTGGGAGCGGACCGCGGCCGGGCTGCTGCCGTACGCCGACTGAACGGGGACCCCTGGAGGGCGCGTCGGCTCGCCCGAACGGGCAGCTGCCGATCGGTGGACACGGGCCCTACGACCCGTCGTACACGCAGGTCGTAGGACCAGCGACCGAGCCCGGTCCGGCCAAAACTCGGTGGGCGTTGTCAGTGCCTGTCCGTAGGCTCGCGGTGATGGCCAGTACACGTGCAACCACCACCCCCGACCGCTCCGCCGTACGCTCCCTGCTGCGTCTGTGGCCGTATGTCCGACCCGTGCGGATACGGCTGTTCGCGGCCGCGTTCGTCGCCGTGCTCGCCTCCTGTACGGGGCTGGTCATCCCGCTCGTCCTGAAGTGGATGGTGGACGGCCCCGTCGCCGACCGGGACACGGCCGGCGTCTGGCTGGGCGGGCTCTGCCTGCTGGTGCTCGGGTTCGCGGAGGCGCTGCTGTTCGGGATGCGCCGCTGGCTGGTGGCGCGGCCGCTGTCGCATGTCGAGGCGGAGATGCGGGCGGATCTGTACGGGCGGCTCCAGCGGCTGCCGGTGGCGTTCCACGACCGGTGGCCCTCGGGGCAGCTGCTGTCCCGGGCGACGGCCGATCTGGGGCTGGTGCGGATGTTCCTCGCGTTTCCGCTGACGTTCCTGCTGGTCAACTCGGTGACGATCCTTTTCGGCGTCGTCATCATGCTGCTCCAGGACTGGACGCTGGGGCTCGTCGTCCTCGGGCCGGCCATACCCGTCGTCGTGATGTGCGTGTACTTCGAGAAGCGGTACGCGGTCGTGGCGCGGCGCGCCCAGGACCAGGTCGGCGACCTGACGACGGTGGTCGAGGAGAGCGTCCTCGGGATCAGGATCATCAAGGGCTTCGGGCGGCACCGGAGCCAGGCGCGGGCGTTTCGGGAGCTGTCGGCGACGCTGCGCGGCACGGAACTGCGCAAGGCGCGGCTGCTGGCCACGATCTGGGCGGTCATCGTGACCCTCCCGGAGCTGGCGATCGGAGCGGCCCTGGTGGTCGGCGCGGTGCAGGTGGCGGACGGCGAGCTGTCGGCGGGCACTCTGGTCGCCTTCCTGTCCACCGCGCTCGCGCTGCGCTGGCCGGTGGACTCGATCGGGTTCCTGCTGGCGATGAGCCAGGAGGCTGCGACGGCGACGGAGCGGTACTTCGAGGTGATGGACGAGGCGCCGGAGGAGCCCGGCGGCCGGGCCGGGCGGGCCGCCACGCCCGACGGCGGTCTGCGCTTCGTCGGCGTCACCTTCCGCTATCCCGACGCCTCCCCCGACTCCCCGCCCACCCTCGACGGCGTGGACCTGCACATCCGGCCGGGCGAGTCCATGGCGCTGGTCGGAGCGACGGGCAGCGGGAAGACCACGCTGACGGCCCTCGTCCCCCGGCTGCACGAGGTGACCGCCGGACGGATCACCCTGGACGGCGAGGACATCACCGCGCTGTCCCGCGAGGAGCTGCGCGCGCGGGTCGCCGTCGCGTTCGAGGAACCGACCCTGTTCTCCGCGAGCGTCGGGGAGAACGTCCTCATGGGGGCGGCGGACGGCGCGGGCGCCGTCGAGCTGGACCGGGCGCTGGGCGTGGCGCAGGCCGAGTTCGTGCACGCGCTGCCGCAGGGCGTCGAGACGCAGGTCGGCGAGCAGGGGCTGAGCCTCTCCGGCGGGCAGCGGCAGCGCCTCGCGCTGGCCAGAGCGGTCGTCGGGCAGCCCCGGTTCCTGGTCCTGGACGACCCCCTCTCGGCGCTGGACGTGCACACCGAGGCCGCCGTGGAGGCGGCGCTGCGGCAGGTCCTCGCCGACACCACCGCGCTGATCGTGGCGCACCGCCCGTCCACCGTGCTCCTCGCCGACCGCGTCGCGCTGCTGTCCGACGGGCGCGTCACCGCCGTGGGCACCCACCACGAACTGCTGCGCACCAACGCGGAGTACGCCCACCTCATGTCCGGCGAACAGTCCGGGAAGCACTCCCGAGACCGGTTGGGAGGACCGTCCGGAGCCCGGCCGGAGGGCCGACCCGAAGACCGGCCCGCAGACCGGTCGGCAGCCCGGCCCGAAGGCCGGTCGGTAGCCCGGTCCGCAGAAGCGTTCACAGCGGAGTTCACAGCAGAGTCCGGGGAACAGGAGGACGACCGCCGATGACCGCCCCCACCGCCGCTTCCCCCACCACCGACGAGCCCGAGGTCCCACCGCGGGCCGCCGTCGAAGACCCGTTCGACAAGGACGTCCTGCCCACCCCGCCCGGCGCCACGGGCGCCCTCCTGCGTTCCCTGCTGGAGCCCATGAGAGCGCGCGTCGCCTTCACCTCGCTCCTGCTGCTGCTCCAGCAGGCGGCCGTGCAGGCGGGCCCCCTGCTGGTGGCGTACGCCATCGACCGCGCCGTACCGGCGTTCCGGGCCGACGACCACGGGCCGCTGGTCGCGGTGGGCGTCGGCTATCTGCTCTGCGCGCTCGCCTCCGGCGGGCTTCAGTACGCCTTCCTGATCGCCTCCGCCCGCGTCAGCCAGGACGTGCTGCTCGACCTGCGCGGCCGGATCTTCCGGCACGCGCAGGCGCTGAGCCTCGACTTCCACGAGCGCTACACCTCGGGCCGGCTGATCTCCCGCTCGACCAGCGACGTGGAGGCCCTGCGCGAGCTCCTCAACGAGGGCCTGCAGGAACTCGTGACGGTCGTGCTGTCCTTCCTGTTCATCTCCACGATGCTGCTCTGGCTGGACCTGGGCCTGGGCGCCGTCGCGGTGGCCTCCTTCGTGCCGCTGTACCTTCTCGTGCGGATCTACCAGCGGCGCGCGGGCCGGGTGTACACCGCCCGCTCCACCGCGATCGCGGCCGTGATCGTGAAGTTCGTGGAGACGATGAACGGCATCCGGCCGGTGCGCGCGTTCCGCCGCGAGGCCGTCAACGACTCCGACTTCCGCGTCCTGAACCGGCGGCACGAGCGGCGCAACGGCGACGCGCTCCTGGAGATGGCCCGCTACGTCGTCGGGTCGCGGCTGGTCGCCAACGCCGCGGTCGCGGCGATCGTGCTCTGGGGCGCCATGCGGGTCGCGGACGACTCGCTGGAACTGGGTGTG
This sequence comes from Streptomyces sp. NPDC088157, assembly GCF_044741545.1. Taxonomy (NCBI): domain Bacteria; kingdom Bacillati; phylum Actinomycetota; class Actinomycetes; order Kitasatosporales; family Streptomycetaceae; genus Streptomyces; species Streptomyces sp. NPDC088157. The sequence continues at coordinate 340,590 of NZ_JBIUSU010000002.1, forward strand.
CTGGCGGCGGCCGTGCTGTACCTGCGGCGGCTGTACGACCCGATAGACCGGCTCGGCATGTTCCTCAACTCCTACCAGTCCGCCGCCGCGTCGCTGGAGAAGATCGCGGGGCTGCTCGCGCAGACGCCGTCGGTGCCGGATCCGTCGGTGCCGAGGGAGCTCCCGGCTCTCGAGGGTGAGATGCCCGGCCGGGAGGTCGTCTTCGACGGCGTCTCGTTCGGCTACCGCACGGGTGGCGAGGTCCTCCCCCGTTTCGACCTCACCCTTCCCGCCGGACAGACCGTCGCCGTGGTCGGCTCGACCGGCGCGGGCAAGTCCACGCTGGCCAAGCTGCTCGCCCGCTTCTACGACCCGTCCGTGGGACGGGTGCTGCTCGACGGGGTCGACCTGCGCGAGCTGGCCGTGCCCGAACTGCGGCGCGGGGTGGTCATGGTGACGCAGGAGGCGTTCCTGTTCTCGGGCACGGTCGCCGACAACATCGCCATCGGACGGCCGGACGCGAGCCGGGAGGAGATCGAGCGGGCCGCGAAGGCGATCGGCGCGCACGAGTTCATCAGCGCCCTGCCCGACGGCTACGACACCGACGTCCGCAAGCGCGGTGGCCGTATCTCCGCCGGGCAGCGTCAACTGGTCGCGTTCGCGAGGGCGTTGCTCGCCGACCCGGCGGTGCTGATCCTCGACGAGGCGACCAGCTCGCTCGACGTCCCGGGCGAGCGGGCCGTGCAGGCGGCGATGACGACGGTGCTGAAGGGCCGTACGGCGGTGGTGATCGCGCACCGGCTGTCGACCGTGGAGATCGCCGACCGGGTCCTGGTCATGGAGCACGGGCGGATCGTCGAGGACGGCGGGCCGGCCGCGCTGATCGCGGGCACCGGCCGGTTCGCCGACCTGCACCGGGCCTGGCGGGACAGTCTGGCGTAGGCGTCCAGGGGGACGACGGGGGCCGAGAGGACGAGTAAATGATCGACGCGTACGAGGACCCCGGCACGCCCGACCGCCGCGGCGGCTGGGCGTACCTGGCCTGGCTGGTGCGCTGCCAGCCGTGGCGGGCGCTGGCCGGGGCGGTGCTGGCCAGCGTCTGGATGGTGTTGATCGCGGTGGCGCCGTACCTGCTGTCCAGGGCGGTGGACGACGGTCTCGAGCCCGGTGACACGGCGGCGCTGGCGGGCTGGACGACGGCCCTGTTCGTCGTGGGCGCGCTCAACGCGTGGGTGAGCATCATGCGGCACCGCACGATGACCCGGGTGCGCATGGACGCGTACATCCGCACCACCAAGGTCGTCGTCGGCCACACGGTGCGGCTCGGCGCCTCGCTGCCGCGCCAGATGGGCGCCGGGGAGGTCGTCACCATCGGGGTGAGCGACGTGCACGTGATCGCGGGCGCGCTGACGGTGGTCGGGCCGGGCGTCGGCTCGGTCGTCGTCTACGTCTTCGTCGCCGGGCTGCTGCTGTCGGTGTCGCCGCTGCTGGCGGCGGTCGTGCTGCTGGGGATGCCGGTGGTCGCGGTGCTGGTCGGGCCGCTGATGTCGCGGTTGCAGGGCACGGAGACCGAGTACCGGGAGCGGCAGGGAGTGCTCACCGCGCGGATCGGCGATCTCGCGGGCGGGCTGCGGGTGCTCAACGGGCTCGGTGGCAAGGAACTGTTCGCGGACGCCTTCGGCCGCGACTCGCAGCGGCTGCGGGCACAGGGCTACCGGGTCGGCTCGGTCACCAGCTGGATGCAGGCGCTCGGGGTGGGCCTGCCGACGCTGTTCCTCGCCGTGGTGACCTGGCTGGCGGCCCGGCTCGCCGCCCAGGGTGACCTGACCGTCGGCGAGTTGGTGTCGGTGTACGGCTATGTCGCGGTGCTGATCGGCCCGGTGGCGTTCCTGGTCGACATGGGTTACCAGCTCAGCCGGGGCGTGGTGGCCGCCCGGCGCGTCGTAGCGCTGCTGCGGCTGGAGCCGGACCCCGACACCAGAACTGCCGTCGGTACCGGCACCTGCGCCGAAGCCGGAGTCGGAGTCGGAGTGGGGGCAGGGGTGCGGGTCGCCGACGCGCCCGCCGAGCAGTCGGTGCTGCATGATCCCGCCTCGGGTGTACGGGTGGCGCCGGGCCGGCTGACCGCGCTGGTCGGCGCACGGCACGCGGAGGTGACCGCCGTCGTGGACCGGCTCGGCCGGTACGGCCCCTCGGCCGCCACCTGGGGCGGGGTACGACTGGACGCCGTCCCGCCGGCCCAGGTCAGGGCCCGGATCCTGGTCGCCGACAACGAGGCCGACCTGTTCGCCGGGAGTCTGCGCGAGGTGGTGGGCGGACGGCGCGAGCCCTTCCCGGCGGAGGTCGCGCGGGCGGTGCGGGCGGCGGCGGCCGACGACATCGTGCAGGGCCTGCCGGCCGGCCTCGAGTCACCCGTGAGCGCGCAGGGCCGGAGCCTCTCGGGGGGCCAGCGGCAGCGGGTTCGGCTGGTGCGGGCGCTGCTCGCCGACCCCGAGGTGCTGCTGGCCGTCGAGCCGACCTCGGCGCTCGACGCGCACACGGAGGCGGAGGTCGCCCGGCGGCTGCGCGCGGCACGGGCCGGCCGGACCACGGTCGTGACCACCACCTCCCCGCTGCTCCTCGACCAGGCGGAGACCGTGCACTACCTGGTCGACGGGAAGGTCGCGGCGAGCGGCCGCCATCGCGACCTGCTGGAACGGGAGCCGGGGTACCGGGCGCTGGTGGCACGGGACACCGACGACACCGATCCGGACGGGGACAGCGACGCGGACACGGGCACGGGCACGGACACGGACACGGACACGGAGCTGGGCACAGGCACGGGCAGGGCTGTGGGCACGGGCACGGCTGTGGGTGGCGATGTGGGCGCGGACAAGGGTGCCGGTGCCGGTGCCGAGGAGGCTGTGCGATGACGGTGGCCGACGGGTCCTCGGGGCGGCTGCCGGTCGCCGAGCCCGCCGACGTGCGCCGGGCGGCGGTGCGGCTGCTGCGGGCCGACCGGCGGGCCTTCACCGGTGCCCTCGCCCTGAACGTGCTCGCCGCCGGGGCCGGGCTGGCCGGTCCGTGGCTGCTGGGCCGGATCATCGACGAGGTGCGGGCCGGGCACGGCACCGGCGCCGTGGACCGGCTGGCGGCGGTCATCCTGGTCTGCGCGGTGGCGCAGTTGCTGCTCGCCCGCTGGGCCCGGTACGCCGGGCACCGCTTCGGCGAGCGGATCCTGGCACGGGTGCGGGAGGAGTTCGTCGGACGGGCGCTGGCGCTGCCCGCGTCGGTGGTGGAACGAGCCGGCACCGGCGATCTGACCACGCGCGGCACCGCCGACGTGGCGGCCGTGGGCACGACCCTGCGGGATGCCGGTCCGGAGCTGCTGGTCTGCACGGTCCAGGCGGTGTTCACGCTGGGCGCGGTGTTCGTGATCGACCCGCTGCTCGGGGCGATCGGAGTGCTGGGCCTGACCCCGATCTGGTTCGCGCTGCGCTGGTATCTGCGGCGGGCCCGCGCGGCCTACCTCGCGGAGGGCGCGGCCACCTCCGAGGTCGCCGAGATCGTCGCCGCCACCGCGTCCGGCGCGCGGACGGTCGAGGCGTTCCGGCTCCAGGAACGGCGGACGGCGGCGAGCCGGGACGCGCTGGAGATCTCTCGCCGGACCCGCTTCCGGACCCTGTATCTGCGCACGGTGTTCTTCCCGGTGATCGAGGTGTCGTACTCGCTGCCGGTGGCGGGCGTGCTGCTGCTGGGCGGCGCGCTGCACGCGCGGGGTGCGATGAGCCTGGGCGCGGTGGTGGCGGCCGCGCTGTATCTGCGGCAGTTCACCGAACCGCTCGACCAGATCCTGCTGCGCGTCGAGCAACTCCAGAGCAGCGGCGCCTCGTTCGCCCGGGTCGAGGGCCTGGCCCGGGCGCCGCGCGCCGAACCGGACGCCGTGACGCCCGTCCCGGCGGACGACCGGATCGACGTGAGGGGTGTGCGGTACGCCTACGAGCACGGCGGCGAGGTGCTGCGCGGGGTCGACCTGACGGTGCGGCCCGGGGAGCGGCTCGCGGTCGTCGGCCCGTCCGGTGCGGGCAAGACCACGCTGAGCAGGCTGCTCGCCGGCGTGGACGCGCCGAGTGCGGGCACGGTGACGGTGGGCGGGGTGCCGGTCGCGGACCTGGCGCCCGAGACGCTGCGCCGACAGGTCGTGCTCGTCACTCAGGAACACCATGTCTTCCTCGGTACCGTCCGCGACAACCTGCTGATCGCCGAACCGGGCGCGAGCGACGTGCAGTTGTGGGCGGCGCTGGCCGCGGTCGGCGCCGCCGACTGGGTCCGTGAGCTGCCCGGCGGCCTCGACGCCGAGCTCGGCGGGGGCGGTCGCCGTACGGACGGCTCGCAGGCCCAGCAGCTCGCCCTGGCCCGGGTGGTGCTGGCCGACCCGCACACGCTGATCCTGGACGAGGCGACGGCTCTGCTGGATCCGACGACCGCCCGGCACACCGAACGCGCCCTGGCCGCCGTACTCAAGGGCCGGACGGTCATCGCCATCGCCCACCGCCTGCACACCGCGCACGACGCGGACCGGGTCGCCGTGATGCAGGACGGCCGTCTCACCGAACTCGGCACTCACGAGGCGCTGGTGACGGAGGGCGGGGCGTACGCGGCGCTGTGGCGGACCTGGCACGGGGAGAGCCCCGACGGCCAGGACCCGCCCCCGGTCCTGCCCTGAAGCGTGTCCCAGGGCCGCCCCGGGCGGGACCGGTCGGCGCCGCCACGCCGTCACCGCGCACAGATCGTCGTGTCACCGCCCGCGCACCGCGACCGGGGTTCCCCTGCCTCCAGCGTGTCGAACGCCTCCTACCCCTCGTACGCCTAACGCCTCGAGCCTCCGCCCGCAACGCCCGTCACGCGCCGGGGTTCCGGGCCGTCGTCGAAGCCCCCCTCGTCCCCCATGTCCTCGACCGGCCGCCCACTCCCCGGTTCCCCAAGTCCGTTGTGCCGGACGGGCTTTGAGGGAATCACGCCTGAAAACCACCGGTCCGGATATCGAACATGAACTCTCGGACAACGAACACTTTCCGGCCAACTTCCTGACGCGCTCCTGACAGACAGCGCAATCCACTGCCACTCTTCCCACTGCTGGTTCACAGCAACCCCACAGCTACAGCCGTTCCATGCGCACGCTCCACGTTCCGCCTTTGTTCTGCGTACCGCCTTTGTCGTGCCCGCACGGCTCACCCGCCGTCGGGTCTCCCCTGGCCGCGTGACCCGCGGCCGCGCAGAAGGAGTCAGTGTTGAGCAGCAGTTTCTCTCGCAGACGCACCCCCCGCACCACCCCCCGCCGTGCCGCGGCCGTCGCCCTCGTCGGCGTCTCCGCGCTCATCGCCGCCGCCGTGCAGTCCGGTGCCGCGGTCGCCGCCCCGGAGAAGGCACCGCAGGCGGCGGGCCAGGCGAACCCGGGCGCCGAGTCGGTACAGCTCACCCCCGCCCAGCGGGCCGCGCTGATACGCGACGCGGACGCCGACAAGGCGGCGACCGCCAAGGAGCTGGGCCTCGGCGCCAAGGAGGCGCTCGTCGTCCGTGACGTCGTCAAGGACGCCGACGGCACCCTGCACACCCGCTACGAGCGCACCTACGGCGGGCTGCCGGTGCTCGGCGGCGACCTGGTCGTCGAGACCGCGAAGTCCGGCGCCACCGAGGGCGTCACCAAGGCGACCCGCGCCGCCATCAAGGTCGCCTCGCTCTCACCGGCCTTCAGTGCGGCCAAGGCGGAGAAGCAGGCGCTGAGCCTCGCGACGGCCGCCGGCGCCGAGAAGGCGGACACCGACCGGGCGCCGCGCAAGGTCATCTGGGCGGCGAACGGCACACCGGTCCTGGCGTACGAGACGGTCGTCGGGGGCCTCCAGGAGGACGGCACCCCGAACGAGCTGCACGTCGTCACCGACGCGGCCACCGGCAAGAAGCTGTACGAGTACCAGGGCGTCGAGACCGGCACCGGCAACACGATGTACAGCGGCCAGGTCACCCTGGGCACCACACAGTCGGGGTCCACGTACAACCTGACCGACGGGGCGCGCGGCGGGCACAAGACGTACAACCTCAACCGCGGCACCTCCGGCACCGGCACGCTCTTCTCGGGCGCGGACGACATCTGGGGCACCGGCGCCGCGTCGAACCTGGAGACCGCGGCCGCCGACGCGCACTACGGCGCGGCCCTGACCTGGGACTACTACAAGAACGTGCACGGCCGCTCGGGCATCAAGGGCGACGGCGTCGGCGCGTACTCCCGGGTCCACTACGGCAACAACTACGTCAACGCCTTCTGGCAGGACAGCTGCTTCTGCATGACGTACGGCGACGGCTCGGGCAACACCCATCCGCTCACCGCCATCGATGTGGCCGGCCACGAGATGACGCACGGCGTCACCGCCAACACCGCGGGCCTCAACTACAGCGGCGAGTCCGGCGGCCTCAACGAGGCGACCTCGGACATCTTCGGCACCTCGGTCGAGTTCTACGCGCAGAACGCCTCCGACGTCGGTGACTACCTCATCGGCGAGGAGATCGACATCAACGGCGACGGCTCGCCGCTGCGCTACATGGACAAGCCGAGCAAGGACGGCGCGTCGAAGGACAGTTGGTACTCGGGGATCGGGTCGGTGGACGTCCACTACTCGTCCGGCCCGGCGAACCACTTCTTCTACCTCCTGTCGGAGGGCAGCGGCACCAAGACCATCAACGGTGTCACCTACAACTCGGCCACCTCGGACGGTCTTCCGGTCACCGGCATCGGCCGTGACAAGGCGGAGAAGATCTGGTTCCGCGCGCTGAGCACGAAGTTCACCACGACCACCAACTACGCGGCGGCCCGCACCGGCACGCTGGCGGCGGCCGGTGAGCTGTACGGCACGACCTCGACCGAGTACAAGGCGGTGCAGGACGCGTGGGCCGGCGTCGCGGTCGGCGCCCGCTCCGGCGGGGGCGGCGGTGGCGGCACCTCCTTCGAGAACACCGCCGACGTATCGATTCCGGACAACGGAGCGGCCGTCACCTCCTCGGTCACCGTCTCCGGCCGGACCGGCAACGCGCCCTCGAACCTCGCGGTGGCGGTCGACATCGTGCACACCTACATCGGTGACCTACAGGTGCAGCTGGTCGCCCCCGACGGCACGGCGTACACGCTGAAGGCCTACGGCACCGGTGGGAGCACGGACAACCTCAGCACCACCTACACCGTGAACGCCTCCTCCGAAGTCGCCAATGGTGTATGGCAGTTGAGGGTCCAGGACAACGCGGCCCAGGACACCGGCTACATCAACAACTTCAAGCTGACCTTCCCGTAGGCCGCGCGCCCGAAAGGGCCGCGCACAGGCGCCTGAAAGGCACCGCACAGGGCGCCGTCCCGGAGGTTCGACCGCTCCGGGACGGCGTCCCCTTTTTGCCGGTGCCTTACTTACGCCCTGTTGGTCTTTTGCCGAGGTCAAGTCCGTTTACATTCCGGCAATGTTCACCCGGGAGTTGGTTTTCAGCCAACATCACTTCGGGGTCCTGACATGTACGCGCCTTGATGCCAGTCTTCCTGTCACCCGCCGCACAACTTCACAACCGTCACGGTCGGCCGCCCCACGCCGACCGGGCACCCCCACACCCAAGGAGCTTGTGTGACCTCCCTCTACGCGCGTCACAAGCGCACCACTCTGGCCATCGCCACCGCCGTCGCGGCCGGAGCCCTTGTCACCACCGGACTGACCTCCGGGACCGCCGCCGCCCAGACCCCGGTGGAGTCCACCGGCAAGTCGGTCCCGTCTGCCGCACCGGTCCAGCTGTCGGCCGCCGCCCGCACGACGCTGATCAGCCGGCAGCAGGCCGACGCGCCCGAGACCGCCCAGGCGATAGGCCTCGGCGCCAAGGAGAAGCTCGTCGTCAAGGACGTCGTCAAGGACGCCGACGGCACGGTCCACACCCGCTACGAGCGCACCTACGCGGGCCTGCCGGTCCTCGGCGGCGACCTCGTCGTCCACGAGTCGGCGACCGGTGCGGCCAAGGGCGTCACCAAGGCCAACACGGCGGCCATCAAGGTGGCCACGCTGACCCCGAAGGTCGCCGTCGCCAAGGCCGAGAAGCAGGCGCTGACCGCCGCCAAGGCCGTGGGCTCCGAGTCCACCTCGGCGGACCAGGCCCCCCGCAAGGTGATCTGGGCCGCCAACGGCACCCCGGTCCTCGCCTTCGAGACGGTCGTCGGCGGCCTCCAGGACGACGGCACCCCGAGCGAGCTGCACGTCATCACCGACGCGGCCACCGGCAAGAAGCTCTACGAGTACCAGGGCATCGAGACCGGCACCGGCAAGAGCCTCTACTCGGGCACGGTCACCCTGGGCACGACCAAGTCGGGCACGACGTACAACCTGACCGACGGTACGCGCGGCGGCCACAAGACGTACAACAAGTCGCACACGACGTCCTCCTCCGCGGGCACCCTGTTCACCGACGCGGACGACACGTGGGGCACCGGCGCGGCCTCCAGCTCCACCACGGACCAGACCGCCGCCGTCGACGCCGCCTACGGCGCGCAGACCACGTGGGACTTCTACAAGTCCACGTTCGGCCGCAGCGGCATCAAGAACAACGGTGTCGCCGCCTACTCCCGCGTCCACTACGGCAACGCGTACGTCAACGCGTTCTGGGACGACAGCTGCTTCTGCATGACGTACGGCGACGGCGACGGCAACACCCACCCGCTGACCTCGCTGGACGTGGCCGGCCACGAGATGAGCCACGGCGTCACCTCGAACACGGCGGGCCTGAACTACAGCGGCGAGTCCGGCGGCCTCAACGAGGCCACCTCGGACATCTTCGGCACGGGCGTGGAGTTCTACGCGGCCAACTCCAACGACGTCGGTGACTACCTCATCGGCGAGGAGATCGACATCAACGGCGACGGCTCGCCGCTGCGCTACATGGACAAGCCCAGCAAGGACGGCGGCTCGTCGGACTACTGGTCCTCCACCGTCGGCAACAAGGACGTCCACTACTCGTCCGGCGTCGCGAACCACTTCTTCTACCTCCTCTCGGAGGGCAGCGGCGCGAAGACGATCAACGGCGTGAGCTACAACTCGCCGACGTACAACAGCTCCACGGTCACCGGCATCGGCCGCGCCAAGGCGCTCCAGATCTGGTACAAGGCGCTGACGACGTACTTCACGTCGACGACGAACTACAAGTCGGCGCGGACGGGGACGCTGAGCGCGGCCTCGGCGCTGTACGGCTCCACCAGCACCGAGTACAAGGCGGTGGCGGCGGCCTGGACGGCCGTCAACGTCAGCTGACACCTGCGTAATCGCCATCGGGCGGCACCCGGGACGAAGGCGTCTCCGGGTGCCGCCCTACGCTTGGGCCCCATGTCTCCGCAGGACTTCACCTACACCGACGTCGGCGCGACCCGCGACCTCCCCGGCCACTGTCCCCCGGGCTTCCGCCCGCTCCACGTCCGCACCCGCCTCGGCGAGGGCCACGAGGTCTTCCGCCGCGCCGCCGAAGCGGTCATGACGTGGGAGATGCACCGCGCGCTGGGGGTCGGCATCGAGGCCTCGGCGGAACGGGCGGCCCCGGACGTCGACGTCACGGTCACCCTGGCCGGCCTGATCAAGGCCCCCTGCCGCGTGGTCTGGACGGTGGACGAACACCGGCGGGCCGGCTGGGCCTACGGCACCCTCCCCGGCCACCCCGAATCCGGCGAGGAGTCCTTCGTCGTCGACCGCACGGGAGACGGCACGGTATGGCTGACGGTCTCCGCCTTCAGCCGGGGCGCGAAGTGGTACGCGAAGGCCGGCGGTCCGGCGACCCGCGGCCTGCAGCAGGCGTACGCGCGGCGGTGCGGGGTGGTGCTGCGGGGGTTGAGCGGGGGCGACGAGTCGTAGCGGCCGGGGGGCGGGCGGGTCCGCCCCTCGTCCGGCGCCCTCCACCCCCGCGCAGCGACGAGCCGGACGTCGTCCTGCCCACGGCCCCGGCCCGCCTGCCGGCACAGACACGCCGCCCGAAGGACCACGCGACGCTCCCGGACCGGTCGTCGGGCCCATCGCCGAGGCCTGCTCCCGAGCGTCAGCCTCAGCGGGGCGCCGGGGCCACCGTCTTGGCCGGATCCCCCGGCTTCCATTCCGCCGAAGTCCATTCCGGCGTCGGAGACGGACGGGCCGGCGCGGGCGGAGGATTCGATCCCCGGTGGGGATTCTGCGCAACGGAGTCCTTCGTGCCCGACCCGCTGCCAGTCGTACCGGACCCGTCCGCCCGGCCGGAGGCACCACTCGCTTCCACCGTCCTCCTTGGAGCCGAGGTCTTCGACGGTGAGGGCGTCGGGGACACGACCACCGATCGGGGAGTGGGGCTCGGTGAGTCAGCGCCGCTCGACGAACCCACCGACGCGGACACGGAGCTCGCCGGTGCGCTCTCCCCCTCCGCCGGGTCACCGGTGCCGGTGGCGCCGGCGGCCGAGCATCCCACCACGCCCAGACCGGCCAGGGCCACGGCAGTCCACGGCACCACCGACCGGAGACGGCGGACCCCCCGTCTCTCGGGTCTCTCTTCGCTCACTTGCTTCCCGCTCCTTCGTCGCTCCGGCATGACCGTCCAGATCATTTGACTGTCTGACCTCAATGTCGGGAGGCCCGGAGGCGACGAGAAGGCCGCTGGCGGCGTTGACGCCGTGGGTGGCTCGGTGGCGGGCGAGGGCCGGATCGCTGATGGTCCCCGTGAGGGTGGAGAAGTCCGCCCTCCGCGGGGAACTGTTCGCCGTCCCCATCCCCGCCCCCGCCCCCGCCCCCGCCCCCGGTCATCCCACCCCGATCTCCACCACCCGGGCCCACGCGGGCGGGGCGTCCGGCACGTAGTCGGGGTTGTTCTCGTCGTAGGCGTCCGGGCCCCGGGGGAACAGGCCCACCACCGTGCGGCAGGACGGGCGGGTTTCCGGCCAGGGGGTCTGGCCGTCGGTGAGGATGACGACGGCGTCGGGGCGGGGCGTCGTCCGGAGCGCCTTGGCGAAGCCGGTGCGCAGGTCCGTACCGCCGCCGCCCAGCAGCGGGATCCCCTCGGCGCGGCACAGCGGGTGCGCGACCTGGGCCGAGGCGTCGCACGGCACCACGGTGACCAGATCGCGACGGCCGCCCACCGCACGGGCGATCGCGGCGACCTCGAGGAGTGCGCTGCCCAGTTCGGCGTCGCTGACCGACCCCGACGTGTCGATGACCACGCAGACCCGGGGCGGTCTGCGGCGCAGGCTCGGCAGGACGACCCCGGGCAGACCGGCCGAGCGGCGCGCCGGGCGACCGTAGGTGTAGTCCTCGCCCGCGCCCGGCCCGGAGGCCGCCGAGCGGACGGCCGCGCCCAGCAACTCCCGCCACGGCTGCGGCGGATGGAACGCCTCGTCCGCCCACCGCTTCCACTGCTTCGAGGCGGAGCCCGGCCTGCCGTTGATGCCCTGCGCCACCCGGAACCGGACCGCGTCCCGTTCCTCCTTGCTGAGCCCGTGCGCACCGTCGGGACCCAGCTCCCACTCGCGCTCCAGTCCGTCGGCGCCACTGCCGCAGTCCAGCCAGGAGAGGCCCTCCGTGTGCGGCCCGAGCCGGAACCGGGTCAGGTACTCCTCCATCAGCTCGCCGTCCGGCAAGCCCAACGACGCGGGGCGCAGGGCGCCTTCGGGAGTCACCAGCCCGTCGCCGAACGCGTCGTCGTTGATCTCGCAGTCGGCGGCGATGTTCATCCGCAGCCGCTCCCCCGGCCCGGTCAGACCGCGCTCCCGGGCGTACCGGTCACTGCGCCCGTGATGGTCGCGCAGCAGGTGGGACACCTCGTGGACCCAAACCGACGCCAGCTCCTCCACCGGCATCCGGTCCACGAACGCCGGTGAGGCGTAACAGCGCCAGTGTCGGTCGACGCCCATCGTCGGCACCTGACGCGACGCCACGATGTGCAGGGCGAACAGCGCCGTCGCCAGATAGGGCCGGGCGCGGGCCGCTTGCAGCCGGGCGGCGAGGAGCTTGTCGAGGTCCAGGACCAGGGCCGGATCGGCGCCCCGATCCGGGTTCGGGTCCGGGTTCGCACCCGGTTTCGGGTTCGGGTTCCGGTTCGGACCGGGACTCAGGCCCGAACCCGGGCTCGGCCTCCGGTTCGGACCGAGGTTCAGGCCCGGACCCGGATTCGGACTCCGGTTCGGACCGGGACTCAGGCCCGGACCCGGGCTCGGGCTCCGGTTCGGACCGAGGTTCAGGCCCGGACCCGGGCTCGGCCTCCGGTTCGGACCGAGGTTCAGGCCCGGACCCGGGCTCGGCCTCCGGTTCGGGCTCGGGCTCGGGCTCGGACCCGGCCTCGGGCCCGAACCCGGGCTCGGGCTCGGACCCGAACCCGGGCTCGGGCTCGGGCTCGGGTTCGACGTCCCGGTCGTCGAGGGCGCCGTCACCGGCCGGCCTTCGCGGTTTCGGCGATACGTGCCGCCGCCCGGCCCGCCGCCCGGTCCGCCCGCCGGGACAGGGTCACCGCGCCGGCGAGGCTCTCGATGGAGGCGGGGACGTCCCAGTCCTCCCGGCGCAGGGTGGCGAGGGTGGTCGCGGGGACCACCACGAGGTCCGGGGCCCCGGTCTCCAGCGCCTTGACCAGCAGCGCCCACGCCGCGTCCCAGCGGGACCGGTCCGGCCGGGCACGGACCGCCGCCACCACACCGTCGAGCACGGCCTGCCGCAGGTCACCCCGCTCGGGCAGTTCGGCGCTCGCCGGGTCGGCGAGCAGCGTCTCGGGGTCGGGGAGATCCAGCCGGTCCAGGCTCGCCAGCAGTTCCAGTCCCGGCCCGTCTCCGACCGTGCCCCTGACCAGCTGGGACAGCACGTCCCGGGAGGAACCGGCCGCGGTGGCGAAGGCGATCAGACTCAGGGTCATCTCCCAGCTCCGGGGCGACGGCCAGGGCCCGCCCCGACGGGTCTCCCCGCTCGGCAGCCGGTGCACGAGCGTGGGCCGGACGGCGAGCAGCCCGCACACCGCGCGGCGGGCGAAGTCCACGGCCTCCGGCAGCCGCTCCGGGTCCAGCCGGGGCAGGGTGGCTCGGGGCCAGGTTCCGCCGAGGCCGCGTACGACGACCTCGTGGTCGTGGGTCCACTGGAGATGCACGAACCGGTTGGCCAGCGGCGGGCTCAGCTCCCAGCCGTCGGCCGCCGAGGACCGCGGGTTGGCGGCGGCCACGATCCGGACGCCGGGCGGCAGTTGCAGCGAACCGATCCTGCGCTCGAGCACCAGGCGAAGCAGGGCGGCCTGCACGGCCGGCGGCGCGGTGGACAGCTCGTCGAGGAACAGCAGCCCCTTCCCGGCCCGCACCAGCCGTACCGCCCAGTCCGGCGGGGCCATCGGTACGCCCTGTTCCGCGGGATCGTCACCGACGACGGGCAGCCCCGAGAAGTCGGACGGCTCATGGACGCTCGCGATGACGGTGGTCAGCGGCAGGTCGAGGGAGGCGGCGAGCTGGGTCAGGGCCGCGGTCTTGCCGATGCCGGGCTCGCCCCAGAGCAGCACGGGCAGGTCGGCGGCCACGGCCAGGGTCAGGGCCTCGAGCTGGCTGTCCGGACGGGGTTCGGTGGTGGAATCGCGAAGCAGGGTCAACAGCGACGCGGCCACGTCGAGTCGGGAGAGAGGTTCGGGCGGCGCGGTGGGTGTGGCGGGCACGGCGACCGTGGAGATCGGGGAGGCGGGAGAGAAGGGGGTGGCGTCGATGGGGACCAACGGGGTGCAAGTGGGCATATGGGATCACCTTCGGGTGTGCGGAGAGACGAGTGGGCGCGGGACGTGGCCCCGGAAACGGCGGAGAAGATCGAGAGGAGAAGGAGAGGTGGCGGCTTCCCGGGTCAGCGAACGGTCGTGTGGCGTGGGTGCGAGCGGTGGTTCGTGGGACGGCTGGGCCCCGGGCGGACGCGACCGGGGCCGGGGCCGGCCAGGCCGGCGCGGAACAACCCGTAGGTGATCCGCCGCCGTGCGGCCGCCTCGAGTTCGTCCCGCAGCGCGCCGTCGCGCAGGATCGCGGCGGGGCCGAGGAGCCCCTCGACGACGGCCAGCGCGCCGTCGATGTCCCCGTGGACCAGGCGCTCCCGCACCCCGGTGAGACAGTCGGGACGCCGATGGGCGTCGTCGATGGCTTGCAGACAGGGCAACGGAGTGCCGGTCAGCGCGACCAGCAGTTCCTCGCGCCGGATCTCGTCCGGGCCGTGATCGAGCGCGGCCAGCACCCCGTCGACCAGCCCGATTCGGTGCGGCTCCCCCCGGCACTCCACCAGATGCGGCTGTCCGGCCCGGACCGGTGCCGCTGACGGGACCGGCGAAGGGGACCGGTCCGCACCGATCGACGGCGACGGCGAGTGGTCCGGCACCAGTGCCGAGGCGACGAGCGGATGCAGCCGGTCGGCCTCGATCGCGCCCGCGCGAAGCAACTCCAGGTCCGGCGGCACCCAGGTCGCCGCGTCGGGCAACACCGGAAGGCCCGAACCGCCGTCGGCGTACGCGGTCTTGACCACCATCCGCGGCACGCATGGTACGCACGGTACGGACCGCTCGCGCGGCACCCGGATCGCCGCGTCGGCGGCCGCCGGAAGACCCGAACCACCGTCGGCGTACGCGGCCCTGACGGCCGGCCCCCGGGTGGGCGGCTCGGGGCCGGCCACCGCCTCGGCCGCCGCCTCGGTCAGCTCCAGGAGCAGCCGATGCCGTCTCCCGAGCCGCACCAGTACGGCGCCGGTGCCCCCGGTCCGCCCTTCCGCGCGGAGCAGGATCTCCGCCTCGTCCGCCCACCGGCCGACGGCACAGCCGTGTCCGTCGGGCAGGGGAGAGCCGTCGACGCGCGGCAGGCTCCCGGCCCCCGGCGCCGCCCCGGCCCGGATCCGCAACTCGTCCGCCCTGCGCGCGTCCCACAGGTGACGGTGCAGGTCGAACCGGAAACGCCGGCTGGGACGGGGATGCGGATGACCGCCGTGGGAACCGTGGGAGCCGTCCCACAGCGTGAGGCTGAACCGCTGGCCCGCGTCCGCCCAGGCGGGCGGGGTGCGCACCACCAGATGCACCGGCCAGCGGGTGTCGTCCCGCCCCGCGACACCGGCTTCGTACCGGGCCAGGGCGATGGTCAGACCTGCCCGCAGCAGCCCGTCGGGAGCGACCCGCGGCAGGTGCCAGCGCAGCAGATCGGGCGCCAGGTGACGCAGGTCGGCCCTGAGTCGGGAAGTGAACTCACGACCGTACGCACGCGCCACGGCACGCAGGTCGAGATCGACGTCGATGCCCGCGGCGGCACACGCACCCGCCCAGTCGCCGGCACGGCGGCGGGCGGTCGCGGTCTCGATCATGGAGGGCGGCACGGCGAACTCGCGCACGCGCAGCCAGAGGGAAAGCCGGGAATCCTCGTTCGCGATCCGAGTGAGCATCAGCACTCACCTTGCGCGGACGGGTCCCCCGATCTGTCAACAGAAGGAGTAGTCATCGCGGGGAAGCGTAACGTCCCGCATTCGGATCTGCCAGGTGTTTCCGGTCGTCCCCCAGGTGCGGGACACCACGCCGCAACCCTATGCCGCCCTCCTCGGGCACGGTGACAGCACTCGGGCGCCGGCGTGACCACGCCGGCGCCCGGGCGGACCCGCTAGCGGAGCAGAACCCCCGCCCCTTCGACCGCCTCCTCGGACGGCACCTCCACCAGGCCCAACTCCGCGCCGGAGGCGAGCAGTCGGTGGGCCGGGAGGATGCGGACCGTGTAGCCGTAGGGGCCGGTGCGGTCCAGGGACAGGGGGCCCTCGTAGAGCCAGCGGCCCTCCAGGTCCGGGCCGCCGGCCGGTTTCAGCGGGACCTTCGTCGCGTCCGTGATGCGGTCCTCCTCGTCGACCCGGCCCGAGACGGCCTGTACCTCTACGTCGTCGGGGGTGAGGTCGCCGAGGCCGACGCGGACCCGCAGCGCGAGGGTCGTGCCGAGTTCGGCGGTGGTCGTGGCCACCGCCGTCTCGACGTGGTCGACCCGCACCGCGTGCCAGGCCGAGCTCACCCGCTGCTTCCAGAGGGCGAGTTCGCGCGCGGTGTCGGTGCTCATCGTCCGGTGCGCGTGGGCGGCCGGTGTGTAGAGCCGTTCGACGTATTCGCGGACCATGCGGCCCGCCAGCACCTTCGGTCCGAGCAGGGTGAGGGTCTGACGGACCATCTCGATCCAGCGGTCGGGCAGGCCCGTCTGGCCGCGCTCGTAGAAGCGTGGGGTGATGCGCTGTTCGAGGAGGTCGTAGAGGGCGGCCGCCTCGATGTCGTCGCGGTGGTCCGGGTCGGTGCCGGCGCCGTCGGCGGTGGGGATCGCCCAGCCGAAGTCGGGCTGGAACCACTCGTCCCACCAGCCGTCCAGGACGGAGAGGTTGAGGCAGCCGTTGAGCGCCGCCTTCATGCCGGACGTGCCGCAGGCCTCCAGGGGCCGCAGCGGGTTGTTGAGCCAGATGTCGCATCCCGGGTACAGCTTCTGCGCCATGGCCATGCCGTAGTCGGGCAGGAAGACGATCCGGTGCCGGACGCGCGGGTCGTCGGTGAACCGGACCAGTTCCTGGACCAGCCGCTTCCCGCCGTCGTCCGCCGGGTGCGCCTTGCCCGCGACGACGATCTGGATCGGCCGCTCCGCGTGCAGCAGCAGGTCCATCAGCCGGTCCCGGTCCCTCAGCATCAGCGTCAGGCGTTTGTACGAGGGGACCCGGCGCGCGAAGCCGATGGTGAGGACGTCAGGGTCCAGGACGCCGTCGATCCAGCCCAGCTCCGCCGTCCCCGCGCCGCGTTGGCGCCAGGACGCCCGCAGCCGCTTGCGCACCTCCACCACCAGTTGCTCGCGCAGATCGCGGCGCAGCTCCCAGATGTCCTGGTCGGGGATGTCGGCGACGGCGTCCCAGCGGTCGGAGCCGCCGACGCTCAGGGCGTCCTCGGTGCGCTCGGTGCCGATCTGGCGGGCGCCCAGGCGCAGGACCTCCGGGGCCACCCAGGTGGGGGCGTGCACACCGTTGGTGACGGAGGTGATCGGCACCTCGTCCGGGTCGAAGCCGGGCCACAGGCCGGAGAACATCCCCCTGCTCACCTGGCCGTGCAGCAGCGACACGCCGTTCGCGCGCTGCGCCAGCCGCAGGCCCATCACGGCCATGTTGAAGAGGTTCGGCTCGCCGCCCGGGTACGTCTCCATGCCCAGCCGCAGGATGCGGTCGACGTCCATGCGCGGGAGCTCGGCCTGGGGCCCGAAGTGGCGGGCGACCAGCTCTCGGTCGAAGCGGTCGATGCCGGCCGGGACGGGGGTGTGGGTGGTGAACACCGTGCCGGCCCGGACGGCTTCGAGCGCGGAGTCGAAGTCCAGCCCCGCGTCGGCGAGTTCGGCGATCCGCTCCAGGCCGAGGAAGCCGGCGTGCCCCTCGTTGGTGTGGAAGACCTCGGGCGGGGCGTGGCCGGTCAGACGGCAGTAGGTGCGTACCGCGCGGACACCTCCTATGCCCAGCAGCATTTCCTGGAGCAGCCGGTGCTCGCTGCCGCCGCCGTAGAGCCGGTCGGTCACCCCGCGTTCGCCGAAATCGTTCTCCTCGACGTCCGAGTCCAGCATGAGGAGCGGGACCCGGCCGACCTGGGCCAGCCAGACCCGGGCGTGCAGCTGTTTGCCGGCGGGGAGGGCGAGGGAGATCTGCGCGGGGGTGCCGTCGTCCTCCCTCAGGAGGGTCACCGGCAGCTCGTGGGGGTCGAGGACGGGGTAGTGCTCCTGCTGCCAGCCGTCCCGGGAGAGCGACTGGCGGAAGTAGCCGTGCCGGTAGAGCAGTCCCACGCCGATCAGCGGAACGCCCAGGTCACTGGCCGCCTTCAGGTGGTCTCCGGCGAGGATGCCGAGGCCGCCGGAGTACTGGGGCAGCGCGGCCGTGACGCCGAACTCGGGTGAGAAGTAGGCGACGGCGGCGGGCAGTCCCGCGGAGCGGGGCTGCGCCTGGTACCAGCGGTCGCCGGTCACGTAGTCGTGCAGGTCGTCGGCGGCGGCACTCAGCCTGCGCAGGAAACGCCGGTCCTCGGCGAGCTCGGCGAGGCGCGTCGCGCGCAGGCCGCCGAGAAGTCTCACCGGGTCGCCGTCCGAGAGGGCCCAGCGCTCGGGGTCGACGGACTGGAAGAGGTCGCGGGTCTCCGCGTGCCAGGACCAGCGCAGGTTGCGCGCCAGGTCGCTGAGTGGCCGGAGGGGTTCGGGGAGGAGGGGCCGGACGGTGAATCGACGGATCGCCTTCACATTCCACCTCGGCGTGCGTGAGGAAGAGACGCACGGCGGTGTGCGTCCACGTCGTCTACGAAGGTACCGGCGTCGGCGCGGGGCCCGCTGAGGGCTGGCCGCCCCCGGACCCACGCTTTTCGGACGGATCCGCGACAACGGGCCGAAACCCTGATTCGCCCCGTAGGCCACCTTGTGGCCGTTCGGCCCGCACGAGAGGCTGCCCAGTGGCGTACTCGGCGGGGCCGGAGAAAGTCGCGGAAGCCGGTGAAGCCGTCATGCGCCGAGTCGAGGGAGGGGAACTCGAACCATGGCACGGACGCGCACACGGCGTCTGCGTCGGGTGGGGGGTCTGACCGCGGTCGTCACGACCGCGGTCCTTGCGGCCGTCACCCTGCCCGCGCACGCCGCACCGGAGGGGAAGATACTCGGCGCCGGTCAGCCCGGTTCCGTCGGCGGAAGTTACCTCGTGACGCTGAAGGGGGGCGTCCAGGCGTCGTCGGAGGCCGGGCGCGGCCTCGTCGGTTCCTATGGGGCGACCATCGTCCGGACCTATGGCACGGTCCTCAACGGGTACGCCGTCGAGGCCGACGAGAGACGGGCCCGGCGGCTCGCGGCCGACCCGCGCGTGGTCTCGGTCGTCCAGGACACCCGGGTGACGCTGGACGCGGCGGGTGGCGCGAGGAATCCGCCGTCCTGGGGGCTGGACCGCGTCGACCAGCCGGGCCGCCCGCTGGACCACCGCTACCACTGGCCGAAGTCGGCGGGTGCCGGGGTCACGGTGTACGTGATCGACACCGGCATCCGGATCACGCACGCCGACTTCGGCGGCCGGGCGTCCTACGGGTGGGACTTCGTGGGCGGTGACCGCGTCGCCGCCGACGGAAACGGCCACGGCACGCACGTCGCGGGCACCGTCGCGGGCACCACTCTCGGCGTCGCCGGGAAGGCGAGGGTGGTGGCGGTACGGGTGCTCGACAATGCCGGTGCGGGCACCACCGCGCAGGCCATCGCGGGCATCGAGTGGGTCACCCGGCACGCGCACAGGCCCGCGGTCGCCAATCTCAGCCTGGGCGGCGGCTACAACCCGGCGCTGGACGCGGCCGTCCGCACCTCCATCGAATCCGGCGTCACCTACACCGTCGCCGCGGGCAACGTGGGACAGCCGGCCGCTCTGCACTCACCCGCCGACGTGCGGGAGGCCGTCACGGTCGGCGCCACCGACCGGGGGGACGCCAGGGCGGGCTTCTCCAACCACGGTTCGGCCCTCGACCTGTTCGCGCCGGGCGTGTCGATCACCTCCGCCTCGTACCGGAGCGACACCGGCCGGGCGACCTACTCCGGTACGTCGATGGCGGCGCCGCACGCGGCGGGCGCGGCCGCGCTCCACCTCGCCGACCACCCGAGGGCGACGCCCGCGCAGGTCGCGCGGGCGCTGGTCGCGGGGGCGGCGAACGGCAAGGTCTCCGGCCGGGGGCCCGGCTCGCCGAACAAACTCCTCCAGGTCCCCCCGTTCAGGTAACGGAACTCCGCGGCCGGCTCCGTTCCCCTCGAACGGGGCCGGTCTGGTGCGCAGATTTTGGAGCGAGTAGTTAACAAAGCGCCGGATTGCTCACCCGAATAGGGTGGAAGGCTCCTCCGGTACTCCCCCGCAGGACCCCCTCCCCACCACATCCATCCGCCTACCCCCCGTTGATGCGGACAGGAGCGGTCATGCCAGCAAGGCACCACCCGTCATCACCCCCGACGCCTCGCAGCAAGAACAGCAAGAGCGGCAAGGGCGGCAAGAGCGCCGAGAAGACCCAGGGCCCGGAAACACGCGAGAGTCCGGAGAGCACCGAAAGCTCCGGGAGCGTCCGCGACTCCGAGAAGACCACGCCCGTACCGGTGCTCGCGCCCGCCTCCGAGCCGCCTGCCCCGGAGCGATCCTCCCGGGGCGGCGACGCCACCGCCGTGGGGCGCATACCCGTCCTCGACGTCCGCCCGCTCGTCCAGCAGGGCCGCCGGCCGGCGAAGGCGGTCACCGGTGAGACGTTCGAGGTCTCGGCGACCGTGTTCCGGGAAGGGCACGACGCCGTGGCCGCCAACGTGGTCCTGCGGGATCCGGAGGGCAGGCCCGGACCGTGGACGCCGATGCGTGAACTCGCCCCCGGCACCGACCGCTGGGGCGCGGACGTCACGCCGGACGCGACGGGCCGCTGGACCTACACCGTGGAGGCCTGGAGCGACCCGGTCGCCACCTGGCGGCACCACGCCCGCATCAAGATCCCCGCGGGGATGGACACGGAGCTGGTCCTCGAAGAGGGCGCACGTCTGTACGAACGGGCGGCCGCCGGAGTGCCGGCGGAACCGGATCGCACCGTGGTGCTGACGGCGGCCGGTGCGCTGCGCGACGAGACCCGCCCGGCCGTCTCCCGGCTGGCGGCGGCCCTGACCCCGGAGGTCGACGCCGTCCTCGGCCGGTATCCGCTGCGGGACCTGGTCACCGCCTCCGAACCGCTGCCGCTGCTCGTCGAGCGCGAACGTGCCCTGTACGGCGCCTGGTACGAGTTCTTCCCCCGCTCCGAGGGCACCGCCGAACGCCCGCACGGCACGTTCCGCACCGCCGCGCGCAGACTCCCCGCCATCGCCCGGATGGGCTTCGACGTCGTCTACCTCCCGCCGATCCACCCCATCGGCACGACCTTCCGCAAGGGCCGCAACAACACCCTCGACCCCGGCCCCGACGACGTCGGCGTGCCCTGGGCGATCGGCTCGCCGGAAGGCGGCCACGACGCCGTCCACCCCGACCTGGGGACCATCGAGGACTTCGCCCGGTTCGTGCAGCGCGCCGGTGAACTCGGCCTGGAGATCGCCCTCGACTTCGCCCTCCAGTGCTCCCCCGACCACCCCTGGGTGCAGAAACACCCCGAGTGGTTCCACCACCGGCCCGACGGCACCATCGCCTACGCCGAGAACCCGCCGAAGAAGTACCAGGACATCTATCCGATCGCCTTCGACGCCGACCTGGACGGTCTGGTCGCGGAGACGGTGCGGGTGCTGCGGCACTGGATGTCGTACGGGGTGCGGATCTTCCGGGTCGACAACCCGCACACCAAGCCGGTCGTCTTCTGGGAGCGGGTCATCGCGGAGATCAACCGCACCGACCCCGACGTGATCTTCCTCGCCGAGGCATTCACCCGGCCCGCGATGATGCACACGCTCGGCCAGATCGGCTTCCAGCAGTCCTACACCTACTTCACCTGGCGCGACACCAAGCAGGAACTGACGGAGTACCTCACCGAACTCTCGGGGGACGCCGCCTCCTACATGCGGCCCAACTTCTTCGCCAACACCCCCGACATCCTGCCCGGCTTCCTGCAGCACGGCGGCCGCCCCGCCTTCGAGATCCGCGCCGTCCTCGCCGCGACCCTCTCCCCCACCTGGGGCGTCTACAGCGGCTACGAACTCTGCGAGAACGTGGCGCTCAAGGAGGGCGGCGAGGAGTACCTCGACTCGGAGAAGTACCAGCTCAGGCCCCGTGACTGGGAGGCCGCCGAACGGGAGGGGCGCAGCCTCGCCCCCCTCCTCACCAAGCTGAACGAGATCCGGCGGGCGAACCCGGCCCTGCGCCAACTGCGCGATCTGCACTTCCATCCCACCGACAAGGAAGCGGTGATCGCCTACTCGAAGAGGAGCGCGGAGAAGAGCGGTTCGAACACGGTTCTGGTGGTCGTCAACCTCGACCCCCACCACACCCAGGAGGCGACGGTGTCGTTGGACATGCCGCAACTCGGCCTGGACTGGCACGAGTCGGTGCCGGTGCGCGACGAGCTCACCGGCGAGACCTACCACTGGGGCAGGGCCAATTACGTGCGCCTCGAACCGGGCACCCGGCCCGCGCACGTACTCACCGTCCTGCGACCGTCCTACCCGCAGATCGGAGGGTCACCCACAACATGATCGTCAACGAGCCCGTTCCGGACACCTTCGAGGACACTCCCGCCAAGGACCGCGACCCCGAGTGGTTCAAACGCGCCGTGTTCTACGAGGTCCTCGTCCGCTCCTTCCAGGACAGCAACGGCGACGGCGTCGGCGACCTCAAGGGCATCACCGCCAAACTCGACTACCTGCAATGGCTCGGAGTCGACTGCCTCTGGCTGCCGCCCTTCTTCAAATCACCCCTGCGCGACGGCGGATACGACGTGTCCGACTACACCGCCGTCCTCCCGGAATTCGGCGACCTCGCCGACTTCGTGGAATTCGTCGACGCCGCCCACCAACGCGGCATGCGCGTCATCATCGACTTCGTGATGAACCACACCAGCGACCAGCACCCGTGGTTCCAGGAATCGAGAAAAGACCCCGACGGACCCTACGGCGACTACTACATGTGGGCGGACGACGACAAACAGTACGCCGACGCCCGTATCATCTTCGTCGACAGCGAAGTCTCCAACTGGACCTTCGACCCCGTCCGCAAGCAGTACTTCTTCCACCGCTTCTTCTCCCACCAGCCGGACCTCAACTACGAGAACCCGGCCGTGCAGGAGGAGATGATCTCCGCGCTGCGGTTCTGGTTGGACCTGGGCATCGACGGCTTCCGCCTCGACGCCGTGCCCTACCTGTACGCCGAGGAGGGCACGAACTGCGAGAACCTCCCCGCCACCCATGAATTCCTCAAACGGGTGCGCAAGGAGATCGACGCGCAATATCCGGACACGGTGATCCTGGCCGAGGCCAACCAGTGGCCCGAGGACGTCGTCGACTACTTCGGCGACTACGCCTCCGGCGGCGACGAATGCCACATGGCATTCCACTTCCCCGTCATGCCCCGCATCTTCATGGCCGTCCGCCGGGAATCCCGCTATCCCGTCTCCGAGATCCTCGCCAAGACCCCCGCGATCCCCTCCCGCTGCCAATGGGGAATCTTCCTGCGCAACCACGACGAGCTCACCCTCGAAATGGTCACCGACGAGGAACGCGACTACATGTACGCGGAATACGCGAAAGACCCGCGTATGCGCGCCAACATCGGCATCCGCCGCCGCCTCGCACCCCTCCTGGACAACGACCGCAACCAGATCGAACTCTTCACCGCCCTGCTGCTCTCCCTCCCCGGCTCGCCGATCCTCTACTACGGCGACGAGATCGGCATGGGCGACAACATCTGGCTCGGCGACCGCGACGCCGTCCGCACCCCCATGCAGTGGACACCCGATCGCAACGCAGGATTTTCTTCCTGTGACCCCGGGCGGCTGGTCCTTCCGACCATCATGGACCCCGTCTACGGGTACCAGGTCACCAACGTCGAGGCGTCGATGTCGTCGCCCTCGTCGCTGCTGCACTGGACCCGCCGGATGATCGAGATCCGCAAGCAGAACCCCGCCTTCGGCCTCGGCACCTACACCGAGCTCCAGTCCTCCAACCCGGCCGTCCTCGCCTTCCTGCGCGAAGCCCCCCTCACGGCCGACGGAGGGGACGACCTGGTGCTGTGCGTGCACAACTTCTCGCGGTTCGCGCAGCCCACCGAACTCGACCTCAGCCAGTTCAAGGGGCGGTATCCGGTGGAGCTGTTCGGCGGGGTGCGCTTCCCGGCGGTCGGTGACCTGCCGTACCTGCTGACCATGGCGGGTCACGGTTTCTACTGGTTCAGACTGCGCAAGGACGCGGCCTAGGGCTCGTCCGGCGATCCGTCGGACGAGCCCTCGAACCCCGGGCGGGGCGGTTTCCTCCGCGCCGCCCGGGGCACGCATCAGTAACGCCCCGACCCCGACCCCCCGGGGAAAGGAATGTGACACTTATGGCGGCGACTGTCACAGTTTCCGGCCGGACGGACCCCGGCCTTCTCGCATCGCTGGACCCCCTGCTGCGGGAGTGGCTGCCACGGCAGCGCTGGTTCGCGGGCAAGGGACGTCCGATCACCGGCTTCTCCCTGGTCTCGGCCACCGAGCTGCTGCCGGTCGGCACCCGGCTGGGGCTGTACCACCTGCTGGTGCGCACCCATCAGTCGGCGGCGCCCGGTGACTGCTACCAGCTGCTGATCGGCGTCCGTGAGGCCCTCCCGCCCCGGCTGGCGCCCGCGCTGATCGGACACGTGACGCAGGGGCCGCTGACCGGGCGGACCGTCTTCGACGCCCTGTACGACACCCGGCCCGCCGAGGTGCTGCTGGAGGCCCTGCGCACCGGGGCCCGGATCGGCGGGCTGCGCTGCGAACGGGACCCGGAGCAGGAGATCCGGTCGGGGCTGGTCCCGCGCCGGCTGACGGGCGAGCAGTCGAACTCGTCCGTCGTCTATGGAGATACGTTCATTCTGAAGCTGTTGCGCCGGGTCGTGCCGGGCGTCAACCCCGATCTGGAGCTGCCGCTGGCGCTGGCCCGCGAGGGCTGCCCCCGGGTGCCCGCGCCGACCGCGTGGATATACGGGGACCCGGGTGAGGGCGAGAGCGAGCCGTACGTCCTGGCCGTGCTCCAGCCGTATGTGCAGGGCGCGGCGGACGGCTGGGAGCTGGCGCTGCGGGAGCTGGCCAAGGGCGAGGACTTCGTCGCCGAGGCGCGCGCGCTGGGGCGGGCCACCGCCGAGGTGCACGGGGCGCTGGCCCGGGCGCTGCCCACGGCGACGCTGGGCCAGGCACAGATACGGCCGATGGCGGCCGGCATGACCGAGCGGCTCGACGCGGCCGCGCAGGCGGTGCCCGCCCTGCGCCCCTACGCGCCGGCGCTGCGCACGGCCTTCACCGCGCTGGCCGACCTGGCGGCCGAGGGCCACACCTGGACCGCCCAGCGCGTCCATGGTGATCTGCACCTGGGGCAGTGCCTGCGCTCGTCCTCCGGGGAGTGGGCGCTGATCGACTTCGAGGGGGAGCCCGCCAGGCCGCTGGCCGAGCGGCGGATGCCCCAGCCGACCGTGCGGGACGTGGCGGGCATGCTGCGTTCCTTCGACTACGCCGCCCACTCCGCGGATCCGTCGGCTCCGCTCTGGGCACATGCCTGCCGGGCGGCCTACTGTTCCGGGTACGCCGAGGTGGCCGGCGTGGACCCGCGCACCGACCCCGTGCTGCTGCGGGCCCACGAGACGGACAAGGCGGTCTACGAGGTCGTCTACGAAGCCCGGCACCGACCCGACTGGCTCCCCGTACCGCTGTCCGCGATACACCGCCTCGCCGCACCCGACCTGCCTTGAGGAGGCTCCGTACGTGACTCCCCCGAAGAAGAAGGCCACCGCGAAGAAAGCAGTGACCGAGAAGGCGGCGGCCCAGAAGGCGGCGAGCAGGAAAACGATGGGCAAGAAGGCGAAGGCGGCGGGCAAGAAGGTCATGGCCGAGGAGACAGCGGCGGCGGCAGCGGCAGCGGCAGCGGCAGCCGAGGAGGTCGCCGCGAAGAAGCCCGAGGAACCCCCCGTGGACACCGCCGGCACCGCCCCCGGGGCGGCGGTCGATCCCGCTCCCGACCCCGTCGACCGGGAACGGCTGCTGAACGGCACCCATCACGACCCGCACTCCGTGCTCGGCGCGCATCCGGTGCCCGGCGGAGTCGTCTTCCGGGCGCTGCGCCCCTACGCGCGGTCCGTCACGGTACTGGCGGGGGACCTGCGCGCCGAGCTCCACGACGACGGCGACGGCTTCTTCTCCGCCCTGCTGCCCCTGACGGAGGTCCCGGTCCACCGGCTGCTCGTGACCTACGAGAGCACGACCGTGGAGACCGAGGACGCCTACCGTTTCCCGCCCACGCTGGGTGACCTGGACCTGCACCTGATCGGCGAGGGCCGGCACGAGCAGTTGTGGACGGTGCTGGGCGCGCACCCGAGGACCCACCAGGGCGTGCCCGGCACCGCCTTCTCCGTGTGGGCGCCGAACGCGCGCGGGGTGCGGCTGGCCGGCACCTTCAACTTCTGGGACGCCACGGGGTACCCGATGCGGTCGCTCGGCTCCTCCGGGATATGGGAGCTGTTCGTCCCCGGGGTCGGCGAGGGCGAGCTGTACAAGTTCGACATCACCCGCCCCGACGGCTCGCACACCCTGCGCGCCGACCCGCTGGCCAGGCGTACGGAGGTCCCGCCGGCGACCTCGTCGATCGTGCACGCCTCGCACTACGAGTGGGGCGACGAGGAGTGGCTGGCCCGGCGGGCCGAGATACCCGTCCACGAGGCTCCGTTCTCCGTGTACGAGCTCCATCTGCCGTCCTGGCGGCCGGGGCTCACCTACCGGCAGCTCGCCGAGCAGCTGCCCGCGTACGTCGGGGACCTGGGCTTCACGCACGTCGAGCTGATGCCGGTCGCCGAACATCCCTTCGGCGGCTCGTGGGGTTACCAGGTCACCGGGTTCTACGCGCCCACGGCCCGGCTCGGCACACCCGACGACTTCAAGTACCTGGTGGACGCGCTGCACCGGGCCGGCATCGGCGTCCTGATGGACTGGGTGCCGGCGCACTTCCCGCGCGACGAGTGGGCCCTCGCCGAATTCGACGGCCGTCCGCTGTACGAGCACGAGGACCCGTTGCGGGCCGCGCACCCCGACTGGGGGACGCTCGAGTTCGACTTCGGGCGGCGCGAGGTGCGCAACTTCCTGGTGGCCAATGCCACCTACTGGTGCGAGGAATTCCACATCGACGGCCTGCGGGTGGACGCCGTCGCCTCGATGCTCTACCTCGACTACTCGCGCGAGCCGGGCCAGTGGACCCCGAACGAGCACGGGGGCCGGGAGAACCTGGACGCGGTGGCGTTCCTCCAGGAGATGAACGCGACGGTCTACCGCCGCAGCCCCGGGGTGGTCACGATCGCGGAGGAGTCCACGGCCTGGGACGGGGTCACGCGGGCCACGCACCACTCGGGTCCGAGCGGCTTCGGCGGGCTCGGATTCGGGCTGAAGTGGAACATGGGCTGGATGCACGACTCGCTGGAGTACATGAGCCACGAGCCGGTGCACCGCAGGTTCCACCACCACGAGATGACCTTCTCGATGGTGTACGCCTACAGCGAGAACTACGTGCTGCCCATCTCGCACGACGAGGTGGTCCACGGGAAGCGCTCGCTGGTGTCGAAGATGCCCGGCGACTGGTGGCAGCAGCGCGCCGGTCTGCGGGCGTACCTGGCGTACATGTGGGCCCACCCGGGCAAGCAGCTCCTCTTCATGGGCCAGGAGTTCGCCCAGGGCGCGGAGTGGTCCGAGGCGCACGGTCCCGACTGGTGGCTGCTGGATCCGGCGTACGGCGCCGAGGCCGACCACCGGGGTGTCAGGGACCTGGTCCGCGACCTCAACACCGTCTACCGGGCGGCGCCGGCCCTCTGGCAGCAGGACACCGACCCCGCCGGTTTCCAGTGGGTGGTCGGGGACGCGGCCGAGGACAACGTCTTCGCCTTCCTGCGCTACGACGCCGGGGGCTCCCCGCTGCTGTCCGTCTCCAACCTCTCCCCCGTCGTCCGCCACGACTACGGTCTCGGCATACCCGACGACGTCCCGGCCTGGCACGAGGTCCTCAACACCGACGCGGCCGCGTACGGCGGCAGCGGCGTCGCCCATCCCGACCCGGTCAAGCCGGAGCCGCAGGGCCTGCACGGCAGGCCGGCGAGCGTCCGGCTGACGCTGCCCCCGCTGTCGACGGTGTGGCTGCGGCCCGCCTGAGCCTCGCCCCGGTTCCCGGGGCGAGGCCGTCGGCCGGTGCGATGGCGTGCGGGACGGCTTCCCTGCCGCGCACGCTCACCGCACCGGCCGTGCGCCCGCGGTGATCGCGGCACGGCCCGTCACGCGTCGGCGATCCGGTGTGGTGCCGGGGCCCCTTCGAAGGCCGCGGCCAGCGCCTTCGGCAGCGGCCTGCTGTGCAGCACCCCCAGCCGCTGGGTCGCCCGGGTCAGCGCCACGTACAGGTCGCTCGTTCCGTACCGGGCCGGCTCCACCACCAGCACGGAGTCGAACTCCAGGCCCTTGGACTGGCGCGGGTCGAGCAGTACGACGCTCCGGGTGAGGTCCGGCTCGGCGTCCGCCGTCACCCCGTCGAGCCGGGCCGCCAGCTTCCGGTGCAGGTCGCGCGGGGCGATGACGGCGAGACGGCCCTCTGCGGGGGTCAGCTCGCCGACGGCCTCGGCGACCGCGCCGGGGAGGTCGTCGGCGGCGCGCGCCCACGGGCGTACGCCGGTCGACCGCACCGAACTCGGCGGCTCGAAGCCGGGATGCTCCGCGCGGACCACCGCCGCGGCCACGTCCATGATCTCGGCCGGGGTGCGGTAGTTGACGCCGAGGCGGGTGTGCTCCCAGCGGTTCTCGACGTACGGCTGGAGGATCCTGTCCCAGGAGCCGACGCCCGCCGCCTCCGCGGTCTGCGCCGGGTCGCCGACCAGGGTCATCGAGCGGGTCGGGCTGCGCCGCATCAGCAGCCGCCACGCCATCGGCGACAGCTCCTGCGCCTCGTCGACGATGATGTGCCCGAACGCCCAGGTGCGGTCGGCGGCCGCGCGTTCGGCGGCGCTGCGGTGGTCGTCCTCCTCGTGGCGTTCGGCGAAGCGTTCGGCGTCGATGATGTCGTGCGCGGACAGGACCTCGGAGTCCTCCTCGTGCTTGTCCTCGAACTCGTAGGTGCGGGAGGCGTACGAGACGTCCAGGACGCCCTGTGCGTAGGCGACCTGGGTCTCCCGTTCGCGCTCCGCGCGGGCCCGTGCCACCCGGTCGTCCTCGCCGAGCAGTTCGGCCGCCTCGTCGAGCAGCGGTACGTCCGCCACGGTCCAGGCCCGGGTCACCGGGCGGCGGATGGCGGCCGCGTCGTCGTCGGAGAGGTACCCCACGGGGTCGGCGAGGAAGTCGGCGACCAGGCGCTGCGGGGTGAGCCGCGGCCACAGCTGGTCGATGGCGGCCCAGACCTCGGGGTTGTCGGCGAGCTCGTCGCGGATCTGGGTGATGTCGCTCGGGTCGAGGAGGTTCGATCCGTCGTAGGGGTCGGTGCCGATGCGTTCGGCGACCATGTCGGTGAGCGTGTTGAGGATGTGGCCCTCGAAGTGCTCGCGGGCCGCGTTGTGCGGCAGCTTCGCGGCGCGGGTGCGCTCGCGGGCCATGTTGACCAGGCCGTCGTCCAGCATCAGGATCTCGCGGTCGTGCCCGATCGCGATCACCGGATCGGGCAGCGCCTGCCAGTCGCGTACGACCTCGGCGAGCACGTCCGCCATGTCGGCCCGGCCCTTCACGGCCGCCGCCTCGCGGGTGTCGGCCGCCGTCGCCTTCACGCCGGGGAAGAGTTCGCCGACCGTCGCCAGCAGCACGCCCGTCTCGCCCAGCGAGGGCAGCACCTCGCCGATGTAGCCGACGAAGGCGGGGTTGGGGCCGACGATCAGGACGGCCCGCTTGGCGAGCAGCTCCCGGTGTTCGTACAGGAGATAGGCGGCGCGGTGCAGGGCGACGGCCGTCTTGCCGGTGCCGGGGCCGCCCTCGACCACCAGCACCCCGCGGTGGGGCGCCCGGATGATCTCGTCCTGCTCGGCCTGGATGGTCTGCACGATGTCGTTCATGCGGCCGGTGCGTGCCGAGTTCAGCGCGGCGAGCAGTACGGCGTCGCCGGTGGGATCCTCGTGGCCGGTGCGGGTGGTGTCGCCGATGTCGAGGATCTCGTCGTGCAGGGCGGTGACCCTGCGGCCCTCGGTGGTGAGGTGCCGGCGCCTGCGCAACCCCATCGGGGTGTGGCCGGTGGCCAGATAGAAGGGGCGGGCGACGTCGGCGCGCCAGTCGATGAGGATCGGGGTGCGCTCGGCGTCCTCGGCGCGCAGGCCGATGCGGCCGATGTGGTGGTCGGTGCCGGAGGTGAGGTCGATGCGGCCGAAGCAGAGGGAGCCGTCCACCGCGTTCAGCGCGGTGAGCAGCCCGGAGCGTTCGGCGACGAGGATGTCCCGCTCGAGCCGGGCCTGCATGGGCGTGTTGCCCTGGGCGAGCGCGTCCGTGACGGAGCCCTCGGTGTCGCCGCGCAGCGCGTCCACGCGCGCGTACAGGCCGTCGATGAATTCCTGCTCGCAGCGCAATTCATTATCCGGAAAGTCGGCGTTTGACAATTCCACTCCCGCCCGCATATACTATGGTCACTGAGCCTCTTTGCGACTGGATCCATTGGAAGTCGCGAACCATCAAATATACGCAGAGAAATCCCCCGGACGCAATTGCCCGGGGGATTTCTTCGTATTACGCCAGGTCGGTCGACGCGCTCACGGTGTCCGGGCCGGCAGGACCTCGTCCAGCTCCGCGAGGAGCCGGCGCTTCGGCCGGGCGCCCACCATCGACTTCACGGGCTCACCGGCCCGGAACACCATGAACGTCGGCATCGACAGCACCCGGTACGCATGGGTGGTCTCCGGGTTGGTGTCCACGTCCAGCTGCACCACCTTCAGTCGCGCGCCCTCCTCCGCGGCGAGCGCGGTGAGCACCGGCCCCATCTGCCGGCACGGCGGACACCAGTCCGCCGTGAACTCCACCAGCACCGGCAGGTCCGCCCCGAGCACCTCCGTCCCGAAGTCCGCGTCCGTCACCTCGGCCACCCCGTCCGCCTTGATCACCGTTCCTGCCCTCCCAGTTCGCACTCGGGCTCCGGACCCCCCGGAACCCGCGCCTCGGCATCCAGCTCGTCCCGCGCCAGCTCGGCCCGCACGAGTTGCCCGGCGACCGTCTCCCGCACCGCCCGCAGCTCCCCGATGAGCGCGTCCAGCTCGTCCAGCTTGCGCCGGTAGACCGCGAGCGACGCCGGGCACGAGTCGCCCTCCGGGTGCCCGGCCCGCAGACACTCCACGAAGGGCCGGGTCTCCTCCAGGTCGAACCCGAAGTCCTGGAGGGTCCTGATCTGCCGCAGCAGCCGCAGATCGCCCTCGTCGTACGTCCGGTACCCGTTGTCCCCGCGCCGCGCGGGCAGCAGCCCGCGCGACTCGTAGTACCGCAGCGTCCGGGTGGTGGTCCCGGCCCGTGCCGCCAGCTCGCCGATGCGCATGCCTACGAACGTAAGGCTTGACGCCCACGTCAAGGCAAGAGCGGCTTCCGTTCGACCGGAGAGGTGAGCACGATCGACGTCGTCGTGCGGCCCAGGGCGGAGACCGCCTCGAGGACGTCCTCCAGGTGGACGGTGTCCCGGACGGCGACCTTGAGGATCCAGCAGTCCTCGCCCACCACGTGGTGCACCTCGGTGATCTCGGGTCGCTCGATCAGCTCCAGGGTCCTGGGGTGGCGCAGGTTGTAACCGCCGTGCGGGTCGACCCGGATGAACGCCTGGATGCCGTAGCCGAGCCGGGCCGGACTGACGTGGGCGCCATAGCCCCTGATGACCCCCGCCGCCTCCAGCCGCCGCACCCGCTCCGTCACCGCCGCGGGACTCAGCCGCACCCTGCGGCCCAGCTCGCTGAGCTTGATCCGGCCGTCGGTCTGGAGCAGTTCCAGGATCTCCCGGTCCAGCGCGTCGAAGGCCACCGACGTTTCGTCGGCGGCGGCCCGCGAATGCCGAGGTTCTTTCGGTACGACGGCCGGAACTCCCATGGTTACCCCTTCAGTACGCGCTGCCACCCCGGGAGAATCATGGTCATGGAAAAGGCGCAGGAGGAAAAGACCCCGGAGGGAAGGACCCGCGACGGAAGGGCCCGCGAGGGGAACGTCCGTGAGGGGAACGTCCGTGAGGTACTGGTGATCGGCGGAAACCGCTATTTCGGCAAGCGGCTGATCGCCCGGCTGCTGGCCGCCGGGGACCGGGTGACGGTACTGAATCGCGGTTCGTCGGCGCCGCCGCCGGGCGCGGTCCACCTGATCGCCGACCGCGACGACGAGAACGCGCTGAACACGGCGCTCGGTGCGCGTTCCTTCGACGTCGTCGTCGACCAGGTCTGCTACACCCCGCGCCAGGCGGCGATCGCCCGCCGGGTGTTCGCCGGCCGCACCCGGCGCTACGTGCTGACGTCGACGGTCGAGGTGTACGAGTACGAGGACTCCATCGCCCTGGTGCGGGAGGAGGACGTCGATCCGCTGGGCGTGCAGGTGGATCTCGGACTCCCCTGGGACGAGCCGGAGTTCCTCGGCTCCCACTACGGCGAGGGCAAGCGGCAGGCAGAGGCGGTATTCGCGGCGGAACCGGCCTTCGCCCACGTGGCCGTCCGCGTCGCCCATGTGCTGGGCGGGGCCGACGACTTCACCGGACGGCTGGAGCACTACGCCTCCCGCATCCGCGCGGGTGAGCCGGTCACCGTGCCGACGGTGAACCACCCGGCGACGTACATCCACGTCGAGGAGATCGCCGACTTCCTCTTCTGGACGGTGGGCCAGGACTTCACCGGACCGGTCAACGCGGCCTCGCACGCCACGCTGACCACGCACGACCTGTGCGAGGCGGTGGCGGCGCACGTTCCCGACGGCCGGGCGGAGTTCCGGGAGGCCGACATCGGCGAGGTGTCCCCGCTGTCCTTCCGTCGCTTCTACGGCATGGACAACACCCGCGCCACCCGCCTCGGCTTCGCCTTCGGCAACGCACGCCAGTGGCTGGCGCGCGCGGCCGACGAGACCCTGGGGAAGGCGACATGAAAAAGGACCGGGCGGCCGAGCCACGGGGGAGTGCTCGGCCGCCCGGAGACGGTGGGGCTGGGCCCGGGTGTCCGGCCCCGGTTCAGGCGGGGCCGGACACCCGGAGTCGGGAGGCCTAGGCCTTGGCGAGTTCCTTCTCGCCGCCCTCGCGCTGCTCGGGCACGTCCACCGGGGCGGCGGCGTCGGCGGCGGCGTCGTCCAGCAGGGTCTTCTCGTCGAAGGGCAGCCCGCCGGCGAGCACCAGCTGGACCCGCTCCTTGTCGATCTCCTTCGTCCAGGTGCCGACGAGGACGGTGGCGACGGCGTTGCCCGCGAAGTTGGTCAGGGCGCGGGCCTCGCTCATGAAGCGGTCGATGCCGACGATGAGGCCGATGCCGTCCACCAGGGCGGGCTTGTGCGACTGGAGACCGCCGGCCAGGGTCGCCATACCGGCGCCGGTGACACCGGCCGCGCCCTTGGAGGCGACGAACAGGAAGAGCAGCAGCGGGATCTGCTCGCCGAGCGACATCGGCGTGCCCATGGCGTCGGCGATGAACAGGGACGCCATGGTCATGTAGATCATGGTGCCGTCGAGGTTGAAGGAGTAGCCGGTCGGGACGGTGATGCCGACGACGGGCTTGCTGACTCCCAGGTGCTCCATCTTCGCGATGAGCCGCGGCAGCGCGGACTCCGAGGAGGAGGTGGACAGGATCAGCAGGAACTCACGGGCCAGGTACTTGAACAGGGAGAGGATGTTCAGGCCCGAGACGACCTTCAGCAGAGCGCCGAGGACGATGAAGACGAAGAGGAAACAGGTGACGTAGAAGCCGAGCATCAGCACGGCGAGGCTCTTGAGCGCGTCCACGCCCGACGAGCCGACGACCGCGGCCATGGCGCCGAAGGCGCCGATCGGGGCGGCCCACATCACCATCGCGAGGACGCGGAAGACCAGGCGCTGGATGTGCTCGACGCCGCGCAGGATCGGCTGGCCGGCCGAGCCCATGGCCTGCAGGGCGAAGCCGCAGAGCAGGGCGATGAGCAGGGTCTGCAGGACCTCGCCCTCGGTGAACGCGGAGACGATCGTGGTGGGGATGATGCCGAGCAGGAACTCGGTGGTGTCCTTGGCCTCCGGCGAGACCTGCGCCTGCCCGGTCTCCTTCACGGCGTCCGTGATGGCGAGGCCCGTGCCCGGCTCCAGGATGTTGCCGACCACGAGGCCGATGCCGAGGGCGACCAGCGACATGACCATGAAGTAGCCGAGGGCGATACCGCCGACGGCGCCGACCTTGGCGGCCTTCCGTACGGAGCCGATGCCCAGGACGATCGTGCAGAAGATGATCGGCGAGATCATCATCTTGATCAGGTTGACGAAGCCGGTTCCGATGGGCTTCAGCTCGACGGCGAAGTCGGGGGCGGCGAGACCCACGGCGATGCCGATGGCGACCGCGACGATCACCGCGATGTACAGGTAGTGGGTGCGGTCCCGCTTGACTGCGGGTGCGGCAGGTGCCGTATCGGGGGTGCTGCTGGCGGCCACGGCTGCCCTCCTTGACGTCTTCGTCGGCATCACCGGCGTGCGGCTCACGTCCGGGGAGTTGTGGGGGATGCCGTGACTATCTCCCGCCCTGTGAGGGCGGTCACCCTTCCGTTCATTTAGTTCACACTTAACCTCGGGGGCACACTGGCGACATGCGCATCCCCGCCCTGCCCAGACCCCGCAGCCTGGCCGGCCAGCTGTTCGCCATGCAGGCCGTGCTGATAGCGGTCGTCGTCGCGGGATACGCGCTGTTCACGTACGTCAGCGACCGCAACCAGGCCGAGGAGGCGGCGGGCCGCCAGGCCACGGCCGTGGCCCGCTCGGTCGCCGACTCCCCCTCCGTGCAGGCGGCGATCCACACCGCGAACCCCACCGCCCGGCTCCAGCCGTACGCCCTGCGGGTCATGAAGGACACCGAGGTCGACTTCGTCACGATCATGAACCCGGAGGGCATCCGCTGGACCCACCCGGACGAGACCCAGATCGGCCAGCGCTTCCGCGGCAACACGGCGAAGGCCCTGAAGGGCGAGTCCTTCACCGAGACCTACACCGGCACGCTCGGCGCGTCGGTCCGCGCGGTCACCCCGATAGAGGACGGCGACCGGATCATCGGCCTGGTCAGCGCGGGCATCAAGGTCGAGTCGATCAGCAAGCGGGTGCAGGACCAGGTGACGGCCCTGTTCGCGGTGGCGGTCGGCGCACTCGCCCTCGGCGCGATCGGCACGTACGTGATCAACGCGTCGCTGCGCCGCCACACCCACGGCATGAACGCGACCGAGCTCAGCCGGATGCACGACTACCACCAGGCCGCGTTGCACGCGGTGCGGGAGGGGTTGCTGATGCTGGACGGGCAGTACAGGGTGGCGCTCATCAACGACGGAGGCCGGGAGCTGCTGGGCGTCTCGGGGGAGGTGGTGGGCATGTCGGTGGCGGACCTCGGCCTGCCGGCCCCGCTGACGGGCGCGCTGCTCTCCTCGGAGCCCCGGGTGGACGAGGTGCACCTCACGGCGGACCGGGTGCTCGTGGTGAACACGTCCCCGGTGTCGGGCGGCGAGCGCAGGGGCGCCGTGGTCACCCTGCGCGATGTGACCGAACTCCAGTCCGTGATGGGCGAGCTGGACTCCGAACGCGGCTTCACGCAGGCGTTGCGCTCACAGGCCCACGAGGCGGCGAACCGCCTGCACACCGTGGTGTCGCTGATCGAGCTGGGCCGGGCGGAGGAGGCGGTGGACTTCGCGACGGCGGAGCTGGAACTGGCCCAGGCGCTGACGGACCAGGTGGTCGCGGCGGTCAGCGAACCGGTCCTGGCGGCCCTGCTGCTGGGCAAGACCGCCCAGGCGAACGAGCGGGGCGTGGAACTGGTGGTGTCGCAGGAGAGCACCCTGGACGACGGCCTGCTGCCGGAGTCGCTTCCGGCCAGGGATCTGGTGACGATCCTGGGCAACCTGATCGACAACGCGGTGGACGCGGCCCAGGGGAGCACCCGGGCGCAGGTGACGGTGACCGCCGCGACGGAGGGCGCCGAGCTGCTGCTGCGGGTGGCGGACACGGGAGCGGGGGTCGATCCCGCGCACGCCTCCCTGGTCTTCGAACGCGGGTTCTCGACGAAGCCGGCGGGGCCGGGCGGGCGGGGCCTCGGCCTGGCCCTGGTCCGGCAGGCGGTACAACGGCACGAGGGCACGCTGTCGGTGGCGGAGGCCGTGGGCGGCGGCGCCGAGTTCCTGGTGCGCCTGCCGCTTCCGGCGACGGCCGCGTCCGGCACCGGCGGGCCCGGTGCGGCCGGTTCCGGTGCCGCCCGGTCCTCGGGTACGACCGGGTCGGGTACGGCCGCGTCGGCGTCGGGGTCTGGAGGCAGGGGATGACGAGCGACGAGCCGATCAGAGTGCTGGTGGTGGAGGACGATCCGGTCGCCGCGGACGCCCATGTGATGTACGTGGGACGGGTGCCCGGGTTCATCGCGGTGGGCAAGGCGCACACCGGCGCGGAGGCCCGGCGCCTCCTCGACCGTACGCCGGTGGATCTGCTGCTCCTCGACCTGCACCTGCCCGACGCGCACGGGCTGCAGCTGGCCCGCTCACTGCGGGCGGCGGGGTATCACGCGGACGTGATAGCGGTGACCTCCGCGCGGGACCTGACGGTGGTGCGGGAGGGCGTCTCGCTCGGGGTCGTGCAGTACGTACTGAAACCCTTCACCTTCGCGACCCTCCGGGACCGGCTGGTGCGGTACGCCGAGTTCCGGGGGGCCGCGGGCGAGGCGAGCGGTCAGGACGAGGTCGACCGGGCGCTGGCGACACTGCGCGCGCCGGGGCCCGCCGCACTGCCCAAGGGGCTGAGCGCGCCGACGCTGGAACGGGTGACGGAGGTCGTACGGGAGGCGGCGGAGGGCCTGACCGCGGCGGGGGTCGCCGAGGCGGTGGGCATCTCACGCATCACGGCCCGGCGGTATCTGGAGCATCTGGTGGAGGCGGGAAGAGCCGAGCGGAAGCCGTTGTACGGGCAGGTGGGGAGGCCGGAGCTGGTGTACCGGTGGGTGCGGACGGCCCGGGGGAAGTGAGCGCCACCGTAGGTTCCCACAACCGGTGACTATGTCCGAACACCCTGTAGTCACCGTCCCCCCGGCCCCCTATTTTGTCCCCGTGCCCAGACCCTCGACCCACACCCGTCAGCCAGGTCCCCCCTTCAACGCTCCGGCCGCCCGCAGGTTCCGCGCCGGCCTCGGCATGACCCCGGACCACGTCGCCCACGGCCTTCGCGGCTCCTACGCGCTCCCGCACGCCACCCCCGACCTGGTCCTGGCCTGGGAACGGGGGACACTCACCCCGACGCATTCCGAACTCACCGCCCTGGCGGGCGTGTTGTGGTGTTCGCCGGGTGAGCTGATCGGCAGACCCCGCACCCTGCGCGAACACCGCGTCGCCCGGGGCTTCGCCCCCGAGGACGTCGCCCGGACCGTGGGGCACGAGTTCCAGGCATACATGCGGATGGAGGAGAGCGGGCAGTGGCGCGGCACGGACCGGCAGTCCGCCGCCCTCGCCGAGCTGCTCGGGCTCTCGCTGCCCGACCTGGTCACCGTCACCGGCCACGAGGGCAGGCTCGCCGACCTGCTGCGCAGCGCGGCGCGCACGCGCTGGCAGGCCTACGTCGGGCCCGTGGGCAGGATCGTGCCCCTGGACCGGCGCCTCCTGGAGGACACCCTCCAGGAGCTGCACCAGGACTACCAGGGCCAGATGGTCGCCACGCTGAGCTGGGGCCACGGCAGCGCCGCCGGCGAGGCGAGCGACGCGGGCCGGGACTTCCTCGACCGGATCGTCGACACCTTCTGGACGAGCATGGAGACCCGGACCGCTCAGGGGCCCGCTTCGGGCGGGAGCGGGGGAACCGCCTAGAAGACCGACTCCGCTTCCTCGATCCGGTCCGCGGGCACCGTCTTCAGCTCGGTCACGGCCTCCGCCAGCGGCACCATCACCACGTCCGTCCCGCGCAGCGCGGTCATCCGCCCGAACTGGCCGCGGTGCGCCGCCTCCACCGCGTGCCAGCCGAAGCGGGTCGCGAGGACACGGTCGTACGCCGTCGGGACACCACCACGCTGGACGTGGCCGAGAATCACCGGTCGGGCCTCCTTGCCGAGCCGCTTCTCCAGCTCGTAGGCCAGCGCCGTGCCGATGCCCTGGAAGCGTTCGTGACCGAACTGGTCGATCGCGCCCTTGCTGTAGTCCATGGTGCCGTCGGCCGGGTGCGCGCCCTCCGCGACGCAGATCACCGCGAACTTCTTGCCGCGCGCGAACCGCTCCTCGACCATCTTCACCAGGTCGGCGGGGTCGAAGGGCTGCTCCGGCAGACAGATGCCGTGCGCGCCCGCCGCCATCCCGGACTCCAGCGCGATCCAGCCGGCGTGGCGGCCCATGACCTCGACCACCATCACCCGCTGGTGGGACTCCGCCGTCGTCTTCAGGCGGTCCATCGCCTCCGTCGCGACGCCGACCGCCGTGTCGAAGCCGAACGTGCGGTCCGTCGACGAGATGTCGTTGTCGATCGTCTTCGGGACGCCCACCACCGGCAGACCGGCGTCCGACAGCATCCGCGCCGCCGTCAGCGTGCCCTCGCCGCCGATCGGGATGAGCGCGTCGATGCCGAAGTCGTGGATCATGTCGGAGGCGCTCTCGCAGGCCTCGCGCAGCCGGTCGCGCTCCAGGCGGGACGAGCCGAGAATGGTGCCGCCGCGGGCCAGGATGCCGCTCACGGCGTTGAGGTCGAGGCCCCGGTAACGGCCGTCCAGCAGCCCGGCGTACCCGTCCTCGAAGCCGATGACCTCGTCTCCGTAGTTGTCGACGGCGCGGTGCACGACCGACCGGATCACTGCGTTCAGGCCGGGGCAGTCGCCACCTGCGGTGAGAACTCCGATGCGCATCGTGCTGTGTCTCCTGCTCGCTGTTGGTACCGGTGAGCCAGATTCGATTGTTTCACGCCGCCGATCGCGCTGTCTCTTGACGGGCGCCTTAACTACGCCCGGAGGTATTGTCAAGAGGGATCTGCTCACCTAGGTGGGCGATTTTTGTGTCCTCGTCAGGAAACGGAGAGCTCGCGTGACCCGCAGCGTGTACGTGACCGGAATCGACCGCGGCGACGGCCGTCAGGTCGTCGAGCTGGGAGTCATGGAGCTCCTGACCCGGCAGGTCGACCGGGTGGGCGTCTTCCGCCCCCTCGTCCACGACGGGCCCGACCGCCTCTTCGAGCTGCTGCGCGCGCGCTACCGGCTGGCGCAGGATCCGGCCACCGTCTACGGCATGGACTACCACGAGGCGTCCGCCCTCCAGGCGGAGCAGGGGACGGACGAACTGGTCTCCACCCTCGTCGAGCGGTTCCACCGCGTCGCCCGCGCCTACGACGTCGTCCTCGTGCTGGGCACGGACTACGCCGACACCCAGTTCCCGGACGAACTCGCCCTCAACGCGCGCCTCGCGAACGAGTTCGGCGCGTCCGTGATCCCCGTCGTCGGCGGCCGCGGGCAGACGGTGGAGTCCGTGTTCGCGGAGACCCGCAACGCCTACCGGGCGTACGAGGTCCTCGGCTGCGACGTCCTCGCCATGGTGACCAACCGGGTGGCCCCGGACGACCGGGAGGAGATCGCCGCCCGGCTCGCGACCCGGCTGCCCGTGCCCTGTTACGTCCTGCCCGACGAGCCCGCCCTCTCCGCGCCGACCGTCGCGCAGATCAGCCACGCGCTGGGCGCGAAGGTGCTTCTCGGCGACGACTCCGGTCTCGCCCGGGACGCGCTCGACTTCGTCTTCGGCGGGGCGATGCTGCCGAACTTCCTCAACGCGCTGACCCCGGGCTGTCTGGTCGTCACCCCGGGCGACCGGGCCGACCTGGTCATCGGCTCGCTCGCCGCGCACAGCGCCGGCACCCCGCCGATAGCCGGCCTGCTGCTCACCCTCGACGAGGTGCCGAGCGACGCGATCCTCACCCTCGCCGCGCGCCTCGCCCCCGGCACCCCCGTGGTCTCGGTGCCCGGCAAGAGCTTCCTCACCGCCGAGCAGCTGTTCTCCCTCGAGGGCAAGCTGAACGCGGCCACCCCGCGCAAGGCCGAGACCGCCCTGGGTCTCTTCGAGCGGCACGTGGACACGAGCGAGCTGCTCGGGCGCGTCTCCGCGCCGAGCACCGACCGGGTCACGCCGATGATGTTCGAGCACAAGCTCCTGGAACAGGCCCGCTCCGACAAGCGGCGGGTCGTCCTTCCGGAGGGCACCGAGGAGCGGGTGCTGCACGCGGCCGAGGTGCTGCTGCGCCGGGGTGTCTGCGACCTCACGCTGCTCGGGCCCGTCGACCAGATCCGCAAGAAGGCCGCCGACCTGGGCATAGATCTCGGCGACTGCTCGCTGATCGACCCGGCCACCTCGGAGCTGCGCGACTCCTTCGCCGAGAAGTACGCCCGCTTCCGCGCCCACAAGGGCGTCACGGTGGAGCTGGCCTACGACGTCGTCTCGGACGTGAACTACTTCGGGACGCTGATGGTCCAGGAGGGGCTCGCCGACGGCATGGTCTCCGGCTCGGTGCACTCCACGGCCGCCACCATCCGGCCCGCCTTCGAGATCATCAAGACGAAGCCGGACGCCGACATCGTCTCGTCCGTGTTCTTCATGTGCCTCGCCGACAAGGTCCTCGTCTACGGCGACTGCGCCGTGAACCCCGACCCGGACGCCGAGCAACTCGCCGACATCGCCATCCAGGCGGCGGCGACCGCCGCCCAGTTCGGGGTGGAGCCGCGGATCGCGATGCTGTCGTACTCCACCGGTACGTCCGGCTCGGGCGCCGACGTCGACAAGGTGCGGGAGGCGACGAAGCTCGTCCGCGAGCGGCGCCCCGACCTGAGGATCGAGGGGCCGATCCAGTACGACGCCGCCGTGGAGCCGACCGTCGCCGCGACCAAGCTGCCGGGCTCCGAAGTCGCCGGACAGGCAAGCGTGTTGATCTTCCCGGACCTCAACACCGGCAACAACACCTACAAGGCCGTGCAGCGTTCGGCCGGCGCGATCGCGGTCGGGCCGGTGCTCCAGGGCCTGCGCAAGCCGGTCAACGACCTGTCCCGGGGCGCCCTGGTCCAGGACATCGTCAACACCGTCGCCATCACGGCGATCCAGGCCCAGACCCCGAGCGAGAAGGCGACCGCCCAGTGACCGCGACCCGTGTCCTCGTCCTCAACTCCGGCTCCTCGTCGGTGAAGTACCAGCTGCTCGACATGCGGGACAGCAGCCGGCTGGCGAACGGGCTCGTCGAGCGCATCGGTGAGCGGTCCTCGCGGCTCGAGCACACGCCCCTCGCGACCGGCGGCGAGAGCCGTGAGCGGACCGGGCCGATCGCCGACCACGACGCCGCGCTGAAGACGGTGGCGGAGGAGCTCGCCAAGGACGGGCTCGGTCTCGACTCCCCCGAGCTCGCCGCCATCGGGCACCGTGTCGTGCACGGTGGCAAGCACTTCACCGAGCCGACCGTGATCGACGACGCCGTCCTCGCCGAGATCGAGCGGCTGATCCCGGTCGCCCCGCTGCACAACCCCGCCAACCTCACCGGCATCCGTACCGCGTCGGCCCTGCGCCCCGACCTGCCGCAGGTCGCCGTCTTCGACACCGCGTTCCACACGACGATGCCGGAGGCGGCGGCCCGCTACGCGATCGACGTCGAGACCGCCGACGCGCACCGCGTGCGGCGCTACGGCTTCCACGGGACCTCGCACGCCTACGTCTCCCGGGCGACGGCGAAGCTGCTGGGCAAGGCCCCCGAAGAGGTGAACGTCATCGTGCTGCACCTCGGCAACGGGGCGTCCGCCTCGGCCGTCGAGAGGGGCCGGTGCGTGGACACCTCGATGGGGCTGACGCCCTTGGAGGGGCTCGTGATGGGTACGCGCTCCGGGGACACGGATCCGGCCGTCATCTTCCATTTGGCGCGTGTTGGTGGAATGTCCATCGACGAAATCGACACTCTTCTCAACAAGAAGAGCGGGCTCGTCGGGCTGTGCGGTGACAACGACATGCGGGAGATCCGGCGCCGGATCGACGAGGGTGACGAGCGGGCGAAGCTGGCCTTCGACATCTACATTCACCGGTTGAAGAAGTACATCGGCGCCTATTACGCCGTGCTCGGCCACGTGGACGCGGTCGCGTTCACCGCCGGGGTCGGGGAGAACGCGGCGCCGGTGCGGGAGGCGGCCGTCGCGGGCCTGGACTCCCTGGGCCTGGCGGTGGACGACGCACGGAACGCGGTACGCGGTGACGAGCCGCGGCTGATCTCGCCCGCCGGCGCGCGGGTGGCGGTCGCCGTGGTGCCGACGGACGAGGAACTGGAGATCGCGACACAGACCTACGCACTGGTGAGGCGGTAATGATATGCGGCTCCGTCGCGAGGCAACTGTGCAGGAAAGCAACTGAGCACGCTCCCGCCCATTTGTATCTTCCGCCAGACGGAATATTCCGTAGCGAAACAAACCGATAGGATCGCCCCATGCGCCGTTCGAAAATCGTCTGTACTCTCGGCCCCGCGGTCGACTCCCATGAAATGCTCGTGTCGCTGATCGAGGCCGGCATGAACGTGGCCCGCTTCAACTTCAGCCACGGCACGCACGCCGAGCACCAGGGCCGTTACGACCGGGTCCGGGCCGCCGCCAAGGAGACCGGCCGGGCCATCGGTGTCCTCGCCGACCTCCAGGGCCCGAAGATCCGGCTCGAGACCTTCGCCGAGGGCCCGGTCGA
Organism: Streptomyces sp. NPDC088157; assembly: GCF_044741545.1. NCBI lineage: Bacteria > Bacillati > Actinomycetota > Actinomycetes > Kitasatosporales > Streptomycetaceae > Streptomyces > Streptomyces sp. NPDC088157. The sequence continues at coordinate 383,058 of NZ_JBIUSU010000002.1, forward strand.
GCTGGTGCGCGGTGACGAGTTCACCATCACCACCGAGGACGTCCCCGGTGACAAGACGATCTGCGGCACGACGTACAAGGGCCTGCCGGGCGACGTCTCGCGGGGCGACCAGATCCTCATCAACGACGGCAACGTCGAGCTGAAGGTCCTGGACGTCGAGGGCCCGCGGGTGAAGACGATCGTCATCGAGGGCGGCGTCATCTCCGACCACAAGGGCATCAACCTGCCCGGCACGGCCGTCAACGTGCCCGCGCTGAGCGAGAAGGACATCGAGGACCTGCGGTTCGCGCTGCGGATGGGCGCCGACCTGGTCGCGCTGTCCTTCGTCCGGGACGCCAAGGACGTCACCGACGTCCACAAGGTCATGGACGAGGAGGGCCGCCGGGTCCCCGTCATCGCCAAGGTGGAGAAGCCGCAGGCGGTGGAGAACATGGAGGACGTCGTGGCGGCGTTCGACGCCGTCATGGTGGCCCGTGGCGACCTGGCCGTCGAGTATCCGCTCGAGAAGGTCCCCATGGTGCAGAAGCGCCTCATCGAGCTGTGCCGGCGCAACGCCAAGCCGGTGATCGTGGCGACCCAGATGATGGAGTCGATGATCACCAACTCCCGTCCGACCCGCGCCGAGGCCTCCGACGTGGCCAACGCGATCCTGGACGGAGCGGACGCGGTCATGCTGTCCGCCGAGTCGAGCGTGGGCGCGTACCCGATCGAGACCGTGAAGACGATGTCGAAGATCGTCACCGCGGCCGAGCAGGAGCTGCTCAGCAAGGGCCTCCAGCCGCTCGTGCCGGGCAAGAAGCCGCGCACTCAGGGCGGTTCGATCGCGCGTGCCGCCTGTGAGATCTCCGACTTCCTCGGTGGCCGGGGCCTGGTGGCCTTCACCCAGTCCGGCGACACCGCCCGTCGGCTCTCCCGCTACCGCGCGGCCCAGCCGATCATCGCCTTCACCACCGACGAGGGCACCCGCAACCAACTGGCGCTCAGCTGGGGCGTCGAGTCGCACATCGTGCCGTTCGTGAACAGCACCGACGAGATGGTCGACATGGTCGACCAGGAGATCGCCAAGATCAACCGGTTCAACCCGGGCGAGATCGTCATCATCACCGCCGGCTCGCCCCCCGGCGTGCCCGGCACCACCAACATGCTCCGCGTCCACCACCTCGGTGGCGGCTCCCGCGACTGAGCCGAGGGTCCCGTGAAGGGGCCTGTACGGCGCTGAGGGCGCCCCCTGCGGCAGGGGGCGCCCTCAAGCGTTGTGCGGCTCCCGGAAGGGCTTGTGGGGCGACCGGCGGCTTCTGTCGGCCCTGGGGCGCTCAGCCGGACGTGTACTGGTGCAGACCGGGGATGGAGAGCGTGCCGCCGAACTGGCCGGCCTGCTGGACCTTCACGTTGGTGAAGTAGATCAGCGGGATGTTCAGCGGCGGCGGGCTCTTCGGGCTGAAAGTGATGGGGATCAGGCCGAACAGGTTGCCGGAGATGCTCTCCGTGTACATGATCGTGTCGCCGTCACGGATGGTGGACGTGGTGCCCTTGCCCGCCTGCACGTGGTAGGTCTTGCCGCTCTGCTTGTCGTCCACGGTCTGGTGCAGGTCGCCGATGTCGGTGCCGTCGGAGATGACGTACTTCAGCACCTCCTTGACCGTGCCGTTGGCGGTCTTCACCTTGACGACGCCCTGGTAGTCGGCGCCCTTGAGGAGCAGCGAACTGGCGTTCAGGTACCAGGGGTCGTCGGGCAGCCTGATCTTGTTGTCGATGCCGCCCTCGTCGTCCGTGGCGACGGGGCAGTCGTCGGCGTCCGTGCCGGCGCTCTCCGAGGGGCTCGGCGAGGCCGTGGCGTCGGCGGCGGCATCCTCGGTGTCCTTCGCCGTCTCCTCGGCCGTGTCGGCGGCGTCCTTGGCCGTGTCCTTCGCCTTGTCGGTCACGGCGTCGGTCTTGTCCTTGGACGTGCCGGACGCGTCCTTGCCCGACGAACCCGAGGAACCGGAGTCGGAGGTGTCCGAGGAGCCCGAGCCGGAGTCCGACGACGAGTCGCCGGCCGAGGCCGAGGCCGACGGCGACGGGCTCGAAGTGGCCGTCGCCTCGGAGTCCTTGCCGTCGAAGAGGTCGGTGATGGCGTCGCCGATGGTCTCCAGGACGTTCTTGTTCGTCTCGGAGGCCGACGGGCTCGCCGTCGCGGTGTCGCCGGACGTCGTCGACTTCTCGGGCGCGGCGGCCGACGGGGACGCGGCGGGAGCGGGCTCGGCCGCGTCGTCGGAACCTGAATCCGACGAACCGGAGTCACCCTTGTCGCCCGAGCCGCTCGAGGTGTCCTTCGAGTCGTCCTTGGAGCTGTCCGAGGAGTCGTCCTTCGAGTCGTCCTTGGAGTCGTCGGCGGACTCGCTCGCGCTCGCCGAGGCGGACGGCGACGGCGAGGCCGACGCGGAGGCGTCCGCGCCCTCGAGGGCCGCCACGCAGTCCTTGTACTCGTCGATGGTGAGGCTCTTGGACGCGGGCTGGTCCTCGGCGTTGGCGAGGGTCGGCGTGAAGCCCATGCCCATCAGGACGGCCGTCGGCATGGCCGCCAGGGCTATCGCCTTGCCGGCCGGCATGTGGAACCTGGTGAAGAGCGGCTTCTTTGGTGCCGCGTGCCGCGGCCCGGTGGTTCTCACGCGGGCAGCGTCCACATCGCTCCCGGTGGAAACCTCGTCAGCCGGCACTGTGCCTCCCGTTCGCCCCGTTGGCCGGGCTCGTTCCTGACAGATCGTGCAGATCGTGCGGCTCGCCCGCCCCGTCGTCCTTGGTGAAGGACGGCTTCCCGATGGGGGCCGGGCCCGTGCTGTAAGGGTTCTCGGTGAGGTCGCCCGCCGCGGCGGGGCTATCGGGGAACGCGCCCTCGGGGGCGTCTCCGGCACTCGCGCCGGCCTCGGGGGCCTGGGCCTGGGCGGGCGGTGTGCCCGGCACCCAGGACACGGCCATCGCTCCGCCGATCAGCGACAGCAGGAAGCCGATGAGGAAGCCGCCGAGATTGGACACCGGGATGGACACCAGGCCGAGCAGGATCGCCGCGACGCCTGCGAAGACCTGTACGTGCTTCTGGAACCACAAGCTGATGCCCAGCACGCCCAGCAGCACGCCGATGATCAGCGAGCCGGCGCCCGCGGTGGTCGCCATCGCCAGCGTCAGGTGGCCCACCTGGAGGTGCGCGTAGGGGAAGTAGGCGATGGGGAATCCGCCGAGAAGGACGAACAGGCCCGCCCAGAACGGCCTGGTGCCCCGCCAGGCGCGGAACTGCTGCCTACGGCGGGTGAACTGGCCGGGGGCGACAGGGGTCTCGGCGCTCATGGAAAACAGCTCCCTGGTGCGGCGTTGCTGTGGTGGTGAGTCGAACTGCTGGTGAAGCCAGGGGCTTCAGACTGGACGGGCGGGGGCGCCACCGGCCCCCCCGCCCGTCAGAGAGTGCTTAGTAGCACTCCTTGACACCCGTCGACAGCGACATCTTCAGGCCGCTGAGCTTGAAGGTTCCGGCAGTGGTGGCCCACGCCGTCTGCTTCACGTCGGTCAGCGTGGCGGAGTCCGCCTGCTGGGCGAACCCGTACGGGTTCGCCGCGTCACCGCTCTTGACGCCCGGACCCTTGCTGGCGTCCTTGGCCGCGACGCCGATGTCGATGTTCTTGAACACGGCGTCCGCGCTCAGGTCCTCGACGTCGATGTAGAGGTTTTCGGCCTCCACCGGCGTACCGTTGCCACCCGCCTTCAGCTGAAGGCTGACGGAACCGAGCAGCGGGATGTTCGGGGTGACCACGGACTGGCACATGTTCGTGATCGAGGCGCTCTTGAACGCCGAGACGGCGACGGCGTGAGCCGTCTTCTTGCCGTCGAGGGTGTAACCCGAGTCGATCGCGCCGTACTGCGAGAAGCCCGTGCCTTCGAGCTTGTCGGCGGTCACCTTGAACGACTGACCGGACACGCTGAACGACGCGGCCAGTGCACCCTGCGCGAGGGCGACACCTATACATGCCGTCGCTGCGACGCTGGGCACCATGACCACAGCGAAGCGCTTCCATCTGGTCCCGCCACGCACCTGGGACTCCATATTTCCTCCTTCTCGGACGTACATCTCCTGACCCTGACTCGCCCCCTCGTACGGCGGCTCAGCCGGGCAGGGATGGGAGAAGTGCTACGTCCTCGGGAAGGGGAGCGCCTGTTCCGGAGGCGCGAACCGCGCACCGATCACCGGCGATCACCCCCGAGCGACAACCACTGGTCGCGCCTGACACGCATCACGCACAACCTTGCTGGACAGGCTTCGACGCAGCGAAGACCCCCCTGCCCAAGAGCCGACTCCACTGCCGGCGGCTCTACTCGGTGGGGACCCAGGAAAACCCGTTGACCCAACCGGCTGTCGGGGTACGGGATTGGACCGAGCGTGGCCGATCGTGGTGCATTCTCGCCGCCCGCACAAGGGGGTTCGTTACTCGCTAGTAACGGCCGGATAACCGAACAACGACCCATAGGTCTCGACCGGCCACACAGGGTGTCATCGACGCCCGGGACAAAGCTGTTGATCGCTGGACAGAAACCGACAGACCAGCGCCCAACTCTTACTGGCAGTAACAGCGGCCGCGATTACCAAGATTTGGTAAAGCGCGGCCGCATGGGAACCACATCAGCAGAATTTTCACTCGGGCACCACGAGCTCCGACGTTTAGTGACTGGTCAGAACCGGCGCCCGCCCGCTCAGAACAGGGCGCGCGCCAGCGCCCGGCGGGCCGCCGCCACCCGGGGCTCGTCCGGCCCTACGACCTCGAACAGTTCGAGCAGTCGCAGCCGCGCGGCGTCCCGGTCGTCACCGGCCGTGTTCCGCACGGTGTCGATGAGCCGTCCGAAGGCGTCCTCGACATGACCGCCCACCAGATCCAGGTCGGCCGCGGCGATCTGCGCCGCGACGTCCTTGGGCCTGTCGGCCGCGTCCCTGCGCACCTGCTGCGGGTCCATGCCACCCACCCGTTGGAGCAACTCGGCCTGGGCAAGGCCGAGTTGGGCTTCGCTGTTGCCCGGGTCGTCGGCGAGCACGTTCTTGTACGCCTGCACCGCGCCGCCGAAGTCACCGGCGTCCAGCGCCCGCACGGCCGCTTCGAGCAGCAGGTCGTACGGCCCGACGGGATCGGCCGGAGCCTCCTCCACCGCGCCCGGCTCGGCCTCGGCGTCGACGGTCAGGCCGGTGAGCCCGAACCGCTGCTCGGCGACCTGCACCAACTGGTCGAGGGTCTGCCGGATCTGCGCCTCGCCGGCGGCTCCCTGGAAGAGCGGCAGCGCCTGCCCCGCGACGACCGCGAAGACGGCCGGGATGCCCTGCACCCCGAACTGCTGCATCAGCATCTGGTTGGCGTCGACGTCGACCTTGGCGAGCAGGAAGCGGCCGTCGTACTCGACGGCGAGCCGCTCGAGGACGGGGCTCAGCTGCTTGCAGGGCTGGCACCACTCGGCCCAGAAGTCGATGACGACGGGCACCTCGGCCGACCGCTGGAGGACCTCCCGCTCGAAGCCCGCCTCATCGACGTCGATGACGAGATCGGCCGGGGAGACGGCCCCCGCGCCGCCTTGCCGAGCCGTTTCGGCGCGCGTCTGCTCCGCCTTCGCCTTGGCCTCCTGGGCCGCCTTCACCGCGGCGAGGTCGACGACTCCGCTCATGGACATGTTCCGTGGCTGCATGCGTCTATCCTCCCCCGTCCGCGCGCCTGCGTGAAAAGCGTTCCGAATACGTCCCGAACATCCCGAACACGAGCGCCTGGGTCCCCACCCCGCACCCCGCCGGGCCGACCGGCCCGCGCACGTCCGACGCGAGCTTTCGCTACGAGTCGTAGCGTAATGGCACGGAGTGCCTCCGCACCACCACCCCTCGGTGATCTCCCTCACGGAAGCCCATGACAAACCGCCGGTTATGGTCTGGGAATGCAGATCCGCACCCCCGCCTGCCGTCCCGGCCGTCCGCGCAGCGCCGCCGCGGACACCGCGATCCTGGCCGCGACCCGGGAGGCGCTGGTCGAGCTGGGCTGGTCGAAGCTGACGCTGGGGGACGTGGCGACGCGCGCCGGGGTCGCCAAGACGACCCTCTACCGCCGCTGGGCCGGCAAGAACGAACTGGTGGTCGACGCGGTCGCGGAACTCTTCGGCGAACTCGAACTCCCCGACCGCGGCAGCCTCGCCGCCGACATCGAGGGTGTCGTCCTTCAGTTCGCCGCGATCCTGGCCCGGCCGGAGGCCAAGAGCGGCCTGATGGCGGCGGTCGCCGAGTCCACCCGCGACGACGCCCTGCGCGAACGCATCCGGGCCTCCATCGTCGAACCGCAGAAGGACCTGGTCCTCGAGGGCCGGGCCCGCGCCCAGGAGCGCGGCGAACTCCCCCCGCAGACCGACCCGGCCGAGGCCGCCCGTACGGTCGACCTCATCTTCGACGTCGTGGCCGGTGCGGTGGTCCACCGCACCCTGGTCAGCGCGGAACCGGCGGACGAGGAGTGGGTGCGGAGCTTCACGCGGATCCTGCTGCTGGGCCTGACGGCGTCCACCGGATCCTCCGGGGACGTCCCCGCCGACGAGGTCTGAGAACGAGATCCGAGAACGAGGGCGGCGCCTCGCCCCCGCCCTCACCACTTCCCGCGCCTCTGCCTCCGGCCGCGCGTCCGCGAACTGGCCCTACGAGAACCTCGGTCTGAGCGACTACCTGGCCAAGGTCGACACGATGGTCCGCAAGGTCGCCGCCCGGCCCGACGCGGACACGTTCGTGTCTGACTGCGCATCCGCCGCTGACTGCGCATCCGCCTGCGCCTCTGCCGAACGCCGTCGGCGCCCACGGCTAGAACCCCGGGGGCTCGGTGTACACCCCCCACTCCTCGCGCAGCACGTCGCAGATCTCTCCCAGCGTCGCCTCGGCCCGTACGGCGTCCAGCATCGGCCCGATCATGTTGGAGCCGTCACGGGCGGCGCCCAGCATGGCGGCGAGCGCGCCCCGCACCGCCGTCTCGTCCCGGGCGGCCTTCCGCGCGGCGAGCACCTGTACCTGCTCCCGCTCCACCTCGTGGCTGACCCGCAGGATCTCCAGGTCCCCGGTCACCGAGCCGGTGTGCGCGTTGACGCCGACGACCCTCTTCTCCCCCTTCTCCAGGGCCTGCTGGTACCGGAACGCCGACTCCGCGATCTCCCCGGTGAACCAGCCGTCCTCGATCCCGCGCAGGATTCCCGAGGTGATCGGCCCGATCGGGTGCCGCCCGTCGGGGTGGGCCGGCAGCCCCCGCTCCCTGATCCGCTCGAAGATCCTCTCGGCGTCGGCCTCGATCCGGTCCGTCAGTTGCTCGACATACCAGGAACCGCCCAGCGGATCGGCGACGTTGGCGACCCCGGTCTCCTCCATCAGCACCTGCTGCGTGCGCAGCGCGATCTCCGCCGCCTGCTCGCTCGGCAGCGCGAGGGTCTCGTCGAGGGCGTTGGTGTGCAGCGAGTTGGTCCCGCCGAGCACCGCCGCGAGGGCCTCCACCGCCGTGCGCACGACGTTGTTGTACGGCTGCTGGGCGGTCAGCGAGACCCCGGCCGTCTGGGTGTGGAACCGCAGCCACTGCGCCTTCTCGGAGACGGCCCCGTAGACGTCCCGCATCCATCGCGCCCAGATCCTGCGCGCCGCGCGGAACTTGGCGATCTCCTCGAAGAAGTCGACGTGCGCGTCGAAGAAGAAGGACAGCCCGGGCGCGAACACGTCCACGTCGAGACCGCGGCTGAGCCCCAGTTCCACGTACCCGAAACCGTCCGCCAGCGCGTAGGCCAGCTCCTGAGCGGCCGTCGCACCGGCCTCGCGGATGTGGTAGCCGGAGACGGACAGCGGCTTGTAGGCGGGGATGCCGACCGCGCAGTACTCCATCAGGTCGCCGATGAGGCGCAGGTGCGGCTCGGGCTGGAAGAGCCACTCCTTCTGGGCGATGTACTCCTTGAAGATGTCCGTCTGGAGCGTGCCGTTGAGCACGCCCGGGTCGACGCCCTGCCGTTCGGCGGCGACCAGGTACATGCAGAAGACGGGGACGGCCGGCCCGCTGATCGTCATGGAGGTCGTGACGTCACCCAGCGGGATGTCCTTGAACAGGACCTCCATGTCGGCGGCCGAGTCGATGGCGACCCCGCAGTGCCCGACCTCGCCCAGCGAGCGCCGGTCGTCGGAGTCGCGCCCCATCAACGTGGGCATGTCGAAGGCCACGGACAGGCCCCCGCCGCCGTTGGCCAGGATCATCTTGTAGCGCTCGTTGGTCTGCTCGGCGTTGCCGAACCCCGCGAACTGCCGGATGGTCCACGCGCGTCCCCGGTAGCCGGTCGGGTACAGGCCGCGCGTGAAGGGGTACTCCCCGGGCCAGCCGATCCGCTCGAAGCCGTCGTACGCGTCACCGGGCCGGGGCCCGTACGCCGGCTCCACGGGGTCCCCGGAGAGCGTGGTGAAGTCCGCCTCACGCTTGCGCGAAGCGTCGTACCGGGCCTGCCAGCGGCGGCGGCCCTCCTCGATGGCGTCAGCGTCCATGCGTCAAATTTACTAGGACGTCCAAGTAAGTGTCGACGCGAAACCGGTAGGACATCCAGGTGACTGTCCGCGACCGACCGCCGGACCGCCGCACGCGCGTGTGCGTGCACGGCGGTCGGGCCGACGCCGGGGCGTGGGATCAGCGGGGGCAGCGCCCGCTCTAGGCCTTGGCGGCCACGGGAGCCTCGTCCGCGACCCCGGCCGCCAGCTCGCGGTTGATCCTGCGCTCCACGAAGAAGGCGGCCGTCGGAACGGTCCCGGCCAGCAGCACCCAGAGCTGCTTGCCGACCGGCCACTTCGCCTTGGAGCCCAGGTCGAAGGCGAAGACCAGGTAGAGGACGTAGAGCCAGCCGTGCGCGATGGCGACGACGCGGGTGAAGTCCGCGGCCCCGTCGACGTCCAGGCCGTACTTGGCGATCATGCCCAGGCACAGCAGGACCAGCAGCACACCGGTGACATAGGCCAGGACGCGGTAGCGGGTCAGCACGCTCTTCTTCATGCCGTCGAGCGTAACGACCCGTTCCGGGAGATCTTGCCCCGGGTCACTCCTCGTCGAAGTCGCCCGCGGCCACCCGCAGCGGCCTGAGCATCGCGAAGATCTCCCCGCACTCCTCGGCGTCGTACGCCCCGAGGCCGAAGTCCATCGCCATCAGGTCACGGGTGGCCGCCTCGACGGCCTCACGGCCCTTGTCGGTGATGACGGCGAGGGTGCCGCGGCCGTCGTTGGGGTTGGGGCGCCGGGCCACCAGACCCGACCTGACCAGGCGGTCGACGGTGTTCGTCACCGACGTGGGGTGCACCTGGAGCCGCTCGCCGATCTTCGACATGGTCAGCTCGCCCTCCTTGGAGAAGGTGAGCAGCACCAGCGCCTCGAAGCGCGCGAACGTCAGGCCGTACGGCTTGACCACCGCGTCGACCTCGGCGAGCAGGATCTGGTGCGCGCGCATGATCGAGGTGATCGCGGCCATGGACGGCACGTTTCCCCAGCGCTGCTTCCAGAGCTCGTCGGCGCGGGCGATGGGGTCGAAGGGGAGACTGGACGGTTTCGGCACGCCTCCAGACCTTACCGGCCGGTCACATCATGGTCAGCCCCGTCTCGCCTTTCGGTCCGCCGGACCTCCCGGGCCGCGAGCACGCAAGCGACGGTACCCAGCACACCCGCCCCCGCGACCGCGCCCGCCACGCCCACGAGCTCCGCGGCCACCCCCGCCAGCGCCATGCCGACGCCCTGGAACGTCATCAGGCCGGCGGTGAGCAGCGTCATGGCCCGGCCGCGCAGTTCCTCGGGCACGTCCCGGACGATCCACTGGTCGAGGCCGAGGGTGTACGCCGACCCGGCGCCCGAGACCACCAGAAGGAGCAGCGAGACGCCGAGGCCGGGGTGGAGGGCGTAGCCGAGATAGGGCAGCAGGGTCACACAGACGAGGGGCAGCGCGACGCGCTCGCGGGTGACCGGGCGCAGACGGGCTCCCGCGTACAGCTCGCCGGCGATCGCGCCGACCGGCAGCGCGCACATCAGCAGGCCCAGGCCGGCGGGGCCGACGCCGAGGTCGTCGGCGTAGGGCGCGGAGAGCGCCTCCGGGGCGACCGTGAAGGTCGGCGGCACCCAGAAGAGCAACAGCAACGCCCGCACCCGCCGGTCGGCGAGGATCTGCCGGGCGCCCTTGAGGGAGTCCGTGACCAGCGCGCCGCCGGTCCGGGCCCGGGCGGGGCGGCGGCGGGTGCCGAGCCGCAGCAGGGCGGCGGAGGCGAGGAACGTGCCGACGGTGACGAGGAGTGCCTGGCGCGGGGAGGCGACGGTGAGCAGCAGCCCGCCGAGTCCGAAGCCGGCGAGCAGCGCGCTCTGCGCGGTGATGCGCAGCAGGGAGCGGCCGAGGACGAACAGGTCGCCGTCACCCAGGATGTCCGCGAGGGTGGCCATCCGGGTGCCCGCGAAGACCGGCGAGACGACGGCGAGGCAGCAGCGCAGGGCGAGCAGCACGGCGAGGGGCGCGCCCGGCGCCGTCATCGGCATCACGCACACCGCGCACACCAGGTCGCAGCCCACCAGCACGCGCCGGGCCGGGAAGCGGTCGGCGACCCCGGCCAGCAGGGTGCCGCCGACGACGTAGGGCAGGAAGCCGAGGGCCCAGGCCAGGGCGCTCATCAGCGGCGAGCCGGTCAGGTCGTAGACGAGCACGGACAGCGCGACCTCGGCGACGATCACACCGAGCATGGACAGCAGGTGGGCGGCGAAGACGGCCCGGAACTCGCGGACGGCGAAGACGCGGCGGTAACCGCCCCGCGGCGTCTTGACCGCGTCGGCCGCGGTGGTCGCGGAGGCCGCGGAGGCCGCGGAGGCCGCGGTGGTCGTGGGGGCCGCGGTGGTCGCGGGTGTCGTGGAGGCCGCGGAGGCCGCGGAGGCCGCGGGTGTCGCGGAGGCCGCGGTGGTCGCGGGTGTCGTGGAGGCCGCGGTGGTCGCGGGTGTCGTGACTTCTGACATGGCAGCAGCGTGCTCGGACCGGGACGCGCACCCTAGAGTTTCGGGCACAGCCGAATGTCCGAGGGGTGAGGTCGTGCCGTCGCATCTGCACTTCGGGGAGGACGACTTCCTGCGCTGCCGCTTCGCCGTGTCGCCGCTGTGGGAGACGCAGGAGGTCGCGCGCACCCTCAAGCGGCCCGACCGGCAGGGCTACCACGCGCCCTGGCTGCGCCGGATCCGGACGGCCGCCGAGGCCCTCGACCTGACCGGGCTGTGGCTGCTGATGCCGCGCCGGGGCCACTCCCCCGACTGGCTCTGCCCGCCGCCGGTCGGGCCCGCGGCCGGGTTCGAGGAGGAGATCGCAGCGGTGCGGTCCGCCGATCCGCGGGCCGCCCTCGCGGACACCGCCCGTTCGCTGGCGGACACTCCCGGCGCGCTGGACTCGCCGCGGGGACGGGCCTGGCTGGCGGATCCGGAACGGATGATCCGGGAGCTGAGCGGCGTACTGGAGGAGATCTGGCACACCCTGCTCGCGCCGGACTGGCCCCGGCTGCGCGCCCTGCTGGAGGCGGACGTCGCCTTCCACTCGCGACGGCTGGCCGAAGTGGGCCTGGGCGGAGTGCTGCCGGAGATCAACCCGCGTTGCGGCTGGCGGGCGGGGACACTGACCGTCGCCTGGAACGGCGAGCACGAGCGCCACCTGGGTGGACAGGGCCTGGTGCTGATGCCGAGCGTGTTCTCGTGGCCGGACGTGGTGAGCGGTTTCGATCCTCCCTGGCAGCCGACGCTGGTGTACCCGGCGCGGGGGATCGGCGGCCTGTGGACCGACGCCACGGCGCACTCCCCCGAGACGCTGGTCCGGCTGCTGGGCCGGGGCCGCGCCGCCGTGCTCGCAGCGCTCGACGACCCGGCCAGCACCTCCGCCCTCGCCCACAATCTCGGCCTCGCCCCGTCCTCGGTCTCCGCGCACCTGACGGTGCTGCGCGACTCCGGACTGCTGGTGTCCCGGCGATACGGCCACCAGGTGCTCTACGAGCGGACGCCACTGGGGATGGCGCTGGTGTCGGGAGGCGCGCAGTAGGCGCGGTGCTCTGCAGCGGGGGGCCCTCAGCAGGCGCGGTGCTCGATGGCGGGGGCGCTCAGCAGGCCCCGGGCTCAGAGGCGGAGACGCTCAGCAGGCGTGCTCGGCAGCAGGAGCGCTCAGCAGGCCCAGGCCTCGATGGCAGGGACGCTCAGCAGGCATGGTCGGCAGCAGGAGCGCTCAGCAGGGGTTCTCGGCGGCGGGGATCAGCAGGCGACGTGCTCGACAGCAGGGACGCTCAGCAGGCGCGGTGCTCGGTGGCGGGGCGCCCAGCAGGCCCCGTGCTCGGCAGCGGAGGCGCTCAGCAGGCGTGCTCGGCGGCAGGCGTCCTCAGCAGGCGCCGTGCTCGGCAGCGGCCCGGCTCAGTAGAGGCCGGGCTCAGTAGAGGCTGCGCAGGCCGAGGACGTCGCCCTTGCCGAGGGTGCGGGCGTCCGTGGAGCAGGCGAAGGAGTTCGCGTACATGGTGAGGTTCTCGTGTCCGGCGCCGGAGTGGCCGAGGCCGAAGACGTGCCCGGCCTCGTGCGTGGCGACGCTGCGGATGTCGTACGCGTGCGCGCAGCTGCCTGCCGGACGGTTCGTGAACGGGAAGTCATAGGTGTTGAAGCGGACGTCCGCCTCGAGCAGGGCTTCGGGGCCGCCGCCGGGCACCGGCCGGCTCCATGAGCAGGTCGTCGCGACGGCCGCGCTTCCGATGTCGCCCGCGTCCCACACGCTCAGGCCGTCCCGGTGGGTACAGCGGGCCTCCCCGTCGATGCCCGCCTCGTTGCCGGTGCTCGACAGGAACCTGGCGTTCGCCCTGACCGTGTCGTCGTAGCCGCAGTCGTTGCGGCTCGTGGTGATGGTGGCGACGGCGTCCTCGAAGGCCCGCCGGGCTTCGTGACGGGAGAGCCCGCCCGGCAGGGGGCCGTCGCCGATGAACCACTTGTACGTGCCGTACTCCTTGCGGTCCTCAGTGGAGTAGGCGCCGTCGGCGCAGGGGGCGGGGGCGTCGGCGCGGGCCCTCGCGACGGCTTCGGTATGGCCCGCGTGGTCCGCCTCGTAGACGTAGGAGACCGTGCCGTCGGCGGCGACCGCCAGGGTGAAGCCCTGCGCCGAGCCGTCGGCCGTGAGCGCGTCGACGCTGACCGTCGTGCCGGGTTCGGGCACCGCCACTCCGGCGCCGGCGTGGGTGACCACGCGGCCGACGGCGAGGCAGTCGAACACGGAGGAGCCGGCGGGCAGGTCGTCCACGGTCAGCTCGCCCCGGGCGAGTGCGCACGCGGCCGGCCGGGGCACTTCCCCCACGCAGACCACCGACAGCGATGCCACCACCAGGAACGCCGTGATCGCCCTGCCGACCAGCCCCGGTCCGCGCCGCCGTGCCACCGCACACTCCCCTTCGCTGCCACGCCACCGCGCGGAACTTGATCAGCCTCGGGAGACATTGACCAGGCGGCACCGGCCAAAACCCTCACGGATGCCATCCGTTCGAGCGACAAGACGAACGGATGTTCCGTCGTCGGCGAGGGCCACTTCGGCACCGTCAGCCGCGGCTCCTGCTCGCGCCACCACGCGGCCCTCGTCTCGTACACCTCGCGCGGCGGCGGCACCGGACCGTCCGGAACAGACGGTTGCGGACGCTCCCTCTATTCCGGCCGCTCCCCCAGATGCCGTTCCACCGTCTCCACCTTCGAGGTCAGGCCGTCCGTCACGCCGGGGCGGATGTCCGCCTTCAGGACCAGGGAGACCCGGGGTGCCCGCGCCTCGACGGCGGCCACCGCGCGCTTGACGACGTCCATGACCTCGTCCCACTCACCCTCGATGGAGGTGAACATGGCGTCGGTGCGGTTCGGGAGGCCGGACGCGCGGACCACCCGGACGGCGTCGGCGACGTAGTCGCCGACGTCCTCGCCGACACCGAGCGGGGTGACCGAGAAGGCGACGATCATGCCTTGGCCACCGCTTCCTGGCGGGCACGGGAGGCGATGACCGCGTCCTCGGCCTCACGGCGCAGCTTGCGCTCGGCGAAGAAACCGCCGGTCGGCAGGACCGACAGGACGAAGTAGAGGGCCGCGGTCCTCAGGGACCACTTCGTGCGGTTCCAGGCGTCGGCCCAGAAGAGCACGTACAGGATGAACAGCATGCCGTGGACCATGCCCATCGGGCGGACCGCGTCGAAGTCCGTGGTCCGCTTCAGCACCGAGCAGACCAGCAGCAGAAGGAAGGAAACGGCCTCGGGCGCGGAGACCAGGCGCAGGCGGCGGAGGGCGGAGGCTGTCTTCAGGTCCACGGGTCACCTTCGGGGGGAGATACGGCGACGAACAGTCGGTTTGTGAATGCACGCACAAGCGTTCGTCCATTGTGGCAAACGGTTCACCTAGGGGTGCGTTCAGGGTCGTGCTCCACCTCCGGGTGCTGTTCGGCGCACCCTTCCGGCGGATACCTTTCGCAGCGTGGCGATGTTTCGACTTCAAGGCAGCAAGGTGCTCGCCGTCGACGTGACCGGGGACGCCGTGAAGGCGAAGAACGGCTCCATGGTCGCGTACGACGGGCAGATGGCCTTCAAGAAGCTCAGCGGCGGCGGTGAGGGCATCCGGGGGATGGTCACCCGGAGGCTCACCGGCGAGCAGATGATCATGATGGAGGTGAGGGGGCAGGGCACCTGCTGGCTGGCCGATCGTGCCTCCGAGATCAATCTGGTCCAGCTCCAGGGGGACAAGCTCTACGTCGAGTCGAGCAACCTGCTCGCGACCGACGGCGGGCTCAGGACCGGGACGAGTTTCACCGGACTGCGCGGCGCGACCCAGGGCAACGGGCTGTTCACGACGACCGTCGAGGGCACCGGCCAGGCGGCGATCACCTCGGACGGGCCGGCCGTGGTGCTGCGCGTCAGCCCGCAGTACCCGCTGACCGTCGACCCCGGCGCCTATGTCGCGCACCAGGGGAACGTCCGGCAGTCCTTCCAGTCCGGTGTGACCTTCCGCACGTTCATGGGCGAGGGTGGCGGCGAGGCCTTCCAGATCCGGTTCGAGGGGGACGGCCTGGTGTACGTCCAGCCGAGCGAGCGCAACACGATCGCGGGGGATGTGTGACATGACCTTCCGTGAGATCAACTCCAAGATGGTCGAGGCGACCGTCATCCCCGGCCAGCGGCTCTTCAGTCAGCGCGGAGCCATGCTGGCCTACCGCGGCGAGGTGTCCTTCACACCCAACGTCCAGGGCGGGCAGGGCGGGGTGATGTCCATGATCGGACGGCGGCTCGCCAACGAGGACACACCCCTGATGACCGTCGAGGGCAGCGGCACGGTTCTCTTCGGCCACGGCGGCCACCACGTGCAGGTCATCCGGCTCACCGGCGACACGCTGTACGTCGAGGCGGACCGTCTGCTCGCCTTCGAGGGCACCCTCCAGCAGGGCACGATGTTCCTGGGCTCCCAGGGCGGCGTCATGGGCATGGTCCGCGGTCAGGTGAGCGGCCAGGGTCTGTTCACCACCACCCTGAAGGGGCAGGGGGCCGTCGCCGTGATGGCCCACGGCGGAGTCTTCGAGGTGCCGATCACCCCGCAGCGCCCGGTGCACGTCGACCCCCAGGCCTATGTCGCCCACCACGGCGACGTCCGCAACAAGCTGTCGACCGCGCTGGGCTGGCGGGACATGGTCGGCCGCGGCTCGGGCGAGGCGTTCCAGCTGGAGCTGAGCGGCAGCGGTGCGGTGTTCGTCCAGGCGTCGGAGGAGAAGCTGTGAGCATGTACGGGGCTCCGGGCGGCGGCCCGACGGTGTACGACCCCATGACCCTGCCGGTCGACGACAACGTGAACAGCTACACGTTCTGCGTGGAGCTCAAGGGGAGCCAGTGGTTCCTCCAGAAGGGGAAGATGATCGCCTACTACGGGTCGATCGACTTCAACGGTGTCGGACACGGCCGTCTGGACCGTCTCGTGCGCACTTCCTTCCATTCGCCTCTGCACGCGAGCGACTGGGTCGTGGCGGAGGGTTCGGGCAAGATGCTCCTCGCCGACCGGGCCTTCGACGTGAATTCGTATGACCTGGACAACGGCAACCTGACCATTCGCTCGGGCAATCTGCTCGCTTTTCAGCCAACTCTGTCGCTCAAGCAGTCGATCGTGCCGGGATTTCTCACGCTGATCGGAACCGGCAAGTTCGTGGCGGCCTCCAACGGCCCGGTGGTGTTCATGGAACCCCCGATCCGGGTCGACCCGCAGGCACTCGTCGGCTGGGCCGACTGCCCCTCTCCGTGCCACCACTACGACCACGGGTACATGACCGGCGTAATGGGCGGTCTACGTGCGCTGACGGGCCTGGGAGGGGCTTCCGGCGAGGAGCACCAGTTCGAGTTCGTGGGCGCCGGCACGGTGCTGCTCCAGTCGACCGAGCTGCTCATGGCGGAGCAGGCCACGGGGGCTGTTCCGCATGAGCCCGGAGTGCCCGGCGGCGGCGCCGGAGCCGGTGGGCATGGCGGCCATGGCGCGCAAACCGGCGCACCGCGCCTTCCCGGACAGCTGGGTGACCTCCAGCGTCGCTTCGGGCTGTGAGCGGTAGTCTGCGGAGTGTGACATCGAACGCGTGCGCACCGTCACACCACCCTCACTAGTTCGCCTTTCAACATTTTAGGTAGACTTCATCTATGGAGACCGAAACGGCCACGCGCTGGCTGACCGATGCGGAGCAGTGCGCCTGGCGCACCCACCTGGAGGTCAACAGGCTGTTGACGTATCAGCTCGAGAAGGATCTCCAACCGTTCGGCCTGACCATGAACGACTACGAGATCCTGGTGAATCTCTCCGAGTCGGAGGGCGTCCGGATGCGGATGAGCGACCTCGCGTCCGCCACCCTCCAGTCCAAGAGCCGTCTCTCGCACCAGATCACCCGCATGGAGAGCGCCAACCTGGTGCGCCGTGAGAACTGCGAGTCCGACCGCCGCGGCCTGTTCGCGGTGCTGACCGAGCACGGCATGGAGACGATGCAGAAGGTCGCGCCCCATCATGTGGACTCCGTGCGGCGGCACTTCATCGACCTTCTCTCCCCCGAGGCCACCACGGAACTCTCCAAGGCCCTGAAGCCCGTCGCGGAACACCTCCGCGGGCATCGGGGACGCCCGTGAGGGACCCCCGTTAGACGATCGGCAGGCGGAGCTCGAACAGGGCGCCGCCTGCCGGCGTCTCCCGGACCGTGAGCGTGCCGCCGTGCCGGACGGCCACGTCCCGGGCGATCGCCAGACCGAGGCCGGCTCCGCCGTCGTCGCGGCCGCGCGCGTCGTCGAGCCGCACGAACCTCTCGAAGATCCGCTCCCGGTCCGCCTCGGGCACCCCGTCCCCGTCGTCGGCGACCTCGACGACGGCCCGCTCCCCCGCCCGCAGCACGGTCACCGTGACCGCCGACCTGGCGTGCCGCCGCGCGTTGTCGAGCAGGTTGGCCAGCACCCGCCCCAGCTGCCCCCTCGACCCGGCCACCTCCACGGACTCCGCGTCCACCGCCACGTCCGGTCGCCCGGCAGCCTCCTCCCGCACCAGCGCCGCCAGGTCCACCCGGGCGCCGGACACCGGCCCCTCCCCCGCGTCCAGCCGGGCGAGCAGCAGCAGGTCGGCGGCCAGCCGCTGGAGCCGTACGGTGTCCTGGACCGCGCCCGCCACATCCAGCAGCCCGGGGTGCGCGACGCCCACCTCGAGCTGGGTGCGCAGCGAGGCGATGGGGCTGCGCAGCTCGTGGGAGGCGTCGGCGACGAACCGGCGCTGACGTTCCACCGAGGTCTCCAGCGCGGCCAGCGTCTCGTTCGTCGTCAGAGCGAGCCGGGCGACCTCGTCGTGGGTGTCCGGCTCGGGCACGCGACGGGTCAGATCCGCGGCGGCGGTGATCGCGGCCAGCTCCCGCCGGATTCCCTCGACCGGGCGCAGCGCCCGCCGGGTGACCAGCCAGGTCACCCCCGCGACCACGGCGAGCAGCAGCGGGAAGCCGATCAGCATGACGGTGAGGGCGCTGCGTACGGCGCTCCGCTCGGCCGTCAGGGACGCACCCGCGTACACGGTGAGCAGGCCTTTTCCCGGGTCCCGGACGTCGACGGCGGCGAAGCGGTAATCGGCCGTGTCTCCGTCGACGGTCGCGGAGCCCTGGCTGAAGCGGGTCTCGTCGTCGATCTCACCGGGGTCGAGCGAGTCCTGCGCAGAGTCGTCGCCGAAGTCGCCACTCCCGCCGCCCTCCCCGTTTGCGCCGCCCTCGCGGTCCTCGCCGCCCTCGCCGCCCTCGCCGTCCTGTCCCGGGTCCTCCCCGGCGTCCTCCGGTGCCCGCGCCGCGCTCGTCCCGGTTCCGCCGATCCGCTCCAGGTCCTCGGTGACGGCGACCTGCTCGCCGTTCGCGTCGACGACCTGGACCGGCCGCTCGTCGTCGTCCAGCGAGGAGAGCCGGTCGTACGGCGTGCCGAGGGCCAGCTGGGCGGCGACGGTGCGCGCGGAGCGCTCCGCCTGTCCGTCGGCCTGGCCGGTCAGACTGGCGCGCAGGGACAGCAGCACGGCCGTTCCCGCCGCCAGGAGGGCCACGGCGACCACGAACGTGGCGCCCAGCGTCGCCCGGGCCCGCACGGACCGGAACCGGCGCCTCATCGCGCCGCTTCCGGCCGCTCGAGCCGGTAACCGGCGCCGCGCACCGTCCGGATGAGTCCCGCGCCCAGCTTGCGGCGCAGCGCGCTGACGTACACCTCGACGATGTTGGGGTCGCCGTCGTAGGCGAAGTCCCAGACGTGGTCGAGGATCTCGGTCTTGGACACCACCTCGCCCGCCCGCACGACCAGCTGTTCCAGAACGGCGAACTCCTTGGCGGTGAGCGCCGCCTCGGCCTCCCTGCCGCCGTCCCGCAGGAACACGCGCCGGGCGGCGGTGTCGACCCTCAGGTCGCCCAGGACGTGCACGGCCGGGACCCCGGCCCCCTGTCCGCGCCTGCGCAGCAGCGCCTTGACCCGGGCGACGAGGACGACGTACGAGAACGGCTTGGTGAGGTAGTCGTCCGCGCCCGTGTCCAGGCCCTCCGCCTCGTCGTACTCGCCGTCCTTGGCCGTGAGCATGAGGATCGGGACGTCGTTGCCGGCGGCGCGCAGGGTGGAGCAGACGCGGTAGCCGTTCATGCCGGGCAGCATGATGTCGAGGACGATCAGGTCGTACGGCGACTCGCTCGCCCGGTGCAGTCCCTCCAGGCCGTCGTGGACGACGTCCACGGTGTAGCCCTCGGCGGTCAGGCCGCCGGCCAGCGACCGGGCCAGTCGCTTCTCGTCCTCCACGATCAACAGCCGCATCGCACCAGGGTCCCAAACCGAACCTGAAGTGATCTTCAGGTTGCTTCAGCGTGCCTTCAGGTCGGTTCAGGCAGCTTGGTCCTGTCGAAACCGAAGCAGACAGAAACCGAACCGACCGGGAGGAAACCCCATGAAGCGCAAGCTCGTCATCGCCGCCGTCGCCGCGTCCGTCGTGATCGGCGGAGGTACGGCGGTCGCCTTCGCGGACGACGAGGCGCGAACCGGCGCGGCACAGGTGCGGGTCGCCGAGCAGGTGGCCGCCGACCGGGACGAGGTGAGCACGGTGAGCTCCTCGGAGGTCACCGCCGCCGAGGTGATCGGGGCCGCGCTGCGCCACACGCCGGGCACCGCCGTCGGCGCCGACCGGGAGGACGACGGCGCCGACGCGGGCACCTGGCACGTGGACGTGGTCGGGGGAGACGGCGTCGAGCGGACCGTCGCCGTCTCCCCCGACACCGGCAAGGTCGTCGGCGTCCACCGCGACACCGACGAAGGCGAGGACGCCGACGATGCCGACGATGCCGACGACAGGGACGGCAGGGCGGGCGACGACGACCGCGAGGACCTCGCCGCGCTGAAGGGCGCGAGCGTGGACGCCCGCGAGGCCGCGCTGGCCGTCGCCGCCAAGGGCGCGGTGACCGACGTCGAACTGGACGACGACGACCGCGTCACGGTCTGGAGCGTGGACACCGCCAAGTCCGGCGAGTGGCAGGTCGACGTCCGCACGGGCAAGGTCACCCAGGAGCTCGACGACTGATCTGACGTCCGTCCGACCGTCAGGCGAGGGGCACGAGATCGCTCGTGCCCCTCCGGGCGCCTCTGGCGACGGCCGCCGCCGTCATCAGCACCACCGCTCCGGTCAGCGCGAAGCACACCCCCACCGACAGCCGCCCGGCCAGCGCCCCCGCGACCGCCGTACCGGCCGTACTCCCGGCGTTGACGGCCGTGTTGACCCACGCCCCGGCCCGCACCCGGGCCTCCGGCGCGGCGATCTCGTCGGCGATGAGATACGCCGTGGTGATCGTCGGCGACACGAAGAACCCGGCGATCGCGACGGCGGCGGCGAGCGTGCCGAGCCCCGGCGCGAGTCCCGCGCCGCACAGCGTCAGGCCGAGCGCCGCCGTGAGCAGGGGCAGCCTCGCCCCCGCCGACGCCCGCCAGGCGACGGCCCCGTTGAGCAGCCCCCCGACGGCGCTGCCGGCCGACAGCGCGGCCAGCACCCAGGCCGCGCTCGCCCCGCCCGTCCCGTGTCCCTGCCGCTCGGCGAACGCCACCACCAGCAGATCGACCACGCCCAACGCGAGCCCCACGCCCGCGATGGCGGCCACGGGCCGCCCGAGCCCGCGCATACCGCCGCCACCCCGCCGCACGGTGGCCTTCCCCGGCCGCACCGCCCGCACGGCCGGCGACGACAGAAACCCGGCCGTTCCCCCGGCCATCAGGGCCGCGCCGACGACGATCCCGGCGGTCGGCGGCGCGAAGCCGACGAGTACGCCGACCAGCAACGGCCCGGTGACGAAGAGGAGTTCCTCGGCGACCCCGTCAAGGCTGTAGGCGCGTTGCAGCAGGGCGCGGTCCGGAGTGAGCCTCCCCCACACCGCCCGCATGGTCGGCCCGAGCGGCGGCACACAGGCCCCCGCGGCGGCCGCGAGACCGCCCAGCACGGCGGCCGGGGCGGCGCCCGGGCGCTCGAGGGCCAGGGTCAGCAGGGCGAGCATCGCGAGGTAGGCGGCGGTCATCGGGAGGAGCGCCCGGCGTGGGCCGTGCCGGTCGATGAGGGCCGCCCTGGCGGGCGACAGGAAGACGGTGGTGGACCCGAACAGGGCCATCACCGTGCCGGCCACCGCGTACGAACCCGAGGACCGGGTCACGGCGAGCATCAGGGACAGCGGGACGATCCCGTACGACAGCCGGCCGGTCAGGGCGGCGGCGAAGGTACGGCGGGCGTGTGGAACGCGCAGAACGACGGCATACGAAGGCCGCACGGCGGGTGAAGCGGACATGAGTGATCCTCGACTCGAGGCAGAGCGGAAAAGGGGACGCCGGATCGCCGCGACCGCCGCGGCCGACTGCCGCTCACCGGTCACGGGCCGAGGCGGGCCCTATGCCAAGAGGAGGAACACGCGGACGAACGTATCAGCGCGCCCCGAAGGCGCACCACGCGTTTTCCGCCTCGCCCGGAGTCGGCCCGCTCGGCGAGCCCGGCGGCGAGGTGCCGCCCGTCTGGGCTGAGCGCGGCCTCGGTCACCGGGGCGCCGCTGAAGGACACGGCGTCCACGACGTCGTAGGTGAGGCGGTGCGCGCCCCGCGCCCACAGCGTGTCCTGTCCGTCCTTGGCTCCGGTGGCGATCCGGGAGCCGTCGCGGCCGAAGGAGACCGCTTGCAGCCGGCTGTGCGATGTCCGGTGGACGACCGGTTCACCCGGCCGCCGCGGGTCGGCGAGGTCCCACAGCCGCATGCTCCCGTCGGCGCCGACACGCCGCCACGTGGCTGCGCGCGACCAAGGGGTTCGTCCAGGCCTACGCGGGCGGAACCTTCGTCGGCGTCGGGGACCTCATGGCCGACGAGGGGCAGGCGGACCGCTCGTTCGCCTTCACCACCGGCGAGCGGGGCGGCATCACGCTGATCAAGCTGTGGAGCAGGTCGGGCGTGAGCCGGAGCGTCGCCGGGAGGGCGGGCGCTGACCCGACCCGGCGGGGCTCACCCCTCGGTGAGCCCCGCCACCAGTTCGTCGGCCGCGCGGTAGGGGTCCAGTTCGCCGGCGACGATGCGTTCGGCGAGTGTGCTCAGGCGGCGGTCGCCGTGCAGGTCGCCGATGCGTTCGCGCAGCGCCGTGACGGCGATCGTCTCGACCTCGCGGGCCGCGCGGGAGCGGCGCCGCTCGGCGAGGACGCCGTGCTCCTCCATCCACGCGCGGTGCTTCTCCAGCGCCTCGACGACCTCGTCGACGCCCTCGGCGCGGGCGGCGACCGTCTTCACGATCGGCGGACGCCAGTCCCCGGGACCGCGGGCCTCGCCGAGTCCGAGCATGTGGTTGAGCTCGCGGGCGGTGGCGTCGGCGCCGTCCCGGTCGGCCTTGTTGACGACGTAGACGTCGCCGATCTCCAGGATCCCGGCCTTGGCGGCCTGGATGCCGTCCCCCATGCCGGGGGCCAGCAGGACGACACTGGTGTCCGCCTGGGACGCGATCTCGACCTCCGACTGGCCGACGCCGACCGTCTCGACCAGGATCACCTCGCAGCCCGCCGCGTCCAGCACGCGGATCGCCTGCGGGGCCGACCAGGCGAGGCCGCCCAGATGGCCGCGGGTGGCCATCGAGCGGATGTAGACGCCCGGGTCGGAGGCGTGCTCCGACATCCGGACTCGGTCGCCGAGCAGGGCGCCGCCGGAGAACGGCGAGGACGGGTCGACGGCCAGCACCCCGACCCGTCGGCCCTGCTTGCGGTAGGCGGTGACCAGCGCGGACGTCGACGTGGACTTGCCGACGCCCGGTGAACCGGTCAGGCCCACCACGTAGGCGTTGCCCGTGAGCGGGGCCAACGCCTCCATGATCTCCCTGAGCTGCGGGGACGCCCCCTCCACCAGGGAGATCAGCCGGGCCACGGCCCGCGGCCGGCCTTCCCTGGCCTGGGCGACCAGCGAGGAGACGTCCTGCATCACAGCTCCGTTCAGATCCGTTCCGAGAGGCCGTACAGAAGACGTACGACGGGACTCAGGCCTTGGGCACCCGCACGATCAGCGCGTCGCCCTGACCGCCGCCGCCGCACAGCGCGGCCGCGCCGACGCCGCCGCCCCGGCGCCTGAGCTCCAGCGCCAGGTGCAGGACGAGGCGGGCGCCGGACATGCCGATCGGGTGGCCCAGGGCGATGGCACCACCGTTGACGTTCACCTTTTCCGTGGACACGCCGAGGTCCTTCATTGACTGCACCGCGACGGCGGCGAAGGCCTCGTTGATCTCGATCAGGTCGAGGTCGGAGACCTCCAGGCCGTCCTTCTTCAGGGCGTGCAGGATGGCGTTGGAGGGCTGGGACTGGAGCGAGTTGTCCGGCCCGGCCACGTTCCCGTGGGCGCCGATCTCGGCGATCCACTCCAGGCCGAGCTCCTGCGCCTTGGCCTTGCTCATCACGACCACGGCCGCCGCGCCGTCGGAGATCTGCGAGGACGTGCCCGCGGTGATCGTGCCGTCCTTGGTGAACGCCGGACGCAGCTTGCCCAGGGACTCCGCCGTGGTGTCGGCGCGGATGCCCTCGTCCTTGCTGAAGACGACCGGCTCGCCCTTGCGCTGCGGGATCTCGACCGGGGTGATCTCGGCCTCGAAGATGCCGTTCTTCTGCGCGGAGGCGGCCCTCTGATGGCTCAGCGCGGCGATCTCGTCCTGCTCGGGACGCGCGATCCCGAGCCGCGTGTTGTGCTTCTCCGTGGACTCGCCCATGGCGATGTTCTCGAACGCGTCGGTCAGACCGTCGTACGCCATCGCGTCGAGCATCTCGATCGCGCCGTACTTGAAGCCCTCGCGCGACTTCGGCAGCAGGTGCGGGGCGTTGGTCATGGACTCCTGGCCGCCGGCCACCACGATGTCGAACTCACCCGCGCGGATCAGCTGGTCGGCCAGCGCGATCGCGTCGAGGCCCGACAGACACACCTTGTTGATCGTGAGCGCCGGGACGCTCATGGGGATGCCCGCCTTGACCGCGGCCTGGCGTGCCGGGATCTGGCCCGCCCCGGCCTGGAGCACCTGGCCCATGATCACGTACTGCACCTGGTCGCCGCCGATCCCCGCGCGGTCGAGGGCGGCCTTGATCGCGAAGCCGCCGAGGTCGGCTCCGGAGAAGGACTTGAGGGAGCCCAGCAGCCGTCCCATGGGCGTACGCGCGCCCGCGACGATCACCGAGGTCGTGCCGTTGGAACCAGTCGATCCAGTCATGAGCTGCGATTCCCCTTACCGGCCTGCACGGGCCGAGGAGTGAACGAGGGTTTACTTCGAATGTACTGAGCGGTAGTCCGCCCCGTCACCGGCCCTTCAGTGTGATCGCGCGCACGTTGCGTAACCACCTCCGGCGCGCTGCACTGACAGCATGCTGACGCGAATCGACCACATCGGGATCGCCTGTCACGACCTCGACGCCACCGTCGAGTTCTACCGGGCCACCTACGGCTTCGAAGTGTTCCACTCCGAGGTCAACGAGGAGCAGGGCGTGCGGGAGGCCATGCTCAAGATCAACGATACGTCCGACGGCGGGGCCTCCTACCTGCAGCTCCTGGAACCGACGCGACCGGATTCGACCGTCGCCAAGTGGCTCGACAAGAACGGCGAGGGCGTCCACCACATCGCTTTCGGCACGGCGGATGTCGACGCGGACGCCGCGGACATCAAGGACAAGGGCGTACGCGTGCTGTACGAAGAGCCGCGACGCGGCTCCATGGGGTCACGAATCACCTTCCTGCATCCAAAGGATTGCCACGGAGTACTGACAGAACTGGTCACATCGGCGCCCGTTGAGTCACCTGAGCACTGACCCTCGTACATATGGGCCGGTAGGGTTGGGGGCGGTCGCCGCTCACACCGGGGCGACCCGGTCCTGCCGTACGGCGGCGGGACGCAGCCGGGGTCCGGGTTTCGGGGGACGAGCGTCGGGGCGGCAGCCCAGCTCCGCCGTTGATCTGACACCATTCCCCGGGAGCCCCGTTCGGCGGATGGACGGAGCTCGTTCGGGAAGCTTGCGACCAGGGACGGATGGGACCGCGCAGTGCGGGGCTACGAGAGCCAGGAGCGGGAGCCGGCGGCTGACGTCGACCACCTGACTCGGTTCGAAGCCGAGATGAAGCGGCTGAAGACCGAGCGGGAAAAGGCGATCCAGCATGCCGAGGACCTCGGCTACCAGGTCGAGGTGCTGCGCGCCAAGTTGCACGAGGCGCGGCGCACCATCATGTCCCGGCCCGCCTTCGACGGCGGCGACATCGGGTACCAGGCCGAGCAGATGCTGCGTAACGCGCAGATGCAGGCCGACCAGTTGCGCCAGGACGCCGAACGGGAGCTGAGCCAGGCCCGGGCGCAGACGCAGCGGATCCTCCAGGAGCACGCCGAGCAGGCGGCCCGGCTCCAGGCGGAGCTGCACCAGGAGGCGGTGGCCCGTCGTCAGCAGCTCGACCAGGAGCTGGCGGAACGCCGGCAGAACGTCGAGTCGCACGTCAACGAGAACGTGGCGTGGGCCGAGCAATTGCGGGCCCGCACCGAGGCGCAGGCGCGCCGCCTGCTCGACGAGTCGCGGGCCGAGGCCGAGCAGGCCCTGACGGCCGCCCGCGCCGAGGCCGAACGGGTGGCCGCGGAGGCCCGCCAGCGGCTCCAGGCCGACGCCGAGGCGACCCGCGCGGAGGCCGAGCAGCTGCTGCTGCGGGCCCGCACGGACGCCGAACGGCTGCTGAACGCCGCTTCCAGCCAGGCCCAGGAGGCCAGCGACCACGCCGAGCAGCTGCGCACCTCCACCGTCACGGAGTCCGACGCGGCCCGCCGCCAGGCCGGTGAGCTCAGCCGCGCCGCAGAACAGCGCATGTCCGAGGCCGAGGAGGCGCTGCGCAAGGCGCAGGCCGAGGCCGACAAGGTGCTCACGGAGGCGAAGGCCACCGCCGAGAAGGCCCTCGCCGGCGCGGAGGCGGCCAAGGAGCAGCGCACCCGTACGGCGAAGGAGCAGGTCGCCCGGCTGGTCAGCGAGGCCACCAAGGAGGCCGAGACCACCAAGGCGGACGCCGAGCAGCTCGTCGCCGACGCGCGCGCCGAGGCCGAGAAGATCGTCGCGGAGGCCTCCGAGAAGGCCCGCACGCTCACCGCCGAGGAGAGCGCGACCCAGCTGTCGAAGGCGGCGAAGACCGCCGAGGACGTCCTGAACAAGGCGCAGCAGGACGCGCAGAACACCACCAAGGCCGCCGCCGAGGAGGCCGAGCGGATCCGCCGCGAGGCGGAGACCGAGGCGGACCGGCTGCGCGCCGAGGCGCACGACATCGCAGCGCAGCTCAAGGGCTCGGCGAAGGACGACACCAAGGAGTACCGCGCCAAGACGGTCGAGCTCCAGGAGGAGGCCCGTCGGCTGCGCGGCGAGGCCGAGCAGCTGCGCGCCGACGCGGTGGCCGAGGGCGAGAAGATCCGCGCGGAGGCCCGCAAGGAGGCCGTCCAGCAGATCGAGGAGGCGGCCAGGACCGCCGAGGAGCTGCTGTCCAAGGCGAAGGCCGACGCGGACGAGCTGCGCCAGAAGGCCACCTCGGACAGCGAGAAGGTGCGTACCGAGGCCATCGAGCGCGCCACCACGCTGCGCCGGCAGGCCGAGGAGACCCTGGAGCGCACCCGCGCGGAGGCCGAGCGCTCCCGCGAGGAGGCGGTCGAGCTCGCCGAGACCATCACCTCGAACGCCGAGGAGGCCGCGCGCGAACTGCGCGAGGAGACCGAGCGCGGGATCGAGGCCCGGCATGCGGAAGCCGCCGACGAGCTGACCCGGCTGCACGCGGAGGCGGAGACCCGCCTCGCCTCCGCCGAGCAGGCGCTGACCGACGCCCGCGAGGAGGCCGCGCGGATCCGCCGCGAGGCCGGCGAGGAGACCGACCGGCTTCGCTCGGAGGCCGCGGAGCGGATCCGCACGCTCCAGCAGCAGGTCGGCGCGGAGGCGGACCGGCTGCGCGACGAGGCCGCCGCCGACGCGTCCGCCTCGCGCGCCGAGGGCGAGGCCGTCGCCGTACGGCTGCGTTCCGAGGCCGCCGCCGAGGCGGAGCGGCTGAAGTCGGAGGCGCAGGACACCGCCGACCGGCTGCGTGCGGAGGCGCAGGCCGCCGCGGAGCGGCTGGCCACCGAGGCGTCCGAGACGCTGGCCGCCGCCCAGGAGGAGGCCCTCCGGCGTCGCCGCGAGGCCGAGGAGCTCCTCGGTTCCGCCCGCCAGGAGGCCGACCAGGAGCGCGAGCAGGCCCGTCGGCAGAGCGAGGAGCTGCTGGCCTCGGCGCGCAAGCGCGTGGAGGAGGCGCAGACCGAGGCCGTCCGGCTGGTCGAGGAGGCCGACCGGCGCGCGAACGAGATGGTGTCGGCGGCCGAGCAGCACGCCCAGCAGGTCCGGGAGTCCGTCGCCGGGCTGCACGAGCAGGCGCAGGACGAGATCAGCGGGCTGCGCTCCGCCGCCGAGCACGCGGCGGACCGTACCCGGCGCGAGGCCGAGGAGGAGGCGGACCGGGTCCGTTCCGACGCCTACGCGGTGCAGGAGCGGGCCGCCGACGACGCGAACCGGGTCCGGCGCGAGGCGAGCGAGGCGGCGGACGCCGCTCAGGCGCTGGCCGAGCGGACCGTCGGCGAGGCGATCGCGGAGGCGGAGCGGCTGCGCTCGGAGGCGTCCGCGCACGCCCAGCGGGTCCGCACCGAGGCCTCGGACACCATCGCCCAGGCCGACCAGGACGCGTCCCGCACCCGGGCCGACGCCCGGGACGACGCCAACCGCATCCGCTCGGACGCGGCGACGCAGGCCGACACCCTCATCACCGAGGCGCGCAACGAGGCGGAGCGGCTCCAGACGGAGACCATCGCGGAGGCCGAGCGGCTCCAGTCCGAGACGATCACGGAGGCCGAGCGGCTGCGCGCCGAGTCGGTGGCCAAGGCGGAGAAGCTGATCTCGGATGCCGCCGGGGACGCGGAGCGGCTGCGCGCCGAGGCCGCCGAGACGGTGGGTTCCGCGCAGCAGCACTCCGAGCGGATCCGCGCCGAGTCGGAGCGGGTCAGGACCGAGGCGGCGGCGGAGGCCGACCGTCTGATGAGCGTCGCCCGCGAGGAGGCCGACTCCACGCTGGACGAGGCCCGCAAGGAGGCCAACAAGCGGCGCTCCGAGGCGGCCGAGCAGGTCGACACCCTCATCACGGAGACCGCGGCCGAGGCGGACAAGCTGCTCACGGAGGCGCAGCAGCAGGCGCAGCAGGTCACGGCGGACGCGGAGGCGCAGGCCGACTCGATGGTCGGCGCGGCCCGCAACGAGGCGGAGCGGCTGGTCTCCGAGGCGACGGTCGAAGGCAACTCCCGGGTGGAGAAGGCTCGTACCGACGCCGACGAGCTACTGATCGGCGCCCGCCGGGACGCGACCGCGATAAGGGAGCGGGCGGAGGAGCTGCGTGACCGCATCACCAACGAGATCGAGTCGCTGCACGAGCGGGCCCGCCGTGAGGCCGCCGAGACGATGAAGTCGACCGGCGACCGCTGCGACGCGCTGATCAAGGCGTCCGAGGAGCAGCTCGCCAAGGCGCAGGCCAAGGCGAAGGAGCTGGTGTCGGACGCCAACTCGGAGGCGGGCAAGGTCCGGATCGCCGCCGTGAAGAAGGCCGAGGGTCTGCTCAAGGAGGCGGAGCAGAAGAAGGCGACGCTGGTGCGGGAGGCCGAGGAGCTGAAGGCCGAGGCGATCCGCGAGGCGCGGCGCACGGTCGAGGAGGGCAAGCGCGAGCTGGAGGTCCTGGTCCGCCGGCGCGAGGACATCAACGCCGAGATCTCCCGGGTCCAGGATGTGCTGGAGGCGTTGGAGTCGTTCGAGGTGCCGACCGGCGGGAAGGACACGGGCGTCAAGGCGGGTGCCGTCATCGGATCCCCCCGATCGGGTGGGAAGCCCTCGGACGGCTAGCGGAATGTGTGAATTGCGTTAGAGTCTGAGGTCTTTGACCGGACCTTTGGCAAGCGGTCTACGGTTCAGCCACCCAAAAGGGGTGTCATTCTCCAGATCAAACACGCATACGCTCGATGACACACCGCTCAGGCCCCTAGGATTCCAACTATCACCTCACCGGTCTCATTCGACAGGAACCCCATGAGCGACACTTCCCCCTACGGCTTCGAGCTTGTGCGGCGTGGGTACGACCGCGCTCAGGTGGACGAACGCATCTCGAAGCTCGTCTCCGACCGTGACAGCGCTCTGGCTCGTATCACTGCTCTGGAAAAGCGCATCGAGGAGCTTCACCTCGAGACGCAGAACGCCCAGGCTCAGGTAAGCGACGCGGAGCCGTCGTACGCCGGTCTCGGCGCGCGTGTCGAGAAGATCCTCCGCCTCGCCGAGGAAGAGGCCAAGGATCTGCGCGAGGAGGCCCGTCGCGCGGCCGAGCAGCACCGTGAGCTCGCCGAGTCGGCGGCTCAGCAGGTGCGCAACGACGCAGAATCGTTCGCTGCGGAGCGCAAGTCCAAGGCGGAGGACGAGGGCGTCCGGATCGTCGAGAAGGCCAAGAGCGACGCGTCGCAGCTGCGCTCCGAGGCGCAGAAGGACGCGCAGTCGAAGCGTGAGGAGGCGGACGCCCTCTTCGAGGAGACCCGCGCGAAGGCCGCGCAGGCCGCCGCCGACTTCGAGACCAACCTCGCCAAGCGCCGTGAGCAGTCGGAGCGCGACCTGGCGTCCCGTCAGCAGAAGGCGGAGAAGCGTCTCGCGGAGATCGAGCACCGCGCGGAGCAGCTGCGTCTCGAGGCCGAGAAGCTGCGCACCGACGCCGAGCGTCGCGCCCGTCAGACCGTCGAGACGGCGCAGCGCCAGGCCGAGGACATCGTGGCCGACGCCAACGCCAAGGCGGACCGCATCCGTTCCGAGTCCGAGCGCGAGCTGGCGGCCCTCACCAACCGCCGCGACTCGATCAACGCTCAGCTGACGAACGTGCGCGAGATGCTCGCCACGCTGACCGGTGCCGCGGTGGCCGCGGCCGGCACGCCGTCCACGGACGACGAGCCGATCTCCCGCGGGGTTCCGGCGCAGCAGGCCCGGTAACGTCCGGGGGTACGGCGACCGAACATCGGTGAAGCCCTTTGCCACTCCGGTGGCAGAGGGCTTCGTCGCGTTTTAGCGTGGCCGCATGATCGAGCTGTCTGGCCTGACGAAGCGGTACGGCGAGAAGGTCGCGGTGAACAACCTCACCTTCACCGTCAGACCGGGCATCGTCACGGGCTTCCTCGGTCCCAACGGCGCCGGCAAGTCCACCACCATGCGGATGCTGCTGGGCCTCGACCGGCCGACGGCGGGGGACGTCCGGATCGACGGGCAGCACTACGACCGGCTGAAGGACCCTCTCAAGTACATCGGCGCCCTGCTGGACGCGAAGGCGATGCACGGCGGGCGCAACGCCTTCAACCACCTGCTGTGCCTGGCGCAGAGCAACGGCATCCCGAAGAGCCGGGTGCACGAGGTGCTGGACACCGTCGGGCTCACCTCCGTGGCGAAGAAGAAGGCCAAGGGGTTCTCGCTGGGCATGGGACAGCGGCTGGGCATCGCGGGCGCGCTCCTCGGCGACCCCCGGATCCTCATGTTCGACGAGCCGGTCAACGGCCTCGACCCCGAGGGCATCCACTGGATCCGCAACCTGATGAAGTCGCTCGCCGCGCAGGGGCGGACCGTGTTCGTCTCCTCGCACCTGATGAGCGAGATGGCGCTGACCGCCGATCACCTCGTCGTCATCGGACAGGGCCGGCTGCTCGCCGACACCTCCATGGCCGACTTCATCGCGCAGAACTCGCGCTCGTTCGTCCGCATCCGCACCCCGCAGCGGGAGCGGCTGCTCGATGTGCTGCACAGCGCCGGGATGGTGGTC
Source organism: Streptomyces sp. NPDC088157 (assembly GCF_044741545.1). NCBI lineage: Bacteria > Bacillati > Actinomycetota > Actinomycetes > Kitasatosporales > Streptomycetaceae > Streptomyces > Streptomyces sp. NPDC088157. The sequence goes on from NZ_JBIUSU010000002.1 coordinate 413,980, forward strand.
GTCGAGACCGGCAGCGGGCTGCTGGAGGTCGACGACGGCAAGTCCGAGCACATCGGGGAGCTGGCCGCGCAGCACCAGATCGTGCTGCACGAGCTGAGCCCGCAGCGGGCCTCTCTGGAGGAGGCGTTCATGCAGCTGACCGCGGAGTCGGTGGAGTACCACGCGCATACGGACGCGCCCCTGGAGGCACCCATGGACGCGTCACCCGAACCGCCCCGCCCGCAGTGGGGCGACGACTGGACGAGGAGCCGATGATGGCGGCGACCCAGGTCATCCGGTCCGAGTGGACCAAGATCCGGTCGGTGGCCTCCACCGTGTGGACGCTCTCCCTCGCCGTGGTCGTCACCATCGCCCTCGGCATGCTGATCTCCGCGCTGTCGAAGAACGAGTACGACGACATGAGCCGCGACCGCCGGCTCGACTTCGACCCCACCTTCATCAGCTTCGCCGGGATGAGCCTCGGCCAACTCGCGATGATCGTGTTCGGGGTGCTGGTGGTGTCGAACGAGTACAGCACCGGCATGATCCGCACCTCGCTGGCCGCCGTGCCGCAGCGCGGCGCCTTCCTGTCCAGCAAGATCGCGGTGGCCACCGGGCTCGCGCTGGCCGTGGGGCTCGCCACCAGCTTCGCGACGTTCTTCCTCGGGCAGGCCGTGCTCGGCTCCCACCGGGCGTCGATCGGGGACACCGGTGTCCTGCGGGCGGTCATCGGCGGCGGTCTGTACATGACGCTCATCGCGGTGTTCTCGATGGGCGTGGCCACGATGCTGCGCTCGCCGATGCTGTCGCTCGGCATCCTGATGCCGTTCTTCTTCCTGATCTCCACCATCCTCGGCAACGTCTCCGCGACGAAGAAGATCGGCCGGTATCTGCCCGACCAGGCCGGCAGCAGGATCATGCAGGTGGTCACGCCGATCGACGACGACACCCCGTACGGGCCCTGGGGCGGGTTCGGCATCATGGCGCTGTGGACGGCCGGCGCGCTCGCGGGCGGCTACCTCCTGCTGAAGAAACGCGACGCGTAACGCTTTGGGCTTTGCTTTCATTTGAGCGGAACCGTCAGCGCCCCGATAGTCTCCTAACCCTTACGGGGGCGTGTGCCCTGCTGTCCTGAACCTTTCGATGGGTGCGGAGCATGATCGAAGCAGTCGGCCTGACCAAGCGCTATGGCGACAAGACCGCTGTGTACAACCTTTCCTTTCAGGTGCGGCCCGGTGCGGTCACCGGCTTCCTCGGGCCGAACGGCTCGGGCAAGTCGACGACGATGCGGATGATCCTGGGCCTGGACAACCCCACCGCCGGGACGGTGACGATCGGCGGCTATCCGTACCGGAAGCTGCCGAACGCCGCCCGCCAGGTGGGCGCCCTGCTGGACGCCAAGGCCGTGCACGGCGGTCGGCACGCCCGCAACCATCTGCTGAGCCTGGCCCAGCTGTCCGGCATCCCGGCGCGGCGGGTCGACGAGGTGCTCGGCGTGGTCGGCCTCCAGGACGTGGCGCGCAAGCGTTCCAAGGGCTTCTCCCTGGGCATGGGCCAGCGGCTCGGCATCGCGGCCGCGCTGTTGGGCGACCCGCAGGTGCTGCTCTTCGACGAGCCGGTCAACGGCCTCGACCCCGAAGGCATCCTCTGGGTGCGCAACCTGATGAAGTCGCTGGCCGCCGAGGGCCGCACGGTGTTCGTGTCCTCCCACCTCATGAGCGAGATGGCGGTGACCGCCGATCACCTGATCGTCATCGGCCGCGGACAGCTGCTCTCCGACATGAGCGTGACGGACTTCATCTCGGCCAACTCCGCCGACTTCGCGCGCGTCCGCACCCCGCACACCGAACCCCCGCTGCGCGAGAAGCTGGCCTCCGCGCTCACCGAGGCGGGCGGCCACGTGCTGCCCGAGCAGGACGGAGCGCTGCGGGTGACCGGGCTGCCGCTGCCCCGCATCAGCGACATCGCCCACGAGGCCGACGTACGCCTGTGGGAGCTGTCGCCGCACCAGGCCTCGCTGGAGGAGGCGTACATGCGGATGACGCAGGGCGCCGTCGACTACCGGTCCACCATCGACCAGAAGGCCGGTCTCCAGCAGCAGGTGCCGCCCGGCGCTCAGCCGCCGATGCCGGTGCCGGGCCAGGGCCAGCCGGGCTGGTACGCCCCGCCGCCCCCGCAGCAGACCGGGTACGCGCCCGCGCAGCAGACCGGGTACGCGCCCCCGCAGCCGGCCCAGACGCCTCCGGCGGCCTCCTACGGGGCGTACGGCGCCCCGGGAGCGCCCGCCGTGCCGCCCGGCCCGAACGAGGCCAACCCGTACGCCCCGGCACCCGTACAGGCCCCGGCCCAGCCGCCCGCCCCGGCCGCACCCGCGCCCCAGGCTCCGGCTCCGGCCGCGTCGCTGGACAAGGCGCCGCCCGCCCCGGCGGCCTCCGCGCCCGCCCCGGCCGCTCCCGCCACCCCGGCTCCCGCACCCGACGCCGCCCCGACCAAGTCCGAGGACGCCCGATGAGCACCCCGCAGCACCCGTCGCCGCAGGCCGCGCCCGCCTGGCAGGCGGCGCCCGGTCCCTCGTACGCCACGGCCGGTCCCGTCTACACCTCGCCGATCCCGATCGTGCGCACGCACCTCGGGCACGCCGTCGCCTCGGAGTGGACGAAGATCCGCTCGGTGCGCTCCACCATGTGGACGCTGGGCGTGTTCGTGCTGCTCGTGATCGGCATCGGACTGCTGGCCGGAGCGGTCGTCGCCGCGAACGCCTCCGAGAACGACCTCGCGGGCGACACCGCTCTGTCGTTCGGCTTCTTCGGGCTGCTCCTGGGCAGCATGTGCGTCATCACGCTCGGCGTGCTGACCACGGCCTCGGAGTACGGCACCGGCATGATCCGCACGACGATGGTGGCCTGCCCGTCCCGCGGCCGGGTCCTCGCGGCGAAGGCGGTCGTGTTCTTCGTCGTCGCGTTCGTCGTCACGCTCGTGTCCTCGGGCTTCGTCGCCGTGGTGGACGTGGGCATGCTGGGCGACGCCCGGGAGCCGTCCGGCGAGGAGTGGCTCAAGGCCACCTTCGGCGTATCCCTCTACATCGCGCTGCTGGGGCTGATCTCGCTGGCCGTCGGCTCGATCATCCGGCACTCGGCCGGCGCCATCACCATCATGATCGGCGTCCTGCTGGCCCCGCTCGTCATCGCGATCTTCATGTTCTCGTCCTCGCTGGAGGACCTGCGCCAGGCCCTGTTCGAGTACTCGATCCCGAACCAGCTGAGCGTCTTCTACTCGACCTCGCTCAGCGACAGCGGCCCGAGCGGCTGGGACCCGCTGTGGATCGCGCTCGGCATGACCGCCGTCGTGCTCGGCGGCGCCTTCGCCCTGCTGGAGAAGCGCGACGTGTGACCCACTAGAACTTCGGCGCGTTACGGGACCGCCGCACCCCCGGGGTGCGGCGGTCCCGTGCGTTCCAGCACGCCTTGTGCCAGTGCCGGCGGTCGTCGACGCCCGCGTGCTCGGGCCAGGCGACGACATGCGGCAGGCCGTCGGGGATCAGCTGGTCGCAGCCAGGACACCGGTACGCCTTGCCCTGCGCGCTCGCGCCGGCCACATGCCGCACGCTCCACTGCTCGCCCTGCCAGCTCTCCCCGGACTGCCAGCCACCGTATCGGCTCTCGCGATCGTCCTCGGCGCTCCGGCCGGACGAACCCTCACCCTTGGGTCGGTTGCGACGCGGGGACACGGGACACCTCACGGGGCTATACAGGGATCAGGATTGGTGTCCAGCCTACGCGGAGTCCGCGTGGGTATCCGTAGGACAGCGATCCCCACAAGTCGCCCTCCCGGACGTCCGATTCTCCAGACAATCCGCAAATCTCTCCGCCAGGCCGTGTCCTCGGCACGTGTCAGACGGTTATGCCGGGTGGGGGAGCTCCGTGTCGGAGCCAAGGAAGCAGGAAAGTCCATGCGCGTTGGAAGTTTCGTGTTGGGAGCCCAGTTCCCCGGCCAGGGTCAGGGGGAGGCGCTGCACCGCGCGGTCCGCTCGGCCGAGGTGGCCGAGGAGGCGGGTCTCGACTCGGTCTGGCTGGCCGAGCACCACTTCGTGCCGTACGGCACATGCCCGTCGGCCGTCACGCTCGCCGCTCTGCTGCTGGGCCGCACCCGCCGCCTCCGGGTCGGCACGGCGGTCAGCGTACTGCCCACCGTCCACCCCGTCGCCCTGGGCGAGCAGGCCGCGCTGCTGCACCTGACGAGCGGCGGCCGCTTCTCGCTGGGCGTGGGGCGCGGCGGGCCGTGGGTCGACCTCGAAGTGTTCGGCTCGGGCCTGGAGGCGTACGAGCGGGGGTTCCCGGAATCACTCGATCTGCTGGTGCGCTGGCTGCGCGAACCCTCGGTGGGAGCCGACGGCGAGCGTTTCCGCTTCCGCGAAGTCCCCGTCGTGCCCCGGCCGTCGGAGGCGCTGACGGACGCCTCGGGTCCCGAGGTCGTCGTCGCGTGCACCTCGCCGGCGAGCGTACGGCTGGCCGCCGAGCGCGGGCTGCCGATGCTCCTCGGCATGCACGTGGGGGACGAGGAGAAGGCCGATATGGCCGCCCTGTGGCGGCAGCACGCGCGTGCGGCCGGGCGGTCCGAGGACGAGATCCGGGGCGCGGCGCATGTCTCGGCGGGCATCTGCCAGATCGCGGACCGGCGCACGGACGCGGTGGAGACCCTGGTGAAGTCGATGCCGGGCTGGCTGAAGCAGGGGCTCGACGCGCATGTGACGGTGGACGGCCGGCCCCGCTCCATGCGGGACCCCGTGGCATACACCGAACTGCTCTGCGGGCTGCACCCGGTGGGCACCCCGCGGCTGTGCGCCGACCGCCTCGCGGCGACCAGCGAGCGGACCGGCATCTCCCGTTTCGCCCTGCTGGTCGAAGGCTCCGGCGACCTGGCGGCCACGGAGGAGAACGTACGGCGGCTGGGCGCGGAGGTGCTCCCCCACCTCCGGTGAACAGCCCAGCCGGCCGCGAGGCTTGCCGCTCCCGTACTGATGGAACCTCCCGCGTCAGGAGCGGCAAGCAACAGGCTCACGTGTCAGCAGTCCCGGAATTCCGGGGACTGGTTCAGCACCTGGCTACGGACCGAGGTGAAACGGGCGAGCTTCTCGTCGACAGCCGGCTCCAACGGGAACACCGCCACCCGGTGGCAGTTCTGGAAGGCAAGCCGCACACCGAAGTGCCGCTGAAGCGCGCCGCGTATGGCGTCGCTCGCGAGCGCGCGCAGCAACTGCCCGCGTGCCTGCTCGTCCGGCGGGGGCGTCTGGTTGTCGGCGAAGTCTCCGCCGTCCACCTTCAGCTGGGCCACCAGGGAGCTGACCATCTCCCATGCGTAAGGCAGGGAGGTCCGGACGCAGTCGACGAATTCTGCTTCGTCGACCTCGCCTCGCTCGGCCTGTTCGAGTAGGGCCGGTGAGACGTCGAGCGACATGGGTACTCCTCTCGCACCCCCGGGAACAACAGGGGTTGCCGGACAGGGAAAGGGAGTTCGCCATGCCGAAACATCGCACACGCTGAGTACACGCATCGCGACCTCCCGTTCACTACGGTAGGCAACGGGCCTTGACCGCACCAGGAGAATGGGCACATAGGGAACCCCTCTTGGGCACACAATCGGCCACTGTCGAATGATCGTTTTCCAGGTCGAAAGGGGCGGGCCGGAAGAGGCCCCGGGTGCGGGTGGTGGTGGTGCCCCTGAAGCAAAAGGGGCGAACCGAAGGTGCTCCCGGTCGGGGCCGGCGGCCGGTGGCGGGTGGGCGAATCGCGTGCGCGGTGGGGCGTCGGATAGCGTTGCGGACCATGCGTCTCGTCATCGCCCGGTGCTCCGTGGACTACGCCGGCCGGCTCACCGCCCACCTGCCCTCCGCCCCCCGTCTCATCCTGGTGAAGGCGGACGGCAGCGTCTCCATCCACGCGGACGACCGGGCCTACAAGCCCCTCAACTGGATGTCGCCGCCCTGCACGCTGAAGGAGGACACGGGAGACTCCGAGGGCACGGCAGGCGTCTGGACCGTCGTCAACAAGGGCGGGGAGAAGCTCATCATCACGATGGAGGAGATCCTCCACGATTCCTCGCACGAACTCGGCGTCGATCCCGGCCTGATCAAGGACGGCGTGGAAGCACACCTCCAGGAACTGCTCGCCGACCGCATCGAGACCCTGGGCGAGGGCTACACCCTCATCCGCCGCGAGTACATGACCGCCATCGGCCCGGTCGACATCCTGTGCCGGGACGCGGAGGGACAGACCGTCGCGGTGGAGATCAAGCGGCGCGGCGAGATCGACGGCGTCGAGCAACTCACGCGCTATCTCGAGCTGTTGAACCGCGACCCACATCTCGCCCCGGTTCGCGGGGTCTTCGCGGCCCAGGAGATCAAGCCCCAGGCCCGCGTCCTCGCCACGGACCGCGGCATCGGCTGCCAGGTCCTCGACTACAACGCGATGCGGGGCATCGAGGACGACAAGCTGCGGCTGTTCTGACCCACGTCCCCGAACGACGAGAAGGGCCGGGTTCCCGTGATCGGGAAACCGGCCCTTTCGTGTGCCCGAAGGCTCAGATCACCTGGTCCGCCGAGACCGGAGCGGAGGGGCCGGCGGAACTGATCGAGCTCGCGGGCGAGGACGACATCGAGCTGCCGGCCGAGTTGGAGGTAGGAGGCGTGGTGTCCGTCGAGGGCGAGCTGCTGGGGACGGACTCGGACGGCGACGGTGAGGGTGACGCCGAGCCCGTGCCGCTGCTGGAGGAGCCGGACGGCGACGGCGACGCGGATCCGGAGTGCGAACTCGAGGACGACGGCTTCGGCGTACCGGAGGAGCCACCGCTCCCCGACCCGTGCGAGCTGCTCGCCCCCGACGACGGCTGCGCCGTCCCCGTGGGCGTCGGGTCGTCCGAGGTGCCCATCGTTCCGTCCGGGCCCGGGTCCGTCGGTCGGCTGGTCGCCTCCCCCGTGTCGGCGGAGCCGCCGTCGTCGCCCGGGGTGTCCGAGTCCAGGCCGCCGTCGTCGGGGCCGGTGCTGGCGGACGGGTTGACGCCGACCCGGTCGGAGGGGTCGTTGGCGTCGTTGTTGGAGGTCGCGCCGAGCGTCACGACCGCGCCGAGCACGGCGACGAGCAGCGCGCCCGCGCCGGCCGCGACGAGGTTGCGCTTGGCCAGCCTCTTCAGGCCGCCCCGGTTGTGGCGGGCCGGCTGGCCGGCGGGCTCACGGCGGGCGACGACGGTCTCGGCCTCCGGCGGGTAGGTCGCGAGCGCCGCCTGGATGCCGCGCGGCGGGGACGCCGACTCCTCGTGGCGGGCGTCGGGCACCTCCTCGCCGGCCGTCGCCGCGGCGAGGCCGGGTACGTCCCCGGAGCGGTCCGCGACCAGGGCGAGGGCACGACGGCCGGCGACGGTACCCCGCTTGTCGGCGATCGCCCCGCGCAGGGCGAGGGAGGCCTCCAGCTCGGAGCGGGCGCGGTCGAGTTGTCCGCCGCAGAGGGCGAGGACGCCCAGCTCGTGGTGGAAGTAGGCGCGGTCGGCGGACTCCCCGGCGAGCCGGGCGGCCTCGGCGCCCTCGTGCAGGGTGTTCTCCCAGGCGGCCCAGTGCAGGCCCGCGGCGAAGGCGGGCGCCGCGGTGCGGGCGAGCTGGACGGCGGTGGCTTCCTCGCCCTCCTCGGGCCGGGTCGTCGTGGGGACCGTCACGGTGAGGGCGGCGAGCACGGCGTCGGCCTCCGCGCACACCCGCTCGGGCGTGACCGAGGGGTGACCGGCCCACCAGGCGTAGTGCTGGGCGGCCTCATGGGCACGGGTCTCGACGTCGTCGGCGTATCCGGCGGCCTCGAGCTGGGTCTGGACGCCGGCGGCGAGCCGGTAGCGGGTGCCGACCGGCGAGACGAGTCCGCAGGCGGCCAGTTCGCCGAGGGCCGCGTCGGCGTGGGTGTCGCCGACCAGGGCGGGCAGGTGGGCCTGGTGCGGGACCTCGCCGCCCAGGGCGACGGCGAAGCGCAGGGTGGCGCGGGCTGAGGCGCTGAGGCGGGCGGCGAGCAGCGGCGCGGGCGCGGCGGCCTCGCCGAGCGAGGGCAGGGGTATCTCCTCGGCCTGGCCCGCCCCGGCGAGGCCGTCGACGGAGTCGGTGAACGGCCGGGCGTCCTCGAAGACGCCGAACGCGTCGACCGCGTCGGCGCCGGCCCGCAGCTGGTCGCGCTGCGAGAGCAGGGCACCGGCCTGGACGAACCGGAGCGGCAGGCCCTCGGACTCGAACCACAGGTCGCCGGCCCAGTTGGCCTCCTCCTCGGTGAGGACGCGGCCGACGCCGTTCTCGATCACCTCGACGCCGCCCGCGCGGTCCAGTCCGGTGAGGACGACCTCCTCGACGGCGGATTCCGCGGAGGGCAGGGGGGTGTCCGGGGTCGCGCCGAGCAGGAAGGCGCACTCGGGCGTGGCGTCCAGCAGTTCGTCGAGGGCGGTGCCGCCGACGTCGAGGTCGTCGACCACGACGACCGCGCCGATCTCGCGGAGGAGGGCGCGCAGGTCCTCGTCCTCGGGGCGGTACCGAGGGGCGTCGTAGACGGCGTGGAAGAGGTCGTTCATCAGCTCGGCCGTGGTGCGGCGGAAGCCGGTGAGGCGGACGACGCCGTCGGGGGCGAGGTCCTCGCAGTCCTCGGCGACGAGGTCGAGGAGGCTGGTGCGGCCGGAGCCGGCCGGTCCGGTGAGGCGCACGGAGCGGCCGCGGGCCAGCAGCCGGACCAGTTGTTCCCGTTCGTCCTGGCGGCTCAGGAGCGGCTGCGCGGGCCGGGCGGGTCCGGCGGGGGCAGGCGGCCGGGCGGCACGTTCGGCCTCGGCCCGCTGCTCGGGTGTGCGCTTCGCGGGGCGCTCCGGTATCTCTCCCCCGGGCGGGCACAGTTCTATCTCGCTGCCGTCGACCGGGTTGACCGTGAGCAGGTGTTCGCCGACGACGAGCCGTACCGTGCGGGCCAGGGCCGGCGCGTGCTGGCCGAAGTCGGTGGTGAGGGGGTCCCTGGACGGGCGCGGGCGCGGCGCGGTGGTGTCGTCGTCCTGGCCGTACTCCTCGGGTCCCCGGGTGTTCGGGTCCATAGGTCAAGCCCCCCAAAAGCGTCGTGTGGCGGTAGCCCCTCCCGGCCTTGCTGCACACTGCGCTGTCGCTTCTGGTCCGGTACCCGCTCGAGGGTTGAGGGCGGCGGGCAGACGAACCGTAAACCTTCGCACAGTATCTACGACAGCCCGGGGTGCCGGGCCGCCCGAAGCGTGACAGTCTCGTGAGGATTGCGCCCGTCGCACGTTTTCCGCCGCAGGCCACGCCCCTTCCACGCGTCACACCCGGGGCAGGGACTCCACGCCGATGCCGCCCTCGATCGCGAGGATCCGGTGCAGTCGGGTGGCCACCAGCAGGCGTTGCATCTGCGGAGGCACACCGCGCAGCACCAGACGTCGGCCGCACCGGCCGGCCCGTCGGTGGACGCCCATGATGACGCCGAGTCCGGTGGCGTCCCAGGAGTCCAGCTCGGACAGGTCGAGCACCAGGTCGCCGACGCCGTCGTCCACGGCCGTGTGCAGGGCCGTGCGGGCGTCCGCCGCGCTGCGGACGTCGAGACGGCCACCGACGACCAGCTCTACGTGGTCGCCCCTGATGTGCATAGCGCTCCCCTAAGCGTGCGTCTCGTGCTCCGCGGTGTGGTGTCCGGTGTTGCATCCTCTGACTGCGCGAAGCGGTCGGAGGTTGCCGTCTGTGAGCGAACCGATACCGAATTCACTCGCAGGGGTGAGGCCCCTGGGGCCTGTGCGGTTTCGGTGCCTGTAGAAGCCCTGCCCGCTCACGCGTCCGATGTCACCGGCGTCAACCATCCGGCGCAGCCGCTCCGTATGCCTCTCGGCGGGAGATTAGCGGGCGTGAGGCGCTGTGTGACCGGTTAGTAACGCGTTTCACGTCTCAGGGCGTGAGACGCCGGTCACGTCGTCAAATACTGTCCGATTCACGCCGATTGGCCCTGGACTGGCCGGGTGCCGACGACAGTGACGAAGGGAACGGAACCGATGCGCCGGGACGGTCTAGATTGGCCGCATGGTCAATCTGACGCGCATCTACACGAGGACCGGCGACCAGGGCACCACCGCTCTCGGCGACATGAGCCGGGTCGCCAAGACCGACCTGCGGATCGCCGCCTACGCCGACGTCAACGAGGCGAACGCGGCGCTCGGCACGGCGCTCGCGCTGGGCGGACTGGACGAGGAACTCGTCGTCGTCGTCACCCGCGTCCAGAACGACCTGTTCGACGTGGGCGCGGACCTGTCGACGCCGGTGGTGGAGAACCCGGAGTTCCCGCCCCTGAGGGTCGAGCAGTTCTACGTCGACCGCCTGGAGGCGGACTGCGACCGGTTCAACGAGCGGCTGGAGAAGCTGCGGTCGTTCATCCTGCCCGGCGGCACCCCGGGCGCGGCCCTGCTCCACCAGGCCTGCACGGTCGTCCGGCGGGCCGAACGCTCCACCTGGGCCGCGCTGGAGGCGCACGGCGAGCTGATGAACCCGCTCACCGCGACCTACCTCAACCGTCTCTCGGACCTGTTGTTCATCCTGGCCCGTACCGCCAACAAGGCGGTCGGCGACGTGCTGTGGGTGCCGGGCGGGGAGCGTTAGCGCATCTTGGCCGGTTCCCGCTCCGATTCACCCGTCGGTTCCGCCCCCGGTTCCTTCCCCGGTTCCTTCCCCGGTTCCTTCCCCGGTGCCGCGGGCGGTTCCCCCTTCGGTTCCTTCGGTACCTTCGGTTCCTTCTTCGGTTCCTTCTTCGGGAACAGCGTGTAGCTCACGGCGATGACGGCGTTGACGCCGATCACCCACACCATCCGCAGCTGCCACGCCCGCAACGAGTCGGTGTCGCCGTCCCCGCCGACGTACCAGGCGGCCGCCTGGAGCAGGGCGACGGCGACGAGCGCGGCGAGCGTCCAGCGGCCCGCGACCTTCCACTCGTGGACGGCGCGGGCCCGGCCGTACTTCGGCGGCCGCACGGGCGGCGGGCCGTCGGCGAAGCGGTGGGCGACCCTGGCGTCCGCCCACTTGACGGTCGAGTGGCCGAGGCCCACGGTGAAGCCGATGTAGACGGCGGCGAGGCCGTGCCGCCAGTCCGGCTCGGCGCCGTGTCTGAGGTCGATCGCGGTCACCGCGAACAGCACGATCTCCAGCAGCGGCTCGCACAGCAGCAGGGCCAGGCCCAGTCGCGGCATCCGGAACACATACCGGAAGGCCAGTCCGGCGGCCAGCAGCACCCAGAAGGCCACCTCGCAGGCGATGATCAGTCCGACGATCACGGTTCGCTCCTCTCGCTCACCCTCCCAGGCTCCCGTCGGGCGCGGCCGGGCGCGTCGTCGGCGGTGACGAGGTCGCCGTACATCGAAAGATGCAGTTCGGGACCGTTCCCCGGGAGCAGGCGCACGTGACGCGTGGCGTGTTGGATGGAAGGCATGGCCGTAGCGGAACCCCGTAGCCCCCGTCACCCGCACCGCCCGCACCGCCCGCACCGCCCGCACCGCTTCGACGTGTACATCGCGGTCGGCGGGCTGCTCGGCGGGCTGTTGCTGGTGGTCATCGGTCTGGGCACCCGGCCGGACGACGATCCGATCGTGCTCCTCGACGGCCCCTGGCCGATCCTGGTTCCGCTCGGGGTGATGGCCGGCTGCGAGGTGGTGCGCCGGGTCGCGCCGCGCACGGCCCTGCTGACCGGCACGGTCGCGGTCGTCCTGGACACCCTCACCCAGGGGAACCTGTTCACGGTCCTGATGTACACCGACCTGATGTACGCGGCCGTCCTCTACGGCTCGCTCACGTCGGCCCGCAGGATCCAGTGGATCACCGGACTGCTGACGGTGGCCGGGACACTGGTGCCGTTCGCGGTGTGGCGGGTGCCGCAGGCTCTGCTGATCGGGGTGGTGGTCGGCATCGTGGCCTACGCGCCCGCCGCCACCGGCTGGATCGTGCGCGACCACCGGGACGCCGCCGAGGCGGCCCGGCTGCGGGCCGAACAGACCGCGCTGCTCGCCGAGATGGACCGCGCCCAGGCCGTCACGACGGAGCGGGCGCGGATGGCGCGGGAGTTGCACGACATGGTCGCCAACCATCTGTCCGCGATCGCCATCCACTCCACGGCGGCCCTCTCGATCGACGACCCGGACACCTCCAGGCAGGCGCTGTCCGTCATCCGCGAGAACAGCGTCGAGGGACTGGCGGAGATGCGGCGGCTGATCGGGATCCTGCGCGACGGCAGCGAGAACCGCGAGCCCGTCGCGGCTCCCACCCTGGACGGCCTGGAGGCCCTCGTCGACGGTGCCCGCGCCAACGGTCTCGACGTCACCCTCGCCGCCGAACACGGCGAGGTGCCCGCCCCCGTCGCACTCGCCGCCTACCGGATCGTCCAGGAGTCGCTGACCAACGCGCTGAAGCACGCCTGCCCCGGCCGGGTCACCGTCGCCCTCGTCCGGCGCGACGCTGTGCTCGATGTCCGGGTGCGGAGTCCCTACGGTCGTCGGGACGGACCCCGCGCCCCTGGTTCGGGTGCCGGGCTCGTCGGGATGCGGGAGCGGACGGCGCTGCTGAACGGCACGTTCGACGCCGGGCCGGAGGACTCCTGCTGGACCGTGCGCGCCAGGTTCCCCCTCGCCGAAGGAGAGAGCGTATGAGCTCCGCCATCCGAGTCCTCGTCGCCGAGGACCAGTCCGCCGTGCGCGCCGGGCTCGTGCTCATCCTGGGCAGCGCGTCCGACATCGAGGTGGTGGGCGAGGCGGCGGACGGGGAGCAGGCGGTCGCACTGGCTCGGGAGTTGCGGCCCGACGTGGTCCTGATGGACGTTCAGATGCCGCGTCTGGACGGGGTGTCGGCCACCCGGAAGGTGGTCGAGGAGGGCCTCGCCGACGTCCTGGTGCTGACGACCTTCGACCTCGACGAGTACGTGTTCGGGGCGTTGCGGGCGGGCGCAGCGGGGTTCCTGCTGAAGAACACGGAGGCGAGGGATCTCCTGGCGGCGGTCCGCACCGTCGCCGGCGGGGAGGGGCTGATCGCTCCCGCGGTGACCCGTCGGCTGATCGCCGAGTTCGCGGCGAAGCCGGTACGGGCGCCGAGGGCCGACCCCGCGGTTCTCGACACCCTCACCCGACGCGAGCGCGAGGTGCTGGTCTGTCTCGGCGAGGGGATGTCCAACGCGGGCATCGCCGGGCGCCTCGACATGGCGGAGGCGACGGTGAAGACGCACGTCAGCCGTCTGCTGGGGAAGCTGGAGCTGCGCAGCCGGGTGCAAGCAGCGGTGCTGGCCCAGGAGTTGGGCGTCCGGGCGGGATCCGAAGGGGGGCCGGAGGTTTAGGTCGCCGCAGTGGTCCAGACCTATTGACCTGTGGTCCAGACCTTTCTATTCTCGCGGCACCGTGGGCGTGAAGGCTCAGTCACGCCCCCCGACTCCCCCGAGGAGGCGCAGGATGCGCTTCAGACACAGAGCCGCGGCAGGCTTCGCGACGCTGTTGCTCCCGCTGGCCGGCCTGGTAGGCCTCGCGAGCCCCGCCCAGGCCGCGACGAGCGCCACCGCCACCTACACCAAGGCATCGGACTGGGGCACCGGCTTCGAGGGCAGGTGGACGGTGAAGAACACCGGTACCACCGCCATCAGTTCGTGGACCGTCGAGTGGGACTTCCCCTCCGGCACCTCCGTCACCTCCGCCTGGGACGCCGACGTCACGTCCTCCGGCACCCACTGGACCGCCAAGAACAAGTCCTGGAACGGCAGCCTCGCCGCAGGCGCCTCCGTCTCCTTCGGCTTCAACGGCGCGGGCGCCGGCTCCCCGTCCAACTGCAGACTCAACGGCGGCGGTTGCGACGGCACCACGGTCCCGGGCGACGCCGCTCCGTCCGCCCCGGGCACCCCGACCGCGTCCGCCGTCACCGACACCTCGGCGAAGCTGGCCTGGTCCGCGGCCACCGACGACAAGGGCGTCAAGAACTACGACGTCCTGCGCGACGGGGCCAAGGTCGCCACGGTGACGACCACCTCGTACACCGACACGGGCCTGACCGCCGGCACCGACTACTCGTACACCGTCCAGGCCCGTGACACCGCCGACCAGACCGGTCCGGCCAGTGGCGCCGTCGCGGTCCACACCACCGGCGGCGGCACCACTCCCCCGACCACCGGCGACAAGGTCAAGCTCGGGTACTTCACCGAGTGGGGCATCTACGGCCGCAACTACAACGTCAAGAACCTGGTGACGTCGGGCTCGGCCGCGAAGATCACGCACATCAACTACGCCTTCGGCAACGTCACCAACGGCCAGTGCGCGATCGGCGACTCCTACGCCGACTACGACAAGGCCTTCACCGCCGACCAGTCGGTCAGCGGCGTCGCCGACACCTGGGACCAGCCGCTGCGCGGCAACTTCAACCAGCTGCGCCAGCTGAAGGCCAAGTACCCCAACATCAAGGTGCTGTGGTCCTTCGGCGGCTGGACCTGGTCCGGCGGCTTCGCCCAGGCCGCGGCCAACCCGGCCGCCTTCGCCCAGTCCTGCTACAACCTGGTCGAGGACCCGCGCTGGGCCGACGTCTTCGACGGCATCGACATCGACTGGGAGTACCCGAACGCCTGCGGTCTGTCCTGTGACACCAGCGGGGCGGCGGCCTACAAGAACCTGATGCAGGCCCTGCGCGCCAAGTTCGGCACGGGCAACCTGGTCACCGCGGCCACCACCGCCGACGGCTCCAGCGGCGGCAAGATCGACGCGGCCGACTACGCGGGCGCCGCGGCGTACGTCAACTGGTACAACGTGATGACGTACGACTTCTTCGGCGCCTGGGCGGCCCAGGGCCCGACGGCCCCGCACTCCCCGCTCACCTCGTACAGCGGCATCCCGCAGGCCGGGTTCACCACGGCCGACGCGATGGCCAAGTTCAAGGCGAAGGGCGTGCCCGCGAGCAAGCTGCTCATCGGCATCGGCTTCTACGGACGCGGCTGGACCGGTGTCACCCAGGACGCCCCGGGCGGCACGGCCACGGGCCCGGCGGCCGGTACCTACGAGCAGGGCATCGAGGACTACAAGGTCCTCAAGACGTCCTGCCCGGCCACCGGCACCATCGCCGGCACGGCGTACGCGAAGTGCGGCAGCAACTGGTGGTCCTACGACACCCCGGCCACCATCGCCGGAAAGATGACCTGGGCCAAGAACCAGGGTCTGGGCGGCGCGTTCTTCTGGGAGTTCAGCGGAGACACCACCAACGGTGAGCTGGTGAGCGCCATCAACAGCGGACTGTCGTGACGCGGTCCGAGTGATCGAGCGACATTCACCCTCCCCCGGACCTCTTCCGGGGGAGGGTGGACGCGGCTACGCCACGTTCACCCGCTGTCCGGGCGGGGCCGCCTCCAGCCACGCGAGGAAACCGGTCAGCGCGTCCTCGCTCATGGCGAGCTCCAGGCGGGTGCCCCGGTGCACACAGGTGAGGATCACCGCGTCGGACAGCAGCGCCAGCTCCTCCTCGCCCTCGGGGAGCCGGCGGCCGGCCACCTCGATGGTGCCGCGTTCCAGGACCCGGCGCGGGCGGTAGGCGTAGGAGAAGACCCGGTACCACTCGATGCGGTCGCCGTTGTAGCGGGCGACGCCGTAGCTCCACCCTTTTCCGCTGGTATCCGTTTTCTCGGGGACGTCCCAGCGCAGGGAACAGTCGAAGGTACCGCCGGACCGCTGGATGAGTCTGCGGCGCAGGCCGAAGACGAACAACCCCAGCGCCACCAGGGCCACGACGATTCCGCACACAGTCAGAGCGAGGACCATCGACACCGACCTCCTCGTCTCCTAGATACCGAAATAGGTAACGGAACGGAAAAAACATCCATATCTGCCTCAGCCGCGGTCGGCTCCGGATTGCTCCGGTGCCGACCGCGGCTGAATGACGTCATACGGCTCTGCTCCCCCAGGACCTGACGGGCCTGGGAGGGGCCCCCAGGCTCAGCGCGAGGCCGCCGCACGCAGTCGGACATCCGCGCGACGCTCGGCGGCGGCGTCGCCCTCCGCCTTCGCGCGCTCGAGTTCCCGCTCCACGCGCTGGACATCGATCTCGTCCGACAGCTCGGCGATCTCGGCCAGCAACGACAGCTTGTTGTCCGCGAACGAGATGAAACCGCCGTGCACCGCGGCGACGACCGTTCCACCATCACTCGTACGGATGGTCACCGGGCCCGACTCCAGCACACCGAGCAGCGGCTGGTGACCGGGCATGACGCCGATGTCGCCGGACGTGGTGCGCGCGACGACCAGGGTGGCCTCGCCGGACCAGACCTCTCGGTCGGCCGCGACCAGCGCGACGTGCAGCTCAGCAGCCAAGGTGGCTCCTCGGGTCACCACCCGGCGGGTCTGCCGGGTGTTGGTTACAAGTCTAATGGGCGTGAGTGAGGGGGCGGGACGCGCCCGCCCCCTCAGACGTGAGCCGAAGGGCTCACTTCGAACTCAGGGAGTTCAGGAGACGCCCAGCTCCTTGGCGTTGGCCTTCAGGTCCTCGATGCCACCGCACAGGAAGAACGCCTGCTCCGGGAAGTGGTCGTACTCGCCGTCGATGATCGCGTTGAACGCGGTGATCGACTCGTCCAGCGGGACGTCCGACCCGTCGACGCCGGTGAACTGCTTGGCGACGTGGGTGTTCTGGGAGAGGAAGCGCTCCACGCGACGGGCGCGGTGGACGGTGAGCTTGTCCTCCTCGCCCAGCTCGTCGATACCGAGGATCGCGATGATGTCCTGAAGGTCCTTGTACTTCTGCAGGACCGTCTTGACGCGCATCGCGGTGTTGTAGTGGTCCGCCGCGATGTAGCGCGGGTCCAGGATGCGGGACGTGGAGTCCAGCGGGTCCACGGCCGGGTAGATGCCCTTCTCGGAGATCGGACGGGAGAGAACCGTCGTCGCGTCGAGGTGGGCGAAGGTGGTGGCCGGGGCCGGGTCGGTCAGGTCGTCCGCGGGGACGTAGATCGCCTGCATCGAGGTGATCGAGTGACCACGCGTCGAGGTGATGCGCTCCTGGAGGAGACCCATCTCGTCGGCCAGGTTCGGCTGGTAACCCACCGCGGAGGGCATCCGGCCGAGCAGGGTCGAGACCTCGGAACCGGCCTGGGTGAAGCGGAAGATGTTGTCGATGAAGAACAGCACGTCCTGCTTCTGCACATCGCGGAAGTACTCCGCCATGGTCAGACCGGCCAGGGCCACGCGCAGACGGGTGCCCGGGGGCTCGTCCATCTGACCGAAGACCAGGGCGGTCTTGTCGATGACGCCGGACTCCGCCATCTCCTCGATGAGGTCGTTGCCCTCACGGGTGCGCTCGCCGACACCGGCGAACACGGAGACACCGTCGTGGTTGTTGGCGACGCGGTAGATCATCTCCTGGATGAGCACCGTCTTGCCGACGCCGGCACCACCGAACAGACCGATCTTGCCGCCCTTGACGTACGGGGTCAGCAGGTCGATGACCTTGACGCCGGTCTCGAACATCTCGGTCTTCGACTCGAGCTCGTCGAAGTTCGGCGCCTTGCGGTGGATGGTCCAGCGCTCACCGTCGTAGGTCTCGTCGGTGTTCAGCACCTCACCGAGGGTGTTGAAGACCTTGCCCTTGGTGAAGTCACCGACCGGGACGGTGATGCCCGTGCCGGTGTCGGTGACCGAGGACTGGCGGACCAGACCGTCGGTGGGCTGCATGGAGATGGTGCGGACCAGGCCGTCACCCAGGTGCTGGGCGACCTCCAGGGTCAGCGTCTTCTTCTCGCCGTCGTTCGCCGGGTCGGCGACCTCGACGTGAAGGGCGTTGTAGATCTCCGGCATGGCGTCGACGGGGAATTCCACGTCGACGACCGGGCCGATGACCCGGGCGACGCGGCCCGTGGCAACGGCCGTCTCAACTGTCGTCGTCATTACCTGTCACTCCCCGCGGTCGCGTCGGCCAGGGCTGCGGAGCCACCGACGATCTCGCTGATTTCCTGGGTGATTTCGGCCTGGCGGGCCGCGTTGGCAAGGCGAGAGAGCGTCTCGATGAGATCTCCCGCGTTGTCGGTCGCCGACTTCATGGCGCGCCGCGTGGCGGCGTGCTTCGAGGCTGCCGACTGGAGGAGAGCGTTGTAGACGCGGCTCTCCACATACCGCGGCAGAAGGGCGTCGAGGACGTCCTCCGCCGAGGGCTCGAAGTCGTAGAGCGGAAGGATCTCGCCCTTCGGCGCCGACTCCTTGGCAACCTCGTCGAGGCTGAGCGGCAGCAGACGGTCGTCGAGCGCCGTCTGCGTCATCATCGAGACGAACTCGGTGAAGACGATGTGGAGTTCGTCCACTCCGCCGTCCGCCGTCTCCGTCTCGATGGCCTCGATCAGCGGACCCGCGACCTTCTTCGCGTCCGCGTAGGTGGGCTCGTCGGTGAAGCCCGACCACGACTCCGCGACCTTGCGCTCGCGGAAGTTGTAGTGGGCCAGACCGCGGCGGCCGACGATGTACGTGTCGACCTCCTTGCCTTCCGCCTCGAGGCGCGCCGTCAGCTGCTCGGCGGCCTTGATCGCGTTGGAGTTGAAGGCGCCGGCCAGTCCGCGGTCGCTCGTGAGGAGCAGCACCGCGGCACGGGTCGCCGACTCCGCCTCCGTGGTCAGCGGGTGCTTGGTGTTCGAACCGGTACCGACCGCCGAGACCGCGCGGGTGAGCTCGGTCGCGTACGGCGTGGAGGCCGCCACCTTGCGCTGCGCCTTGACGACGCGCGAGGCGGCGATCATCTCCATCGCCTTGGTGATCTTCTTGGTCGCGGTGACGGATCGGATGCGACGCTTGTAGACCCGGAGCTGGGCTCCCATGAGTCAGGTCCTTCCTTACGTCACTTGGCCGCGGCCGGGGCGTCCTCGCCGAGAAGCTTGCCGTCCGAGGTCTCGAACTGCTTCTTGAACTCGGCGATCGCGTCGGCAATGGCGGTGAGGGTGTCGTCCGACATCTTGCCGCCCTCCTTGATGGAGGTCATGAGGCCCTGCTCCTTGCGGTGCAGGTACTCGAGCAGCTCCTTCTCGAAGCGGCGCACGTCGTTGACCGGCACGTCGTCCATCTTGCCGGTGGTACCGGCCCACACGGAGACGACCTGGTCCTCGGTCGGCATCGGCTGGTACTGAGCCTGCTTGAGCAGCTCGACCAGTCGCTGACCACGCTCCAGCTGGGACTTCGACGCGGCGTCCAGGTCGGAACCGAAGGCGGCGAACGCCTCCAGCTCACGGTACTGGGCGAGGTCGAGGCGGAGGCGGCCGGAGACCTGCTTCATCGCCTTGTGCTGCGCGGAACCACCGACTCGGGAGACGGAGATACCGACGTTCAGCGCGGGGCGCTGACCGGCGTTGAACAGGTCCGACTCCAGGAAGCACTGGCCGTCGGTGATGGAGATGACGTTGGTCGGGATGAACGCCGAGACGTCGTTGGCCTTCGTCTCGACGATCGGCAGACCGGTCATCGAGCCGGCACCGAGGTCGTCGGAGAGCTTCGCGCAGCGCTCCAGCAGACGGGAGTGCAGGTAGAAGACGTCGCCCGGGTAGGCCTCGCGACCCGGCGGACGGCGCAGCAGCAGCGACACGGCGCGGTAGGCGTCGGCCTGCTTCGAGAGGTCGTCGAAGATGATGAGGACGTGCTTGCCCTCGTACATCCACTGCTGACCGATGGCCGAACCGGTGTACGGCGCCAGGTACTTGAAGCCGGCCGGGTCGGACGCCGGGGCGGCGACGATGGTCGTGTACTCCAGCGCGCCGGCCTCTTCCAGGGCGCCACGCACGGAGGCGATGGTCGAGCCCTTCTGGCCGATGGCGACGTAGACGCAGCGAACCTGCTTCTTCACGTCGCCGGAACGCCAGTTGTCGCGCTGGTTGATGATCGTGTCGACGGCCAGGGCGGTCTTGCCGGTCTGGCGGTCACCGATGATCAGCTGACGCTGGCCGCGGCCGACCGGGGTCATGGCGTCGACGGCCTTGTAGCCGGTCTCCATCGGCTCGTGCACCGACTTACGGGCCATGACACCGGGAGCCTGAAGCTCCAGGGCACGGCGGCCGGACGTCTCGATCTCGCCGAGGCCGTCGATCGGGTTGCCGAGCGGGTCGACGACCCGGCCGAGGTAGCCCTCGCCGACGGCGACGGACAGGACCTCTCCGGTGCGGGTGACCGGCTGGCCCTCCTCGACGCCGCTGAACTCGCCGAGGATGACGGTACCGATCTCGCGCTCTTCGAGGTTGAGCGCGAGGCCGAGGGTGCCGTCCTCGAACTTCAGCAGTTCGTTGGCCATGGCCGAGGGGAGGCCCTCGACCTTCGCGATGCCGTCGCCGGCAAGGGTGACCGTACCGACCTCCTCGCGCGAGGCCGCGTCCGGCTTGTACGACTGGACAAAGTTCTCCAGCGCGTCCCGGATCTCCTCCGGCCGGATCGTGAGCTCCGCCATCTGGGTTCCCTGCTCTCCTTGTTGGGCCCGAAGTTTCACTTTGGGGGGATGGGGACTCCCCCCTGAAAGAGGTGAATCCTCTGCACGGCCCAACCAGGGCCGCCATCAGTTCGTACTGCGGTCTTGAGTTGCTGCTAGCTCGCCATGCGGCGGGCGACGTCCTCGATGCGGTCCGCGAGGGAGCCGTTGATCACCTCGTCGCCGACCTGCACCCGGATCCCGCCGAGGACCGCGGGGTCCACGTCGAGGTTGAGGTGCATCGGGCGGCCGTAGAGCTTGGCGAGGGCGGCGCCGAGGCGCTGCTTCTGCGGGTCGCTCAGCGGTACCGCCGAGGTGACGACGGCGACCATGCGGTCCCGGCGCTCAGCGGCGAGCTTGGACAGGGCCTCGAGGCCCGCTTCCAGGCTACGTCCCCGGGGCGCGGTCACGAGGCGCGTCACCAGTCGCTCGGTGGCCGCGTCGGCCCGGCTGCCGAGCAGGCTGCTCAGCAGCTCGCTCTTGGCC
This sequence comes from Streptomyces sp. NPDC088157, assembly GCF_044741545.1. NCBI lineage: Bacteria > Bacillati > Actinomycetota > Actinomycetes > Kitasatosporales > Streptomycetaceae > Streptomyces > Streptomyces sp. NPDC088157. Next base: position 434,918 of record NZ_JBIUSU010000002.1, read on the forward strand.
GAGGCGGTGGCCTTCCGGTTGGTCAGTGCGGCGCGCAGCTCGGTGTTCGAGGAGACGATCCGTCCGAAGCGGAACAGCTCGTCCTCGACGTCGTCGAGCGTGCCGGCCTTCTGCGCGGCCGTGAGGTCGGCGATGGCCGCCAGCTCCTCCAGCACGTCCACCAGGTCGCGGGACTGCGACCAGCGGGAACGCACCAGGCCGGACACCAGGTCGGCGGCGGAACCGCTGATCCGGGAACCGAGCAGGCGCTGGACCAGCTCGGCCTTGGCCTCGCCGGCCTGCGCCGGGTCGGTGAGGACCCGACGCAGCGAGACCTCGCGGTCGAGCAGCGCGGTGACGGTCGCCAGCTCATCGGCGAGCTGCGCGGCATCCACGGACGTGGAGTCCGTCAGCGCGTCGAGACGCTCACGGGCTGCTGCGAATGCCTCGCGGCTCGCTCCGTGTGCGGTCATCGAGACGCCTCGGCCTTCTCCTCGAGCTCGTCGAGGAAGCGGTCGATGACGCGGCTCTGGCGGGCGTGGTCCTCGAGGGACTCCCCGACGAGCTTGCCGGCCAGTTCGGTGGCGAGCTTGCCGACGTCCTGACGCAGCGCGGACGCGGCGGCCTTGCGGTCCGCCTCGATCTGGCTGTGTCCGGCGGCGACGATCTCCTCGCGCTGGCGCTGGCCTTCCGCACGCATCTCGGTGATGAGTGTGGCGCCCTGCTCCTGCGCCTCCTGGCGCAGCCGCGCGGCCTCGTGGCGGGCCTCGGCGAGCTGGGCCTTGTACTGCTCCAGGACGCTCTGAGCCTCCGTGCGAGCAATCTCGGCCTGTTCGATCCCGCCCTCGATGGCTTCGCGACGCTCTTCCAGAACCTTGTTGATGTTCGGAAGGAGCTTCTTGCCCAGGACGAAGAACACGATCGCGAACGCGATCAGACCGATGACGAGCTCGGGGATCTCCGGGATCAGAGGATTCTGGGCCTCCTCCTCAGCCGCGATTTGCAGCAAGGGCGAGATCACATCAGTTCCTTCCGTGGAATTCTCTCGTCGGCGAAGACCGGATCAGGACGTCGGGTAGACGAAGCCCATGACCAGACCGATCAGGGCGAGCGCCTCACAGAGGACGAAGCCCAGGATCTGGTTCTGACGGATCAGGCCGGCGGCCTCGGGCTGGCGGGCCAGCGCCTGGGTGCCGTTACCGAAGATGATGCCAACGCCGACGCCGGGGCCGATGGCCGCGAGACCGTAGCCGATGGCAGCGAGGTTGCCCTTGATTTCGACCGCGGCGAGGGTGTCGAGAGCGGACATGCCGTAACTTCCTTCTCTTTACACAGGCCGGTGGGGGTTGGCCACCGGAAGTTCAGGGGATGTTGATCAGGTGCTCAGTGGTGCTCGGCGAGCGCGCCCTGGATGTAGCTGGACGCCAGGAGGATGAAGACGTAGGCCTGGAGGGCCTGGATGAACAGCTCGAAGACCGTCATCACGAGGACCATCAGGAACGAGACCGCCGAGTAGGCGATACCGATGCCGTTGAGCAGGTACCAGGTTCCGATGGTGAAGATCAGGATCAGCACGTGCCCGGCGAACATGTTGGCGAAGAGCCGGACGGCGTGGGTGAAGGGCCGGATGAACACGTTCGACAGGAACTCGAAGAACATGACCATCGGGAACACCGGGCCGAGCGACGGGTCGTAGCCGGTGATGTTCTTCCAGCCACCGATGAACCCGTGCCGCTTGAACGTCACGCTCATCCACACGACGTAGACGATGGCCGCCAGGCCGACCGGGAACGCGATGACCGCGGTGGCCGGGAACTGGGCGATCGGGACGATCGACCACAGGTTCATGATCCAGATGAAGAAGAACAGCGAGACCATCAGCGGGACGTACTTCTCGCCCTCGCGCTTGCCGATCGTCTCGTAGACGACCCCGCGACGGACGAAGTCGTAGCCCGCCTCGCCGACCATCTGGAGCTTGCCGGGAATCAGCTTCGGCTTGTTGAAGGCCGCCCAGAAGAATCCGATGACGATGACGGTGCTCACCAGCGAGAGCAGCATCGGCTTGTTGAACTCGATGCCGCCGACGGTGAAGAGCGGTTCGAAGAGGAACGAGTGCAGGCCGGGGGTCGGGAAACCGCACCCGTCGAAAATATGACAGTCGGTCTCGAAGGCGAGCGTCTTGGCGTTACTCACCGCGAGCTCCTTCAGCGTGGCGCATGGGTTCGGCAACCTCGATGTGTCGGCGCGGCCTGCGACCGCGGGACGGCACTGGACTGGACTTGCGGATGTGGGGGCGGCTACTGGGGTCCGAACCGTGAGACGTCACAGGCTCGACTGCCGCCCGCGCCAGCTCTGCCGCAGTTGTGGCGAGACGATAGCAAAAGAGCGGAAGTCCCTTTACACCGGCCCTACAGGTCACGACGACGTCCGAGCGGAATCCGGCTCGACGTAGAGGATCTTGGCCTTCATGTGCGAGACCACCTGGGCGGCGATCCATACCAGGGTGGTCGCGAGCAGCGTGAAGGCGAAACATTTCGGGTTGAAGGCCGAGGTCCCCTTGAACGTGATCAGCAGGATCATCAGCAGCAGGATCTGGGTGGTGTAGAGCAACAGCCCCATCGACTGGAAGAGATGGGGAAGTTGGCGCGCTGTGCGCAGCAGCACCACCAGTCCGCCGCCCATGAACAGCAGGACGAGAACCGCACCGAAGACGGCGCCGAGCGCTCCCTTGCCGCCGGCAACGGCGGCACTCACCGCGACTCCCGCCACACCCGCGAGCGCGGTGGGCAGGGCACAGTGCAGGAGTGTTCGTACGTCGTTGGACTGCATGGCGGCAACTCCGCATTCAAGGGGGGCAGGGTGTCGTCATGGACGAGCGTAGTCCCGGCCCGAGGGGCGAGAGACCTCACGCCACCTCGCTCCAATGAACCGTCGTAGTGCGGTCCGTGGGCTCTGTCCGGGGGTTCTCGTGAACCGTATCACAAACTATTTGATGAGGTCTTTACCTGGCGGGTGTGCCCACTGTCACACATGAGAGTGACAGTGCGCGTCTGTGCGGAAACCGGGAGGGCTTGTCTGGTATTGGGGTGCTTTGCCCTCCCCGCGCTCTCCCACGACTTGGCAATGCTCTAGTCAGATTCTTACCTTGGAGCTGCGCCGGCCGCCGACCGCGGTGGCCCCGTTCACCCCGGCCACACCCACCGTGACCGGGGCCTGCTCCTCGGCCCGGCCGTCGGCCCCGTCCGGCTCTCCGCCCGCGGCGGCCGGCTCCGACCCGGCCGGGCCGTACTGCCCGGCGGGCGCCGTGGACTGCTCCAGGTCGGACGCCGCACCGGCCCGGCGCCGCCGGTAACGCGGCGGCACGAAGGCCTCGGCCCAGCGCGGAGCGCGCGGCCGGAAGCGCGGCAGCAGAAGCAGCGCCAGACCGATCGCGCTCAGGATCACGACCCCGAGGACGATCCACATGGAAGCCGCGTTGACGGAGTAGGTCAGCGCGCCGAACGCGATCAGCGCCGACCAGAAGTACATGATCAGCACCGCGCGGCTGTGCGAGTGGCCGATCTCCAGCAGTCGGTGGTGCAGGTGCCCACGGTCCGCGGCGAACGGCGACTGGCCGCGCCAGGTGCGGCGCACGATCGCCAGGATCAGGTCGGCGGCCGGGATCGCGATGATCGTCAACGGCATCAGCAGCGGGATGTAGACCGGCACCATCTGGTGCACCGCGTTGCGCTCGGAGCCGGAGAACAGCCGCATGATGTCCGGGTCGACCTGCCCCGTGACGGAGATCGCGCCCGCCGCCAGCACCAGCCCGATCAGCATCGAGCCCGAGTCGCCCATGAAGATCCGCGCGGGGTGCATGTTGTGCGGCAGGAAGCCCAGGCACATCCCCATCAGGATCGCCGCGAACAGCGTCGCCGGGGCGGCGGCCTCGATGCCGTACGAGTACCAGATGCGGTAGGCGTACATGAAGAACGCCGCCGAGGCGATGCACACCATGCCGGCCGCCAGGCCGTCGAGGCCGTCCACGAAGTTGACCGCGTTGATGGTGATGACCACCAGCGCCACCGTCAGCAGGGTGCCCTGCCACTGGGTCAGCGCGACCGTGCCGACCCATGGCACCGGCAGCCACAGGATCGTCAGACCCTGCATGACCATGACGCCGGCGGCGATCATCTGGCCGCCCAGCTTGATCAGGGCGTCGATCTCGAACTTGTCGTCCAGGACACCGATCAGCCAGATCAGCGCGGCCCCCGAGAGCAGGGCGCGCGGTTCGTTCGACTTCTCGAAGACCTCGTTGAGGTTGGTGAGGTGGTCGGCGACCAGCAGGCCGGCGCACAGGCCGAAGAACATGGCGATACCGCCGAGCCGCGGAGTGGGTTCCCGGTGCACGTCACGGGCCCTGATCTCCGGCATCGCTCCGGCCACGATCGCGAACTTCCGTACCGGCCCTGTCAGCAGATACGTCACCGCGGCCGTGATGCAGAGCGTCAGCAGGTATTCACGCACGGGCTTCCCCACAGGTCTCGCCGGCCATCTCAGTCCCACACCCTAGCGATCGACTACCGCACGGCGCATATGTGTGAGGACTTCCGGGTAGTGACGATGGTTTCACGTGAGGCTGTGCGCGTGGACGCTCAGGGGGTGCGCAGGAGGGGGCGCACGGGACACGCCTACCCCGGTTCAGCCCGGATACGGCGCAAACGCGAGGGTCAGTTCCCGCACCTCCTCGCGGACTTTCCTGCTCTCGATCTCGTCCCGCAGCACCGCCGCCAGCAGGACCGCGATCCGTCTCATCTCCGCCTCCCGCATGCCCTGCGTGGTCACCGCCGCGGTGCCCAGGCGCAGGCCACGGGCGTGGGCGGCGGTGACGTCCGCGCCTCCGACATGCGGGAGGGCGCAGCAGTCCAGCACCACCCCGGCGGCCGCGAGCAGCCCGCGCGCGGTGCGCCCGTCGACTCCGAGCGGCGCCGGGTCCGCGATGATCAGGTGGGTGTCGGTCCCGCCGGTCGTGACGCTCATCCCCTCCGCCTCCAGGGCCGCGGCGAGAACCCTCGCATTGGCAACCACCTGATGGGCGTACACGGTGAACGCCGGGGTTGCCGCCTCGCCGAACGCGACCGCCTTCGCGGCGATGGTGTGCATCTGCGCGCCGCCCTGCGTGAACGGGAAGACCGCCCGGTCCACCCGCTCCGCCAGCTCGCCCCCGCACAGCAGCATCCCGCCGCGCGGTCCGCGCAGCACCTTGTGCGTGGTGGCGCAGACGATGTCGGCATACGGCACCGGACTGGGCGCCGCTCCCCCGGCGACGAGCCCGATGGGATGGGCGGCGTCGGCGATCAGGTAGGCGCCCGTCTCGTCGGCGACCTCGCGGAAGAAGGCGTAGTCGTGGTGGCGCGGATAGGCGATGGACCCGCACACGATCGCCTTGGGCCGGTGGCTCCGGGCCAGGGTGCGGACCTGCTCGTGATCGACGAGTCCGGTCTCCGCGTCCACCCCGTAGGGGATGAAGTCGAACCAGCGCCCGGAGAAGTTCGCCGGCGAGCCGTGCGTGAGATGACCGCCGTCGGCCAGCCCCAGAGCCAGGACGGTGTCGCCGGGCCGGAGCAGGGCCGCGTAGGCCGCCAGCACCGCGGAGGAGCCCGAGTGGGCCTGCACGTTGGCGTGTTCGGCGCCGAACAGCGCCTTGGCGCGCTCCACGGCGATCCGCTCGGCGACGTCGACGATCTCGCAGCCGCCGTGGTACCGGGACCCCGGATACCCCTCCGCGTACTTGTTGGCGAGCGGCGAGCCGAGGGCGGCCAGCACGGCGGGCGAGGTGAAGTTCTCGGCGGCGATCAGCTGCAGCGTCGACGCCTGCCGCTCCCGTTCCCCGAGCAGGATCTCGGCCAGCTCGGGGTCCTGCCGGCGCAGGACATCGGCCTCACGGACATGGGTGACCGACATGATGCGCTCCGGGCGTCGACGGTGACGTACGTCCAATGTAGGCCCGGGGTGTGCGGTACGCGCGGTCTCCGCAACCTTGCGGGGACACCGGTGAGCGCGGTGTCCGATCCCCGCGGGGGACACCGGTGGGCGCGGTGTCTACGTCCTCGCGGGGACACCGGTGAGCGCCGTGACGACCGGGTCCAGGGCCTGGTGTATCTCGTCGCCGATCGACCGGAAGAACGGCAGGGGTGCCCCGTAGGGGTCGTAGACCTCGTCCGCCTCCAGGGTCGGGGCCAGAAGCCACCCGCGTAGAGCGGCCGCCGCGCGGACCAGGGCCCGGGCGCGCATCACCACGCCCTCGTCCAGCGAGGGCAGGGTGGCCGGGTCGATGGCGTTCACCAGGCGGGTGAACTCCTTGAGGGTGAAGGTGCGCAGGCCCGCCGAGTGGCCCATGGAGATGACCTGGGCGCGGTGGTCGCGGGTCGCCGTCAGGACCAGGTCGGCCATGATGACGTGCTCGTCGAGGAGCTCACGGCCGGTGAACCCGGTGGCGTCCGCGCCGAAGTCGGCCAGCACGGTCTCCGCGTTGGCCTCCATCGGCGCGCCCTCATGACCCCAGGTGCCCGCGCTCTCCACGATCAGTCCGCCGCCCAGCACCCCGAGGCGCTGCGACACGAAATGCCGGGTCAGCCGCTCGGTGATCGGCGAGCGGCAGACGTTGCCGGTGCTGACGTGGAGGATGCGGAAGCTGTCGCGCGGAAACCCGAACGTCGTGGTCTGTTCCGCGGCACGGTCCCCGTTGCCTATGCCACGCCCCGCGTCAGGGGCTGTCAATTCGCCACCTCGAGGTCGGGTACGACCTTCCGCAGCTCGTCCGCGGAGATCGCGCCCTCACGCAGCAGCAGCGGCACCTCCCGGCTGACGTCGACGATCGAGGAGGGGACGTTGCCGGGGGTCGGGCCGCCGTCGAGGTAGACGGAGACGGAGTCGCCGAGCATCTCCTGGGCGTAGTCGCAGTTCTCCGGCGACGGGTGTCCGGTCAGGTTCGCCGACGACACCGCCATCGGGCCGACCTCCGTCAGCAGCTCGATGGCGACCGGGTGCAGCGGCATGCGGACGGCGACCGTGCCGCGGGTGTCGCCCAGGTCCCACTGGAGGGACGGCTGGTGCTTGGCGACGAGCGTCAGCGCACCCGGCCAGAACGCGTCCACCAGTTCCCAGGCCAGCTCGGAGAAGTCCGTGACGAGCCCGTGCAGTGTGTTCGGGGAGCCGATGAGGACGGGGGTGGGCATGTTGCGGCCCCGGCCCTTGGCCTGGAGGAGGTCGGCGACGGCCTCCGAGGAGAACGCGTCGGCGCCGATGCCGTACACCGTGTCGGTCGGGAGGACCACGAGCTCGCCACGGCGGACGGCGGACGCGGCCTCGCGCAGACCGGTCACCCGGTCGGTCGCGTCGTTGGTGTCGTATCGCCGAGCCATCTAGCGGGCCTCCTCGTACACGTACTGCTGCGGGTCGGAAGTGTGGGGGGTGCTCATGGCGTCGCCCGGCGGGCGGTCGCGAAACGCGGACGCTTGTTGAGGTCGGGGTGGTCGGCCGCGTCGGCCCAGCCCCGCTCCTCGGTGAAGATCCACGGCACCTGGCCGCCCTGGGTGTCGGCGTGCTCGATGACGACGACGCCGCCGGGACGCAGCAACCGGTGCGCGGTTCGCTCGATACCGCGGATCAGGTCGAGGCCGTCCTCCCCCGAGAACAGGGCGAGTTCGGGGTCGTAGTCACGGGCCTCGGGGGCGACGTACTCCCATTCGGTGAGCGGGATGTACGGGGGGTTGGAGATGACCAGGTCGACCTGGCCGTCGAGGTCGCGGAAGGCGTCCAGGGCGTCCCCCTGACGCAGGTCGACCCTGGACCCCTCCATGTTCTTGCGCGTCCAGCGCAGGGCGTCCTCGGACAGCTCCACGGCGTGCACACGCGAGCGCGGCACCTCCTGCGCGAGGGCGAGCGCGATGGCGCCGCTGCCGGTGCACAGGTCGACGATGCGGGGTTCGACGACGTCCATGGCCCGTACGGCGTCTATGGCCCAGCCGACCACGGACTCGGTCTCGGGGCGCGGAACGAACACGCCGGGGCCGACCTGGAGCTCCAGGTACCGGAAGAAGGCCCGCCCGGTGATGTGCTGGAGCGGCTCGCGCTGCTCCCGCCGGGCGATGGTCTCCCAGTAACGGGCGTCGAAGTCGGAGTTCTTCACGGAATGGAGTTCACCGCGTTTCACGCCGTGCACGAACGCGGCGAGCTCCTCCGCGTCGTTGCGCGGCGAGGGCACGCCGGCGTCGGCCAGCCGCTGGGTGGCCTGGGCCACCTCTGCGAGCAGCAGGTTCACGCAAGTCCTCCGTGTCGTACTCGTCGTGCGTACGTCCTACAACGCTTACGCGGCTGCGAGCTTGGCGGCCGAGTCCGCGTCGACGCAGGCCTGGATCACCGCGTCGAGGTCGCCGTCCAGGACCTGGTCCAGGTTGTACGACTTGAATCCGACGCGGTGGTCCGAGATGCGGTTCTCCGGGAAGTTGTACGTGCGGATCTTCTCGGAGCGGTCGACGGTGCGGACCTGGCTGCGGCGGGCGTCGGCGGCCTCCCGCTCCGCTTCCTCCTGTGCCGCCGCGAGCAGCCTGGAGCGCAGGATACGCATCGCCTGCTCCTTGTTCTGGAGCTGGCTCTTCTCGTTCTGGCAGGAGGCGACGACTCCGGTGGGAATGTGCGTGATGCGCACGGCGGAGTCGGTGGTGTTGACGGACTGGCCGCCGGGCCCGGAGGACCGGTAGACGTCGATACGGAGGTCGTTCGCGTTGATCTCGACCTCCACCTCCTCGGCCTCGGGCGTCACGAGCACACCCGCGGCGGATGTGTGGATCCGTCCCTGGGACTCGGTCGCGGGCACCCGCTGCACCCGGTGCACGCCGCCTTCGTACTTCAGCCGCGCCCAGACGCCCTGCCCGGGCTCGGTGGCGCCCTGTCCGCCCTTGGTCTTCACCGCGACCTGGACGTCCTTGTAGCCGCCCAGCTCGGACTCGGTCGCGTCGATGATCTCGGTCTTCCAGCCGACGCGTTCGGCGTACCGGAGATACATGCGCAGCAGGTCGCCGGCGAACAGCGCCGACTCGTCGCCGCCCGCGCCCGCCTTGATCTCGAGGATGACGTCCTTGTCGTCGGACGGGTCCCGGGGCACGAGCAGCAGCCGCAGCTTCTCCGTCAGCTCCTCGCGCTGCTTCTCCAGCTCCTTCACCTCGGCGGCGAAGTCCGGGTCGGCGGAGGCGAACTCGCGCGCGGTCTCGACGTCGTCGCCGGTCTGCTTCCAGGAGCGGTACGTGCCGACGATGGGCGTCAGCTCGGCGTAGCGCTTGTTCAGCTTGCGCGCGTTGGCCTGGTCGGCGTGGACCGACGGGTCGGCGAGCTTCTTCTCCAGGTCGGCGTGCTCTCCGAGCAGCTCCTCGACGGCCTCGAACATGATGCGCTCCTGAATGACGTACGTGGGGGAAGGGCGGGCGACCAAAAACGCCGGTCCCGGCGTGCCCCTGGGCGGGGACACGGCCGTGGACCGGCGAAGAGGGGCTCGCTACTTCTTGGAGCCGGCGGGAGCCTTGCCGAAGCGGGCCTCGAAGCGGGCCACACGGCCACCGGTGTCGAGGATCTTCTGCTTGCCCGTGTAGAACGGGTGGCACTCGGAGCAGACGTCGGCGCGGATGGAACCGCTCTCGATCGTGCTACGGGTGGTGAACGAGGCGCCACAGGTGCAGCTGACCTGCGTCTCGACGTACTCGGGGTGAATGTCGCGCTTCAAGGTGTCTCCTAGTTTCGGGAGGGCGCCGGGTCGTTGTCGCGGGATACGACCAACGTGAACCGGAGCCGACGTACCAGTCTGCCAGGACTGGGCGCATCCCCCAAAACCGGGGGGCGGGGGGATCTATTCCCCGGGGCCCCGCCGAGCCCCTCAGGACGACTTCACGACCCCCGCCGCCTCACCGGTGGCGGTGCCCTCGGTGGCTGCCTTCGGGACGGGGCGGTCGTTCTTCAGGGCCGTCCAGACCTGCTTCGCCTTCGCCTCGGCGACGATGACGCGGTTGGGGTTGGACGGGTCGTACCGGACCGGCATCGTGACCATGTTCATGTGGGCGGCGCTGATGCCCTTGAGGCCGTTCGCGAAGGACATCAGGGAGTTCAGCGAGCCGAGGTCGGAGTCGGCGGTGACGGCCTTGGTGGCGGTGCTGGCGAGGTCGTACAGCTTCGTGCCGCCGGTGAACAGGCCCACGTGCTTGACCTGGTTGACCAGGGCCTTGATGAAGGCCTGCTGGAGCTGGATGCGGCCGAGGTCGGAGCCGTCGCCCACGCCGTGCCGGGTGCGGACCAGGCCGAGGGCCTGCTCGCCGGTGAGGGTGTGCGTGCCCGCCTTGAGCTTGAGGTGGCTGTCGGGGTCGTCGATGGCCTTGGTCGTGGTGACCTCGACGCCGCCGAGTTCGTCGATGAGCTCCTCGAACCCGGAGAAGTCGACCTCCAGGTAGTGGTCCATACGGATGCCGCTGATCGACTCGACCGTCTTCACCGCGCAGGCCGCGCCACCCGTCGAGTACGCCGAGTTGAACATCACGTCGGAGGCGGCGTCGTGCGTGTCACCGCTCGCGTCGGTGCAGGCGGGGCGGTCTATGAGCGTGTCGCGCGGTATCGAGACCACGCTGGCCTTCTTGTGGCCCTCGTACACGTGGATGATCATCGCGGTGTCGGAGCGGGCACTGCCGTCGTCCGTGCCGCCGCCGAGCTTCTTGTTGGCGCCGGAGCGGGTGTCCGAGCCGAGGACGAGGATGTTCTCGGAGCCGTTGTCGACCTTCGCGGGCCGGTCGGTGCCCAGGGCCTGGTCGATGTCGACGCTCTTGATGTTGCCGTTGAGCTTGAAGTAGAGGTAGCCGACCCCGGTGCCGCCCAGCACGAGGACGCCCGCGGCGGTCCAGGCGGCGATCAGCACCCCCTTGCGGCGGCCCCGCTGCCTGCGGTGGCGCGGACCGCTGATGCCGGCCGCGCCGCTCGTTGTGCCGGCCTCACCCGGTATGCCGGGCTCCGGCGTGCTCTCGGCGGACATGTGCTCCTCTGTTCTCGTACAACCTCACCATCGTCGCTCCGCCAGGACAGACGGGGAAACTCGGGACAGGGTTGCACAACGCAGTGTGCCCGGTCCGCGTCGGACCGGGCACAGAGCGTGACGCGGGCGGGTGAGGTCTACCCCCACTCACCTGCGGCTTCGGCCGGACTCAGCCGAAGAGGTCGTACTGCTTGAACGTGGTCCCGAGGGAGAGAGCTGCGGAAAAGATCACATTCGTGGCCCCTCCGTTGCCCCGGTACAGGACCAGTTTGCCGGCGGGCGTACGGGCCAGCAGGTCCGCCATGCCGTCGCCGTTCACGTCGCCGACCGCGGCGAAGGCGTTGTACGTGGTGTTGCTCCAGGTCGCGACCTTGACGCCGGGCGCGAAGGCACCCGTACCGGCCACGCCCCGGCCCTTGTACAGGTAGACGGCGCCGCTCGTCTTGTTGCGGGCGAGCAGGTCGGCCCTGCCGTCGTTGTTGTAGTCGCCGTGGCCGCGCACGAAGTTGAAGCTGTTCCAGCCCGTGCCGGCCTTCACGACGGTGGCGAAGCTGCCGTTGCCCTTGCCCGGGTAGATCCACAGGACGCCGGCGGAGTCCACGGAGACCAGGTCGGGCAGGTAGTCGCCGGTGACGTCACCAGGGGCGACGATCGCCAGGCGGGTCTTCCAGTTGTCGCCGATGAGCTTGTCGGCCCAGGTTCCGCTGGCGGGCACGAAGTGCTTCCAGAAGACGTCGCCGTCGGACGTACGGCGCACGATCAGGTCCTGGTAGCCGTCACGGTCGAGGTCGGCCTGCAGGATGACGTTGTAGCCGCTCCAGGTGCCCCAGGACTGCCGGGCGGCGAGCGTGGTGCCCTTGGAGTCCAGCTCGTAGCCGGTCTGCGTGGAGGCGTTGCGCACCCACAGGTCGGCGTTGTGGTCGCCGCTGAGGTTGGTGTCGTCGATGCGCGGATAGACCGTGCCGACGTACGTGGTGACCTTGCTGAAGACGCTGTACGCGCCGCTCTCGACGCAGTCCTTCACGCCCCAGGAGACGACGCCCACGATCCGTCCGCCGACGACCAGCGGACCGCCCGAGTCACCGTTGCAGGACGTGGTGGTGCCCTCGTCGCTGCCGGTGGCGGGGGTGCCCGCGCACACCATGTGACCCTTGACGAAGTCGGCGCCGTAGGTGTTCGCGCAGGTGGTGTCCGACTGAATCGGCAGCGTGGCCGTCTTCAGCGTCTCGGAGATGTCCTCGTTGGTGGACGTGGTGCGGCCCCAGCCGTAGACCGTGGCGTTGGTGCCCGCCACGTACGACCCGGTGTTCGCCGACGTGATCAGCGGGATCGGCGTGGCCTTGACCGGGTTCGGCAGGGTCAGCACGGCGATGTCGTTGTCGATCGTCGAGGCGTTGTACGACCAGTGGTTCCACTGGAGCCAGACACCGCTGGCGGTGCCGCCGTGCAGGTCGCCCTCGGACGGCAGCTGCGAGGTGCCCGTGACGATGGTGCCGTGGGCCTTCCAGTCGTAGCCCTTGACGCAGTGCGCGGCGGTGAGGATCTTCGTCGGCGACACGACCGCGCCGCCGCAGAAGAAGCCGATGTCGTCGCTCTCGTTGTCGGGAGTGCCACGGTCGTCGCCGTACCAGAGCTGGGCCATCCACGGCGCTTTGGTGATGGTGGTGGTCGTACCGCCGATGATCTTCGGGTCGACCGTGGTGGCCTTGGAGCCCGCGGTCAGGGACTCCTTCGACGTCTGCCCCGCGACGTCGTCACCGGCCAGCGCGATGTCGAGCCGCTTCTGCAGCTCCTTCGCCGACGGCGCGGTGGCCTTGGGCGTCGGCGGCGTCTCGGCCGCCTCCGCGGACGAGCTCAGCAGCGCACCGGCGACGGCGACGGCCAGTCCGGCCGCGGCGACGGGCAGCGCTATCCGTATCCGGCGTCTGTGCCGACCGCCCCCGGACGTGGGTGTACCCACTCAAGTCCCCCCTCGGGATCAAGAAGTTCGGTTCAGTTCGATCAGAAGTACGAAGCTGAAGAAGTACGAAGGCGAGATCGTATCCCGCCTGTGAAGAACGAGTGAGGGCCACCCCCTTCACGGGGGTGGCCCTCACTCGGTGTCCGGCGGAACGACGTCAGTCGTTGTTGCCCGTCGACGGCGTCGTCTTCTGAATCTGCATCAGGAACTCGCCGTTCGACTTCGTCTGCTTCATCTTGTCGAGGAGCAGTTCGATCGCCTGCTGCTGGTCGAGCGCGTGCAGCACCCGGCGGAGCTTCCAGGTGACGGCCAGCTCCTCGTTGCCGAGCAGGATCTCTTCCTTACGGGTGCCGGACGCGTCGACGTCCACCGCGGGGAAGATGCGCTTGTCGGCGAGCTTCCGGTCGAGCTTGAGCTCCATGTTGCCGGTGCCCTTGAACTCCTCGAAGATCACCTCGTCCATGCGGGACCCGGTGTCCACCAGCGCGGTGGCGAGGATGGTCAGCGAGCCGCCGTCCTCGATGTTGCGGGCCGCACCGAAGAAGCGCTTCGGCGGGTACAGGGCGGTCGAGTCGACACCACCGGACAGGATGCGGCCGGAGGCCGGGGCGGCGAGGTTGTACGCACGGCCCAGACGCGTGATCGAGTCGAGCAGGACGACGACGTCGTGACCCAGCTCCACCAGGCGCTTGGCGCGCTCGATGGCGAGCTCGGCGACCGTGGTGTGGTCCTCGGCCGGGCGGTCGAAGGTCGAGGAGATGACCTCGCCCTTGACCGACCGCTGCATGTCGGTGACCTCTTCCGGACGCTCGTCCACCAGGACGACCATCAGGTGGCACTCGGGGTTGTTGTGCGTGATCGCGTTGGCGATCGCCTGCATGATCATGGTCTTGCCGGTCTTCGGCGGGGCCACGATCAGACCGCGCTGGCCCTTACCGATCGGCGACACGAGGTCGATGATGCGGGTGGTCAGCACGCCCGGGTCCGTCTCCAGGCGGAGGCGGTCCTGCGGGTAGAGCGGGGTCAGCTTGTTGAACTCCGGTCGCCCGCGCCCGGAATCGGGCGCCATGCCGTTGGTGGAGTCCAGACGGACCAGCGCGTTGAACTTCTCGCGGCGCTCGCCGTCCTTGGGCTGGCGGACCGCACCGGTGACGTGGTCACCCTTGCGCAGGCCGTTCTTGCGGACCTGGGCGAGCGAGACGTACACGTCGTTGGGACCCGGCAGGTAGCCCGACGTACGGATGAACGCGTAGTTGTCGAGGATGTCCAGGATGCCCGCGACGGGGATCAGGACGTCGTCGTCGGCGACCTGCGGCTCGGCTGCGCCGATCTCGTCACGCCCACGACGGCCACGGCGGTCGCGGTAGCGGCCACGCCGGCCACGCCGGCCGTCGCCGAACTCGTCGTCGTCCTGGGGACCGTTGTCGCGCTGCTGGCGGTCCTGGCGGCCGCCGCTCTGCTGCTGACCCTGCTGCTGGCCGCCCCGCTGCTGCTGGCCGCCCTGCTGGTCGTCGCTCTTGCGACGGTCACCGCGGTCACCGCGGTCGCCCCGCTCACCACGGTCGCGGCCACGCTCACGGCGGTCGCGGCGGCGGCCCTCGGCGCCGTCGGCGTCACCCTGCGGCTGCGCCTGGGCCTCGGTCTGCGCCGGGGCGGGCGTCTCGGCCTTCGGAGCGGTCTTCGCCTCGGCGACGACCGTCTCCGGGCTGCCCGCCTCGGCGGTGGCGCGGCGGCGACGGCGCTCGGTGGGCGCGTCGTTGCCCCCGGCCGGCTGGCCGGGAATCTCGATCTGCTGCTGGGCCACGGCCTGCTCGGCGGGCGCCTCGGCCTTGGCGGCGGCCGTCTTCTTCTCGACGGCCTCGTCGCCGGTGCGGGCCTTCGAGGTGGCGCGGCGCTTGGGCTTGGTCTCGGCGGCGTCGCCGGCGGAGGCCGCGGCCTTGGGAGCGGCTCCGCCTCCCGCCTGCGCCTCCTTGATGACCTCGATCAGCTGGCTCTTGCGCATACGCGCGGTGCCCCTGATGCCGAGGCCGGATGCGACCTGCTGAAGCTCGGCCAGCACCATGCCCTCGAGGCCGGTACCGCGGCGTCGCCGGGAGCCGGCACCGGTGGCAGGCGCGGAGGCGTCCGTGGCGGGCGCGGCAGCGGTCTCCTCGACACGTGCGCCCATCAGATCGGTGGTGTCGCTCACGAAGGGTCCTTCCCTGGAGCGGACGTCGGCCTGTCTGGCACGGCGACCGTTTGTGCTGTCCGACTTCGGTCCTTGCTGTGGCGAAGCCGGGGCGGTGGTCCGCCAAAGCGGCGGAAGAGTATTTGCTGGTGATGGCGCTACCGCGACGAGCCGTGACACTCAGTGTCACGTGGCGTGGTCGCACCGATTCCGGAGCGTGCCCAGTGGACCGCTCAGCGTCGCTGTACTGCGTACTGCCCAGGTACGACGTACGGAACGCAGTGCGGCTTGGGGAGCTCCCGGAAGAATGTCTGTCCCGAAGGGGGACACGAAGCACCTCGCCATGGTGGGGTCGGGTGCAGACTTGAGGTTAACACTACCGGATCCAACAAACATTCCCCCTCTCGAAATCCGGCAACCGTGCGCTTAAATGTCGCCGGAGTGGGTGTCACCAGCGGGCGCGAGCGGCAGTACACACGCGCCCTTCAGGTCCAGGGCCAGCCGGTTCGCCGCCCAGTCCGCGCCGGCCGAGGCCTCGATCTTGTCGGCCGTGCCCGGGTCGGCCAGCGCCATCACGGTGGGTCCGGCGCCGGAGATGACCGCGGGAATCCCGTCGGCCCGCAGCCGCTCCACCAGCGCCGCGCTCTCCGGCATGGCCGGCGCGCGGTACTCCTGGTGCAGACGGTCCTCGGTGGCGGGCAGCAGCAGTTCGGGGCGCCGGGTGAGGGCCTCGACGAGCAGTGCGGCGCGGCCCGCGTTGGCGGCGGCGTCGACGTGCGGGACGGAGCGCGGGAGCAGACCGCGCGCGGTCTCGGTGAGAACCGGTTTCCCGGGCACGAAAACCACCGGAACGATGGAATCGGCGGGCTCCATCCTGATCGCCCGCGCGGCGCCCGCTTCCATCCAGGACAGGGTGAACCCGCCCAGCAGACAGGCCGCCACGTTGTCCGGGTGGCCCTCGATCTCGGTCGCGAGCTCGAGCAGGGCCGCGTCGTCGAGCTTGTTCTCGCCGCCTATGGTCACCGCGCGCGCGGCGACGATTCCGGCGCAGATCGCGGCGGAGGAGGAGCCGAGGCCGCGGCCGTGCGGGATGCGGTTGGCGCAGACGATCTCCAGGCCGCGCGGCTGACCGCCCAGGACGTCGAAGGCGGTGCGCAGGGAGCGGACGAGGAGGTGCTTCTCGTCGCGCGGCAGCGTCTCGCTGCCCTCCCCCGCGATGTCGATGTGCAGCCCGGAGTCGGCCACCCGGACGACGACGTCGTCATAGAGCCCCAGCGCGAGGCCGAAGGCGTCGAAGCCCGGGCCGAGATTGGCGCTGGAGGCGGGAACGCGCACCCGGACGGGGGCGGCGCGGAAGGCGGGACCGGCCATCTCGCGATGACTCTCCTTGAGCTGCGGGACTGTCGAATGACATTCGATATGTACGGGCTACATGTGCGGGAGAACCCTTGGGCCCGCGGAGACGACGCGGCGACAACGCGCCACTGCGGCATATGCGGCGGGCGGATTCGGTACAGCCTATCGAAGGAAGGTTCTGTGGCGACATAGGGCGCACAGGCGGCGCACGATGCGTGTCGTAAGCCCCCTGTGCACCCCCGTGAGGGAAAGCCCCCGGCGGACCGCCCGCGAGCCGCCTCCAGGTCACGGGCGAGCCGCCTTCGAGCCACCCGAAGGCGGCCCTCAGGCGACCTCGCCGCGAGCACGAGGCAGCCTGCAAGCGGCCTCCGGGCCGCTTCTACGCGAGCCCGAGGCGCTCCGCCGCCGTGTCCGCGTCGACCGGGACGGTGACCGGCTGCGGAGCGCCGGCGACGGCCCAGTCCGGGTCCTTCAGACCGTTGCCGGTGACGGTGCACACGATCTTCTGCCCCGGGTCGACCTTGCCCTGCTCGGCGGCCTTCAGCAGACCGGCCACCGACGCGGCGGACGCGGGCTCCACGAAGACGCCCTCCTGCGCGGCCAACAGCCGGTAGGCGCGCAGGATCTCACGGTCCGTCACCTCGTCGATGAAGCCGCCGGACTCCTCCTGCGCGGCGAGCGCGAACTTCCAGGAGGCGGGGTTGCCGATGCGGATCGCGGTGGCGATCGTCGACGGGTCCTTGACGACCTCGCCGCGCACGATCGGAGCGCTGCCGGACGCCTGGAACCCCCACATGCGGGGCGTCCGCAGGGCGATCTTGTCGGCGGCGTACTCCTGGTACCCCTTCCAGTACGCGGTGATGTTGCCCGCGTTGCCGACCGGCAGGACGTGGATGTCGGGGGCGTCACCGAGCATGTCCACGATCTCGAACGCGGCCGTCTTCTGCCCCTCGATGCGCACCGGGTTGACCGAATTGACCAGCGCCACCGGGTAGTTGTCGCTCAGTGCGCGGGCGAGCGTGAGGCAGTCGTCGAAGTTGCCTTCGACCTGGAGGATCTTCGCGCCGTGCACGAGGGCCTGGCCCATCTTGCCGATCGCGATCTTGCCCTGCGGGACGAGCACGGCACAGACCATTCCGGCACGCACCGCGTACGCGGCGGCGGACGCGGAGGTGTTGCCGGTGGAGGCACAGATGACCGCCTGCGCGCCCTCCTCCTTGGCCCGCGTGATGGCCATGGTCATGCCGCGGTCCTTGAAGGACCCGGTGGGGTTCGCGCCCTCCACCTTGAGGTGGACCTCGCAGCCCGTGCGCTCGGAGAGCACCTGCGCGGGCACGAGGGGCGTGCCGCCTTCACGGAGCGTCACGACCGGCGTGCTGTCGGATACCGGAAGCCGGTCCCGGTACTCCTCGATGATTCCGCGCCACTGGTGGGTCATTGCTGGTTACTCTCCTTCAACCCGCATGATGCTGGCGACACCCCGCACGGTGTCGAGCTTGCGCAGCGCCTCGACGGTCCCGGTGAGGGAGGCGTCGGACGCTCGGTGGGTGACGACGACGAGTGAGGCCTCGCCGTCGCTGTCCTGTCGTCCTTGCTGGCGCACCGTATCGATGGACACTCCGTGCTCGGCGAACACGGTCGCCACCTGGGCGAGAACACCCGGTTTGTCCGCGACGTCCAGGCTGATGTGGTAGCGCGTGACGACGTCACCCATGGGCGACACCGGCAGGGCGGCATACGCCGACTCGCCGGGCCCCGTTGCCCCGCTGAGCCGGTTGCGGCAGACGGCGACGAGGTCGCCGAGCACGGCGGAGGCGGTGGGAGCACCGCCGGCGCCGGGGCCGTAGAACATGAGCTGCCCGGCCGCGTCCGACTCCACGAACACGGCGTTGTAGGCACCGCGTACCGAGGCGAGCGGGTGGGTCAGCGGAATCATCGCGGGATGCACCCGCGCGGTGACGGAACCCCCGTCGGCCGCCCGCTCGCAGATGGCGAGCAGTTTGATGGTGCAGCCCATCTCCCTGGCGGAGGCGAAGTCGGCCGCGGTCACCTCGGTCATGCCCTCGCGGTAGACGTCGTCGAGGCGCACGCGCGTGTGGAAGGCGATCCCGGCGAGGATGGCCGCTTTGGCTGCTGCGTCGAAGGCCTCGACATCGGCGGTGGGGTCGGCCTCGGCATAGCCCAGGGCGGTGGCCTCGTCGAGGGCCTCCTGATACCCGGCGCCGGAGGAGTCCATCTTGTCGAGGATGAAGTTGGTGGTGCCGTTGACGATCCCGAGCACCCGGTTGACCTTGTCCCCGGCGAGGGACTCACGCAGCGGCCGGATCAGCGGAATGGCGCCGGCGACGGCGGCCTCGTAGTAGAGGTCCCTGCCGTGTCCGTCGGCGGCGGCGTGCAGCGCGGCGCCGTCCTGGGCGAGGAGCGCCTTGTTCGCGGAGACGACGGAGGCGCCGTGCTCGAAGGCGGTGGTGATGAGCGTACGAGCGGGCTCGATGCCCCCGATGACCTCGACGACGACGTCGATGTCACCGCGTTTGACCAGGGCGGTGGCGTCGGTGGTGACGAGGGCGGGGTCGATGCCTTCCCGGACCCGGGAGGGCCGCCGCACGGCCACGCCGGCGAGTTCCACGGGGGCGCCGATCCTCGCGGCCAGGTCGTCGGCGTGCGTCGTCATGATGCGCGCCACCTCTGAGCCGACCACTCCACAGCCCAGCAGCGCCACCTTCAGCGGACGCGTACGCATCATCCGACCTCGTTTCCTCATACCGTCTACGGTTGTTTCCGGTTGCCCCAGTCTCACTCACCGGACCGGAGTTTCTATCCCTGGTCCGGATCGTGAGACATCTATTTCATTTCCACGGAGGCGACAGACAGGAGATCTTGCGCCCTTTTCCATCGGCTCCCGTCAGCTCTCGTATTCGGCGGCCATACCGGCCTTCGGTAAGCACGTCCGTCGGCCTTCCTGTCGGCCTTCCTTCCATTCTTCAGCCGACGTCGAGGCGGAGCAGATCCTCCTCGGTCTCCCGCCGCACGATGACCCGCGACTCCCCCTCGCGCACGGCGACCACGGGCGGTCGCAGCACATGGTTGTAGTTGCTGGCCATGGACCGGCAGTACGCCCCCGTGGCGGGTACGGCGATCAGGTCACCCGGTGCCAGGTCGGAGGGCAGGAACGCGTCCTTCACGACGATGTCGCCGCTCTCGCAGTGCTTGCCGACGACCCGGGCGAGCATCGGCGCGGCCTCGGAGGTCCGGGAGACCAGCGCGACGCTGTACTCCGCGTCGTACAGCGCCGTACGGATGTTGTCCGACATACCGCCGTCGACGGAGACGTACGTGCGCAGCCCGTCGAGGGGCTTGATCGTGCCGACCTCGTAGAGGGTGAAGGCGGTCGGCCCGACGATGGCGCGCCCCGGCTCGACGGAGATACGGGGAGTGCGCAGACGGGCGCCCTCACACTCGCGGGTGACGATCTCGGTGAGCGCCTTGGCGATCTCGTGCGGCTCGCGGGGATCGTCGTCGCTGGTGTATGCGATCCCGAGGCCACCACCGAGGTCGATCTCGGGCAGTTCGACGCCGTGCTCGTCACGAATGTCCTTGAGCAGCCCGACCACCCGGTGGGCGGCGACCTCGAAGCCCGACATGTCGAAGATCTGGGATCCGATGTGGGAGTGCAGTCCGATGAGTTCGAGCCCGTCGAGCTGAAGGGCCCGCCGGACGGCTTCCGCCGCCTGTCCGCCGGCGAGCGGGATCCCGAACTTCTGGTCCTCGTGCGCGGTGGCGATGAACTCGTGCGTATGGGCCTCGACGCCGACGGTGATACGGATCTGCACGCGCTGCCGCTTGCCGAGGGACTGCGCGACATGGGCGACGCGCACGATCTCCTGGAAGGAGTCGAGAACGATACGTCCGACCCCGGCGTCGATGGCGCGGTGGATCTCGTCGACGGACTTGTTGTTGCCGTGGAACGCGATGCGATCGGCGGGCATGCCGGCGGAGAGGGCGGTGGCGAGCTCGCCGCCCGAGCAGACGTCGAGGTTGAGCCCCTCCTCGTGCAGCCACCGCACGACGGCCCGGGACAGGAAGGCCTTGCCCGCGTAGAACACGTCGGCGTCGGCCCCGAAGGCGGTGCGCCAGGCGCGGGCCCGCTCCCGGAAGTCGGCCTCGTCGAGGATGTAGGCAGGGGTGCCGTGCTGCTCGGCGAGGGTGGTGACGTCGACACCTCCCACGGTCAGCACACCTTCGGCGTCACGGGTGACGGTGTGCGCCCAGACCTTCGGGTGGAGGGCGTTGAGGTCGGCGGGCGGGGCCGAGTAGTGCCCCTCCGGAAGGACGTCGGCGTGACGGGGCCCGGCGGGGTGGGCGGAACGGCTCATCTTGGGCGTGCTCTTTCAGAGATGGTCGGGTGCGTCGATGCCGAGCAGGGACAGGCCGCCGGCCAGCACCACCCCGGCGGCTTCGGCAAGCGCGAGCCGGGCACGGTGGGCGGCCAAGGGTTTCTCCTCACCACGGGGAAGGACAGTGGGAAAAAGAGGGGTGACGGCATCGGCGACGACGAGAAGGTGCCGGGCGATCCGATCGGGAGCGTGCTGCGTCGCGGCCGCGGCCAGGATGCGGGGGTGATCGGCGAGAGCGATCTCGAGCGCACGTAGGTCCGGTAGGCCTTGTGAGTGCGGTGAGTGCGGTGAGTGCACATGCGGTACATGCGGTGGGTCCTGCGCGCCTCGTGGCCCCTGTGGGCCTTGCGGGCCTTGTGGGTCCAGGTCCTCGGGGTCCCGTAGGTCTCCGCCTGGGCGGGCGTCGAATCCCAGATCGGCGGCGTTACGGCTGAGCGCGCAGGCGCGGGCATGGGCGTAACGGACCCTGAAGAGCGGATTGCCCTCACGCTGGGAGAGATGCTCGCCGGTGATGCGGGGCCGGTCATGAGCGGCGGGATGGAGCAGAGCCCAACGACCGGCGTCACGACCGAGAGTGGCCGGATCGGCCGGACCCGCGGGGGTGGGGCGCACGTTGACATCGAGGGGGGCGGGCGACTCGGGCGTACCGTACGCGTCGACCTCGGCGCCGAGCACCTCGGTCCACTCCGGCTCGGGGCGGGCGGCGCAACTGGTACGGACGAGGGCTCCCTGAGAGCGCAGTACCCGCGCCACGGCATCCATGACGACGACGGCACGAACCTCGTGCGGGGCATGCAGCTGCACGAGCTGCCCGCTGGGCCGATCGGCGTACCCGTACCTCGGCCCGCTCCGCAGGATCTCCCGCACGAGCGCGGCCGACGCCTCGGCCCGGTTCAGGCTGATATTGAGGAACCCGGGGCCGGTGACGACGACATCACTGACGCCGTCGGCGCGGAGGAGATAAGGCAGGAGAACCTCGGCGACCCGCTTCGACGGCTGCCCGGCCGGCCGCGCGAGCTGGAGGGCGACGTTGGTCGCGTAGTCCCCGCGGCCCCCGGCCCTCGGAGCGGTGACGACGATCCTCTTCGGCACGTCCACGCACAGCACCCCGTCATCGACAGCACGACGCACCGCGCGCAGCACGGTACGGGAGAGCTCGACGGGGGTCACGGGACAAGCGTAGGGGAGGAGGGGGGTGGGTAGGCGAGCCGGTTTGCCAGAGGTCCGCGATGTGGACGCCGCAGGAGGCGTGGGGCCTGGCTACGGGGGTGGTGGGGGCGCTTTGGGAGCGGGACGGTGGGGGGTGGGGGCGCTGAGGGGTGCTTTGGATGGGTGGAGACCACTCCCCGGGGACCCGTACCGCGGGTGGACTGCTTTCCGTCACGCACCCTCAGGCACTCTTCAGGCTCGCTGGTCGGCGACTCGCTGGTCGGTCTACTCGGCCCCAGGGCCGGCGCTCGGTCCGCCGCCTTTCCCCGCCCCCACACCTTCCCCGGCTCCGAGGGCAGTCCCGAGCCCCATCCCGAGCTCCAGTCCGCCCCCGCCTCCACGGCCTGCCACTTCCCCACGCTCCAGCAACTCCCGTACTACGGAGACGAGTTCGGCGGGATCGAAGGGCTTGGCAAGGAATGCGTCGACGCCGACTTCGAGACCGGCCTCGACCTCGTACTGCGTACAGGCACTGATGACGGCAAGAGGGAGATCACGCGTTCGCGGATCGGCACGCAGTCGAGCGGCGGTCCGCAGCCCGTCCAGGCGGGGCATGACGACATCGAGGGTCACGAGATCGGGCTTCACCTCATGAACGACATCCAGACACTCGACACCATCGGACGCGGTCACGACCTCGATGCCCTCCAGCTCGAGATTGACCCTGATCAGCTGCCGGATGACCTTGTTGTCGTCCACAACAAGCACCCGACCCGACGCGCCTGGCACAACTCGAGAGTAGGTCCGGACCGGCCACCGCGTCCGGGTTTTCCCCACTTCCACCCCGTGCGGGCGCCCCACGCTCCTCCCCTGACCCCGAAGAAACCCGTTCATGAACACCCCGAGCGAGCTGGTAGTGTTCTACCCGTCGCCGCGAGCAACACCTCCCGACCGACACGCCCCCGTAGCTCAGGGGATAGAGCAACGGCCTCCGGAGCCGTGTGCGCAGGTTCGAATCCTGCCGGGGGCACCTTGAATCAGGTGCCCAAAGACCCCGCCATCAGCGCTTTCCCTGAGGACGGGGTCTTGGCGTATGTGCAGCCGTGTGCCGCTCGGAGCGGCCGTATGCCGGGGTCCGTAGAGGAGCAGGTGATGGGACTCGTGGGAGCCAAGCAGGTCTGCTCCTCGTTATCGTCGTCCCGACCTTGGAGCATGCCGCAGGTGGAGAGCCTGAGGTTGCTGGGGGCCGCTGTCGTACCATCTTCAGCCGCTGCCCGCGGGCAATGGACGAGTTGGGGGATCTCGTGGATGTGACCACGCTGGCCGTCGCGCTCATCGGCGTCGGAGGAACGCTGGGCGGCACTCTGGGTGGGGCAGTGCTCAGCCAGCGCGTCACCCGGGAACAAAATGAGCGTGCCGATCGAGAACGGGCAGAGGACCGCCACGACCGAGCGCAGGAAGCCAGACGGGATCTTTATGCCCGTCTGAACACCACGGCTCGCGCGTACCGGGTCGCTGCCCGAGACGCAGTCCGAGCGGCCGAGCGCGGTGAAAGCATCGAACCCTCAGTCCTGGACACCGCCAAGGAAGCATGGTCAGAGCAATACTCTTTGGCGCAGATGGCACTGCCGAAGCATGTCCATCAGGTTGCCTCGACTCTCAACAGGGCGCTCGGAGTCGGGTACTCGGTCGTAAAACAATTGCCGAGCAGTCCTGCCCCAGACGGGTCATACGACCGAGCCAAAGCTTGGTTCAGCGGCCCGCTGTCCGACGGGGTGTTTCTGTTGCGGGTCGCCTTGCGCCACGATCTCGGCGTCGAGGTCGACCCCGACTTTGAACGCACACGCACCCAGATGCTCGCTGCGCTCGACAGCGAGCGGAGGATCCTTGAGCGCCTGCTCGCTTCCGAACAGACCCAGGCCACTGGGCCGGCTTGACGGGCAGGGCAGACAACGAGGCCCCTGGGCATCACGCCAGGGGCCTCGGTCACCGTCAGGTGCTGTCACTCGTACTCGCGAAGCAGGTCCTCGATGCGTCGGTTGGCGACGTCCTGCCGTCCGTCGAGGCACGTCGCGTAGTGGGTCAACAGGACCTCGACGCTGTTACCCGCGCGCTCGGCAACCTCGGTGGGGTCGACGCCAGCGCTGAGCCATGTCGACAGCGCCAAGTGCCGCAGGTCGTACGGCCGACTCGAGCGGCGAGGAAGCGACGGCCGGCGGGAGCGCGGGGAGCCGGCCTCCCGCCACACGCCGTAGCAGGTCGAGGACGGGACGACCGAGCCCTTTCGCTGAAGAAGATTGCGGGCCTGCTGCAGGTTGGCGACAGCCCGCCGATCGACCTGGTTGGACGCTTTCGGCTTCTGCCAGCGGGCCGCCGTGATGGGGTTTTCGCGCAACTCCCCCAGGTCGACCGCGTAATTCGCAGCGTTGACGAGGTTCCTGCGCTTACGCCGGACGGTTTCAGCGGTTGCTGCTGTGCCGTCGAGCTTGACCTTGAGTGAGTCGAGCACTGCACGAGCCGTGGCCTGTTCGGCGAGATCGGCGAGATCGGCGAGCGGGCGCGATGCCTTGGACACCCAGCGATGAACGTTCCGCACGTCGTTGGGACTTCCCGATCGTTGGGCCCCAGCAACACGAAGGCCCAGTTGCGGAGCGCTTTGCGCAACGCCTCGTCGGGCGGCCGACCGGCGCGCTCGTCGAGGAGTCCGCCGTGCCGCTGGTGAGCGATTCATTGATGCCATCCCGCGTGTTGGGTGCGGCGTGGGGCCACTTCATCGCGAGGTATCTGAGGGCGAAGTCGTCACCGCGGTTACGTACATCCCAGGCCTTCACGTCGGGTGACTTCACGCCGCTGCGTGCAACTGCCGCAGCCACGCGGCGAAGTCACTCCGCCACACCCGGAGCTCCCCGTTGAGCAGCTTGAACGCGGCCAACCCGTATCCCGACTCACGTCGGCGGTGGAAGGTGCGGCAGCTTCGGCCACCACCGAGACCGTCGTCGCCCAGGCCTTCGGCCCGGGGACGATGACGCTCTTCGTGGACGTGAACATCGACCAGAAGATCTTCCGTGTGCCCGGCAGCAGCGTCCATGACGAGCAGCAGAGCCGCGTCGGTCGAGCCCGGGCGTGAACGCCCTCAAGCGCCTTTGGAGCGAGGGGAGTTCGCGACAGCAGCACATGTCCGCCCCGGCTATGCTCCCACCTTGTCATGTCCGGTCACACTCGCGGACGCACTCGAGCAGGCTGTCGAATCCTTGGAGGTTGGGTGAAGTCCGTCATCCGGAAGGTTGCAAGCTTCGCGGGGGTGGGCGTGGCCGTCGCGGCCATGTCCGTGACCGGCGCGTCCGCAGCCCACGCGGAGTCCCCCACCCAGGGCTGCCCATATCCCTGGGTCTGCTTCTACGTGGACAACAACGCCCTGCTCGCGGGCACGCCGATCTCGAAGTACCAGGACGTCACCAGTGGCTATCAGGCGGTCACGCCCCGGCCGCACTACGGGGTCCTGAACACTCGGAATGACGACGTGGTGTATCTGCGGCTCCAGAGCGGGGGCTCGATCTGCCTTCCGCCGAATAACCAAACCGTGTTCGCCAACGCCTACGTCGTCACCGGAATAAAGATCTCCAGCAGCTCGACGTGTTGAATCCGCTGGAACGGCCGGCAGGCGCGCGTGATCGCGCCCGCCGCCGGGCGACAGGCCGGGCCGCGTCGTTCGTGCGGTTGCGCGGTTGCGCCGTTGTGCACGGCTTGATCACGTGATGCGCGGAGTGGTGAGCAAGTAAGCGAGGTTGGCGGCGTGGTGGCGGAGGCCCACGGTGATGTCGGTGCGGCCGGCGAGTCGGCATGCGCCGATGACCAGGTGCCTCAGGGTGGCCATCGGCCCGGACGCGGTGCCGGTTCTCGCACGGGAGGCACCTGTCTCCGTAGGTGACCTCTCTGACATGGCGGAGACCTGGGGCCCTGCGGCCGACCCTGCCAGCCTCCAGCACCACGCAGAACAGTGGCGCCGTCCGGTCGGTTCACCAGCCGTGGACCATCCGTGGACTCGTCCCGCCTGATCTGTCACGTGCAAGGCTGTGACCTGCCGCATGCCGCGCTGCCCGGCAACCTGGAGCCCCGGAGCCCTGCGCAGGTTCGAATGCTGCCGGGGGCACCCGCAAGAGGCGCCCAAAGACCCCGTCATCAGCGGAAGCACTGCGGCCGGGGCGGTTCCCGACGTCTTCCGGCCGTGCGTCGAGGAGCCCGCGTTCTCGGATGAGGACGGCATGCCTGTCGTCACCGCGTGTACGTGGCGAGAGACGGAAGACGATGGCTGGACAACCGGATCGATCGACTTTCCCCACAGGGCGAACGAGGACCCGGACGGCGCCGGGTACCTCTTCCAGCTATTGGTGGACCGCTCGCCGGAGGCGTTTCAGCGGTGGGCCGAGGACTACTACGAGGCGCCGGTCGACCTGGGGGCCGTTCGTCACATCTTTTCTTCGCGTCCCCTGACCGAAGAGGTGGTCAGCGCCTTGAACTCGTCGGTCGCTCTGGCCGACCTCGCGCAGGACGTTGCGGAGATCGGCTATCCGACGAGCTGAGGCGTTCAGCTGCGAAGGGCCCCTGAACACGATGCCAAGGACCTCGGGTGCGGGCACGGGTGTCACTCGTACTCGCGGAGCAGTCCTCGACGCGCCGGTTGGCGATGGCTTGCCGTCCGTCGAGGTACTTCGCGTAGCGGGTCAGCAGGAACTCGACGCCGTTGCCTCGCGATCGGCGGTCTCGGTGGGGTCCATACCCGCGACAATGGACGGCGTCTCTATTGCCGGACAGATCCGTCGTTCGCAGCTGTGTGGGTCAGCCGTTCGTCTCCGGCCCCCAGTGCTCCGGTCCCACGCCGCGCCAATCGATCCACGGCACCTCGACGACGTCCGACGGGTCGATCTCCAACCCGGCCCGGCGGAGAAACTCGGCCAGGTCCACCGCGTTGTGCGCCAGGCCGAGAATCTCGCCGTTCACGCGCACCCGCCGGCCACCCGAAGGCGACGGCGGATGAACGATCACGCGGATCGGTCCGGACATGCCTTCAGGATCATCCGGTATGTACGGCTCCGCACTCCGGCCCGTCATGCGCGGGTCCCCGGCTCCGTGTCCGGACGGCGGAAAGCGCGCGCCTCCAGCTGCGCATCCGTCGACGCCGACCGTGACTCGTGCGCACTCGAGGGATGCGTCGTGCAGCTTGTCCTCGAGCGGACATCCAGAGGAATCGCGGCCCCCTGCGGTCCCTCCGGACTTCTCCGCCGTTCGACCGTGAACGCGGTCGACGCCCGCGCGCGGGGAGTCGGCGCAGACCCCGGCTCCGGCCGGGGTGCCACAGGTCCGCGGGGCGGCGGGCCGGGCTGGACGGGCTCGCGGTTCTCGGGCACGGCGAGGGCACGTCGTACGGTCTCACCCTGAAGGCACAGGTACGTCAACACGGTCTCTTCTCAGCGAGCTGCTTTTCGAGGTACCCCTGGATCGCTTGAAGGCGAGGCGGACCCGAAGGCTTATCGTTCATATGTTCGATTGAAACAATATGCCGATGCCTGTACCCCGTCGAGACGGGGAGTAGCTGTCATCTGTGCTGAATCTTGACCGAGCGCCACTTGGGTTTGATCGGGTGGGTCCGTCCGCCCTGGGGTCGGGTTGGGCTACGGCGCTCCGAGCTCGCGGCCCGGCTCCCGTGTTGCGGCTCCGCGCACCCTGCCCCCCTGCCGCCCTGCCGCCGCCGGGCCCAGTACCGGGGAGCCACCAGCGCCACTGACGTCACCGTGGTGAGCGGCCAGCCCGTGTAGATGTCCGCGAGCCTGGTGACGAAGCCCATGACGACGGTGACCGCAGCCCAGACCGCCGGCCAACGAGTCACCTTGACCACTCGTCCATGTCGTCGCATGGCGTCAGCGTATGAAGGGGGGAACGTCCCGGAGTTCACCTGCGGTCAAACTTCAGTGGCAACTGGTCAAGGCTCGGCCTCAGAGGACAGCGGCGTCGATCGGCGGCAGAGGACAGCGGCGTCGATCAGTCGCGTCCGTGCCCCGGAACCCGTCGCTTCCCCGAGCCGGGAGGCCGGCTCAGCCCTTCGAGTCCGGCTTCCAGTCCTGGACGAGGAGCCCGAGCAGGACCTCGTCGAGGAACTCGCCCATCACCCAGGCCGAGGAGCGCAGCACGCCCTCACGGACGAAGCCGTTGCGCTCGGCGGAGCGCAGCATCGCGGCGTTGTCCGACAGCGTCTCGATCTGCAGCCGCTGCAAGCCGCGCACAATGAATCCGTAGTGGCACATCACCGCGACCACGTCGGTGCCGTAGCCCTTGGCACGAGCGGACGGCAGCAGTCCAAGGCCGATGTGCGCGGACCGGTTGTGGTTGTCGATGTTCCACAGGACCGCGGTTCCGATCAGCGTGCCGCCGTCCAGCTCCACCACGGAGAAGGGGACGTGACCTTGCTCCTTGTCGTCCACCACGAGCCGCGAGTCCTTCGAGCCGGGCGTGATCGGCCGCCACGGCCGGCCTTCGGCCCGCGAGGAGTTGACCACGTCGTCGTAGAGCTCGGCCCGCAGGATCGGGATGTCGTCCTCGTGGCGGGCCCTGAGCCCGACCTTGCCGCCTCTAAGCATGCAGGTTTCCTATCCGACCGGGTTCACCGACGGCAAACGAATAAGGCAACCGCGTCGGCAACTCACGGGCGTGCAGGGCCCGGAGGGGCGCGCGGGCCCAGGAGATGCGCCGCACAGGCCGGCTGGACGACGGGGTCCGCGCCGCCCGGGGCGGGACGTTTTCCGCGCACCGGGTGGGGCGGGGTAGGAGTGCATGGGCCGGGCGGGCTGGTGGTGCAGCCGCAGCCCGGTCAAATCGGTTCGGGTTGCGGTTCCTGTTGCGGTTCGGCTTGCGGTTCTTGTCGTGATTCCCGCTGGGGTTCCGGCTGTGATTCCCGCTGGGGTTCCGGTTGGGGTTCCGGTTGGGGTTCCTGTGGGCGCGCTGGTGCGGTCTTCGGGTCCCACAGTGTGGTGGTCCGTACGTAGCCGTAGATCACTGAGGTCATCGCCAGCAGGAGAAGTGGTCCGAAGGCCCACGGGTGCCTGGCCATCTCCAGCGGCAGATAGCGGTAGGACACCAGGAGTGCGGCGAAGACCGTCGCGCCGTAGGCGACCAGCTGGATCCCCGACCGGTCCCAGCCTCGGTCGTGTGCGCGCAGCGCTCCCTCGATCGTGAGCGTGAACACCACGCCGGCGATGAGGTCCGCGCCGTAGTGGTAGCCGAAGCCCAGGGTCGCGCAGAGCGTGGCGATCAGCCAGAACGTGCCGGCGTATCGCAGAAGGCGCGGGCCCTTCCTCGAATGGATGAAGATCGCGGTCGCCCACGCCGTGTGCAGGCTGGGCATGCAGTTGCGTGGGGTGACACCGTCGAACGGCATGTGGTGCGGGGTGCCGATCGGCGTCGGCGTCTTGGGCCAGAGATCGGCCACCGCCCACTGCACGCTGACGTGCGATTCCGACCAGAGGCTGATCGTCGCCCAGTGCTCGGTGCCGTCGCCGTAGGCGAAGATGGGGCCGACCACCGGGAAGATCATGTAGAACGCCGGCCCGAGGAGGCCGATCGCCAGGAAGGTGCGCACCAGGTGGTGGGTCGGAAAGCGGCGCTCGACCGCCACGTTTCGCAGTTGGTACAGCGCGACGACGACCGCGGCGACCGGGAGCTGGCCGTAGACGAAGTCGAGGGTGTTGAAGCCGATCGCGCCGGTGGCCGTGACCATCCGGCCCACCAGCCACGAGGGGTTGCCCAGCGCGTGATCGGCGGTCGCCACGTACTGGTCAAGCACCATCGGGCGGGTCTTCGAGGTGATGAGCAGCCAGGTGTCTCCGGTCTTGCGGCCGGTCATCAGCAGCAGGCCCAGCCCGGCGCCCTTCAGCAGCAGAACACGTTCCCGGCCGGTGCGGCGCGTGACGGCGATGACCGCACAGCCGAGAGTCACCCACAGCGCCCCGTTGCCGAAGGGATGGCCTTCGGTCACCTTGATGTCGGCCGCCCACCGGACCGCCAGGAAGACGAGGTCGATGCCGATCGCGGCGCCGATCGCGATAAGCCTCTGCCGCCAGGTGAACACCACCAGCATCAACGCCATGCTGGCGTACAGCAGACCACCCGATTTAGGAGGGAATATCACCTCGCGCACCTGGGAGGTGATCGGTCCCGGAATGCCCAGATGGCGGGCGACGAGCTCCAGGGCGATGACGAATCCGAGGGCCACCACGCCCGCCGTGACCAGGAGCATCACCCGCGGCCGACGCCATGCGGAGAACGCAATTCTGCTCTTTATTCGCGAAAACACCCGCGGTGACATGGATATCAATTATCTGACCAGTTTGTGAGATTTTGGTTGAGTGGCTTGCTTATCTCGCTGGATGTCATGGTTTTTCCCGTGGAGGACGGGAAATGAGGGCGGTTCGTCGCGAGTTCGAACATGTTAACGGAGCGGTGCGGGTGGGTTACGCCCAAATGTGCGAGGTCGTCGGAGGAGCCGGCGACGCGCCGGGACGGCGGCGGCGCTCCCCGGAGGCACCGGCCGCCTGGATCAATGACCAACGGGTACGGGGGCGGGTACAGGGCGAGGCGGGCCGTGCCCCGGTCGCCGGACCGGCGGCCGCATCGCCCCTGGCAGGGGCCGGTGCTCGGCCTGTTCTCGTGGCGCGTCCGGATGCGCGGGCGGTCGCCGCGCGCCTATACGGGTCACCACATACAGTGAAAGGTCACGTCATTCCGAGTGAGCTGCCTCCAGGAGTTTGAGCCAGTCGCAGTGCGGGACCCGCGAGGACACAGTGGCCCTGTACGCCGCCCGGGACGGAGCACCCCCGATGCGCATTCTTGGAATCAACGCCCTGTTCCACGATCCGGCCGCGGCCCGAGGCACTGGGACGCGGTCATCCACTCCCCCGATCCCAGGCTCGCCCGTCCCGCCGCCGACATGGATCCGGACGACCCCAGGAACCCTCTGCTCAGGACCACGCCCGGCGCGTACCCGAGTCCGCCCCCTCGCGGTTCGCCGGGGCGCGATGCACGGAAGGGGCTGACGTATGACCGCCTACGCCGTCGTGATCCCGACGCTGGTGCGGGACACGCTCGCCGACTGCCTCGCCGCGCTCGTCGCCGCGACCGGGCCGAAGCCGGACGAGATCGTGCTCGTCGACGACCGGCCCGAGCCCGAGCCGGACCCCGGCGCGCTGGAGCGCCCGCTGCGCGTCCTCGGCGACCTGGGAGAGCGCACGCTGGTGATCCACAGCGGCGGACACGGGCCCGCCGCCGCCCGCAACACCGGGCTGCGCGCGGTCAACGCGCCCTGGATCGCCTTCCTCGACGACGACGTGCAGGTGGGACCGCACTGGTGTGAGCGGCTCGTCCAGGACCTGGAGGAGGCGGAACCCGACACCGGCGCCGTACAGGGCGTGATCGCCGTACCGCTGCCGGGCGAGCGTCGGCCCACCGACTGGGAGCGCGGCACCGCCGGTCTGGCGCGGGCGCTCTGGATCACCGCCGACATGGCGTTCCGCGCCGAGGCGCTGAAGCAGGTCGGCGGCTTCGACGAGCGGTTCCCGCGGGCGTTCCGCGAGGACGCCGATCTCGCCCTGCGGGTGCTGGACGCGGGGTGGCGGATCCGGCAGGGTCGGCGCACCACCCGGCATCCGGTGCGGCCGACCGACCGCTGGGTGTCGCTTCGTTCCCAGCGCGGTAACGCCGACGACGCCCTGATGCGGCGCCTGCACGGTCCCGACTGGTGGCACCGGGCCCTGGCGCCGCGCGGCCGGCTGCGCAACCATCTCGCGATCACGGCCGCCGGCCTGGCCGCGTGCGCGCTCGCCGTGGCCGGGCGGCGCCGGGCCGCCGCGGCCGCCGCGCTCGGCTGGGCCGCCGGTACCGGCGAGTTCGCCTGGGCGCGCATCGCTCCCGGCCCGCGCACCCGGCACGAGGTCGGCACCATGCTCGCCACGAGTGTGCTGATACCGCCCGCGGCCACCTGGCACTGGACGAGCGGCCTGTGGCGCCACCGGGGCGCCGCCCCCTGGCTGGAGGTGGCGCCGTGAACGGGATCGACGTCGTGCTGTTCGCCCGCGACGGCACCCTCGTACATGACGTCCCCCACAACGGCGACCCCGGCCTCGTCCGCCCGGTCGACGGGGCCCGCGAGGCGCTCGACCTGCTGCGCGAACGAGGTGTCGGCACCGGTGTGGTGACGAACCAGCCCGGCGTCGCGCGCGGGCCGCTGTCCACGGCCGACGTCCGCCGGGTCAACGAGCGGATCGGCGAGCTGCTCGGACCCTTCGACGTGTGGGCCGTCTGCCCGCACGGCCCCGAGGACGGATGCCACTGCCGCAAGCCCCGGCCCGGCATGATCCTGTGGGCCGCCGGGCGCCTGTGCACTCCGCCGGAGCGGATCGCCGTGATCGGCGACGTCGGCGCCGACGTGGAGGCCGCCCGCCGGGCCGGCGCCCTCGGCATCCTCGTCCCGACCGAGCAGACCCGGCCCGAGGAGATCACCGCCGCCGAGCACGTGGCGGCCGACCTGTCGACCGCCGTCCGCGCGCTGCTGTCCGGGCGGTGGCCGCTCGGCCGTGTGCTCGCGGACGAGCGGCCCGTCGAGGCCGCCTACCGGCCCGCCCGCAGGGTCCGGTGAGAGCTCCGGTCACCCGCCTGGACAGCCACGGCGACGTGCTGCTCGCCGGGCCGGCGATCCGTTGCCGTCGCCGCCCGGGCCGACCACGTCACGATGCTGTGCCGACCGCTCGGCGCCCCCACCGCGCGACTGTCGCCGGACGGCGACGACATCCTCGCCCGGGACGCCCCCGGGGGGTCGGCTTCGCGCGCCGCCCGTCGGACGCGGCGAGGTCGAGCGGCTCATCGACGAGATCGACGCCGACGCGGCTCTGATCCCGGCCTCCGTTTCCACCGGTCCCGCTGCCCACCGCCCTGTCGCTGCGCCTGGCCGGTGTCCCGCCCCTGCCCGATGGTCCCGCATGCCCGCAGCCGCTGCCCGCGACGCGCAACCCGAGGCGGGTTGCGGGGTGCGGGTCCGCGCTGCGGGTTGCGCACTGTGGTCTACGGGTTGCGCGCTGCGCTCTACGCGTTTCGCGCTGTGGCTTGCGGGTTGCGCGTTGCGGCAAACGCTCAGCGTTCCGTCCGTCGGCACAGCAGCCGGAACGCCGCGTACAGCGTCAGGGGCCAGACGGCTGCGAACGCCCAGATCACGCCCGGTTCGGAGGTGGTGATGCCGGAGACCATGAGCGCGACGGACACCGCGAGGAGCAGGGCGACGGCCCAGGGGCGCGGCGTGCGGAGCACGCGCCGGGACATGGTCGGCCGGCGACCGGCGCGGGCGAGGCGGCCAGGACGGCCGGAGCGACCGGAACGGCTCAGTCTGCGCAGGCGCCGCTGAAAGCGACGGTCGCGACGCAGGGCTCGCTCCATCTCCTCCAGGATGCGCTGCTCGCGTTCGGGGAGTCGGCCGATCGACACTGTCACTCCTCTGCGGACTCGCGGTGACCTCCTCCGGGTTCCCTGAGTCCGGCGAACTAACCGGCGGGGCAAGGCGGGTGGCGCCGGCACGGAGCGGGGACCAGGCCCGGTGCGGCGGGGTCGGCGAGCCGCTCGGGGCAGCTCGAATGCTGGTCAGGGTCTACGGGGAGAGATCCTTGATCACGGTCTTGGCCGGGCGCGGCTGCCGCAGGGTCGTCGGGTGGCAGGAGGAGGCGAGCGCCCGCAGCCGGTCGTCCCTCCCGGCCTGGGCGGCTCGAGCACCCCTGCCGCGTGGCGGCGGCGCCGACGGCGGCTTGGGAGTGTTCGGGTTTGTCCGGCGGCGGCTTGGGAGCGTTCGGGTTTGTCCGGCTCGGTTGCGGTTATTAGGTCCGTTCGCAGTGCCTGGCAGACAGGTACGTAATCGGCAGCCCAGGGAGCCGACCGCCGGGGCCGCCGCCGGCCACCACGCGGATTGGAGCCCTCGGTATGAGTCAGCTGTCCCAGCACCCGGCCGACGAAGGCTCGCCGGCCGATGCCCTTGCCCCCGGGACCGGCATCGGCACCAGAACCGGGACCGGGACCGGGACCGGGCACGACAGGGCACCGCACTGGCAGCAGGACGAGCTCGATCTGCGCAATCGCCTGTACGGCCGTGCCGGGGTCGCCCGCGCCGAGGGCGTATTGCTCAGGCGCTACGGCCTGGGTTCCGCCGACGAGGCGTTCACGCTGCTGAAAGGCGTTTCGCAGCGGTTCAACATCAAGCTCTCCACCCTCGCCGACGCGGTCGTACGCACACCGGCTCCCGATGAGGACGCCCAGCTCTGGTTCCCCCGCCGGGCCCGACCCGGGCAGCCCGGGCTTCCCGGGCTTCCGGTGGAACCGGACAGCGGCGTCAGTCAGGGCGCGGTCGTCAAGGCGGTCCTGCAACGGGTGCTGTCGATCACCCAGACGTCGATGGGCAACGTGCAACTGGCCGAGAGCGGCCGGCTGCGCCTGGTCCGGCACACCGGGCTCAACAAGTACTTCACCGACTTCTTCGCCTTCGTCGACGCCCCGACCACCGCCTGCTCGCAGGCGGCCGCCGAGCGTCGGCAGGTCACCGTGCGGGACGTGGCGACCGCGGAGGTGTTCGACGCGGCCTCCCGCCACGCCATCCTGCAGACGGGCAGCCGGGCCGCGCACAGCCTTCCGCTGGTGAACCGGGTGGGCGTGCCGCTGGGCATGGTGTCCTCCCACCACGAACGGCCCCTCACCGATCTCACCCACGCCCAGCTGGCCGCGCTGCGGCAGACGGGCCTCGACGTCGGCCGCTGGCTGGCCTGGCACTGGAACACCGTCGTGCTGGACGCCCTGGAGCAGCTCCACGCGACGGCCGGGCGGGGCGCACGGCGCTGATGTCGCCGGGCGGTGCGTGAGCGGAGGCGGTTCGCTCGCGTGGCCGGGAGGAGCGGGGGCGCAGGGACAGGGCCGCCCCCTCTGTCTCCGTCTGCGCTCGGAACGGGTCGGCCGTCCCGCTGGAGTGACCCTTCGGGTTGGCCCCCGCTGTCCCCGGCGGCACTCACCTCAGGTTCTCACCTCAGGTTCGGTGGTCTGTGCCGGAAGCTGATCGCCGATCAGCGGCAGCCGCCCTCGGACGGACACCCCCTGCGCCCCGGCCCTGACGGGTCCGGTGCCCGGACGACGCTCCGAACGCCCTCAGCGGGGGCCGGCGGTGCTGTGCCGGACGCACAGTTCGACGGGGACGAGGGTGAGGGGGCTCCCGGGTGCCGACGGGTCGTCGATGCGGTTCAGCAGGATGCGGAGGGAGATCGTGCCGATGTCCGTGAAGTCCGTACGGATCGTGGTCAACGGGGGGAGGAAGTGGGCGGCCTCCGGGATGTCGTCGTAGCCGACGACGCTGACGTCCTCCGGGACCCGGCGGCCCGCCTCGTGCAGGGCCCGCAGGACACCGAGTGCCATCTGGTCGTTCGACACGAAGACCGCGGTGACGGACGGGTCCTTCGCCAGCTCGCGGCCCAGGTCGTAGCCGGAGTCGGCGCTCCAGTCGCCGATGAGGGGTGCGTGCACCTCGGCTCCGGCCGCTTCGAGGGTGGCGCGCCAGCTCTCCGCCCGGCGGTCCGCCGAGGTCCAGCCCGTCGGGCCCGCCAGGTGGTGGACCGTGGGGTGGCCGAGGGAGAGGAGGTGCTCGGTGGCCTTGCGGGCGCCGGTGCGGGCGTCCGAGGTGACCATGGGGGTGCCGTCACCCAGCTCGTTGTCCATGACGACCAGCGGGGTGTCCAGGTGGGCCTCGGCGAGGGCCCGGGCCACCCGGACCTGGGGCGCGATCGCGATCACGCCGTCCGCGCCCTCCGCCGACAGCCGGTCCGCGGCCCGCACCACCGTGTCCCGGTCCGCGGTGTCCAGCGCGATCGAACTCACCAGGTAACCGGCCTCCTGCGCCGCCGTGTTGATGGCGGTCAGGGTCGAGGCGGGGCCGTAGCGGGCCGCGTCGAACGAGATCACGCCGAGCATGCGGGTGCGGCCGCTGGCCAGCGAGCGGGCACTGCTGCTCGGACGGTAACCGAGCGTGCGCATGGCCGCCTGGACCGCCTCCCGGGTCTCGGGGCGGACGGCCGGGTGGTCGTTGAGCACCCGGGAGACCGTCTGCTTGGAGACTCCGGCGAGTTTCGCGACGTCGTCCATGACCGGACGCGAGCCCGCGAAGTTGCGTCTGCTGCGTCCCCGGGTCGCCGGGCCGACCGGGCCGTCGGCGGCGCTTCGGGTCATGGTGGGGGCTTCTTCCTCGGGACTGGTCCGGGGCCAAGTCGCACTGGGCCGCCCGGCGGACCCACAGGATAGGCCGGGCGGACGAGGAGGCGGGGGTCAGGTCAGTCAGGTGCGGAGCCTCCAGGTGCGGGTCGTGATCCGTTCGGCGTGCCGCACCTCGGCGACGCCCGGTACCGGGGCGACGGGGAGGTGGACCGCCGCGCCGGCGGCGAACGGCAGGATCTTCAGAGTGAGGGGCTCACCGGCCGGGAGCCGGTCGAGCCCGATGTCCCACGGGCGGCCGGTGAAGAACTGGTCGGCGACCAGCGTGTCGCCCACGTAGGCGCGGGCCACGTCGCCGGTCCAGTGGAGCCGCAGCAGGTCGGCACCGGGCGGGGCGTCGGCATGGGACGCCCCTACGTCGACGCGGTAGACGGCCGCCACCGTGTCGTAGTACTCGTCCGCGGGGGCGCTCGCCCGGCCCGGTACGCCCGTGACGGGGGCCGGCGGTGCGCCCGCCGGACGGAGCGCGGTGACGGACGGGGCCGGGGCGGAGGGAGCGGGCGCGTCCTCGTCGGGGACCAGCGTGTAACGGGTCAGGGCGCCGTCCCGGCTCTTCTCCACCGTGGCGCCGGGCACCGTCGGCAGGCGGTGCGGGGCAGGGAGGACGGAGAGCGAGACCGCCGGCACGGGCGAGCGGGAATGGCGGTGGGGCTCGGCCCGAGGTCCCTCGTCGTACGGGGTGCGGGGCTCGGCCCGAGGCGCCTCGTCGTACGGGGGATGGGGCTCGACGCGAGGTGCCTCGTCGTACGGGGTGCGGGGGTGGACGCGTACCTCGCCGTCCGCCGCGTCGAAGACCACGCCCTCGGCGCACAGAACGAGCCGCTGTGCGCCCCAGGCCTCGCCCCGGTAGGCGGTGCGGGCGGTGGCCGCGTCCAGTACCAGGAGGGCGACCCGGTCACCGGCCCGGGTATTCACCTCGACCAGGGCGTCCGTGCCGGGGCGCAGGCCGGTGATCAGGATGCGGTCGCCGTCGGTCACGGTCGCGGCGTCCGCACCGGCCGGGGTGGCGAAGGTCGTCACCGTCCGTGCGTCCAGGGCCAGTTCGGGCTCGATGCCGTCCGTCGCGGCCAGCACCAGGACCGTGCGCCCGTCGTCGTCCACGATCGTGCACACCGGCTGGGCGGTGGCCCAGTCCAGGCGCAGACCCGCCACGTCCAGGCGCAGCGGCCAGCAGAAGTAGGCGCCCGCGGGGACGGTGACGGGGGTGCTGGGCAGGGTGAGGGCCGGGGCCTCGGGGAAGGCGACCGTGAAGGTCGTGTCCGGGTGGTCCGGGAGCGGCTCGTGCGGCTGGTGGTTGGTGACGAAGAGGAAGCCCGACGCGCGCCCGTCGCAGCGGACCGCCCAGCGCAGGGTGTCGCGGTCGTGCTGGCCTCGTGGAGTGCCGTCCGGCAGCACCGACCGCATGGGGGCGATCAGCTCACCGAAGTCCGCCAGCAACAGGTGCTGCAGGCGCAGTTCGTCGTAGGAGGGGCGGTACTGGCCGTACTCGCCGAGCGGGGCCTGGAAGTCGTACGTCAGGACGGGGAGGTCGTTGGGGTAGCCGGTGACGTGGGACTCCTGGAGGGGCGTCCGCTCCCCCGTGGGGTTGGTGCCGCCGTGGAACATGTAGTAGCCCTGCCAGACCGAGCCGCAGCCGATCTTCGTGAGGCCGAGGGCCCCGATGTCGGCGGCGTCGACCCGCGGGCGGCGGTGGTAGGCGACGGCCATGCCGCCGCCCAGCTCGCAGGTGGCCCAGGGGAACCTGTCCGCGTAGGTCTCCGGATCCGCGCCGCGTACCGTCGTCGGGCGCAGGTCGGCGCCGATGCCCTCGTCGTCGCGCTGGTGGGTGAAGAAGAAGTGCTTGCGACAGGTGTCGGGCCAGCCGCCGTCGGCCTCGGTCCAGAAGGCGTCGGGATAGCCGCCGTAGAGGGGCAGCAGTTCGTCGTCGGGGAGGTGGACCCCACCCCAGGCCGTCGAGGTCCACAGGGGTGCGCGGAGACCGGCCTCCTGGGCCATGCGCTTCAGGGTGCGGAGGTGGCCGGGCCGGTCGTAGAGCTCGTTCTCGATCTGGATCGCGACGATCGGGCCGCGGTGCGCCCGGTCCAGTCCGTGGAGCTGCGCCGCGATCGCCTCGAACCAGGGGCGGACGGCGGCCAGGTACGCCGGGTCGTCGGAGCGGGCGGCCGAGGTGCGGGCCAGGACCCAGTCCGGCAGGCCGCCGTTGCGGACCTCCGCATGGGACCAGGGGCCGATCCGGGGAATGAAGTCCAGACCGTGCCGGGCGCAGAGCCGGGCGAAGCGGCGCAGGTCGCGGTCGCCGTCGAAGCGGACGCGGCCCTCGGTCTCCTCGTGGTGGATCCAGATGACGTAGGAGGCGACGGCCGTGACCCCGCCCGCCTTCAACTTGAGGAGCTCCTCCTCCCAGTTCCGGGCCGGGTGGCGGGAGTAGTGGAACTCGCCCGAGACCGGGAACCAGGGGCGGCCGCCCCGGGTCAGCCAGCGGCTGGTCACCACGATGGGGTCGGGGACGCCGGGCGCGTCGGCGAAGGGGAGGGCGCGCAGCGGCGGTGACGGGGGAGGCGGAACGCTTGCCCTGTGCCGCATCAGGGCGTCACCGGGCCGAGGTCGGGGGTGTCGGTGAGGTGGGCGTCGGGGGTGGTGGTGCCGTGGAGTTCGAGGAGGACCAGGTCGTTGACGCCCGGGCGCAGGGCGGGGGCCGGGACGTAGAGGGTGCGCTGCGGGCCGCGGTTCCAGTAGCGGCCGAGATGGAACCCGTTGACCCAGGCCTGGCCCTTGGTCCAGCCGGGGAGGGAGAGGAAGGTGTCGGCGGGGGTCGTCACCTCGAACGTGCCGCGGTGGAAGGCCGGTTCGGCACAGCTGGGCTTCTCGGCCGGCGTGAAGTCGGCCGTGACCGGCACGTCGTCCAGGG
Source organism: Streptomyces sp. NPDC088157 (assembly GCF_044741545.1). Classification (NCBI taxonomy): domain Bacteria; kingdom Bacillati; phylum Actinomycetota; class Actinomycetes; order Kitasatosporales; family Streptomycetaceae; genus Streptomyces; species Streptomyces sp. NPDC088157. Next base: position 474,209 of record NZ_JBIUSU010000002.1, read on the forward strand.
GCAGGGCGTGGGAGTCCCAGCCGTGCAGGGGTGTGCCGTCGAGTGTGACCGGGCCCAGCAGGCCCTTGGCGACGCCTATGCGGGGGCCGTAGTTGACCCGGCCCATGTTCTCCACGAGCACTTCGAGGACGGCGCCGGGACGGGGGACGTGGACGGGCAGGGTCTCTTCGTAGCGCTCTCGTTCGAGGACGCCCGCGGGGGCGCCGTCCAGGAATACCTGGGCCCGGTCGCCCACTCCGCCGGCGAAGTGCAGGAGGCCGGTCCCCGGGTGGGCGACGGTCGTCCGGTACAGGGTGTACCCGGCGCGCTGGTCCATCTCGTCGGCGGAGCGTGGGTCCGTGGCGTGCACGGGGCGGCCTGCGAGCGGGAGGAGGGGTGCGCGGTGGGTCAACCGGACGGTGGTCGACGGGAGTTTGGGCGACGGGGCGGGAGCCGGCTCGTCGGGGACCGGGGCGTGGCGGGCGATGACCTCACGGAAGGCGTGGTACTTCGGGCCCGGGTCGCCGCTCTCGGTGAGCGGGGCGTCGTAGTCGTAGGAGGTGACCGTGGGCACGTAGGCGTGGTGGTGGTTGGCGCCGTTGGTGTAACCGAAGTTGGTGCCGCCGTGGAACATGTAGATGTTGACGGAGGCGCCCGCCGAGAGGAGCCGGTCGAGGTCGGCGGCGGCGTTGCCGGCGTCCCTTCCGTGGTGCGGGCCGCCCCAGTGGTCGAACCAGCCGATCCAGAACTCCCCGCACATCAGAGGGCCTTCGGGCTGCGCCTCGCGCAGTCGGGCGAGGGACTGGTCCACCCGGCTGCCGAACGTGCCGGTGGCGAGGACGCCGGGCAGGACGCCGTTCTTGAGATGGTCGCCGTCGGTCTGGTCGCAGGTGAAGAGCAGTTCCTCGACGCCGCGTGAGCGCAGGGAGCGCTCGAGGTGCTCGAGGTAGGCGATGTCGTCGCCGTAGGCGCCGTACTCGTTCTCCACCTGTACGGCGATCACCGGGCCGCCCGACGCGGCCATGTACGGCAGCAGCGGCGGGAGGAGGAGGTCCAGGTAGCGGTCCACGACGTCCGTGAAGCGGGGGTCGCTGGTGCGCAGACGGATCTCGGGGTCGGTGGTGAGCCAGTGGGGCAGACCGCCGCCGTCCCACTCGGCGCAGATGAAGGGGCCGGGGCGGAGGAGGACGTGCAGGCCCTCCGCGGCGGCCAGGCGCAGGAAACGGGGCAGGTCGAGGAGCCCGTCGAGGACGAGGGTGCCGGGTTCGGGCTGGTGGAGGTTCCACGGGATGTAGGTCTCGACCGTGTTCAGGCCCATCAGGCGGGCCTTGCGCAGCCGGTCGGTCCACTGGTCGGGGTGGACCCGGAAGTAGTGCAGCGCGCCGGAGAGGACGCGGAACGGTTCACCGTGGAGGAGGAATCCGTCGGAGGTCGTGGTCAGGGCTGGCATACGGGTCCCTTCGTCGGGGCGGGCTTACGGGTGCGCCGGAGCGGTCGAGAGGCCGGACCACTCGATGACCTCGCCGAGTGACGGGTCCGCCACCACACCGCCCACCGGGGACGCGGCGGTGACGAGCGCGCCGGCCCGGCGGGCGTGCGGTGTGGTCCGGCGCAGCCACGGCAGTCCGGTGGGGAAGATCGGCGCGACGAGGAGGCCCACGCCGGCGTGGGCGAAGGACGCCGGGCCCGGTACGGCGGCCAGGAGGAGACACGCGGTCATGCCGGCGCAGGACACCGCGACGATGGCCGTGGGGTGGTCGGTCACACGGACTCCAGAAGGCGGACGGCCCACCTCTTCGCGGGCTGCGGGAGATGCTCCGAGACATCGATGTTACCGGTAACATCCCGACCGTCAAGATGCCCGACGCGCAGTCGGGGTTCTTCGGCATCGGACCCGCGGCGGGCTCGGATCCGGGCCCGACGAGCCGATCCTCACCGTGCGCCCGCCCCGGCCCGGAGCCGAGCAGCGGGCGAGGGGACGGGGCGGTCGGCGCCTCCGTGCAGGCGGCCGGTGTCGTCTCGGACGCGCGGCCGGTGTCGTCTCGGGCACGGATTGGTTGCGACAAGGACTTTTCTTCGTACGGGAGTTGGGGGGACGGCAGCATGCGAGGCATGAGTCGAGACCGGTACGTCGACTTCCTGCGGGCCTGGGCGATTCTGCTCGTGGTCCTCGGCCACTGGCTGATCACCGGGCTGATCCGGCATCCGGACGGCGAGATCACCGCGCCCGAACTGCTGGCGACCGTGCCCTGGACGCAGTGGCTGACCCTGGGCTTCCAGATCATGCCGCTGTTCTTCCTCGCCGGCGGCCATGCCGCGGCGGGCTCCTGGTCGCGTGCTCGGGCCGCCGGCGGGACCGCCGCGGGATGGGTCGGGCAGCGAGCGGTGCGGCTGCTGCTGCCCACCGCCGCGTACAGCGGCCTCGTGCTGCTCGCCGTCGGCGCGTGCTCCGCCCTCGGCGTGGACCCCGTCACGCTCGCGCTGGTGGGCTGGGCGATGGCCATGCAGTTCTGGTTCCTGCCGGTGTACCTGCTGATCAGCGCCCTGACACCGGCCCTGTACTCCCTCCACGAACGGTGGGGACTGCGGGTCCCCGTGGGCATGGGCGTGGTGGGCTTCGGCGTCGGCGCGCTCGTGGCGGCGGGCGACGCGTCCTCGCGCGGCCCGGCCGTCGAGGCGATCGGGGCGCTGAACTTCCTGCTCGTGTGGGGTGTCGTCTACCAGCTCGGTTTCTGCTGGCGGGACGGGTTGTTGGGCGGCGACGGGCGGACGGCGCGGCAGGCGCCCGCCCGGGCTCCGGCACTGGCGGTGGGGGGCGCGCTGACGTTCGCCCTGCTCGTCGGACCCGGGCCCTTTCCCGTCAGTCTGATCCGGGTGACCGGGCAGGAGCTGAGCAACACCGATCCTCCGTCGGCGGCCATGCTGGCGTGGAGCCTGGCTCAGGTCGGCGTGGCGCTGCTGGTCGCACCGGTCGTGCGGCGGCTGCTGGAGCGGGCCCGGGTGCGGCGGGCGGTGCGGGTGCTGGGGGCCGGCAGCATGGCGCTCTACCTCTGGCACATGCTGCCGGTGCTGGTCGTCGCCGCCGCCTTCTACCTGACCGGCCTCGCCCCGGAACCCCGCTACGGCTCGGCGGGCTGGTGGGCGCTGCGGGTGCCGTGGCTGCTGGTGCTGGCGGGCGTCCTGGCGGGGGTGGTGTGGGCTCTACGGCCGCTGGAACGGGTGCTGACCTCCCTGGACGCACGCGTGCGGCCGGCCGCGGGACTCCGCGGGGCGGCGGCCTGGCGCACATGGGCCGGGCTCGGTGTGAGCGTCTGGGCGCTGACCTATTTCGCGGGGCACGGGTTCGCGTACGGCGGCGCGTTCCCGGTGTGGCCGGCCGTGGGGCTGGCGGTGGGCACGGCGTGCGTGGCTCTCCCCCGCCGGGGCGACGCAAGCGGCAAGAGCGGCGGCACCGCCGAGACCCAGGAGACCCAGGAGACCCAGGGGGCCCAGGAGGCCCAGGAGGCCGGAGGACACACCGGACGGGCCGGACGGCCGGCCACACCGAGCAGGCCGGACACGCCGAACAGTAGGCCGGACACGCCGAACAGGCCAAACACACCGGACGGGCGGGACACGCCGGACGGGCCGAACAGACCGGACACGAACACGCCGAACAGGCCGAGCACGCGGGCATCGAGGCACCTTGACGGGGCTGTCTGACGAAGCTGTCTGACGACCAGGTCGACCTCGCCTCGTCCCGGGGCCTCGTCGACAGGCGGGCTCAGGCCGTGCGCTTGCGGGCCGTCGCCTTCTTCGCCGCCGCCTTTCCCGCCGTCGTCCCCTTCGACGCCGTCGTCCCCTTCGACGCCGTCGTCTTCTTCGCGGCGGCCTTCTTGGCCGTGCTCTTCGTCTGCGAAGCGCTCTTCGTCTGCGCCGTGCTCTTCGACGCCGTCGTCTTCTTCGCGGCCTGCGCCGACTTCGCCGTCGACTTCCTCGGCGCCGCCGTGGTCTTCTTCGCGGTCGACGTCGACTTCTTGCCACCCGTCCGCTTGGGAGCCGTACGGGCGGACCTGCGCTGCGGAAGGCGTCTGACCTCGGCCTCCACCTCCTCCCCCGGCCCCTCCGTCCCCTCTCCCCGCTCCGAAGATCCCTGCTCCGGTTTCGCGCCGCGCGACTCCTTCGCCGCCCGCACGCTCTTCTCCAGGGCCGCCATCAGGTCCAGCACCTTGCCGCTGGACGGCGGGGCAGGCATCTCGCGGGGCGTCTCGCCGGCCGCCTTCGCCGCCACGACCTCCTCCACCGCCTCGCGGTACTCGTCGTGCAGGTCCTCGAGGTCGACCTCGCCGAGGGTGTCCATCAGGGCGTCCGCGAGGTCGAGTTCCTTGTCACGGACGGTGACCGAGGTGTCCGGGGCCACGCCCTCCGGAGCGCGGACCTCGTCCGGCCAGAGCAGGCCGTGCATGGCGATGGCCTCGCCGACCACGCGCAGCATCCCGAGGCGCTCGCGGCCGCGAAGGGCGTACTTGGTGATCGCCACCTTGTTGCTGCGCTTCAGCGCCTCCCTGAGCAGCGTGTACGGCTTCGCCGCCGGGGCGCCGCCCGCCTGGAGGTAGTACGCGGCGTCCATCTGGAGCGGGTCGATCCGGTCGGCCGGGACGAAGGCCACGATCTCGATCGTCTTCGCGGTCGGGAGCGGCAGGTGGGACAGGTCCTCTTCGGTGATCGGGATGATCGTGCCGTCCGCGTCCTCGTACCCCTTGCCGATCTCCGCCGAGCTCACCTCGTGGTCGTCCAGCTCGCAGACCTTGCGGTAGCGGATGCGGCCGCCGTCCTCCGTGTGGATCTGACGGAAGGAGATCGAGTGGTTCTCGGTGGCGTTCACCAGCTTGATCGGGATGCTGACGAGGCCGAAGGAGATGGCGCCGTTCCAGATGGATCTCACGTGCAGCACCTTTCCGGCCACAGAGTGCGCCAGGGAAAGAATCGGGCGATGTGCGCAGATATGAGGCGGTAACTCATGGTTTCATGTGATTCTCATCGTATGACGCCGATCACTGAGGTGGAGGGGCGGCGGCTCGCGCTCAGCAATCTGGAGAAGGTGCTGTATCCGGCGACCGGCTTCACCAAGGGCGAGGTGCTGCACTACTACGCGACCGTCGCCGAAGCCCTGCTGCCCCATCTGCGCGACCGGCCGCTGTCCTTCCTGCGCTATCCGGACGGGCCCGACGGGCAGGTCTTCTTCGCCAAGAACGTGCCGCCGGGCACGCCCGAGTGGGTCACCACCGCCGAGGTGCCCCGGTCGGACGGGCCCGCCCGGATGGTGGTCGTGCAGGATCTGGCGAGTCTGGTCTGGGCGGCGAACCTCGTCACGGAGTTCCATACGCCCCAGTGGGTGATCCAGGCGCCCGACATCGCCGACCGGCTCGTCTTCGACCTCGATCCGGGCACGCCCGCGACCGTCGTCGAGTGCTGCGAGGTCGCGGTGTGGCTGCGGGAGCGGCTCGCGGCGGACGGGATCGAGGCGCAGCCGAAGACGTCCGGTTCGAAGGGGCTGCATCTGCTGGCGGCGGTGCGGGGCGCCTCCTCCGAACAGGTCTCTGAGTACGCGAAACAGCTGGCGGTGGAGGCGGAGGAGGCGATGCCCCGCCTGGTGCTGCACCGGATGACGCGGAGTCTGCGGCCGGGCAAGGTGTTCGTGGACTGGAGTCAGAACGCCGCTCGGAAGACGACCGCGGCGCCGTACACCTTGCGGGCGCGGGCCGAGCCGACCGTGTCGGCGCCGGTCACGTGGGAGGAGGTCGAGTCGTGCCGGTCCCCCGGGACGCTCGCGTTCTCGGCCTCCGACATCGCTCCGCGGCTACAGGACTACGGGGACCTGCTGGCGCCGCTGCTCGATGCCGGGCGGGCCGGGGCGGTGCCGTGATCGGGGCGCGCGGGCCTCTCCCGTTCTCGCCCCCACCGTCCCTACCCGTCCCGTCCTGCGCCCTCCAGAGGCCTGCCTCACCCGTCCGTCCTGCGCCCTCAGAGGCCTGCCCCCCGACCCCCGTTTACGGACCGGAACGGGCCTCTTCCTCGAGCTCGCCCGGGAGGGGCCCCCGGGCGAGCTCGAGCGGCGCGCGTCGGCGCCTCTTGCGTCGCCGGGTCACACCCTCTTCCAGGTCCCGCGGTCCCGGGCCATCGCGTGCAGCGCTTCCACGTCCGCCGGTTTGAGTACGCCGCCGAGCCGGGTCAGGTCGGCGAGGTCGGTGTCGTTCAGGACGCGGACCTCGCGCGGAGGGGCGGTGACGGCGACATCCGTCGGGCCGACCAGGGCCAGTACGGGGCGGACCTCGGCCGTCAGGGCGTAGGACGCGCGGTCGGCGTCGGCGCGTACCCGGCGCAGCAGCGGCTCCGGGTCCCGGCGGCCCAGGGCGACCAGGGGGTCGGCGATCCGGACCCGCTGCTTACGGGCGTACAGCGTGTGGACCGCGAACAGGCCGGCCGGGCCGATGGACAGGTGGTGGACTCGGTCGCCGCCGGGGAGCGGGAGGGAGTGCAGGGTGTGCCAGCCGGCGCCGTCGAGCCGGTCCAGGGCCTCGCCAACCGCCTGCTCGGCCGCCAGGGCACGACGGCGCGGGTCGGCCCGGAGGCGGTGTGCGGGGCCCGGGTCGCGGTCCAGGTCGATCAACAGAGCCTCGCCGGGACGGTTGGGGGCCAGGTCGTCGTCCGGGTGGAGGGAGAGGCGGACCAGCTCGGCGGGCGTGGGCACCGGAGGCGGGCCGACCGTCACCGGCCCGGTCACGAAGGGGCCGAGGACATCCAGTACGTCCTCTCGGCGGTCGTCCCCGATCAGGTTGATCCTGGCCGCCTCGCGGTCGTACCAGGCGATGTTCCTGCCGTCGTCGCGACAGACGTAGAGCCGCTCCTGGCCATGCCACCAGGTCGGTATGACGCGCAGTCCGTTCATGCACCATCACCCCTATGACCATGGGAACAGGAGGGACGCTCCGGGGCAAGAAGGCGGTTACCCTCGCTGCGAGTTGGGCAGGCCCTGGGCAGCGCGTTTGGGGAGGCGCCGTTGCGGACCCGCAGGAAGCAGCCCGACGTACCGGTTCCGGACCGTCCGTGGAACGAGGTCGTGCCCGGCCTGTGGATGGGCGGACACGAGTTCCAGGGGCCTTCCGGAGAAGTGCAACTCGCCGTGGTGCGGGACGAGTTCGATCTCGTCCAGACACTGACGCGCGCCCGGCGGGGACACGGTCCCGATCCCGGCGTGCGGCATCACGTGTGGCCGATTCCGGACGGCCCGCTGGACGGGACCCAGCTCGCCGGGGTGATCCGGCTGGCGCAGGCGGCGGGAGACACGATGGACGACGGCCGGACGGTCCTGGTCCGCTGTTACAGCGGCTACAACCGCTCCGGCCTGGTCGTCGCCCACACGCTGGTGCGCCGGGGCCACTCGGCCGAGGAGGCGATCCGGCTGATACGGTCGCGGCGCTCGCCGTGGGCCCTGCACAACGAGTTGTTCGTGGAGTACCTGCGGGCCGGGCTGCCGACGGCCAGGCTCCTGGAGGAACTGGCAGAGTAATCGTTTCGCCATGACCAGAGCGCCAACACCTCCGGCACCTCCAGCATCCCTCAGCGCCCGCCCGGCATCCACCCGGCACCCACCCGGCACCGGTCGCACCCAGGGGCACCTGCCAATATCTGTCAGTACACGCCAACACTTGTCAGTACCTGTCGGTACCGGTCCGCATCCCTCAACGCCTCCGACACTTCAACGCCTCCCCATCTCCGGCCCACCAGTACGCAAAACGGACTTCCTTACGAATAAGGTGTACGGGCCTGCCACCGTCGTATCCCCAGAGGAGTCACAGGAGTCCCGTGCCTCGCAGTCGCCCCACCAGCGCCTCCAGACCCTCGCGCCCCATGAGCCCCTCGCGCCCCAGCAGTCCCGCCAAACGCGGGCTCGCCGCCGCCCTCGTCGCGCTGCTGGCCTCGGTCGCCGTCGGCTGCGGTGACGCGGGTGAGCTTCAGGGCGCGGGAGCGACACCGACCGCGATCAGTCCGGACAGGTTGTGGCCGGATCTGACCCCCGCTTCCAGCCCCGCCTTCGACATCGGCGAGGTGGACACCGAGGTGGTGAAGGGCATCACAGTGCCCGGCGGCGACATCCGCGAGGTGGACCCGGTGGCGGTCGTCCGCGCGGAGATCGCCGCGAATCCGGGCGACTACAGCACGGGGGCGTACGACGAGACGGCCCGCCGGATGGCCGACTGCGGGAAGAGCGGGGCTGCGGGGAGCCGGTGCCCCGTGCTCAAGGCGTACTACCGGGACCTCACCGGCGACGGCCACGCCGATCTGACGCTGGGATTTCGGCAGCTGCCCGGCAACCTGACGGCCGTCCGCGTCTACACCGCGCGCAAGGGCAGACTCGTGCAGGTCATGGCCTACGAGGACGCCGTGAGCGGGGTCGAGCTGGCCGGACGGTCCGTGATCATCCGCGCCCCGTCGGAGGTGGCGGGCTACGAGTACCGCCTCCAGTGGACCTGGGACCAGCAGCAGCGGGCGATGCTGCTCACCCACGACGAGATGCTGCGCACCGGGAACCGGAAGTACTCGCCCCGGCCCTCCGCCTCCTCCACGCCCGTCTCCCCCAGCCCCTCCTCCTCCGCCGCCTCGTCCGCCTCCGCGAGCGGCCGATGAGGCTCGCGTTCCCCTCCTGGACCGGCACGCTCGCCGTGAAGGCGGCCGTCTTCATCACGGTGATGTGCTGCGCGCTGGCCGCCCTGCTCGGCGTCCTGGTGCACGTCTCGGTGACGAATCAGACCGTCGGGCAGGCCCGTGACCTGGCGCTGTCCCGCCTCAAGGACGCGACGACGGCGTTCGAGGCCGGCGACACCCTCGGGTGGGGCGCGAGCCTCGATCCACCGGGACTGCCCACGTCGCTGCGGACGCTGGCGGTGGCCGGAGAGCGCGGCACGATGGTCGCCGACCACCAGGGGCGCCCCACCATGTGGGCGGCGGGCCCGGCCGACGGTGCGCGGGCCCTCGCGGTCCCGGTCGACTACTCGCAGAGCGCCCGCACCATCGAAGCCCTCGACTCCGCGATCCTCTGGTCGTCGGTGCTGGCCATCGGGGCGACGCTGCTGGTCGGCGCCGTCGCGGTGACCCGGGTGACCCGGCGGCTGCACGCCACCGCGCGGGTGGCCAGGCGGATCACCGCCGGCGACCTGGACGCCCGTGTGGACGACCCCCGTACGAAGGAGCCGGGCCGGCCGCAGGACGAGGTGGGCACCGTCGCCGTCGCACTGGACTCCATGGCGTCCTCGCTCCAGGGCAAGCTGCTGAGCGAGCAGCGGTTCACCGCCGACGTGGCGCACGAGCTGCGCACGCCGCTGACCGGGCTCCACGCGGCGGCGGAACTGCTGCCGCCGGGCCGGCCGACGGAACTGGTGCGCGACCGGGTGGCGGCACTGCGCACGCTGACGGAGGACCTGCTGGAGATCTCCCGCCTGGACACCGGGCGGGAGCGGCTGGAGCTGGACGCCGAGGAACTGGGCGCGCTCGCGGTCCGGGCGGTGCGGGCGGCGGAGGCTTCGGACACCTCGGGCGCCGCGGCGACCGGCACCGAGGTGACGGTCGTCCGGGACGCGCGCGTGGACACCGACCGGCGACGCCTGGAGCGGGTGCTGGGCAACCTGATCGCCAACGCGCACCGGCACGGGCGGTCGCCGGTGGTACTGACGGTGGACGGGCCCGTGGTCACCGTGCGGGACCACGGGGACGGCTATCCGGAGTACCTCGTCACCCACGGGCCGCAGCGGTTCCGCACCGAGGGCGGGGCGAGGGGGCACGGGCTCGGGCTGACGATCGCGGCCGGTCAGGCGGAGGTGCTGGGCGCCTGGCTGACGTTCACCAACGCACCGGACGGCGGCGCGGTGGCGACGCTGACACTGCCTCAGACGCCTCCGGCCGGGAACGTCCTCCCCGATGGCGCAGCGTGACGGGCGACACACGCCAACCGCTCCTAATGTGGCGGTTAGTCAGCTTCGCCCTCTTCATGGAGGTATCGCCATGTCCCTACGTACCGCTCTCACCCGCCTCGCCATAGTCACCGCGGCCGGCGCCCTCGCCGCCACCGCGGCCGTCACTCCGGCCCTCGCCGACGACTGGGACGGCGAGGACGGTTTCAGCAGCCAGGACGGCGGCTCGTACGACTGGCAGAACCAGGGCGGCGACGGCGGCCAGAACAACCAGGGAAACCAGAACGGCGGCCAAGGCAATCAGAACGGCCAAGGCAACCAGAACGGCCAAGGCCATCAGAACGGCGGCCAAGGCAACCAGAACGGCCAAGGCCATCAGAACGGCGGCCAAGGCAATCAGAACGGCCAGGGCAACCAGAACGGCGGCCAAGGCAACCAGAACGGCCAAGGCCATCAGAACGGCGGCCAAGGCAACCAGAACGGCCAAGGCCATCAGAACGGCGGCCAAGGCAACAACGGTCAGGGAACCCAGAACGGCGGCGGCAACGGCTGGCAGTCGGGCGGCAACGGCAACGGCAACGACTGGCAGAACGGCGGTGGCGGCGGTGGCGGTGGCGGTGGCGGTGGCGGCAACGACTGGCAGAACGGCGGCGATGGCGGCGGCAACTGGCAGAACGGCAACGGCAACGGCAACGGCAACGGCAACGGCAACCAGAACGACTCCCGCCGCTACCGCGGACGCGTCACCGCGAGCGAACTGCTGCTGCGCAGCGCGCCCACCCGTGCCAGCCAGGTGATCCGGGTGGCCCATCGCGGCGAGATCGTCTCGATCTTCTGCAAGACCCCCGGACAGAACGTCCAGGGCAACTCCCTCTGGTACCTCCTCACGGACGGCACCTGGGCCTGGGGCTCCGCGCGCTACATCGACACCATCGGGACGGCGCCTCGCTGGTGCTGACCAGCCACTCGAACGGCGCTGACCCGGCACTGCGCGACACTGACATGTAAGCATCCAAGGCTCGCAAGGAGCCATATTTGGGTAGGTTCCGGACATGACGAAAGCCGGAGTCGGAGCAGGAACCGGTGCAGGGACGGGAGCAGGAGCCGGCACCGCCGCCGGGGCCGGTGTCCGTGCCGGTGCCGGTGCCGGTGCCACCGTGGCGGCGGCCGACGCGCCCGCCCCCGCGGCGCGTCTCCCCCGGCGCCCTGGCGTCGAACTGTCCCTCATCGTCCTGGCCGTGCTGCTCTGCGTGTACGGCTACTGCGCCGTCGGCCTCGCGAAGAACGGCACGGTCCCGCCCGGCGCCGCCGGTTACGGCGCCGGGCTCGGCGTGCTCGCGCTGCTGGCGCACCTGACGGTGCGGCTGCGCGCCCCCTGCGCCGACCCGCTCCTCCTCCCCATCGCCGTACTGCTCAACGGGATCGGCCTGGTGCTGATCTACCGGCTCGACCTGGAGACGCCGGGCGACCGGGCGGCGCCCACCCAACTGGTGTGGTCCACGCTCGGAGTGGCGCTGTTCATCATGGTCGTGGCCGCGTTGCGCGACCACCGTGTGCTCCAGCGCTACGCGTACGTCTGCGTGGTCGCCGCGCTGGCCCTGCTGGCGCTCCCGATCCTGTTCCCGGCCGTGAACGGCGCCCGCATCTGGATCCGGATCGCCGGGTTCTCCATTCAGCCGGGCGAGTTCGCGAAGGTGCTGCTGGCGGTGTTCTTCGCCGCGTACCTGGCGGCCAACCGCACGGCGCTGGCGTATGCGGGCCGGAAGATCCGGCGCTTCGAACGGCTGCAACTGCCCACCGGGCGCGTCCTCGGTCCGATCGTCACGATCTGGCTGCTGAGCGTCGGGGTGCTGGTCCTGGAACGGGACCTCGGCACGTCGCTGCTGTTCTTCGGCCTGTTCGTGGTCATGCTCTACGTCGCCACCGGTCGCACCGGCTGGATCGCCGTCGGGCTGCTGCTCGCCTCGCTCGGCGCGGTCGCCGTCGGCCGCCTGGAGCCGCACGTGCACAGCCGCGTCGAGGACTGGCTGCACCCGTTCGCGACGATCGAGGCGGGCGAGGGCCCCAACCAGCTCGCGCAGTCGCTGTTCTCCTTCGCGGCCGGCGGGATGACCGGCACCGGGCTGGGCCTCGGTCACTCCGTCCTCATCGGCTTCGCCGCGAAGTCGGACTTCATCCTGGCGACGGCGGGCGAGGAACTCGGTCTGTTGGGCCTGACCGCCGTCTTCCTCCTCTACGGCCTGCTGGTGGAGCGCGGCTACCGGGCGGGCCTCTCCCTGCGCGACCCCTTCGGCCGGCTGCTGGCGACCGGTCTCGCCTCGATCGTGGCGCTCCAGGTGTTCGTGATCGCGGGTGGGGTGACCGGTCTGATCCCGCTGACGGGAATGGCGATGCCGTTCCTGGCGCAGGGCGGCTCCTCGGTCGTCACCAACTGGGCGATCGTGGCGCTGCTGATCCGGGTGAGCGACTCGGCGAGACGGCCGCACCACGCACCTCACGACGCTCCGCCGAACACACCGCGCGGCGCACCGCAGAACATTCCGCACGGCTCACCGACCGACAAGGACCCACGGAGGCCCGGTTGACCCGGCACATCCGGCACGCCGCCGTCTTCTGCGCCCTGCTGCTGGTGGCGCTGCTGGTGAACGCCCTGCGCGTGCAGGTCGTCGAGTCCGGCAGCTACGACGACAACCCGGCCAACCGGCGCGACACCATCGCCCGTTACGCCCAGCCGCGCGGAGACATCCTGGTCGGCGGCGACCCCGTGACCGGCTCCCGGGACACCGGTGAGCAGCTTCGCTACGAGCGCACGTACCGCGACGGGCCGTTGTACGCGCCGGTGACCGGCTTCGCCTCGCAGGTGTACGGGACCACGTTCCTGGAGCACTCCGGGGACGACGTCCTCTCCGGGTCCGATCCGCTGCTCTCGCCGTTTCCGCTGTGGAACGACGTCACGCACGGCAGGCCCCCCGGCGGCAACGTGGTGACGACCCTGAACCCCGAGGCCCAGCGGGCCGCGTACGAGGGGCTGGACGGACGCAAGGGCGCGGTGGCGGCGGTGGAGCCGTCGACGGGGCGGGTGCTGGCACTGGTGTCCAGCCCCTCGTACGACCCCGCCGTGCTGTCGGGGAACGACGCCGCGGCCGAACGGGCCTGGGTGCGGCTCAACGGCGACCCGGACAGGCCGATGCTGAACCGGGCGGTACGGCAGACGTATCCGCCGGGGTCGACGTTCAAGGTGGTCACCGCGGCGGCGGCGCTGGACGCGGGCGTGATCACCGACCTCGACGCGGCCACCGACTCCCCCGATCCCTACCGGCTGCCCGGGACGACGACGCGGCTGACGAACGAGGGCGACGGCTGCGAGGACGCCCCGCTGCGGGATGCCTTCGAGTACTCCTGCAACACGGTGTTCGCCAAGCTCGGCGTGGACACCGGGCTGGCCCGGATGACGCGGACGGCGCAGGCGTTCGGGTTCAACGACGTGGACGTGCGGATCCCGTTCGCCGTCGTGCCGAGCACCTTCGACACCTCGCTCGACCGGGCGCAGCTGGCGCTGTCCTCGATCGGCCAGTTCAACACGCGGGCGACCCCGCTCCAGATGGCCATGGTGTCGGCGGCCGTGGCCGACGGGGGCCAGGTGCGCACGCCGTACCTGGTGGAACGGACGACGCGGAAGGGCGGCGCGACGGTGGCCACGGCCGGTTCCCGCCCGTCCCGCCAGGCGATGTACCCCTCGACGGCGCGGCGGATGCGGGAACTCATGGAGGGTGTGGTGCGCAAGGGCACCGGCATGAACGCCGCGATTCCCGGCGCGGTCGTCGGCGGCAAGACCGGCACCGCTCAGCACGGCCTCGGCAACGCCGGGATCCCGTACGCCTGGTTCGTCTCCTGGGCGCGGGACGAGCGGGACACGGAGTCGAAGGTCGCGGTCGCCGTGGTGGTGGAGGACGGGTCGGCGCGCCGCGGGGACATCACCGGGGGCGGGATGGCGGCGCCGATCGCGCGGGCGGTGATGGAGGCGGTGCTCAACTCGTGAGACGGGGGCTACCGGGACCGCACAGGGGCGTCCTACGGTTCGCTCATGACTGACGCCGGAGCTGAGAACGTCAACCCAACCGCCTCTTTCGAACTCGCGCAGGTCAACATCTCCCGCCTCAGGTTTCCGTTGGACTCACCGGAGTTGAAGGACTTCGTGGATTCCCTCGACCCGGTCAACGCCGCCGCGGAGGGGGCTGACGGCTATGTGTGGCGGCTCCAGTCCGACGGCGGCGACGCGACCGACATCCAGGTCTTCGGGGACTCCTGGCTGATCATCAACATGACGACGTGGCGGGACATCGACGCCCTGACCTCGTTCATGTACCAGGGCCGGCACCGCGAGCTGCTCACCCGTCGGCGGGAGTGGTTCGAGCGGGTGGCGGAGGCGATGACGGCACTGTGGTGGGTACCGGCGGGCCACCGGCCGACGGTCGCGGAGGCCGAGTCCCGTCTCCTCCACCTTCGCGCGAACGGCCCGACGCCGTACGCCTTCGGCCTGCGCACCTCGTTCCCGCCGCAGGGCGCCGAGCCGGTGGCCTTCTCCGTCCCGGAGGACCTGGGCTGCTCGGTCTAGCCGGCCCGCCGGCGCCGCCGCCCATGTCCGGCATCGTCCGCGACGGGCTGCACCTCGGCGGTCATCGGCGTCCCGCCTTCCCGGGCAGGGGTTCCCGGCGCTCCAGCCACTGTGCGGGGACGGCGTCGACGCCGGTGCGGGCGGCCACGATGCCGCCGGTGATGGCGCAGGTGGTGTCGACGTCCCCGAAGCCCTCGGCGGTGGTCCACAGCGCGGTGACGAGGTCGTCGGGGTGGCGGGCGGCGGACCAGACGGCGAAGGGCACGGTGTCGTCGGCGCGGATGCGCTGACCGTTGCCCAGGATGTCGGAGGCCTCCCAGGGCTCGGTGGTGAAGGGGAGCCCGGCGGCGCGGGCAAGGCCGTCGCGGGTGGCGCTGCCCGGGGTCAGCGCCACCACCTCGGCGAGGCTCAGCCGTCCCGTGGCCGAGAGCGCCGCAGCCACCGCCACGGCGACCGCGCCCGCGATGCCCTCCGGGTGGGCGTGGGTGACCTCGGCGGAGCGGGTGGCCTGCTCGACGACCCGCGCCAGGTCCGCGTGGAACCAGGCGCCCAGCGGCGCCACCCGCATCGCCGCCCCGTTGCCGAGGCTGCCCTCGCCGCCGAAGAGCTCGCGGGTGAACTCGGGCCAGCGGTGCGGTTCCCGGAGCAGCCGGGGCAGCAACTCGTGCATGCCGTAGCCGTAACCGCGGGCCGGGTCGGCGTCGTGGCCCAGCGCGAAGGCGAGGGCGAGGTCCCGCTGCCGTACCTCCCCGTACTGGTCGAGCACCCGGAGCAGGCCGAGGGCCATCGCCGTGTCGTCGGTCCAGTGCCAGTCCGGTTCTTCGGGGGTCCGCCGGGCGCGGACCTCCTCGTACGCCTGCCGGGGATCCCGGAAGAGCGGGAACCAGCGCTCCCCGAACGCGTCACCGAGGGCCAGGCCCTCCAGACTGCGGCGGGCGGCGGCACTGCCGGCCGCGCTTGCGGCTGCGCTTCCGGGGTCTTTTCCGGGCTCGGTGCTCAAGTCGTCTCCCCCTACGGCTCGCGGAACCCGATTCTCCCAGACCCCGGATCCGAGCCGCAGCCCAAAGCCCCCTGATCGGGGCCCGGTCCGCAGCCGGCTCGACGCCCGGACCGACGCCTGGACCGACGCCGACGCCCGAGCCGGAGCCCGGACCGACGCCCGAACCGGAGCCTGGATCGCAGCCCGAATCGACGCCCGGACCGACGCCGGATCGGAGTCCGAACCGGGGCCGGATCAACAAATGGTGCGTGAGGGATTGACGGTCTTGCTGACAGGCAGTCTCATAAGAGCCATGACGACCCTCACGGATGCCGACGCGCTGGAAGGGCTGCGGGACGCGCTGGGCCTGCTCAAGGACCGGGAGCAGGTGGCCGAGCGGCTGCTCGCGTCCTCCGCCAAGCACTCCTTCGACCCGGACAAGGAACTGGACTGGGACGCCCCCTTCGAGGAGGGCAAGTGGTTCTGGCCGCCGGAACTGGTGTCGCTGTACGACACGCCGATGTGGCGGCGGATGGGCGAGGAGCAGCGGATCCTGCTGTCCCAGCACGAGGCCGCCTCGCTGGCCTCCCTCGGGATCTGGTTCGAGATCATCCTCATGCAGCTGCTCGTCCGGCACATCTACGACAAGGCGGCGACGAGCGCGCACGTGCGGTACGCGCTGACCGAGATCGAGGACGAGTGCCGGCACTCGAAGATGTTCGCCCGGCTGATCACGCAGGGCGGGACGCCCTGGTACCCGGTGAGTCGCGCCCACCAGCATCTGGGACGGGTGTTCAAGACGATCTCCACGACGCCCGGCTCCTTCACCGCGACCCTGCTCGGCGAGGAGGTCCTCGACTGGATGCAGCGGCTGACCTTCCCGGACGAGCGGGTCCAGCCGCTGGTCCGGGGCGTCACCCGGATCCACGTCGTGGAGGAGGCCCGGCATGTGCGCTACGCCCGTGAGGAGCTGCGCCGCCAGATGATGACGGCGCCGAGGTGGTCCCAGGAGTTCACGAGGGTCACGTCGGGCGAGTTCGCGCGGGTGTTCTCGGTGGCCTTCGTGAATCCGGACGTCTACACGAACGTGGGCCTGGACAAGCGGGAGGCCGTGGCGCAGGTGCGGGCGAGCGGGCACCGGCGGGAGGTCATGCAGACGGGGTCGAAACGGCTGACGGACTTCCTGGACGACATCGGGGTGCTGCGGGGCGTCGGACGGCGGCTGTGGAGGTCGTCCGGGCTGCTGGCGTGAGCCGACGACGGGCGCGGGCCGGGGACGGGCGATTACGCTGCACGTCATGACCCCCGCCGCCCCCGCCTACCGTCGTCTCAGTGTCGAGGAGCGCCGCAGCCAGCTGCTCGAGGCCGCGCTCTCGCTGTTCGCGCACCGGGTCCCCGAGGACGTCTCGCTCGACGACGTGGCGGAGGCCGCCGGTGTGTCCCGGCCGCTCGTCTACCGGTACTTCCCCGGCGGCAAGCAGCAGCTCTACGAGGCTGCCCTGCGCTCCGCCGCCGAGGAGCTGCACCACTGCTTCGACGAGCCCCACGACGGCCCGCTCCTCCCCCGCCTCGCCCGGGTCCTCGACCGCTATCTGACCTTCGTCGGCCGCCATGACGCCGGCTTCAGCGCCCTGCTCCAGGGCGGCAGCGTCGTCGAGACCTCGCGGACGACCGCCATCGTTGACGGCGTACGACGGGCCGCCGCCGAGGCCATCTACAGCCACCTGGGGGTTCCCGCCCCCGGGCCGCGGCTCCGGATGACCGTACGGATGTGGATCACCGCGGTCGAGGCGGCCTCCCTCATCTGGCTCGACGAGGACAAGCAGCCGCCCGTCGACGAGCTGCGGGACTGGCTGGTCGACCAGTTCGTCGCCGTCCTCACCGTGACCGCGGCGCGGGACGCGCAGACCGCCGAGCTGGTCCGGGGTGAGCTGACCGCCCGGACCTGATCGACACTGGTGCGGTGAAGAGCGAAGACACCCCCTTCGAGGGCGGCCCCATGGACGGCCGGGTGCTCCCCGTGCTGCTCGGCCCCACCGGGCACCCGCCGAAGACGTACCGGATCCCCGTCCCCGACTCGGCCGGCGGCCCGCCCACCGTCCTGGTCTACCGGCGCGTGCCCCGCGGCCACAGCAAGAAGCTCGGACTGCCCCAGGGCTGGAAGTACGAGTACGCCGCCGAGGGCGACAAGGGGAGGGGGAGCGGCGCGTTGGGCGGCCTGGGCGGACTGAAGTGGCCGTGGTCGAAGCCCGGCACCGAACCGGACACCACCGCCGACAGCACACCCGGCACCACAGGCGACCCCGCGCCCGGCACCACAGGCGACCCCGGGCCCGGCACCACACGCCGCTCCGGGCCCGACGCCACGCCGGGCGGGCGGCGGGATGACGCCGACGAGTGACCGGTTGCGCCGAACCGCGCACCTTTGGCGCGCGGGCCACGTCCGCACGCCTGATGCTCTCCGTACGGGGTGGAGGGGCCACCCCGCAACGGAGGTGATGGTGTGTCAGGAAGGTTGCTGCGTCTGGCCTGTACGGTTTCCACGGCGGCGCTCGCCGCACAGGCCGTCCTGGCCTCCGGGCTCGCCGTGGCCGCACCGCGCTCCCCGGAGCCCGGAGAACAGACCGTGACCGCGCCACGGGCCCCGGACCCGGACGAACCACCGGTCACCGCGCCGGAGACCCCGAATCCGGGCGAACCGTCGGTGGCGGAGGCGGAGGCCTCGGACGCCGACGGGCGCACCGTGGCCGAACTGCTGACGGAGCTTCAGCGGCTGTATCAGGAGGCCGAACGGGCCACCGAGGCGTTCAACGCCACCGAGGAGCAGCTGGAGCGGCGCCGGGCCGAGACCGGGCGGCTGGACGCCGACCTGGTGAAGGCCCGGCTCTCCCTGCACCGGAGCCGGGGCGCGGCCGGACGGCTGGCCCGCCAGCAGTACCAGGGCAGCACCGACATCTCCCCGTACGTACGGCTGCTGCTCGCCCGCGATCCACAGCACGCCCTCGACCAGGGGCACCTGATCGGCCAGTTGGCGCGCGAGCGGGCCGGGACGGTCGGGCGGCTGGCGAGCGGCGAACGCAGGGCCGACGGACTGGCGCGCAAGGCCCGCGCCGTCCTCGACGAACAGCTCACCCTCACGGAGCGCAGGAAGAAGGAGCGCGACGACGTGCGCCGACGCCTGGACGACGTCGAAAAACTCCTCGCCTCGCTCAACGCCGAGCAGCTCACCGCGCTAGCCGAGCTGGAGAAGCACGGCGTCGCTCAGGCGCAGGAGAAGCTCGTGGCGTCCGGTGCGCTCGCCGAGGACCACAAGCCGTCGAAGGAGGGCGCGAAGGCCGTGCGGTACGCCGTACGGCAGCTCGGTAAGCCGTACGAGTGGGGCGCGGAGGGCCCGAGGTCGTACGACTGCTCGGGCCTGACGTCCGAGGCCTGGGGGCACGCGGGGACGCCGATCCCCCGCACCAGCGAGGAGCAGTGGGCGCGCCTGCCGAGGATCCCGCTGAAGGAGCTGCGCCCCGGCGACCTGGTGATCTACTTCCCCGGGGCCACCCATGTCGCGCTGTATCTGGGCGGGGGCAAGGTGGTCCAAGCGCCGAGAACCGGCGAGCAGGTCAAGATCACGGAGATCGCGGCCCAGCCGGTGCTCGGTGCCGTACGTCCGGACGCGCCGCCCGCTCAGGCGCCCGGAGCTCCCGCGACCGACCCCAGGTAGGCCGCCGTCTTCTCCGGCTCGTAGAAGAAGTTCTCGAAGTCGGCGGGGTCGTTGAAGGCGTTGGCGAAACGATCAGCCACCGGCGGCAGCTGTCCGGCCGCGCCCAGCAGGTTGATGATGTGCTCCGGCGGCGGGGCCAGCATCGCGTTGGTCCACTTGGTGACGTGGTGCGCGGTGTCCCAGTACCGGTCGAAGGTGGCGCGCATCCACTCCTCGTCGAACTCCTTCTCCCCGCGCTCGAGGATCGAGGAGAGATACGCGGCCGCGCACTTGGACGCCGAGTTGGAGCCCTGGCCGGTGATCGGGTCGTTGGCGACGACGACGTCGGCGACGCCGAGCACCAGACCGCCGCCGGGGAGACGGCCGACGGGGTTGCGGACGGTGGGTGCGTAGCGGCCGGCCAGGGTGCCGCCGGCGTCGGTCAGTTCGACCCTGGTGGCCCGCGCGTACTCCCAGGGCGTGAACTTCTCCATGAGCTCCAGGGTCAGGGAGAGGTGTTCCGCCGGGTCCTTGACGTTGTTGAAGACGTCCAGCGGGCCGCCGGGTATGCCCTCCCAGAACAGGATGTCCGCGCGGCCGGAGGTGGTGAGCGTCGGCATGACGAACAGTTCGCCGACGCCGGGGACGAGGTTGCAGCGGACGGCGTCGAGGTCCGGGTGCTCCGGACGGGGACCCAGGCCGTGGACGTAGGCGACGGCGAGAGCGCGCTGCGGCTCGTTGTAGGGGGAGCGCTCCGGGTCCCGGCCGAACATCTGGACGAGCTCGCCCTTGCCCGCCGAGACGAGGACGAGGTCGTAGGCGCGGGAGAAGTAGTCGAGGTCGGAGACCGCCGCGCCGTGGATCACCAGCTGGCCGCCGCGCTGGGCGAACGTCTCCATCCAGCCGGCCATCTTCACCCGCTGGTCGACGGACTGCGCGTACCCGTCGAGCCTGCCCAGCCAGTCGATCGCGCGCTGCGTCGGACCCGGGTCGTGCGAACCGGGGGCCGCCACCGAGACGCCGAGTCCGCCGATCTTCGGGGCCTGCTGCTCCCAGAAGTTCAGCTGGAGGTCGCGCTCGTGCTGGAGGGCCGTGTCGAACATGCACTGCGTCGACATGACCCGGCCGGAGCGGATCTCGTCCGCCGTCCGGTTCGACATCAGCGTGACCTCGTACCCGTGCGACTGGAGGCCGAGGGCGAGCTGGAGACCGGACTGGCCGGCTCCGACGACGAGTATCTTCCGCATGCGGGGAACTCTCCTTGAAGGGCCTTACTCGGGGGTTTCGTCGAGCGCGTGGCCCACCAGGGCCAGGAGGGTCTCGATCACCGAGATCCGGCGCCGCGCATCCATGATCATGACAGGTATGTGCGCGGGGATCGTCAGCGCCTCCCGCACGTCCACCGGCTCGAACAGCTCGCTGCCGTCGAAGTGGTTGACGGCGACGACGTACGGCAGCCCGCAGCTCTCGAAGTAGTCCAGCGCGGGGAAGCAGTCCTTCAGGCGGCGGGTGTCGGCCAGCACGACCGCGCCGATCGCGCCGCGCACCAGGTCGTCCCACATGAACCAGAACCGCTGCTGTCCCGGGGTGCCGAACAGGTAGAGCACCAGGTCGTCGTCGAGGGTCAGCCGGCCGTAGTCCATGGCGACCGTGGTGGTGACCTTCTCCGGGGTGCCGGTCAGGTCGTCGGTCCCCTCGCTGGCCTCGGTCATCAGCGCCTCCGTCTGGAGGGGCTCGATCTCCGAGACGGTCCCGACGAGGGTGGTCTTGCCGACGCCGAAACCGCCCGCCACCACGATCTTCGTGGCGATGGGGGCACGGGTGCGGTCCGTCTGCCAGGGCTGCAGGGGTTCGTCGGGCTCGGTCACGGGCTCGACGAGGGGGGTGACGCCAAAGGAGGAGGCGGCGTCAGAGACGACGGAGTCCACTCAGCACCCTTTCCAGCAGAGCGCGGTCGGGACGGCCCGTACCGTGAGCGGTACCGGTGCCGTACACACGGATCTTTCCCTGGTCCGCGAGGTCGCTGAGGAGCACCCGGACCACGCCGAGCGGCATCTTCAGCAGCGCGGCGATCTCGGCCACCGTGCGCATACGGCGGCAGAGTTCGACGATGGCCCGCAGTTCCGGCATGACCGTGGACTTGAGCGAGCTGTTCGTCAGTTCCTTGCGTTCTTCGGGCGCTTCGAGGGCCGCCACGAACGTCTCCACCAGCAGGACGTGCCCGAATCGGGTCCGGCCGCCGGTGAGCGAGTACGGGCGCACCCGGGCCGGTTTGCGGTCGCCGCCGCGGACGGGGAGCAACTGCCTGCCGCCCTCGGGCTGCGTCGGGACGGCGCTCATCGGACGCTCCCCGCCGTCCGGGACTCCAGGGACTGCCGTAGCTCGCTGCGCAGTTCCGGGGTCAGGACGTGGCCGGCGCGGCCCACGAAGAGGGCCATGTGGTACGCCACCACGCTCATGTCGCAGTCGGCGGAACCGTGCACACCGAGGAGCGAGCCGTCGCTGATCGACATGACGAAGAGGCTGCCCTCGTCCATCGCGATCATGGTGTGCTTCACCCCGCCGAACGCCATGAGCTTGGCGGCGCCGATGGTGAGGCTGCCGATGCCGGAGACGATGGTGGCGAGGTCGGCGGAGGAGCCGCGCGGGCCGGAGGGTTTCGTCTCGCGGGCCCGGCGTGCCTCGAGGTTGCGGCCTGGGTCCGAGGACAGCAGGAGCAGGCCGTCCGAGGAGACGACGGCGACGGACTGGATGCCGGGTACCTCCTCCACGAGGTTGGTCAACAGCCAGTGCAGGTTTCGGGCTTCACTGCTCAGTCCGAAGGTACTGGGCGCGGTCAACTGCTTGCCTCCTCGACTGTGCCCCCCGTGTCATCTTCGGCGTGTGCGTGTGCTTCTTGAGCTGTTTCTCGGGCTGTCTCGGGGGACGGTGCCCGGTTCTGGCCCGTCCGTTCGGCGATCTCCGCTTCCACGTGCCGGTAGCCGGCCTCCGCCCCCCGGCGGAAGCCGCCCAGACGGCGGCGGAGGGCGTCCGCGTCGACGGAACCGGTCCGCTGGCGCGGGGCTTGGGTGGGTGCGGTGATCTTGGGGGTGCGTTTCGGCAGGCCCTTGTCCGTGACGAGCTCTTCCGGGGCGTCCGGCGTGCGGGCGTGTTCCGCCTCGGACTCGCCCTCGGCGTGCGCTTCGTCAGGTGCGGGTGGGCTCTGTGGGGTGTACGCGCGGTCGGCGGTCGCCGGGTCGATGCCGAGATCGAGGACCGCGGCGGTGTCCTGCTCCCCCGCCTCTTCCGCCTCCCCGCCCTGCGGGGTCGGCAGCAGAAGTTCCATCGTCGTCTCGGCCGGCGTCTCGACCGGGAACCGCGGCACGGACCGTGCCGAACTCCCCGGCGGGACGGGCGTCGACGTCTCGTCCGGGAACCGCGGCGCGGTGTCGGGCGAAGGCCTCGACGGGGTCGCCGCCGACGCGTCATCGGCGAACCGCGGCGCGGGGTCCGCCGAGGTCACCGTCGGGTTCGCCGTCAAATTCGCCGTCGGCGTTTCCGGTGCGGGCTCCGTCTGTCGTACCGCCCGCTCCGCCAGGGCGACCAGCGGGTCCGGGTCCGTGGGCTTCGTGCGGCCCGGCAGGACATTGGAGTTGGCTTCCGCGTCCGCGCCCGGCAGCGAGAAGCTCTGGGGGGTGGCGGAGGCCGGACTCGTCATCGGGATCGCGGCGGCCGGGGCAGCGGCGAGCAGCGCGGTCGGCAGGACGACGACCGCCGCCACCCCGCCCTGCTTCTGCTCGCGCAGCCGCACCCGTACGCCGTGCCGGTGGGCGAGCCGGGCCACCACGTACAGGCCGAGGCCGAGACCCTCCTCACCCTCCTGGTCGTACGGCGTCTCGGGGTCGAACTCGGCGAGGCGGGCGTTGAGGCTGCTCAGCCGCTCCTCGGCCACCCCGATGCCCTCGTCCTGGACGGAGAGCATGACCTCGCCGTTCTCCAGGAGCCAGCCGGAGACCTCGACGGGCAGGTCCGGCGGGGAGAACGCGGTGGCGTTCTCCATGAGTTCGGCCAGCAGATGGGAGAGGTCGTCCGCGGCGAAACCCGCCACGTGCGCGTGCGGAGGGAGTGCGGAGATGCGCACCCGCTCGTAGCGCTCGATCTCGCTGACCGCCGCGCGGACCACGTCCACCAGCGGGATCGGGCCCGCGTGCTGCTGGACGTGCTCCGTCCCGGCCAGGACCAGCAGGTTCTCGCTGTGCCGGCGCATGACCGTGGCAAAGTGGTCGAGCTTGAACAGCGTGGCCAGCCGGTCGGGATCCTGCTCGCGCTCCTCCAGCCCCTCGATGACCGCCAGTTGGCGTTCGACGAGGCCCAGGGTGCGCAGCGCGAGGTTGACGAAGGTGCCGCTGATGCTGTCCCGCAGGCCCTCCAACTGCGCTGCGGAACCGGCGAGTTCGGTGCGCAGTTCCTCACGTGCGTCCGCCATCCGCTGGCGCTGTCCGACGAGGTGCTTGCGGTCGGACTCCAGGGTGCCGACCCGCTCGTGCAGAGCCACGGCGTGCTCGTGCAGGGCGTTGACGGACCGGACGACCTGGGCGAACTCGTCGTTGCGGCCGGTGAACCGGACCGGTTCCTCCACCGCCGGGTTCTCGGCCTTCGCCAGCCTCGCCGAGCCCCGGCGCAGGACGGACAGCGGGCGGGTGAGGCTGCGGGCCATGCCGGTGGCGACGACGACCGACAGCAGCATCAGGGCCCCGAGGAGGGTGACGCGGAGCTCCAGGTCGGTGACGTCGTCGTCCCGCAGCGTGGCGAGGTCCTCGCCGCGTCGGCCGTACAGGGAGGACTCGACCCCGCGCATCAGGTCGACCCGGGCGGAGAGCGCGGCGTCCAGCTTCTTGACGCTGGTGTCGAGTTCGCGGGCGCTCAGTTCCGGCTGGTCGGTGAGGGAGGCGAGGTAGGTCTCGGCGGTGTCGGCGTCACCGCCGGTCACCGTGGAGTCGTAGGAGGCCACCGCCTCCTGGGGCGCGCCCTCCCGGAAGTCCGCGAGGGCCGCGTCGGAGCGCAGCCGGGCCTGCTGCGCGGCGGCCGTGAGGGCGTCGCGCTGCTTGGTGTCGGTGTCGGAGGAGACCTTCTTCGTGGTCGACCGGCCGGTGACGGGGTCGTAGTCGGTCTTGGTGGTCGTCGGCACGTTCAGCGCCGCGAGCAGCAGTCCCCGGGTCGCGGAGGCCTGCTGGACGGCGGTGTCGAGTTCGGCGAGGGCGTACGCGCCGGAGCCCGCGCGCGGCGGCATCTGCTCGGCCAGCCGGTCGACGAGCACGTGCAGCGCGGTGATGGCCTCGGAGTACGCCTCGTGCGCCTGGAGCGCGGTGCTCTTGCCGGTGAGTGCCGACTGGCGCACGGACGGCACGGCGGCGAGGGCCTCGCGCAGCGCTGCGGAGACCTCCGTGTCGGCGGTCAGCTCGCGCGCCTGCCGGTCCACCCGGGCGCTGCCCTGGGTGGAGGGGGCCTCGGTCTTCACCCGGCCGGCCGCCACGTAGGTGGTGACCTCGTCGCGCTCGTCCGCCAGGGACTGGGCGAGGGCGAGGGCGTCCTGGGTCTGCTCGGCCAGGGTGACCAGGTCCTGGGAGTCCTTCAACTGCCCGGAGGCGGCGAGTATGGAGGGGGCGCCCGCCCCGGCGACGGCGGCGGCCACGACGGCCACCGCGACGATCAGCCGGTTGCGTACATGGGTCGGACGGCCCTTGCCGACAGGGGTACGCTCCGCGCCCCCCTCGGAGGCCGTCTGCCTGCCTGTACGCCGAGGCCGCGTCTTCTGCACCGGTGCTCGCATTCCTGACTCGTGTGCCATGGGCCGGAGGTGACGCTCCGTCAACTGGTGCGTACGTCCGGTACGGTTCCCGACCCTCCCAGTGCCGGTGGGCAGGGGCCGCGCATCGCTTGCCCCGCCACCCGAAGGAGTGAACATCGGAGGGGAGCGGGCGGGCAAGTTCCTCTGGCGTGTGCACCCGCCTTGCCCGGCTGGCCGGTTGGACGTGGGCGGCGGGCTTTGACAGTATTCGCCGCCACGCCTTCCCGGAGTGCTTCATTCCCGCCCAAACCAGGCGTCTGACCTGCGACAGTACGTAAGTTCGGGGAGTGATGCCAGCCTTTCGCGAAGGCTGTGAAGGGGTCGTGCAGACTGGCCGAATGCGTACGGAACTTGTGTCGGAGGCCGGTGATCGGGCCCGCCCCAACGAGGACTTCGCGAGTGTCGGACTTCCCGCCTCCGGACAGGGCGGTTCGCTCGTCCTGCTGGACGGAGTGACGCCGCCGCCGGGCGGCGCGGGCTGTCTGCATTCGGTCCCCTGGTTCACCGCGCGGTTGGGCGGCGCCCTGACCGAACTGACCGTTTCACTCCCGGATGTTCCGCTGGTCGAGGCACTCGCCCTCGCCATCGCGCGTACCGCCGGGGCCCATGCCGAAACCTGTGACCTTTCTCACCCACGCACCCCACAGGCCACCGTGGTCCTCGCGCGATGGTCGCCGCGGACCGTCGAATACCTGGTCCTGTGCGACGCGACGCTGCTGCTGACGGCCCCGGACGGCACGGTCACCCCCGTCCGCGACGACCGGCTGGCCCGCCTGCCGCGCGCCCTGCTGCGGAGCGCCGAGGTCGTCGACGGCACGCTCCGCAACAAGGAGGGCGGGTTCTTCACGGCCGCGGCCGACCCCGCGGTGGCCGCCCGCGCGGTCACCGCGAGCGTGCCGCGCGCGGAGGTCCGCGCGCTGACCGCACTGTCGGACGGGGCCACCCGCTGGGCGGAGGTCTTCCGGGAGGGCGACTGGACGGACCTGGGCGCCCTCGTCGGCGAGGAGGGCGCCCGGGCGCTGGTGCGGCGGGTCCGGGAACTGGAGCGCGCGGACGACCACGCCGGGCGGTCGCTGTTGGGCCGGGCGAAGACGCACGACGACGCGACGGTGGTGTGTGTCGAGCTCTGAAGGGCGCGGACGCGGCGGTGCTCCTTCGGGTCAGACCCCCTCGGGTCCGCTCCGGATCACTTCTCCATCCCCCGGTTCAGCTGGCCGAGCAGCCGGGCCAGTTCCCCGACCTCTCTGCGGTCCCAGTCGGAGAAGTGGCTGACGTACCGCTCGCGACGGGCCTGGCGGACCCTGCGCACCCGGGTGCGGCCCTCCTCGGTGAGGTCGACCAGCCAGGCGCGGCCGTCCGCCGGGTCCGGCGCACGGGCGACCAGGCCGAGCTGCTCCAGCGCGCGCAGCTGGCGGGACATGGTGGCCTTGCCGACGCCGATGTAGCCGGCCAGTTCCGTGGCGCGCTGACGGCCGCACTCCTCCAGCCGGACGAGGAGCCCGTAGGCGGCGGACTCCAGGTCCGGGTGGACCTCGCGGGCCATCTCCCCCTGGTTGGCGCGGGCGCGGCGCAGCAGCACCGTGAGCTCCCGCTCCAGGGACAGGAACTCCCGGTCGCCCTGCTCCACACCACGCGACGGCTTCCCGCCGTCTGTGTCCTCGTGCACGTCAGCACCCCTGATCTCGCCGGTCGCTGCCGTCGGTGCAGCTCACTCAGTATTTCGCAGGCCCGGCCCGGCGGCGGTTCGGCTGCGCACCGGACACGGGGAAGGCCCGGGTCTCCGTCACAGGACCCGGGCCCTCCCCGTCCGGTCGCCGCGGACGGCGCCCCCCTCCGGGGGCGCGGTCTCACGCCGCGACCGGGACCTCCGGCGCCGCACCGCTCGTGGCGGGCGCGAGCGCCAGTTCCAGGACCTGGCGGACATCCGTGACGGCGTGGACGTCCAGCTTGTCCAGCACCTCCGCCGGGACGTCGTCCAGGTCGGGCTCGTTGCGCTTGGGGATGATCACCGTGGTGACACCCGCCCGGTGCGCGGCGAGCAGCTTCTGCTTCACACCGCCGATCGGCAGGACCCGGCCGGTGAGGGAGACCTCGCCGGTCATCGCCACGTCCGTGCGGACGAGCCGGCCGGACAGCAGGGACGCGAGGGCCGTCGTCATGGTGACGCCGGCGCTCGGGCCGTCCTTGGGGACCGCGCCCGCCGGGAAGTGGATGTGCACGCCCCGGTCCTTCAGGTCGCCCACCGGCAGCTCCAGTTCGGCGCCGTGGCTGCGCAGGAAGCTGAGCGCGATCTGCGCCGACTCCTTCATCACGTCGCCGAGCTGACCGGTGAGGGTCAGGCCCGCCGCGCCCGTCTCCGGGTCGGCCAGCGACGCCTCGACGAAGAGGACGTCACCGCCGGCGCCGGTGACCGCGAGACCGGTCGCGACACCGGGCACCGCGGTCCGGCGCTCGGACGGGTCCTGGGCGGACTCGGGCACGTGGTGCGGCCGGCCGATCAGACCGCGCAGATCCTCGTCCCCGATGGTGAACGGGAGTTCCCGCTCGCCCAGTTCGTGCTGGGCCGCGACCTTGCGCAGCAGCCGCGCGATGGACCGCTCCAGGGTGCGCACCCCCGCCTCACGGGTGTACTCGCCGGCGAGCTTGCGCAGCGCGCTCTCGTCGAGGGCCACCTCGTCCTTGTCCAGGCCCGCCCGCTCCAGCTGGCGCGGGAGCAGGTGGTCACGGGCGATGACGACCTTCTCGTCCTCGGTGTAGCCGTCGAGGCGGACCAGCTCCATGCGGTCGAGCAGGGCCTCCGGGATGGCTTCGAGCACGTTGGCGGTGGCGAGGAAGACCACGTCCGACAGGTCGAGCTCGACCTCCAGGTAGTGGTCGCGGAACGTGTGGTTCTGCGCCGGGTCCAGGACCTCCAGCAGGGCGGCCGCCGGGTCGCCCCGGAAGTCGGATCCCACCTTGTCGATCTCGTCGAGGAGCACGACCGGGTTGAGCGATCCGGCCTCCTTGACGGCCCGCACGATCCGGCCGGGCAGCGCGCCCACGTAGGTACGGCGGTGGCCGCGGATCTCGGCCTCGTCGCGGACGCCGCCCAGGGCGACGCGGACGAACTTGCGGCCCATGGCGTGGGCGACGGACTCGCCGAGGCTGGTCTTGCCGACGCCGGGCGGGCCGACGAGCGCGAGCACGGCACCGCCGCGCCGGCCGCCCACGACACCCAGGCCGCGCTCACCGCGCCGCTTGCGCACCGCGAGGTACTCGGTGATCCGCTCCTTCACGTCGTCCAGCCCGGCGTGCTCGGCGTCCAGGACGGCACGGGCGCCCTGGATGTCGTACCGGTCCTCGGTCCTTTCGTTCCACGGGAGTTCGAGGACGGTGTCCAGCCAGGTGCGGATCCAGGAGCCCTCGGGCGACTGGTCGCTGGACCGCTCCAGCTTGTCGACCTCCTTGAGGGCGGCCTCGCGGACCTTCTCGGGCAGGTCGGCGGCCTCGACGCGGGCACGGTAGTCGTCGGACTCCTCGCCCTCCTGCTCGCCGTTGAGCTCGCGCAGCTCCTTGCGGACGGCTTCGAGCTGGCGCCGCAGCAGGAACTCGCGCTGCTGCTTGTCGACGCCCTCCTGGACGTCCTTGGCGATCGTCTCGGCCACGTCCTGCTCGGCGAGGTGGTCGCGCAGCTGCTGGGTGGCGAGCTTCAGGCGGGCCACCGGGTCGGCGGTCTCCAGGAGCTCCACCTTCTGTGCGGTGGTCAGGAACGGTGAGTAACCGGAGTTGTCGGCGAGCGTGGAGACGTCGTCGATGGCCTGGACGCGGTCGACGACCTGCCAGGCGTCGCGCTTGCGGAGCCAGGCGGTGGCGAGCGCCTTGTACTCCTTGACGAGTTCGGCGACATGACCGGGCAGCGGCTCGGGGACGCTCTGGTCGACCGTCGTCCCCTCGACCCACAGGGCCGCGCCCGGCCCGGTGGTGCCGGCGCCGATGCGCACACGGCCACGGCCGCGGATCAGCGCGCCCGGGTCGCCGTCGGCCAGCCGGCCGACCTGCTCGACGGTGCCGAGCACACCGGTGCTCGCGTACGTCCCGTCGATGCGCGGGACCAGGAGTACCTGGGGCTTGCCGGGCGTTGAACGGGCGGCGGCCTGTGCGGCCTCCACCGCGGCCCGTACGTCGGTGTCGTTGAGGTCCAGCGGAACCACCATGCCGGGGAGTACGACCTCGTCATCGAGAGGCAGCACGGGCAGAGTGAGCGGAGCGGACGTCGATGCCATGATCTCCCCTTCGGCAGTCAAGTTGAGCTATGCCGACTCAATGCACGTGAGTCCTCGAATGTTCCCCATGGTGCGCCCCGTTCGCTGTGGGCGATCACGACTGTCGTCCCGCAGGCCTTCGGGCATACGGTTGGCGTAATAGTCGTAGCCATATAAGGGCTATTACCAGGGGGTCTCTGTGGATCGGTTCGTCCGGGCGTGGGTGGACGGCTGGGTCGTGTCGCGCGGGGCGGCGCCGCCCCTGACCGAGCCGTGGGGCTGGACCATCGACGTGGGAACGGGAACCCATCACGTCAGCCGGCACGTGCTGGGCGCGACGAACGACGCCGTGCGGGAGCCGGTCGTCCGAAAGGTGGCGGGCTCGGTGACCGGGGCCGGTGTGTGGCTCAAGGTGTTCGCCGACCCGGCGGTGGCCGGGCCCTGGCTGGGCCCCGGCTGGTGGATCGACCCCGAGCCCGGCTTCCTGATGACGGCCCCGCTCACGGACGCGCCGCCCGGCTGCGCCCCCGACGGCTACCGGACGCGCACCTGGTCGCGCGGCGGCGTGACCCGCACCATGATCGCCGCCCCGGACGGCTCCCTCGCCGCGCGCGGGCAGATCGCACCGACCGGCGCGACGGCGGTCGTCGACCAGATCGAGACCTCCCCCGGCCACCGCCGCCGCGGGCTCGGCGCCCTCGTCATGCGGACGCTCCACCGCGCGGCGGTCGAACAGGGCGCCAGGACCGGCGTTCTGGGCGCGACCCCGGACGGGCGGGCACTGTACGAGTCCTTGGGCTGGCGCGTCGAGTCCTCGCTGACCAGCGCGAAGTTCACGGGGGACACGCAGGGGTGACGTCCGGCGGCCCCGGGGGCGCACCCTGCGGAGTCGCACGACGGGGCGCGCCCCTCGCGCCCCCTCCCCGTACCCCGCCCACTTCCGGCATTCACCCCTAAGTCGCCCGCCGCCCCGACCACAATGCGCCTATGACCGATGACTGGAAGCGACGTCTCGACGCCCTCCACGCCGACCTGGTCCGCCGTGACGACCCCGTCGCCTGGGTGACGGAGGCGGACGCCGTCGAGGCCTCGCGGCGTTATCCGCACATCGCGCTGCGCGGACCCGTCTTCGGTATCGCCGCGTGCGACCCGGCCGCCGCCGAGCCCGGCTGGCGGCTGCTGAAGCCGGTGGTGGACGGCATGCCCCAGCAGGCCCGGGACGGACTGAACTCGTACCTGTGGTTCAAGGCGAAGGACGGCCCGGGCGACCGGGCCGTCCGGCGTGAGCTGCTGGCGGCCGTGGCCGTGCTGGAGCGGGCTCCGGCCGACGAGGTGGAGGCACTGGGCGTGCGCTACCGGGTGGTGCGCGGCGACGAGTTCGCCCGTACCGGTGACGACGGTCTGGAGCCGCCCCGGCCCACCGACCTCGAGCCCCCCGACCCGTCGTGGGAGGACCCGGTCGCCGGCCCGTCGCCGGACGTCGGCTACGTCCTGGACCCCGACCGGGACGACGGCCCGATGGCGGGCGCCCTGCGGCTGGGCCTGCGCGACTTCACGTACACGGGCGCCCGCTTCCCGGCCGACGTGCGCGCGGACTCCGAATGGGCGGCCCGGACGCACCCGGACGTGGTGCGGCTGCCCGTCGGCTTCTCGGTGGCCGAACGCGACGACTCCGGCTGGACCCCGTGCGGGTCCCTGGCGGCGACCCCGCACGAGGCCCGCCGCTCGCTGTACGAGGGGATGGCCCGCGTCTGGGCGATGCTCTACCGCTTCGACGAGCGCAAGAAGATCCTGTACGCGCGGGCCGCGGAGGCGTTCCGGGCCGCCGGGCGGGCCGACGAGGCGAGCGTGGAGGGCCGCCTGTTCCGGATCTGCCGCGTCGAGCGGATGGTCCGCCTGGGCCCCGACGGCCCGGAACCGCCCCGCCCGTCGGACGTCGACGAGTACGGCCCCATGAAGCTCCACCCGACCCTGCACGAGGACGGCACGGTCCAGTTCGACGACTGACACCGGCAGGACGACTCCCGACCGGCCACTGACGGGTGACGACCGCCGGCTGACGCACGACGACCGCCGGCCATCGACCGACGACCGGTGGCCGCAGCCCGGCAACCGGCGTCCCGCCACCGGCATCCGGCGTCCCGCCGCAGGCGTTCCGTCACCGACGACCGGCGTCCCCCCACCGGCCATACGCGTCCCGCCACCGGCAACCGGCGTCACGCCGCAGGCCATACGCGTCCCGACACCGGCAACCGGCGTCCCGCCGCAGGCGTTCCGTCACCGACGACCGGCGTCCGCCCACCACCAGCCACGGCCCTGGCCCTGGCCACGGCCACCGGCGCGATCGTTCAGCAACCGGTAAGTCGTCGGCCCCCGTCCCGGTCCCAGCTGCGGACCCACGGCCAGGTGGCGACGCCTATCGCCAGGGCGATCAGATGCCCCCAGTTGGTCATCGGATCGGTGAAGGCGATCAGGTCCTGGAGCAGCATCCCGCCGAAGGCGACGAGGAGCGGCCCGCGCAGCCACGGCCGGAGCAGACCCGCCAGGGCGCCGACGCTCGCGGCGACGCCGAAGCTGATGCCGTAGTCGAGGCGGTGCAACGAACTGTCGGGCAGCCGGCCCACGAGCACCCCCAGGCCCACCGGGACCTCGGTCGCGAGGGTGGCCAGGACATGCCCGAGGAGGAAGACGGCGGCCGTACGGACTCCGCCGATGCGCCGTTCCAGCGTCGTGAGGACGACCAGGAAGCCGAGCGTGAAGGGGGAGGCGAAGCCACCCGCCACCCACAGCGCGCTGGCCACCAGGACCAGCACCGGTGTCCGCAGCAGATGCGCGACGTCCGTGCTGGCGCCCTGGTGCAGGGTGTGCACGAGGGCGGGGTCCGCGTGCGCGGTGGCATACGAGGTGCCGGCGAGGACCGCCGCGTAGGCGAGGGTGAAGGGGACGGGGATCCGGTACCGGCGGCGGGGGGCCGCTTCTGCGAGCGGCGCGGCGGCCGCCTCGGCCGACGGCCGGGCGCGTGACGGAGTGTGCTGGGCCGGGATGCCGTCCAGCAGCCCGGAGACGTCGGGCGGGGGCGGGCTCGTGGGTGCGGCCGTGCGTTCCACCGTGAGGCGCTCCTTCCGTTTCACCTCACTTTTCGCGCCGCGACTGTCCGCTGTCTGTGACCGACGCCACGCCTGAGCCGATTCACAGAAAGCTCTGAGACTTCTCCTGGCCGACTCCTACAAGTTCCGAACGCGCCTCCCACCCGTTCCGAACAGGCGTACGTCAATCGCATCCGCCGCACACGGAATTCCCTCAACGAACCGCCAGGAAAGTGCCAGGATGGGCTGATGCCCATCCCGTTCGACATCCCCGACGCCCCCGAAGTCCTGGACCGTCGCGAGGGCCCCTACGGCGAGGTGGTCCTGCGCCGGCACGGGGAGTTGCTCCAGATCATCGCCAACGGCTGCTTCCTGATGGACACCTCGGACGGCCGTTCCGAACGGCTGCTGGTCGACGCCGCGCTGGCCGCGCTGGCCGACCGCCCCTCGCCCGATCTGCTGATCGGCGGACTCGGAGTCGGCTTCTCCCTCGCCCACGCCGCCGCCGATCCCCGCTGGGGCGGTGTCACCGTCGTGGAGCGCGAGCGCGCCGTCATCGACTGGCATCTCGACGGCCCGCTGGCCGCGCTCTCCGGCGACGCTCTCGCCGATCCGCGGTCGAGGATCGTCGAAGCTGATCTGCTCGACTACGTCAATGAGACATGCGACACATTCGACGCGGTATGCCTCGACATCGACAACGGGCCCGACTGGACCGTCACCGAGGGCAACGACAGCCTCTACTCCGAGGCCGGACTCGCATGCTGCGCACGGGTGTTGAGACCCGGTGGGGTACTGGCCGTGTGGTCTGCCCGCCCCTCTCCGGAATTCGAGGGAACCATGGGGAATGCCGGGTTCCAACAGGTGCGTACCGAAGAGATCCCGGTTGCCCGAGGAGTGCCGGACGTCGTGCATCTCGCCGTCCGACCTGGATAGCAAAGCCGTGGTGACTCCCCGTACGCTGCACCCCTGACGCCGATCATTTACGCGTCAACCGCAGTCATGCGCAGACATGGGATCACCCCACTGGTTCCGGAAAGCACACTCAGGGGCGGGCGATGGAGCAGACACACACCGCACACAACACCGCGGCGACGGCGACTCCGGGAGCGCAGCGGCGCGTCCTGGTGGTCGAGGACGACCCGACGATCGTGGACGCCATCGCGGCCCGCCTGCGCGCCGAGGGATTCCTCGTGCAAACGGCGGGCGACGGCCCGGCGGCCGTCGACACGGCAGAGGCCTGGCAGCCCGACCTGCTGATCCTCGACATCATGCTGCCCGGCTTCGACGGCCTGGAGGTCTGCCGCCGTGTGCAGGCCTCCCGCCCGGTGCCGGTCATGATGCTCACCGCGCGCGACGACGAGACCGACATGCTGGTCGGGCTCGGCGTGGGCGCCGACGACTACATGACCAAGCCGTTCTCGATGCGGGAGCTGGCGGCGCGTGTGCACGTGCTGCTGCGCCGGGTGGAACGGGCCGCGATCGCGGCGACCACGCCGCGCAGCGGGATCCTGCGGCTCGGCGAGCTGGAGATCGACCACGCGCAGCGCCGGGTCCGGGTGCGCTCGGAGGACGTGCACCTCACGCCCACCGAGTTCGACCTGCTGGTCTGCCTGGCGAACACCCCGCGCGCGGTGCTCTCCCGTGAGCAGCTCCTCGCGGAGGTCTGGGACTGGGCGGACGCCTCCGGCACCCGTACCGTCGACAGCCACATCAAGGCGCTCCGGCGGAAGATCGGCGCCGAGCGGATCCGCACGGTGCACGGTGTGGGCTACGCGCTGGAGACCCCGACGCCATGAGCTCAGGGCCGGACGGACCGAGAAGCCCCGGGGAGCCCTGGGGTCGCGTGCGCCCGTTCTCGATCAAGACCAAGCTGGGTGCGCTGGTCGTCATCTCGGTGCTGATCACCACCGGTCTGTCGATGATCGCGGTGCACACCAAGACGGAGCTCCGCTTCATCACGGTCTTCTCGATGATCGCCACACTGCTGATCACGCAGTTCGTGGCGCATTCCCTCACCGCGCCGCTGGACGAGATGAACACGGTGGCCCGGTCCATCTCGCACGGCGACTACACCCGCCGGGTGAGCGAGAACCGCGGCGACGAACTGGGCGACCTGGCCCAGACGATCAACGTCATGGCGGACGAGCTGGAGGCGCAGGACCGGCAGCGCAAGGAGCTGGTGGCCAACGTCTCGCACGAGCTGCGCACGCCCATCGCCGGCCTGCGCGCCGTCCTGGAGAACGTCGTCGACGGGATCGCCGAGGCGGACACCGAGACGATGCGCACCGCCCTGAAGCAGACGGAGCGGCTCGGGCGGCTGGTGGAGACGCTGCTGGACCTGTCCCGCCTCGACAACGGCGTCGTCCCGCTGCGCACACGGCGCTTCGAGGTGTGGCCGTACCTGTCCGGGGTGCTGAAGGAGGCCAACATGGTCGCCTCGGCGCGCGCCACGATGGGCTCGGGCGGCAGCCACACGCGCACGGACGTCCATCTGCACCTGGACGTGTGCCCGCCCGAGCTGACCGCGCACGCGGACCCGGAGCGCATCCACCAGGTCGTCGCGAACCTGATCGACAACGCGGTCAAGCACAGTCCGCCGCACGGACGGGTGACGGTGAAGGCGCGGCGCGGCTCCCTCCCGGAGTCGCTGGAGATCGAGGTCCTGGACGAGGGGCCCGGCATTCCGCGCTCGGAGTGGCGCCGCGTGTTCGAGCGGTTCAACCGCGGGGCCGTCCGCCGGCCGCACGGTCCGGGCAGCGACGGCGGTACCGGGCTGGGTCTGGCGATCGCCCGGTGGGCGGTCGATCTTCACGGCGGCCGGATCGGTGTGGCCGAATCCGAGCGGGGCTGCCGGATTCTTGTCACTCTTCCGGGAGAGTCCTCCGTCCCAAGTTGACGTAAAGTTCGAACCGGAGCCACAAGATCCACCGACGTCCGCGCAGCCGGACACGTGTGATCAGGCAGCGGACCGTTCCAGGTCGGCACGGGTCCGCACGCTCGGCGTGCGCGACCGGGCATCAGCACACCCTTTTGACGCACAACCGCGCTTGTTTCCCGCCATTTACAGCCGCGAAACACGCTTTCCGATGTGACTTACACGACGATGCGCGGGCCCGGTCTGACCTTCACCCTCCAGGGGGCGTAGCCTTTATTCCCGCTGTCCATCACCTTGTGAAGCGGAAGAGGGCGGTTGCCGCCGTGTCGCCACAGTCCCCCAGTAACGCATCGAGCATCTCGACCGACGCAGACCAAGCGGGCAAGAATCCCGCGGCCGCGTTCGGACCGAACGAGTGGCTCGTCGACGAGATCTATCAGCAGTACCTCCAGGACCCGAACTCGGTAGACCGTGCCTGGTGGGACTTCTTCGCCGATTACAAGCCGGGGGCTGCCACGCCCTCGACTCCGGCGGGTACTGCGGCCGCGGGGGCCGCAGCGACCACCAGCGCACCCCCGGCGCCCGCCGCCCCGGCCGCCCCGGCCCAGGCGGCACCCACTGCTCCGGCACCCGCCGCCCCGGCTCCCGCCGCTCCGGCCCCCGCGCCGGCCGCGGCCCCGAGGCCCGCGGCGGCCGCTCCGGCTCCGGTGAAGGCGGCCCCGGCCGCCAGGCCGGCCGCCGCGAAGCCCGCGCCCGCCGCGGCCACGCCCGCCGAGGGGCCCGAGTTCGTGACGCTGCGCGGCCCGGCCGCCGCGGTCGCCAAGAACATGAACGCCTCGCTGGAGCTGCCCACGGCCACGTCCGTGCGCGCGGTCCCGGTGAAGCTGCTGTTCGACAACCGCATCGTCATCAACAACCACCTCAAGCGCGCCCGGGGCGGGAAGATCTCCTTCACGCACCTGATCGGCTTCGCGATGGTGCAGGCCATCAAGGCCATGCCGTCGATGAACTGGCACTACGCGGAGAAGGACGGGAAGCCCACCCTCGTCAAGCCGCCGCACGTCAACTTCGGCCTGGCCATCGACCTGGTGAAGCCCAACGGCGACCGCCAGCTCGTCGTGGCCGGCATCAAGAAGGCCGAGACGCTGAACTTCTTCGAGTTCTGGCAGGCCTACGAGGACATCGTCCGCCGCGCCCGTGACGGCAAGCTGACGATGGACGACTTCACCGGTGTCACGGTCTCGCTGACCAACCCCGGCGGTCTCGGCACCGTCCACTCGGTCCCGCGTCTGATGCCCGGCCAGTCGGTCATCATGGGCGTCGGCTCGATGGACTACCCGGCGGAGTTCCAGGGCACCTCCCAGGACACCCTGAACAAGCTCGGCATCTCGAAGGTCATGACGCTCACGTCGACCTACGACCACCGGGTCATCCAGGGCGCCGCCTCCGGCGAGTTCCTCCGCGTCGTCGCCAACGCCCTCCTCGGGGAGAACGGCTTCTACGACGAGATCTTCGAGGCGCTGCGCATCCCCTACGAGCCGGTCCGCTGGCTCAAGGACATCGACGCCAGCCACGACGACGACGTCACCAAGGCCGCGCGGGTCTTCGAGCTGATCCACTCCTACCGGGTCCGCGGCCACGTCATGGCCGACACCGACCCGCTGGAGTACCGCCAGCGCAAGCACCCCGACCTGGACATCACCGAGCACGGCCTCACCCTGTGGGACCTGGAGCGCGAGTTCGCGGTCGGCGGCTTCGCGGGCAAGTCCCTGATGAAGCTGCGCGACATCCTCGGCGTGCTGCGCGACTCGTACTGCCGCACCACCGGCGTCGAGTTCATGCACATCCAGGACCCGAAGCAGCGCCGCTGGATCCAGGACCGCATCGAGCGCGCGCACAGCAAGCCGGAGCGCGAGGAGCAGCTGCGCATCCTGCGCCGGCTGAACGCGGCGGAGGCCTTCGAGACCTTCCTGCAGACCAAGTACGTCGGCCAGAAGCGCTTCTCCCTGGAGGGCGGCGAGTCCGTCATCCCGCTGCTCGACGCGGTCATCGACAGCGCCGCCGAGTCGCGTCTGGACGAGGTCGTCATCGGCATGGCCCACCGCGGCCGCCTCAACGTCCTCGCGAACATCGTCGGCAAGTCGTACGCGCAGATCTTCCGCGAGTTCGAGGGCAACCTCGACCCGAAGTCGATGCACGGCTCCGGCGACGTGAAGTACCACCTGGGCGCCGAGGGCACCTTCACCGGCCTGGACGGCGAGCAGATCAAGGTCTCGCTGGCCGCGAACCCGTCCCACCTGGAGACGGTCGACCCGGTCATCGAGGGCATCGCCCGCGCCAAGCAGGACATCATCAACAAGGGCGGCACGGACTTCACGGTCCTGCCGGTCGCCCTGCACGGTGACGCGGCCTTCGCGGGCCAGGGCGTGGTGGCCGAGACGCTCAACATGTCGCAGCTGCGCGGCTACCGCACCGGCGGCACGGTCCACATCGTCATCAACAACCAGGTCGGCTTCACGGCGGCTCCCGAGTCGTCGCGTTCCTCGATGTACGCCACCGACGTGGCCCGCATGATCGAGGCGCCGATCTTCCACGTGAACGGCGACGACCCGGAGGCCGTGGTCCGGGTGGCCCGGCTGGCCTTCGAGTTCCGTCAGGCGTTCAACAAGGACGTGGTGATCGACCTCATCTGCTACCGCCGCCGCGGTCACAACGAGTCGGACAACCCGGCCTTCACCCAGCCGCTGATGTACGACCTGATCGACAAGAAGCGCTCGGTGCGCAAGCTGTACACCGAGTCCCTGATCGGCCGCGGCGACATCACCCTGGAAGAGGCGGAGCAGGCGCTCCAGGACTACCAGGGCCAGCTGGAGAAGGTCTTCACGGAGGTCCGTGAGGCCGTCACCGCCCAGCCGAACACGGGCTCGGAGTCCGACCCGCAGGCGGAGTTCCCGGTCGCCGTGAACACCGCGATCTCCACGGAGGTCGTGAAGCGGATCGCCGAGTCGCAGGTCAACATCCCCGACTACTTCCACGTCCACCCGCGTCTGCTGCCGCAGCTCCAGCGCCGGGCGTCGATGGTCGAGGACGGCACGATCGACTGGGGCATGGGCGAAACGCTGGCCGTGGGCTCCCTCCTCCTCGAGGGCACCCCGGTCCGGCTGTCCGGCCAGGACTCCCAGCGAGGCACCTTCGGCCAGCGCCACGCGGTCCTCATCGACCGCGAGACGGGTGAGGAGCACACCCCGCTCCAGTACCTCGCCGAGGAGCAGGCGCGCTACAACGTCTACAACTCCCTGCTGTCCGAGTACGCGGTCATGGGCTTCGAGTACGGCTACTCGCTGGCCCGGCCCGACGCGCTCGTGCTGTGGGAGGCGCAGTTCGGCGACTTCGTCAACGGCGCGCAGACGATCGTCGACGAGTACATCTCGGCGGCGGAGCAGAAGTGGGGCCAGACGAGCGGCGTCACGCTCCTGCTCCCCCACGGCTACGAGGGCCAGGGCCCGGACCACTCCTCGGCCCGCGTCGAGCGCTTCCTCCAGCTCTGCGCCCAGAACAACATGACGGTGGCCATGCCCACGCTCCCGTCGAACTACTTCCACCTCCTGCGGTGGCAGGTGCACAACCCGCACCACAAGCCGCTGGTCGTCTTCACCCCGAAGTCGATGCTGCGCCTCAAGGCCGCCGCGTCGAAGGCGGAGGAGTTCACGAACGGGCAGTTCCGCCCGGTCATCGGCGACACCTCGGTGCAGCCGAACGCGGTCAAGAAGGTCGTCTTCTGCTCCGGCAAGGTCTACTACGACCTCGAGGCCGAGCGGCAGAAGCGCGGGGTCACGGACACGGCGATCATCCGCCTCGAGCGGCTGTACCCGCTGCCGGGTGCCGAGGTCCAGGCCGAGGTCAACAAGTACCCGAACGCCGAGAAGTACCTGTGGGTCCAGGAGGAGCCGGCCAACCAGGGTGCCTGGCCGTTCATCGCCCTGAACCTGATCGACCACCTGGACCTGGCGGTCGGCGCCGACATCCCGCACGGTGAACGCCTGCGCCGCATCTCGCGCCCGCACGGCTCGTCGCCGGCGGTCGGTTCCGCCAAGCGCCACCAGGCGGAGCAGGAGCAGCTGGTGCGTGAGGTGTTCGAGGCCTGAGCCTTTGACCCTCGACAGCCCGTACGACGGCGAAGGGCCCGCTTCCGGAGGTTTCCGGCGGCGGGCCCTTCCGCGTTCGTCCGGGTCAGGACGTCTGGGGCTCGAAGTCCCAGAACGGGCGGTTGCGGGAGCGGGCCGACACCGTGTGGACGTGCTGCTTGCCGAGCGTCGCCTCCAGGTCCGACAACGCCTCCTGCTCGACCTTCTCCGCCTGTCGGCGGTCCCGCAGCCCACGCAGGTCGGCCGCGTGCGCGATGCGGGCCGACAGGGTCAGCGGGTGGGTGCGGCCGAGCGACTCGGCGGCCCGGGTCACGGTGTCCCTGCTGAGCTCCGCCGCGCTCTCGGTGTCCCCGACGAGGTTGCGCAGCGCGGAGGCGTTGAGGGCGCAGCCCAGGGCCCAGGGGTGGCTCTCCCCGACCGCCTCCGTCATGGCGGCCAGCGCCTGCTCGATGAGGACGTGGGCGTGCTCCCGTTCACCCACGTTGCGCAGGATGAGGGCCTGGTTGGCGCGGGCGCCCGCGACGAAGGGGTGCGCGTCGGCGAGCATGATCTCGTAGCGCGCGACGACGGCCTCGCTGAGTTCCCGGGCCCGGTCGATGTCGCCGTGCTCCCGAGCGAAGCAGCTCTGGGCGCAGGCGAACATGAGGGTCCACGGGTGGGTCTCGCCCATCACCCGCTCACCGTTCTCCAGGACGGTGCTGAAGAGTTCGCCGGCCCTGGCGCGCTCGCCGTTGCGGTAGTGGCACAGCGCGAGGTTGTACTCGGCCTTCAGGGTCTGCGGGTTGCTGTCCCCCATCACGATCGCGTTGTCGCGGACGCTCTGGGCCTGGATCGATTCGGCCTCGGTGTAGCGGCCCAGCAGCCGCAGGTCGATGGAGTAGGAGATCTGGGAGTCGAGCGTCCACGGGTGACGCCCCTTCAGGACCAGCCGCCGCGCCTCCATGACCTGCCGGTCGATGTTCAGCGCCTCCTGGTAGACGCCGAGCAGGCGCAGCGAGACGGCCACGTTGTTGCGTGCGTTGAGGGTGCGCGAGTCCTGTTCGCCGAGAAGCTCGTGGTAGGCCGCCTGGGTCCACCGGGACAGTTCGAGGGCCTCGTCGTAGCGGCCCAGGCCGCGCAGGTCGGCGGCGAGGCCGCTGGCGAAGCGCAGATGTTCCAGGTCCTGCGGTCCCCGCTCCTCCCGGAGCTGTTCGACGGCCGCGCGGTTGAGGACCTCGGTGCGCGCGTACTCGCCGCCGGCGCGCAGCACGTTGACGTAGTGGAACGTCAGCTCCCAGATCCTGGGGTGGCTCTCGCCGAGCAGCGAGCGCCAGGCCTCCATGGCACGTTCGCCGAGCTTGCTGCCGGCCACGTACTCGCCGGAGAAGTACATGTAGCGCAGGCAGTTGAGGACCATGCCCTGTACGGCCGGGTCCCGGCTGTTGAGGACGTCCGCGTACTTCAGGTGGGGCACCAGGTCGGCGTACCGCTGCCACAGGCGGGTGTCGGTGGGCCGGCGTGGGTCCGCCGCGGCGAGGGCCCGTCGTACGACGTCGATGAACTCGGCCCGGTCCGCGTCCGGCATGTCCTTCTGGACGATCTGGTGGACCATGCGGTGCAGGTAGAGGGACTCTCCGGAGGAGGCAGCCTCGTCGCCGAGGGTCTCGTGGGACTCCAGGCGGACCACGGAGTACTGGCGCAGCTGGCTGATCGCCTTGTTCCACAGCAGCGGGTCGTTGAGCAGGCCGGCGATCTGTTCGGGCAGGTCGCCGCTCGGCATCTCCTTGAGGAGGCGTACCGGGATGAAGCCGGGGGCGAAGAAGGTGCAGAGCCTGAGGAGGTCGACGGACTCGGGCACGGTCTCGCGGAGCTTGTTCAGCAGTATCGACCAGGCGGTCTGGAAGGCGAGCGGGAAGTCCGCCGAGACCTTGACGACGTCCTGGTCGATGCCGCCCTCCAGCAGTCCGATGTACTGCTGGACCGACAGGTCGGAGTCGTTGAGCCAGCCCGCGGTCTGGTCCAGCAGCAGCGGCAGGTCCTCCAGGGCGTCCGCGAGCTGGTCCGCCTCCGGCTCGCTGAGACGCGGCGCGCGGCGGCGGATGAACGCCACCGACTCGTCTCGCGCGTACACCGGCACCTCCAGGAGCATGCTGTTGTGCTCGCTCCACTCGGGGTTGCGCGAGGTGATGATCACGTGGCCGGGGCCCGTGGGCACGAGGTCCCAGATCTGGTCGGGCTCGTC
Organism: Streptomyces sp. NPDC088157; assembly: GCF_044741545.1. Lineage (NCBI taxonomy): Bacteria > Bacillati > Actinomycetota > Actinomycetes > Kitasatosporales > Streptomycetaceae > Streptomyces > Streptomyces sp. NPDC088157. The sequence continues at coordinate 515,818 of NZ_JBIUSU010000002.1, forward strand.
GGCGCCGTCCAGGATCAGCAGCCATCGGGCGTACGGGTCGCCCCGGCGCAGCGAGTCCCTCACCGCGCGCAGCCGTTCGCCGTACTCCTGGCCGGTCCGCAGGCCCAGTTTGGGGGCGAGTTCGGCCAGCAGCCGTCGGTAGGTGACCCGCTTCTCGGCGTTGACCCACCACACGACGTCGTACTCGGACCCGAAGCGGTAGACGTATTCGGCCGCCAGCTGGGTCTTGCCCACCCCGGACATTCCGTGGAACGTCACCACGCCCGCGCCCGGCGCGGCGCCCTGCAGCTGGTGGTAGGCGTCGTTGAGGAGCGGCTCGCGGCCGGTGAATCGGGTGTTGCGGCGCGGGACCCCGCCCCACACCTCGGGCATGGACGCCGGGAATCGCGGTGAACGCCGCTCGACCGTCGCTTCCTCGGGCCGCGGCGCGGACGTCAGCCCGAGGCGCTCCAGCAGTCGCCGCTCGGCCTCGTCGGCTCCGACGTTGATCAGTTCGACCGGCGCCAGCACGGCGGCCGCTGTGGGCAGGGACGCCGTGGTGACGGAGACGGCCGCGAAACGTGCGGGGTCCGGGGCCACCACCTCGCTCAGGGCGGCGTTCCACTCCTCGCGGCTGCGCGGCCCCATCTGGAAGTACCACTCGCTGACCACGACGAGGATCCGGCCCTCGGCCATCATGAGATGACGCAGCAGGTCGACGAGTGGAATCTCCGCCGGGGCGTCCCACCTCTGGAAGACCACGCGCAGTCCCCGGCGCTCCAGCCGGTCGCCGACCCAGGCCGCCCAGGCGCGGTTGAACCCGGCGAAGCTGATCGTGACGGTCTGTTCGGCCGCCTCCCCCACGGTCGTCGTGACCGGCGTACGAGCTCCAGACATGCAGCGGCCTCCAGCGCGTAGTCCACAAAATCCTAGAACCTCGGCGCATCGCTGGTAAGTACGGCGGGCCCGCGAACGACACCTCGGCGCGACGATCTTTCCGCAGTGGACGGCTCGACGCGGGTATCTTCACTCATTCAGCCGTGGCGTGGACGGAGTCTGACGCCGCGTCCACAGCATGCGCGCGGCCTTCAGATACGCCTGGGCCCGGGCGGTGTGGCCCCGGGGGGCGGGGTGCTCGGACATGTTCTCGTAGGCCGCGGCCATGGAGTCGACGAACCGCCGTCCCCGGACGGTGAGCCGGGGCGAGCCGACGAGCGCGGGCAGGGTCGCGCCGACCTGGGCGCGGTAGCGGGCGTGCTGGGCCCAGGCCGACTCCCGGTGGGCGGGATCCGCGGTGAGCGCGCGGCGCTGGAAGAAGTCCGCGAGCCCCAGATGCGCGTAGGCGCCCTGCAGCAGACCGTCGAACGGGCGTGGGTCCGGCCGCCAGGGCGCGAAGTAGCGGGCTTCGGAACCGGCCTGATGGAGCGTCGTCAGATCGCTCAGCGCCGCCAGCTTCGCGTGTTGCAGTTCGTGGACGAGCGTCGCCGCGAAGGCCACCGGCGAGGGCGGGGTGCTGCACAGCAGTGCGCCGAACGCGTCGCGCCGCGTCGCGCTGCAGCCGCCGTCGCTCTCCCCCGGCCCCTCCGCGTCCGGCGGCATCTCCAGGGGGACGAGGCAGCGCAGCAGCGCCTGTGCCTCCGTCACCCGGCGTTCGCCGCCCGTGCGCAGGGCGGCGGCCGTGCCCGACCACGCCTGCAGCCACCGCTTGCGCTCCGGGTCGTCCAGCGTCGTCGGCGCGCTCAGGGCTCGGTGACGGGGATCGTCCCGCACCGAGCGGTAGGGGGCGAGATCGTCCAGGGGCATGGGCGGGGCCCCCGGCACCAGTCCCGGCAGCGCGTGGGCCGACGTCCAGGAGAGCGCGCCGGACCAGGCGCCGAAGCCGTGCTCCAGGAACACGGTGACGTCCGGCGCGTCGGGCCGACGGAGCGTCAGCCGGTTCCGCGCGTGGACCGCCCGGACCGCCGTGTCGCCGGCGGTGGCCGTGTGCAGGGTCCCGAGGGAGGGAAGGTGGAGCACTCCGTCGTGGGCCGTCAGCTCGGTGGTGAAGGGGATGCCGGCGCGTGCGGCGGCCGTGGCGGCGAGGGCGCTGAAGTGTGCCAGCGCGCGCCGGAGTTCGCGGGCGTCCTCCGGTGCGGGCGGTCGCTCCACCGGGTCCAGGCCGCGCAGACAGGTCAGCGCCCAGGGCCCGGTGAGCGGGTACAGCAGCCGCGCGCGGGCGGAGGAGGCGGCGACACCGCCGGCGGGTCCGCGAGCCCGGTCGGCCCGTCCGGCGCGGTCGGCCTCCGAGAGCAGTGCCCAGTCGTCCCGCAGCCGCGACTTCTCGGCGGGCGGGCAGACGGCCGCGTCCGCCGCCTGGGCCGCGTCGAGCACGGCCCGCAGCAGGAGCAGCCGTCGCGTGTCCTGATCCCGGACGAGGAGGGCGAGCGTGTCGGCGCCGCCCTCGGACCGGCCGAGTTCGGTGAGAGCCCGGTCCCAGACCGCCGGGAGGATCACGGGGCGCCCCCTTCGGGTGCGGACGGGACCACGGCGGCGTCCGCGAGCCGGGCGGCCACATGACGGATGAAACGCTGGAGGTCGGCGCAGTACACGGAGGGATTGCGGAAGCCGTGTCCCGCCCGGTACCGGTGGGCGTAGTGACCGCCTCCGCAGACCGCGAGCAGCGGACAGGCGCGGCACCGGTCGGCGAGAGCCTCCACGCCCGCCTGTCGGGCGGCCACCCCCGGGTGCCGCAGCGCCTCGTCGAAGCTGTTGTCGAAGACGTCCAGGCCGGTGCTCGCCGCGCCCCGGTAGGCCGACTTGAGGGCGTCCACCTGCTCGATCGATCCGTCCGTCTCGACCACCACGGCGTCGAAGGGCTCCAGCCCCAGGGCCTCCGTGACCGCCGGCAGGCCCAGCAGCAGCGAGATGCACTCCTCGAACAGCCGCACCCGCGTCTCCCGCCGTCCGGCCTTCCACCAGCGGTCGAAGACGGCGCACAGCCAGTCGCCGTACGCCGTCCCCGTGCCGCCCCCGTGGGGCGGTGGGGCCGACCAGTTCCCGTGCGGCAGCAGCAGGTCCAGAGCCGGCGGGCGCAGGGCGAGCAGGGACTCGTACGTCTCCACCGGGTCCCGGTCGAGGTCGACGACCGTGAGGACGCCGGCGTACGACTGCGGGAATCGGTCGGCCACCAGGCGTGCTCCACGGGAGGCCGCGGGCCAGGAGGGGCGTCCGGCGTGGTCGACGCGTCGGGTGTTGTGGGCGGCGCGGCCGCCGTCGAGGCTGATGCCGACGCCGATCCGGTGCCGGGCCAGGGTCGTCAGGTTCTCCTCGGTCAGCAGGGTGGCGTTCGTCTGGACGACGGCGCGGACGGCGCAGCCCCTCGGGGCGCGGTCACGGACCAGAGCGGTGAACCGGCCGAGCGTGTCGGCGCCCGCCAGCAGCGGCTCGCCGCCGTGCAGGATCACCGAGAGCGCCTTCAGGCCGTGCGTGCGCGCGTGCTCGGCGATGCGAGCGGCGGTGCGGTCCAGCACCTCGGGGAGCGCCGCGGCGGGGCGGTCGCGCCAGGTGTCGTCGGGACCCTCGTAGAGGTAGCAGTACCGGCACGCGAGATTGCAGCGGCCGTGCACCTTGACGATGAACTGCCGGAAGGGCGCGGGCTGTTCGGACACCTCAGCACCCCCTGTCGTATGCCCGTGCCACGACCCCTCTCGCACTGGAACCGTTTCCCGTGACCGAGCGCCCCGCAAACGCGCGGCGGCCCACGCTGGCCGATTCGGTGGACGAGAAGACCGAAAGCCATGTGGCGACGGGGCCTCCGCGTGCGGCGGCCCGGGCTCGCGGCTGTTCGGGCCGGGCTGCTCAGAACGAGCTGTTCCAGCCCCAGAGCATCTCGCTCGGCCGCCGGGCCCGCTCGCGCAGATCCGCCAGCACCTCCTTGAGCAGCGGATGCTGCACCGTGCCCAGTTCGGCCAGGCTCAGCCGTGTCAGGTCCGGCAGATCCGTCAGGTCCGGCAGATCCGTCAGGTCCGAGGGGCCCGACAGGTCCGACGACGGATCCTCTGTCGGCCCCGCGCGGTCTGCCGGTTCGACGTGTCCGTCCATCCCGTTCCCCACCCCTCCCGGTTCGCCCCGGTCACGTCGCGCGCTCCAGTGCGGCCAGCCGCTCGGCCGTCTCCGCGGCCGTGGGGCCGTCGGCGACCAGGCTGCCCTCGGGGAGCCGCGACCACTCCGCGCGGGCGGCACGATAGGCCTCCCGGGCAGCCCTCGGACGAGCGGCCGCCTCGTAGGACATACCCCGCCAGTGGTGTGCTTGCGCACCCGTGCGGACGGCCTCCTGCCGTCGGCGGTCCGTTTCGGCCACGCTCTCCGCCTCCCGGGCGGACTCCGCCGCGTCGCGGAAGGCGTCGACCGCGAGGTCCAGGCGGGCCGGACGGCGCAGGCTGCGGTAGGCCTCGAACTGGACCTGGCCGAGTTCCAGGCGGCAACGGGCGGCGAGCAGGGGGTCCTCCGCGTCCGCCGCCGCGAGGCCGAAAAGGTGCTCGGCCTCGCGCAGGTCGACCCGGTCCCCGCGGGCCCGGTAGCGCAGCATCAGCGCGCGGCCGAGCAGCAGCAGCCGGTGGGCGACCTGACGGCTGCCCGCCGGGGTCTCCATCCGGCAGTCCCGCAGTACTCGGATCGCCCGGGACAACGCGTCCCGCGCCCGCACCCCGGACTGGAGCCCGGCCAGCCGCAACAGCGCCTCGCCCCACTCGGCGAGGACGTCGGCGTGCGCGGGCGCGTCCCGGGACATCCGCTGGGCGGCCTCGCCGAAGCGGTCCGCGGCCGCCTCCAGCTCCGCCGGTTCGCCCGACTCGGCGTAACGGGCCACGGCGATGCGCCCGGCCCGCGCCAGCAAGGACGCCCGCCGGCCCTGGTCGCGCACCAGTGCGAGGGCCTCGTCGACCCGGGCCTGGGCGTCGTCCAGGGGGCCGCCCGCCTGGAGCAGCGCGTCGACCAGGTCGAGCAGGATGCGCACACGCGCGCGTGCCGACTCGGCGGTGTACGGCTCCGCGCCGGTGTCCAGGGCGTTGCGCAGCGACTGCGCGCCCTGCTCGGCGTAGAGGCGGGCCTGGACGGGGTCTGCGGTGGCGCCGGAGAGCCGCAGCAGGATCCGGCCGTGTTCCAGGGGGAGTTCGGGCGGGCGCCGGCGCCGGTCGGGCCAGACGTCGGCGAAGGCCTCCAGCATGCCGACGGCGCCCTGGAGCAGCGCGCTGTCCCCGCCGAGCCGCCACTGTGCCTCCAGGGCGCGCACCCGTTCCAGGGTGAGCTTCAGCGCCTGGTTCTCGTCGAGTCCGGGTGCCGCGCAGGCGACGGCGTACTCGCGGTCGGCGCGGCGCAGCAGGTCCAGGGCGCCGGTCCGGTCGCCGCGCCGCCTGCGGTCGGTCGCGGCCGCGTGCAGCACCCGGGCCAGCACGGCCCGTTCGCGCAGCCGGCCCGGGTGCGCGGTCGCCCGTTCCGCGGCCGCCTCGGCCTTCTGGAGCAGGTCGTCGCCGCCCTGCACCTCCCACAGGCGCAGCGTGCAGTGCGCGTACTCGGCCCACAGCTCGGGGTCCGCGGCCGCCCGCTCGCGCTCGGTGGCGCCGCGCAGCAGCTGCACCGCGTCGATGACGTCCTGGATCATGCCCTCGCTGTCGAAGCGTTCGATCAGTGCCCGCGCCCTGCGGACCGCCTGGTGCGTCGGCCGGTCCGCGGTGGGCCCCTGGCCGGTCCGGCCGCCGTAGGTCTCGAACTGCTCGGGCAGCGGCATGAACCGCCGCAGGACGCGGGCCGCGACCTCCGCGAAGGGCTGCGGCACGGGGGCTTCGTCGCCGTTGCCGCCGTTGTCCCCGTGGTCGCCGTGGTCCCCGTGGTTCCTGTGACCGCCGTGGTCGTGACCCGTGCGGTGGGTGGTGGACGCGGACGACCGGCCCGTGTCGCCGTCGCCGAGCTGCGCCAGGGCGAGGGCCGGGAAGTTGGGGCCGCCCTTGCCGAAGCGCTGCTCGATGTACTCCGAGCAGTGCTTGAGCACCAGCATGGCCTCGTCGCGGCCCAGCCGGGACAGCAGGGCGTCACGGACGTCGGGCTCGATGCGGTACCACTGGGCGCCGCCGTCGGCGTACTCCTCCGACGCGCGCGTGACGAGGCCGCCGACGAGCACCTCGGCGAGTTCGGCCGGACCCGAGTCGGGCAGCATCGTGCGCTGGACGAGCTGCATCACCGGCAGGCACAGGGGCGCGGCGGCCAGGTAGACGGCGAGCCGTCCGGCGGCCGGGGAGGCGCTGGAGCTGAACCGGCTGACCCGTTCGAAGGGCGTGCGCCGCCGGTCCGCGCGCGCTGCCGGCGCGGGCGGCTGGTCCGCGCGCACCCAGCCCACGGCCCCCGGGACCGGCCCGCCGCCGGACAACAGCCGGGCCCAGGCGCCGAGGGCCACCGGCTCGGGTGGCAGCACCGGCACCGGCAGCGCGCCCCGGCGCGCCTCCGCCGGGACACCCGCGGGGGTGCGTACGCGCAGTGCGGCCGCTCCGCCCAGCGTCTCGCCACGGCTCAACCGGCAGAAGAGCACGGGGAGCCGGGTGCGGTTCCACAGGCGTTGCGGCAGCGGCTGGAGCACCGCGACCGGGCCCTGCCGGGAGAGTTGGTGCAGCAGCCGGTGCGCGTGACCGCTGTGCCACAGGGGACCCGCGCAGTCGCTGACGAACAGGACGATCCGGCGGCCGGTGGGGTCGCTGAGCCGGTCCGCGGAGTGCAGCGGCGCCGCGTAGGCGTCGGGGCTGCGGCTGACGGCCGGCTCCCCGTCCGGCCCCTGGTGCAGGTGACTGACCTGGATGTCGGAGAAGGCGCCCAACTGGCCGAAGACCTGCTGGAGTTCGATGAACAGCCGGTCCCACACGCGCATCGAGGACGAGGCGTCCATGACCAGTTGCAGCCGGGCGTCGCCCCGGGTGACGGCCCGGTGGACGGGCAGGATCAGGCCGCCGGCCTGTGCGCTGCGCTCCGCGGTCGCCGTCTCGTCGAGCCTCATCCGCAAGGGCGGCGCCGGGCTCCGGTAGCGCTGCAACCGCCGTAAGGCACGCTGGAGTTCGAGCGGCGCGGGCAGCACCGGGGCGGCGGGTACGCCCACCGGCAGCGCGGCGGCCCGTCCCGCGCCACGGGCCCGCGACGCTCCGTCCTGCGGCACCGGGTACAGGCTCACCCGCCCGTCGGCCCCCACGTCCTGCGGCGGCCGCGGCGGCCGCTCGGTCCGCTCATCCGCCCGCGCGTCCGCGCCCCGGCCGTGCGACCCGGCGAGCCGTGGTGCCGGGCGCCCGCCGGCCCGGACGGACGGCCCCTCCGGCTCCGGGTCCTGCACCGGCCGGGTCCACCGCGCCAGCCAGAGCGCGTCGCACAACTGCGGTACGTCCGGGTCCAGCCCGACCTCACGCAGCCGCGCGACGAGCTCGGCCAGCGGATCCCCGCCGCGCCCCACGGAACCCGACCCACCACGGTCCCCACCCGGGCTACCCGGGACCCCGAAATCGTGCTCCCCGGCCGGGCCGCCAGGGTCATCGGAACCATGCCCCCCGGCCCGAAGGGCACCGGGGCTCTCGGGACGGCGGCCGTCGGGGAGGCCGGGGCCCTGGGCGTCGGGACGGCGACCGTCGGCCGGAACCGGGCCCGGCATGCGGGCGCGGCTGCCGTCGGGTGGGACGGGGCCCTGGGCGTCGGAACCGTGACCCTCGGCCGGAACGCCACCCTGGGCGGCACCCGGGGCGGCGGGGCGGCGGTCGGCCGGGGCGGGGCCCGGTGTGCCGGGGCGGGGGCCGTCGGGTGGGACGGGGCCGTGGCGGGCCGCTGCGTCGGGCATCAGGCCCTCACCTCGGGCGGTCGAGTCGCTGGATGAGCAGGTCGGCCAGGCGGTCACGACTGGGCGGCGCTGCCGCGTCGGTGAGGTAGATCGCGTTCAACAGCTGGTCCGCCGCGAGGAGTTCACTGCGCGACCGCTCCAGGAACCGCGTGATCAGGTCGTCCCCCGCGCGCGCCGCCTCGTCACCGAGATGCGCGCGTACGAAGGTGGCGAGCCGGTTGTGGTCGGGGCGCCCCAGCTCCAGGTGGATGCACCGGCGCATCAGCGGGGCCGGGAAGTCGCGCTCCCCGTTGCTGGTGAGCACGACGAACGGGAAGGCCCGGCAGCGTACCCGGCCGTCCCGCACCCGTACCTTCACGCCGTCGGCAGTCAGCACCTCCGCCTCGCCGTCCGGCAGCCGGTCGGCGATGCGCTCCAGCTCGGGGATCGCGAACTCGCCCTCCTCCAGCACGTTCAGCAGGTCGTTGGGCAGGTCGATGTCGCTTTTGTCCAGCTCGTCGATGAGCAGGACGCGCGGGGTGTCGGAGGGCAGCAGCGCGGTGCCGAGCGGTCCCAGCCGGATGTAGCTGCCGATGCCCTCGACCGCGCCCGGCGAGCCCGCCGCCGACCCGTACCCGCCCTGCGCGGCGATCTGCACGTCCTGGAGCCGGGCGATCGCGTCGTAGTGGTAGAGCCCGTCCTGGAGCGCGGAACGGCTGACTATCGACCAGCGCAGCACGTTGCCGAGGCCGAGTTCGTACGCCACCGAGTGGGCGAGCGTGCTCTTGCCCGCGCCGGGGCTGCCCGTGACGAGCAGGGGGCGGCGCAGATAGAGCGCCGCGTTGATCATCTCCAACTCCTCGGCGCCCGGCCGGTGCAGTTCCGCCAAGTGCCGGTGCGCGCCGAGCCTGCGGTCCTCGGACCCGTCGCCGGAGCCCGCCGCGTCCCGGCTGGTGAAGTCCCGCCAGGGCGGCGGATCGGGCAGCCGCTCGATCCCGTCGTGCGGTTCGCCGGCGCCTCGGTAGATGAGCCACTCACTGGATTCGGTCATGATCCGGTCCTCGTCACTCGTCCACCGCCGCGGCCGTCCGAACGTGCATCACGTTATCCATCCTGGGAGTGCCTGGTAAGGGGCCGACGGGCCCTGCGGGCGGGTGGGTTCAAGGGGCCTCCAGCAGGTCACCGGTTCCGGGGAGCGGCTGGTGGGGATCGTCGTACAACAGGGCCACGCCGTCGGCCCAGAAGGACTCCGTGCGGCCCGCGCGCAGCCGCATCCGGAGATCGTGCACGGCCTCCGGCAGGTGCTGCGCGCTGGGTGGTTGGGCGATCCCGTCGATCGTGCCGCGGTGGAACTCCCCGCAGACGGCGTCGGCCCGGCCGCGCCGCCTGCGCCACAGGGCGACGCCGTAGCCGCCGAGCACGATCCGGGCGAGTGCCTCCGCGTCGTCCTCGTAGCGAAGGTCGCCGTAGCGGCAGAGCACCGGGACGGTGCCGTGCGACAGGGCGCGCAACTGCTCCACGGTCGGTACGGGTTTGCGCAACCCCTCGTCGCAGTCCAGGACTTCGGCCCTGGCCCGGTGCGCGTGGAGCCAGCGCCAGCGGGCCCGGCGCTCCTCGTCCACGTCCTCCGGGCCCTCCGGGTTCTCCAGGTCGTCCGGGAAGTCCGGATCGTCCGGGGCGGGCGCGTCGGCCGCCTCGTCCCGACCGTCCGGTCGCCCGCCTTCCGCGCGGCCGGGGCCGAAGCGGTCCACGGCGTACGCGCCGAACGCCTCGTCGGGCAGCCGGTCCCGGTCGGCGCAGCGCACGACGACCGGCCGCAGGGCCCCCAACGGTGCCTCGTCGGGCGGCAGTTGCCAGTTGTCGACCTCCATGCCGAGCAACGCGTGGGGCAGCGCCACCTGCAGGAGCGCGGGCCTGCCGGGCTCGTCGCAGTGGCGGAAGGCCTCCCCGAGCGGGCCGGCCAGGTGCGCGGACAGATCGGCCAGGGACGTGCGCTCGGCCTCGTGCAGACGGACCACCTCTCCGCCGGGCGCGGCCACGGACACCGACCAGTCGCAGCGGTCCGGTTCCCAGCCGCGGAGCACCACCTCGAGCAGCGCGGAGGGCCGGGCCGCGCTGCCGACGGCACGGGCACGCGCGCGTGCGCCCGGCCCTCCGCCCCGGTGCGGCCTGCGCCTGCCGGAACCGCCCGTCGGACCGGCACCGCCGGGGACCGTCTCGGGGGCGGCTTGCTCCGCCTCGTCCCGTCGGCGCAGGCGCTCGATCCGCTGCTCGGCGAGGCCCGACCGGTAGCGGGCGCTCAGCCGCTGCGCGGCCTGCCACACCCAGACCCACAGGGCCTTCTCGGCGTCCGGAGTGCTGGGCACGACGAACGGGCGCGGAGCGGACATCGCCCGCATCGCGTAGTCGAGGACGAGCTCCAGCGCCCCTTCGTCGCTCGCGCTCTCGTACAGCGCTCCGAGGCCGTCGCGCCAGCCGCGCGGCGCGGGCAGCGGGGTGAGGGTCTGGAAGTCCGGGAGGGAGTCGAGGATGTCCAGCAGGCCGCGGGTGCTCTCGGGCGGCGGGAGTTCGGCGAGCCGGCCCAGCAGCTGGATCCGCTCGTCCGGACTGAGGGTGCGGCCCGGCCGCGCGCCCAGCCGGCCCTGTACGTCGGTCCAGGTCTGCCGCCGGGACGCCGGGTGGCGCTGCCGGTCGCGGTGGTAACGGTCGTGGGCGTGGAACACCGCCTGGTAGAGGTCGCTGTGCTCGGCCGGCACCGCCTCCGCGGGCACCGCCTCCGCGGGCACCCGCAGGGTGCGCAGCTGCTCGACGCCGGTCGACGTGCCGCCGGGCCGGTGGTCCGAGCGCGCCTTCAGCACGCCGATCACCTCGCCGCGCACGGGGTCGATCACCGGGCCGCCCGAGACGCCGTACGGCAGGTCGTTGTCGCCCAGCCGCATCTGCACGTCCGAGGACCAGCCGCCGATGGTGCCCTGCACCGTGAGCGTGCCGTCCAGGACCTGTAGGCGGCCCTCGTTCTCGGTCCAGCCCGCGTACAACACCCGGCCCTCGCCGTAGTACGCCGCCGGACGCTCGGAGACGTACACACACTCGTGGTCGTCGACGGGTTCGGTCAGCTGGACCAGGGCGAGGTCCGGGGCGGGCCAGTTGCCGCCGGACAGGACATGTTCCATGCCGTCGGCCCGGTCGGGAAGCGTCGCCACGACCCGGCCGGGGGCGGTGGACGTGCCCCGCCCCGGTGCCGTCTCATACACCACCGCGACCTCGCCCCCTTCCCCGCCGCAGGCCACATGTGCGCAGGTCAGAACCCAGTTCGGGGCGACGAAGAAGCCGCTCCCGAGGAACGTGCCGGGCTCCTCCAGGGCATACCCGACGACCGGGCGATGAATGCGCACGGTGGCCGCCACGACGAGTCCACGCAGCGCACGGCGGGCCGCATCGAACGCGTTCGATGCGCCCGGGGCGTGCCCGCCGGTCATACCCCGCCCCCGCCTACGGCGCCGTCGGCGCCTCCGTGCATCGGCGCGCCGGGAGACGCGCCCGCGTGCCGGACCCCGCCCTCGTCGCACGATGAGCCGTCCCGCACGCGGGGGCCCGCGCCGGGGAGCCCACCCGGAGCGCGGGCGGCGGTGATCCCCCCGAGGGTCCCGCCGGAGGCTCCGCCGGGGGCGTGAGCGACAGCGGAGGCGTGAGCGAGACCGGAGGCCGGAGCGACACCGGAGACTGGAGCAAGACCGGAGGCCGGAGCGGCCCCCGAGACGGGAGCGATACCGGAGGCCGGAGCGACACCGGAGACGAGAGCGATACCGGAGGCCGGAGCGACACCGGAGACGAGAGCGATACCGGAGGCCGGAGCGACACCGGAGACGGGAGCCGGGCGGCCCGGCGACGACGATCCACCACGCGCGTGTGAATCCGGACCAGGCGAAGAGCCGCCGCCACGCGCGCGTGGGCCCGACCCTGGTGAGCCACCGCCACGAGCGTGCGGGCCCGACGCCGGAGGTGGGGGTGTTCCCCGGTCCGGCCGGGGTGTACCCCGGTCCGGTGGAGGGGTGCCTGGGTCCCGCGGAAGGGTGCCCGGGTCCGGTGGAGGGGTGTCCGGGCCCGGTGGGGGTGCGTCGAGATCCGGTGGTCCGTTGTGCCAGGTGAGGGTGACCGTGATGGCGGCCTTGGCCTCACCGTCGGCGAGCAGACCCACGACCTTCCCGGCCTTGGCGGTCAGCTCGATGCCGAACTCGACGCTCACCTCGTCCGGCCGCACGGCGCGCAGCGGCTCCGCCAACGACCGCGCGACGCCCGTGACGAGCGCGTGCAGGCTCTCCACGCCCGCCTCCACCCGCTCGGCGAACCCGGTGTCGCTGTACGACAGCCGCCCGGACGGCGCGGACAGCTCCCCCGCCCCCGAGATCCGGGCCCAGACGGGCGTCCCGTCCGGCAGCGCGATGCGCGCGACCCGCGTCACCTCGTCACCGTTCATGGCACTCCCCCGTTTTCCCCGGTCCCCCCGGACCGGCACACTCCGGTGCGCAGGCCGGCCGGGGCGTTCCGACCGTGCGAGGGTCCCGGCGGCCCGCGGGACGCCGTCCCCCTGCGCCTATCCTTTTCCTGTCCCCTCCCCCACCGGAGAGCGGATCTCTTCCTCCCCTCGCAGGAACAAGGGTCCTTCCCCCGAGGGGGGATCCCTATCCCTGCGACAGACCCACGGAGCACGATCCATGTACTTCACCGATCGCGGAATCGAGGAACTCGAGAAGCGGCGCGGCGAGGAGGAGGTCACCTTCGAGTGGCTCGCCGAACAGCTGCGGACGTTCGTCGACCTCAATCCGGACTTCGAGGTGCCGGTGGAGCGGCTGGCGACATGGCTGGCGCGGCTGGACGACGAGGACGACGAGTAGGCCGCACGAACGGCCGGTTCATGCGGAGGGGGCGCCTTGCGGGGCGCCCCCTCCGGCGTGCGCGGGGGTGATCACCGGAGCCTGTTCACCGAAACGGGTGTCTTGACTTTCACGGTCCGCGATATATCGTGTTTGACGGGATACGCGATATGGCGTGTCGTGTCGCCGTCGTGGAGGAGGTCCGCACCATGTCCGAATGGTCCGTCGCCGAGCCGAGGAAGCTCTCATTCGACGAGCCCGTGAGCGAACTGCACGTGCGCATCGTCGACGGCACTGTGAACGTCGTGGGCACCGACGAGGGCCCCGCCCGGCTGGAGGTCTCGCGGATCGAGGGACCGCCCCTGGTCGTGAGCCACCGAGACGGGAACCTGACGGTGGCGTACGAGGACCTGCCCTGGAAGGGCTTCCTCAAGTGGCTCGACCGCAAGGGCTGGCGGCGCAGCGCCGTGGTCTCGCTGGCCGTCCCGGCCGGCACCCGCGTGGAGGTGGGCGTGGTGAGCGCCGGGGCGGTGGTCTCCGGCATCGACGGCCACGCGGAAGTGAAGGGGGTCAACGGGGACACGACCCTGGTGGGGCTCGCCGGCCCGGTGCGCGCGGACACCGTCTCCGGAAACGTGGAGGCCCAGGCCCTCACCGGCGATCTGCGCTTCAACTCCGTGTCCGGAGACCTGACCGTGGTCGAGGCGGGCTCCTCCGTGAAGGCCGACTCCGTGAGCGGGTCGATGATCGTCGACCTGGACCCGACGAGCCGCCCCACGACCGTCGACCTGACCAGCGTCTCGGGCGAGATCGCCATCCGGCTCCCCCATCCGGCGGACGCGCGGGTGGAGGCGAACACCGCGAGCGGCTCGGTCTCCAACGCCTTCGAGGACCTCCGGGTCAGCGGCCAGTGGGGCGCCAAGCGCATCACCGGCCGGCTGGGCGCGGGCAACGGCACCCTGAAGGCGACGACGGTCTCCGGCTCGATCGCCCTGCTGCGAAGGCCCCCGGCGGACGACACGTGGGGCGCCGCGACGGACGACGCGCGGGAGGACAGGCGGAAGGCGTCAACGACTACGGGGGCCACGGGAGCACCGGCTCAGGCGTCGGCGGCGGCCGCGGAACCGGCCCCGGCCCCGTCCAGCGCAGCCGGACCGGAGGGTGAAGCGCGCTCCGGGCGGCCCACCGACTCGGGGGACAATGCCGTTTCCGGCCCGGGCGGCGAGACCTCCTCCGGCGACCCGGCCGACAGCACGACCGACAAGAAGGTGCTCTGACATGCCTCCCGTCTTCGCCCACGGCCGTCTCCGCCTCTACCTGCTGAAGCTGCTGGACGAAGCGCCGCGCCACGGCTACGAGGTGATCCGCCTCCTCGAAGAACGCTTCCAGGGGCTCTACGCGCCGTCGGCCGGCACGGTGTACCCCCGGCTGGCCAAGCTCGAGACCGAGGGCCTGGTCACCCACACCACCGAGGGCGGCCGCAAGGTGTACGCCATCACCGACGCGGGCCGGGCCGAGCTGGCGGACCGCAGCGGCGAACTGGCCGACCTGGAGCTGGAGATCCGCGAATCGGTCGCCGAGCTGGCCGCCGAGATCCGGGCCGACGTACGCGGCGCGGCGGGCGATCTCCGGCGCGAGATGAGGGCGGCGGCCACCGAGGCCCGCCGGGGCGCCGGAGCGGGTTCCGCGGACCCCGGCAAGCCCGGCGAGTTCGGGGAGTACGGGGAGTACGGCGACAAGGAGGCGTGGAGCGCCGCCAAGGAGGAGATGCGCCGCGTCAAGCAGGAGTGGAAGGAACAGGCGCGCCGGGCCAAGGACGAGAGCCGCCGCGCCCGCGAGGAGGCCCAGCGGGCCCGCCGTCAGGCCAAGGAGGCACAGGAACGGGCCCGTAGCCAGGCCCAGGAAGAGGTGCAGCGCATCGCCCGCCGGGTCCAGGAACAGGTACAGGACCACTTCACCCGGGGCGACTGGCCGACCGGCGTCCGGGAGGGCCTGACGGAACTCGCCAAGGAGTTCGGGGAGTTCGGCAAGGACTTCGGAAGGGGATACGCCAAGGACTTCGGCTTCGGCCGCACCGGCACGACGGGACCGACGTCGGGACCGACGACGGCCTCGGGCCCGACGGGTTCGGCAGGTTCGACGAGTTCCACGGGTCCGGCAGGTTCGACGGCGCCCACGCGTCCGGAGTACTCCCGCACCCCGGAGGACTTCCCCGCCGAGTACGAGCCGGCCTGGGCCCACGAGGACACCGGCGGCGACCCGACCCGCGACCTGGACCGGCTCCTCGACCGCTTCCGGGACGACATCCGTGACGCGGCCCGCGACCACGGCGTCACCGCGGACCAACTCCGCGAAGCGCGCCGTCACCTGTCCACGGCGGCGGCGCACATCGGAGTGATACTGCGGGCCCCGAAGCCCTGACCCCGGCCCGGCCCCGATCTCAGCCTCAGCCCCGGCCCCGGCCCTGATCTCAGCCTCAGCCCCGGCCCTGACCCCGGCCCCGGCCTCGACCGCCTGACCCGCCCGCTCAGCCGGCCTTGGCCTCGGTCGCGGGACCCGGGTCGCCTCCTCGGTCGTCGCCGCCGTAGAGCACGCGAGTGAGGGACGCGTGCGTGACGCCGTGGTCGGCGAGGATCTCGGAGGGGACGCCACGGCGGACGGTGAGGGCGAGCAGCAGGTGTTCGTCCCCGATGCGCCGTTCGCCATGGGCGAGGGCGACGCGCAGGGTGCCGGTGAGCAGGTCCTTGGCGCCGCGGCTGAACAGTCTGCGCCCGGACCGTCCGCCGAGGAGAGCACCCCGGTCGGCGGCCAGCGCTCCTTCGCCGTGCGCCTCCTCGACCCGGGACACGATCTCCGACAGGTCGATGCCCAGCCCGGACAGGGCGTCCGCGTCGGCCCGGGAGAGTCCGCCGCGACGCCGCGTCTCGGCCAGGTCCCGCACCAGCCCCGCCCGCCGGCCGGGCGGCAGACCGAGCGAGGCCAGCGCGAAGGAACCGCGACTGCCCTCCCGGTCGAGCAGGGAGAGCAGCACGTGCGTCTCCTCGACCCGTGTCGCGCCCTCCCGCGCGGCGTGTCCCACGGCGCCCTCGACCACCGCTCGGGCGTCCTTCGTGAACCGCTCGAACATCAATGCCTCCCGTACTTCTTGTGCACGGCCTGCCTGCTGACTCCGAGCTCCGCGGCGATCTCCTGCCACGACCAGCCCTGGTTGCGCGCACTGCGCACCTGCACCGCCTCCAACTGCTCCAGCAGTCGGCGCAGTGCCGCGACGGCGCGCAGTCCGACCCGTGGATCACGGTCGCCGGCGCGCTCGGCGAGATCCGTTGCTTCGGTCATGATGTCAACCTACGTTGACATTCGGGCGGCGTCAACCACAGTTGACAAGTACGGCGTGCGAAAGGCGGGCCCGGAAACCCGGACCCGCCTGACAGCCGTGGCGGCGGACTCGGCCGCGACCGAGAACTCAGCCGTTGGTGAGCACGATCTTGCCGAACTGGTCGCCGGACGCGAGCCGTTCGAAGCCCTCACGGGCCCGGTCGAGCGGCAGGACCTCGTCGATGACGGGGCGGACACCGGTGGCGGCACAGAAGGAGAGCAGGTCCTCCAGTTCGTCCTTGGTGCCCATGGTGGAGCCGACGACCTTCAGCTCCAGGAAGAAGATCCGGGTCAGCTCGGCGTGCGAGGGCCGGTCACCGCTCGTGGCGCCGGAGATGACGAGTGTGCCGCCGGGCCGCAGGGACTTCACCGAGTGCGACCAGGTGGCCGCGCCGACGGTCTCGATGACGGCGTCCACCCGCTGCGGCAGCCGCGCACCGGGCTCGACCGCCTCGACGGCCCCGAGCTCCAGGGCCCGCTTCCGCTTGGCCTCGTCCCTGCTGGTGGCGAAGACCCGCAGCCCCGCCGCCTTGCCCAGCACGATGGCCGCCGTGGCGACACCGCCTCCGGCGCCCTGGACGAGGACGGAGTCACCGGGCCGTACACCGGCGTTGGTGAAGAGCATGCGATACGCCGTCAGCCAGGCCGTGGGCAGACAGGCGGCCTCCTCGAAGGAGAGCTCCCTGGGCTTGGGAAGGATGTTCCAGGACGGCACGGCGACCTGCTCCGCGAACGTGCCCTGGTACCGCTCGGTCAGGATGGAACGAGGCTCGTCGGGCCCGACGCCATGCCCGGTCTGGCCGATGACGGAGTGCAGGACGACCTCGTTGCCGTCCTCGTCGACCCCGGCGGCGTCGCAGCCGAGGATCATCGGCAGCCGGCCCTCCGGGAGACCGACGCCCCGAAGCGACCAGAGATCGTGATGGTTGAGGGAGGCGGCCCTGACATGGACGGTGCTCCAACCGGGCCGGGCCTCGGGGGCCGGGCGCTCCCCCAACTCCAGGCCGGAAAGCGGCTGGTCGCGGTCGATTCGGGCGGCGTAGACGGCGAACATGAAACCGACCCTAGGGTCCGGCGACGGCAAGCGAAACCGGACGGCACTGTGACACATGCCCTCTTGCGTATCCCGGCCCACCCGCGCCGCCGGCTCCCCGCACTCGTCGCCATGCCCGCGGACGACCCTCCTGGACCTGCGGCGATGACGAGACCGCCGATCCAGGCGGCCCAGGCACGGCCCAGAACATCCCGCCCCGCCAACGCACCGATCGCGCACCCCCAGGGCGACCCAGCCGCCCGACGGCACCCACCGGACACCGCCCAGGCCAACCCAACCCGCCCAACAGCACCCATCGCACACCCCGGGCAACCCAGCCCGCCCAACAGCACCCATCGCCCAACCCCCAGGGCAACCCAGCCCGCCCAACGGCACCCATCGCGCACCGTTCAGGCAAGCCAGCCCGTCCGGCGATTGAGGACGAGGCCCGTTCAGGGCCGAAGCGGGGGTCCGGGGGCGGCAGCCCCCGTGGACGGCGCCGCGTCATCACCCGAACGGGCGGGTGGGTGGGCAAAAAAAGATGGCCCCGCCAGAACCGGCGGGGCCATCCACGCCCGCGTCAGCGACGAGCAACCCCTTCGGCACGAGCAGCCGCGGCCACCGCCGCGGTCACCGCAGGAGCAACCCTCTCGTCGAACGGCGACGGAATCACATAGTCCGCCGCGAGATCCTCACCGACGACCCCGGCCAACGCCTCGGCCGCCGCGATCTTCATACCCTCGGTGATCCGGGACGCCCGCACCTGCAGCGCGCCCGCGAAGATCCCCGGGAACGCCAGCACGTTGTTGATCTGGTTCGGGAAGTCCGACCGCCCGGTCGCGACGACGGCCGCGTACTTGTGAGCGACGTCCGGGTGGACCTCCGGAGTCGGGTTGGCCATGGCGAAGACGAACGCGCCCTTCGCCATCGAGGCCACCGCCTCCTCCGCGACCGTACCGCCGGAGACGCCGATGAAGACGTCGGCGCCGGCCAGCGCGTTCTCCAGCGACCCGCTCAGCCCGGCCTTGTTGGTGAACCCGGCCAGCTCGCGCTTGACGTCGGTCAGGTCCTCCCGGTCCGCCGAGACGATGCCCTTGCGGTCGGTGACCGCGACGTCCCCGATACCGGCCTCCACCAGCATCTTGGCGATGGCGACACCGGCCGCGCCGGCGCCCGAGATGACGGCCCGCAGCTCGCCGATGCCCCGTCCGCTCAGCCGCGCCGCGTTGCGCAGCGCCGCCAGCGTCACGATCGCGGTGCCGTGCTGGTCGTCGTGGAAGACCGGGATGTCGAGCGCGTCCTGGAGCCGGCGCTCGATCTCGAAGCACCGCGGCGCCGAGATGTCCTCCAGGTTCACTCCGCCGAACGAGGGCGCGAGGCGCACCACGGTCTCGATGATCTCGTCCACGTCCGTGCAGGCGAGCGCGATCGGAACCGCGTCCACACCGCCGAACTGCTTGAACAGGATCGCCTTCCCTTCCATGACCGGAAGAGAGGCCTCCGGGCCGATGTCCCCGAGTCCGAGCACGGCGGTACCGTCGGTCACGACGGCGACGACGGACGACTTCCAGGTGTAGTCGTTCACCAGCTCCGGCCGCTCCGCGATCGCGGTGCACACGCGCGCGACGCCGGGCGTGTAGGCGAGGGACAGGTCGTCCTTGTCGCGAACCGGGACGGTGGCCTGCACGGCCATCTTTCCGCCGCGGTGCAGCGCGAACACCGGGTCGAACGAGTCGAGGGGCTCCGCACCGCCCTCCTGGCCCGTTCCGTCGGCGCTCTCGCTGCGAGGATTGACGATCTCCGCTGCCACTGTGTCTTACCCCTTAGGTCTGCATGGTTTGAGGGTGGCCACTCCTGATTGAGAAGTGGGCGGGCATCGCGCGGGTCCCAGAGGTGATGCGTACGGGCGCCTGCGCGTCGGGCACGCCGCACACGCGCCCTGAGCCCCGGATGAGGGGTGTAAAAATCCTTCTTACCGGACGGAGAGCACAGCCGACGAGTCCATTCCGTGCAAGGTCACACGGCTCACTCTGTCCACCTTGGACAGAGGACGGCTCGAGTGACATGACTCATGCGGAGGACTCGCCGGGCACCCGAAACCCTTGACGCGGAGTCAAGTCGACGAACAGCGCGCATGCCGAGCGACCACATCGTGTGATCAACCGAAGATCTTTCGGCCGGAACGAGGGATTCCCGCAGATGGTCCGGCTCCGTCCGGCCGTGATGTACCGGAGTGATGGGGTTCGGGGGTCGCCCGTTATCCGATTTTGACATGGCTGGCCCCCAGAATGGCGTAGTCCGAATGGCAAGATGCCGTCATCACACGAGGTCGCGACACCCGAAGGTGTGTGTTCTCGTCGACCCATCGGCATTTGTCGACCCATCGGCATCTCCATCCATCCGCCGGAGGAATCCACCATGACCGCAAGCTCCACCCGACGCACGACCGCCGCGCGCACCCGCCTGGCAGCGGTCGGATCCCTCGCGGTCGCGGGCGCCTTGCTGCTCACCGCCTGCGGCGACCAGACCGAGGGCGGCGGCGGCTCCTCCGAGTCGTCGAGCAGCTCCGACAAGGCCCCCCTCTTCTCGAAGCTCCCGGCCGACATCCAGAAGGCGGGCGTCATCAAGGTCGGCACCAACGCCGAGTACGCCCCGATGGAGTCCGTCGAGGGCGGCAAGATCGTGGGTGTCGACCCCGACGTCGCCGCCGCGCTCGGCAAGCAGCTCGGCGTCGACTTCCAGTTCACGTCCGGCGGCTTCGACACCCTGATCACCGCGGTCAACACCGGCCGCTACGACGTCGCCATGTCGTCGATCACGGACAACAAGCAGCGCCAGGAAGGCCTGGACGACAAGGGCAAGAAGCTGGGCGAGGGCGTCGACTTCGTCGACTACTTCACCGCCGGCACGGCCATCTACGTCCAGAAGGGCAACCCCAAGGGCATCAAGACCATCGACGACCTCTGCGGTCAGACGGTGGCGGTGCAGCGGGGCACCACCTACGAGGAAGCCCTCCAGGCGCAGTCCAAGACGTGCACGGGCGCCGGCAAGAAGGCCCTCAAGATCGAGTCGTTCGAGAACGACACCGAGGCCCAGACCCGCGTGAAGTCCGGCGGCGCCGTCGCCGGCGTCAACGACTACCCGGTGGCCGTGGACATGGCCCGCAAGGCCGGCAACGGCAACACGTTCGAGGTCCTCGAGAAGCAGTACGAGGCCGCTCCGTTCGGCATCGTCGTCGACAAGAAGAACACCCAGCTGCGCGACGCCCTCAAGGAGGCCGTCGACGCGATCATCAAGGACGGCTCCTACCAGAAGGTGCTGGAGAAGTGGGGCGCCGAGAGCGGCGCGATCAAGGCCTCCGCGATCAACGGCGGCAAGTGATCCACCCGCACCTTTTGCAGTCTTCGAAGGGCAGTCCCCATGACTGACAAGTTCGACAAGTCCTCCGCGGGCGGCGCGCCACCCGAGGACGCACCGCCGGTCGCCAAGGACTCGGCGTTCTCCGGCCCGCCGGAGGCCATCAAGGCGATCCCGGTGCGCCACTACGGCCGCTGGGTCAGCGCCGCGATCGTCATCGCACTCCTGGCGCTGCTGGTCAACGCCTTCGCGAACGGCGACATCAACTGGGACACGGTCGGCGACCAGCTGTTCGACTCGACCGTGATCGCGGGCGCCGGGCGCACGCTCCTGATCAGCGTGCTGTCCATGGTGCTGGGCGTGGTCCTGGGCGTTCTGCTGGCCGTGATGCGGCTGTCGAAGAACCCGGTGACCAGCACGGTGGCCTGGCTGTACATCTGGTTCTTCCGCGGCACCCCGGTGTACGTGCAGTTGCTGATGTGGTTCAACCTGGCGCTGATCTTCCCCGTCCTGAACCTCGGTCCGATCTACAAGGACGAGATGACGGACGTCATGACGCCGTTCATGTGCGCCCTGCTCGGACTCGGTCTGAACGAGGCCGCGTACATGGCCGAGATCTGTCGGGCCGGCCTGCTGGCCGTGGACGAGGGACAGACCGAGGCGTCCCACGCGCTCGGCATGAGCCACGCCAAGACGCTGCGCCGGATCGTCATCCCGCAGGCGATGCGGGTGATCGTGCCGCCGACCGGCAACGAGTTCATCAACATGCTCAAGACCTCGTCGCTGGTGTACGTGGTGACGTACAACGAACTGCTCCGCTCGACCTCGGTGATCGGCTCCTCGTCGTTCGCCGTGATGGAGCTGCTGTTCGTCGCCTCCATCTGGTACCTGGTCATGACCAGCGTCTTCAGTGTCTTCCAGTACTACCTGGAGCGCTACTACGCCCGCGGTTCGAGCCGCAGCCTCCCGCCCACGGTCTTCCAGAAGATCCGGACGAACCTGCTGTCGATCGGCCGCGAAAGGAGTGCGTCATGACCGTGATGGTCAAGTCCGAGGGCGTGCACAAGTCCTTCGGCGCGGTCGAGGTCCTCAAGGGCATCGATCTGGAGGTCAAGAACGGCGAGGTGTTCTGCCTCATCGGCCCCTCCGGCTCCGGCAAGTCGACCTTCCTCAGGTGCATCAACCACCTGGAGAAGATCAACGCCGGACGGCTGTACGTCGACGGTGAGCTGGTCGGCTACCGCCAGAAGGGCGACAAGCTGTACGAGCTCAAGGACAGCGAGGTCGCGCTGAAGCGCCGGGACATCGGCATGGTGTTCCAGCGGTTCAACCTGTTCCCGCACATGACGGCGCTGGAGAACGTCGTCGAGGCCCCGGTCCAGGTCAAGGGCACGAGCCGGGCCAAGGCCAGGGAGCGCGCGACCCAGCTCCTGGACCGTGTCGGCCTCGCCGACAAGGCGGGCAGCTACCCCTCGCAGCTCTCCGGCGGCCAGCAGCAGCGCGTCGCCATCGCCCGGGCTTTGGCGATGGACCCGAAGCTGATGCTGTTCGACGAGCCGACCTCGGCCCTCGACCCGGAGCTGGTCGGTGACGTCCTCGACGTCATGCGCGACCTGGCCGAGTCCGGCATGACGATGATCGTCGTCACCCACGAGATGGGCTTCGCCCGTGAGGTCGGCGACAGCCTGGTCTTCATGGACGGCGGTGTGGTGGTCGAGGCCGGCAACCCGCGGGACGTGCTGACGAATCCGCAGCACGAGCGGACCCAGTCGTTCCTGTCCAAGGTGCTCTAGCGGAACGGCGAGCAAGCTGCTCCAGCGGTACGACGGGCAAGCGAGAAGGGGCGGTACGGGATTCCCGTACCGCCCCTTCCGCCGTCCCGGCCTCTCGGCGCCGGCCGGCCGCGTTCAGCTCCTCCAGGGGCGCCCGGTCACTTCAGAGCCAGCACCAGTGCGTCCGACGGCGAACACCAGACGGCCCGGGCCTCGCCGAAGCCCTGTTCGAGCAGCACGCGCGCGTGCCAGGCGGCGGACGGCGTGTCGCCGTCGGCGTGCTCGCCGTAGATCTCGAAGCGCCGGGCGGTCGGCCCGGCGAGCACCGGGTCCTGGGCCGCGAGCTGCCACCACTCGGCCCAGTCGAGGACCCCGCCGGCCCCCTCGGCCCTGACCTGATCCATGCGGGTGTGGCGCTGCGCGCGCTCCGCCGCGTTGATCCGCGGCGTCGTCTCGTCGATCATGTGATCCGCGTTCATGAAGACACCGCCGTCGCGGACGAGTTCCGCGACCCGACCGTAGAGGGCGGCGAGGGGTTCGCTGTGCAGCCAGTGCAGGGCCGTCGCGGTCAGGACGGCGTCGTACGTGTCGTACGGCAGCAGGGCCGGCCAGTCCGGGTCCTTGAGGTCGGCCGCGACGAGGGTGACACGGTCGTCGCCCTCGAAGGTTCCCTCGGCGATGGCGAGGAGCGCCGGGTCGAGGTCGACGCCGGTGCTGGTGGCGCCGGGGAGGCGGGCGAGCAGCCGGGCGGTGATCGTGCCGGTGCCGCAGGCGAGGTCGAGGACGCGCGGGGCGGGCCCGACCAGCGCCTCCACCAGGTCGATCATTATCCGGAAACGTTCCTCGCGGTCGGGCATGTACCACTCCTGCTGGCGGTCCCAGCTCCGCTGCCAGGCAGCCCAGTCCGTACCGGCCGTCGTGCCGGCCGTCGTACCGGCCGTCGTACCGGCCGTCGTACCGGCCGTGGTCGTCTGCGCGTCCGTCATCGCAACCCTCCGCCGCACCTGTCGCGTAATACCCTGGAAGTACGAACGGCCGTTACCCCGCCCGCATCCCGACCATAGAGCGCCCCCGTAAGGACTACAAGTGGAACTGGCCTATTACTCGGACTACGCCGTGCGCCTCGTGAACAGCGAGGAACCGGCCCGGGGCAAGGACGCGCTGACCTCGGTCGAGGCCGTGCGAGCCCTCTTCGGCGGCAATCAGTCGGCCGCCCGCCGGGCCACCGACGCGGACGTCACCCGGTTCCGCTCGGTCCGGGCCCGCCTGCGCGCGGTCTTCGAGGCGGCCGACGGCGGCGACGAGACACTCGCCGTGGACCTGCTGAACTCGCTCCTGCTGGAGTTCCCGGTGAGCCCGCAGATCTCCGGCCACGACTTCCGGGACGACGACGGCCGCCCCCTGTGGCACATGCACCTGGCCGACCACCCGTCGAACGCGACGGCGGGCTACGCGGCCATCGCGGCCATGGGTCTGGCGTTCCACCTCACCGAGTACGGCGTCGACCGTCTCGGACTGTGCGAGGCCGCCCCCTGCCGCAACGCCTACCTCGACACCTCCACCAACCGCTCCCGGCGCTACTGCTCCGACCGCTGCGCCACCCGCGCCAACGTGGCCGCCTACCGCGCCCGCAAGCGCCTGGAGGCGGACCGGACGGCCAGCACGGGCCTGGCCGCCGACAGTGCCCAGCGCGCCACCGCCAGCGGCGAGCGCTGACCCGGCTTGAGCGGGCGGTAGCGCAGCCGCACCTTGCCCAGGATCAGCTCGTCGGGCACGACCCCGTAGTCGGTGCTGTCGCCGCCGGCGTAGGTGTTGTCCCCGCGGACCCACCACCCGCCCTCGCGTCGCTCCTCGGCCCGCTTGACGACGAGCAGGTCCTGCTGGAAGGGATGCCGCAGCACGATCACGTCACCGGGCCGGACCCGGGCGCCGTACTGCACCACCAACTGGTCCCCGTGGTACAGCGTGGGCACCATGGACGGACCGGTCACCTCGGCCAGTCCGAAGAGCGCGGCCGACCTCGCGCGCTCGGTCTCCTGCGACAGCTCCGGCATCGCCGGCACCTCCCCGGTCTCTTCCTCCACCAGTCTCAGTCTGACCCCGGACTTTTGTCCTAAGCCCATGGGGGCACCCGCGAAAAGCGTTCCCCCAGGGAGTAATGTCCCACCTGAGAAGACGATCACGAGGAAGGAACGCTCCATGCTTTCCCGCCTGTTTGCCCCCAAGGTCAAGGTCAGCGCACACTGCGACCTGCCCTGCGGTGTGTACGACCCGGCCCAGGCCCGCATCGAGGCGGAGTCGGTGAAGGCCGTCCAGGAAAAGATGGCCGCCAACGACGACCCGCACTTCCAGGCGCGCGCCACCGTCATCAAGGAGCAGCGTGCCGAGCTCGCGAAGCACCACGTCTCCGTGCTGTGGAGCGACTACTTCAAGCCCCCGCACTTCGAGAAGTACCCCCAGCTGCACCAGCTGGTCAACGACACCCTGAAGGCCCTGTCGGCCGCCAAGGCCTCGACGGACCCGAAGACCGGTGAGAAGGCCCTGGAGCTCATCGCCGAGATCGACAAGATCTTCTGGGAGACCAAGAAGGCCTGATCTTCGGCCCGGCTGCCCGACCTGCTCCTTCGCGGGTCGCGTCGCCCAGCTGTCCGCACCCGGCCCGCAGGCCGCCGCCCACGGCGTCCCTGACGGTCCGGGTGCGGTCTCCTTTCCGGGGCCCCCTCCCGGTTCCCGGCCCCTCTCCCGGTTCCGGGGCCCTCTCCCGGTTCCCGGGCCCTCTGCCGGTCTCCCGCCCCCCCTCCCGGCCTCCAGTCGGCCTCCAGTCGGCCTCCACCACCGCGACGGCGCCGTCCCTCGTGCGATGCTGGCTCCGTGACCCTCGAGGACCTGGTACGGCTGCGGCAGGCGCGCGACCGGATGGACCGTGAGTACGCCGAGCCGCTGGACGTCTCCGCGCTCGCGCGCACCGCGCTGATGTCCCCGGGCCACTTCCAGCGCAGCTTCCGCGAGGCCTACGGCGAGACGCCCTACGGCTACCTGATGACCCGCAGGGTCGAGCGCGCCAAGACCCTCCTGCGTCGCGGCGACCTCACCGTGACGGAGGTCTGCATGGCGGTCGGCTGCACCTCGCTCGGCTCGTTCAGCTCCCGCTTCACCGAACTGGTCGGCGAGACCCCGAGCGCGTACCGGGCACGGTCGCACGATGCGAGCGCGGTGATCGCACCCTGTGTGGCCCGGACGTTCACGCGCCCCCGGCGCGGCCGACATGCCTAGGCTGGACGCCATGGACCTCAAACTTCACCAGTGTTTCGTCGCCGTCGACGACCACGACAAGGCCCTGCACTTCTACGTGGAGGTACTCGGCCTCGAAGTCCGCAACGACGTCTCCTTCGAGGGGATGCGGTGGGTGACCGTCGGGTCGCCGCTCCAGCCGGACGTGAACATCGTGCTGGAGCCGCCGGGCGCGAACCCGGACTTCTCCCCCGCCGACCGGGAGGCGATGGCCCGGCTGCTCGCCAAGGGCGTGCTGCGCGGGGTCATCTTCACCACCGCCGACTGCGACGCGCTGCACGCGCGTGTGCGGGAGGCCGGCGTCGAGGTGCTCCAGGAGCCGACGGACCAGCCGTACGGGGTTCGCGACTGCGCCTTCCGTGACCCGGCCGGGAACATGCTGCGGTTCATGGAGCGGACCGGATGAGCCGACCGGTCCTTTGGACCTACGCCTTCGTCGACCGGCCCGCCCGGCACTTCGAGCGGGCCTGCGACTTCTGGACCGCCGTCACGGAGACGTCCCTGTCCGAACCCAGGGGCGAGCAGGGTGAGTTCGTCACCCTGCTGCCGAAGGACGCCGACGCCGGCGTGAAGGTACAGGCGGTCACGGAGGGCGACGGCGGCGCGCATCTCGACCTCGCCGTCGAGGACGTTCCCGGTTTCGTCGCGACGGCGCTCGGACTGGGGGCGGAGACGGCCGCCGCCCACGACGGCTGGGCCGTACTGCGCTCCCCCGCCGGGCAGTTGTTCTGCGCGGTGCCGTGGCACGGGGAGTCCGTGCGGCCGCCCGTGGTGGCCGGCGCGCGCCTGGACCAGGTGTGCCTGGACGTCCCGCCGTCGGTGTACGCGTCCGAAGTCGCTTTCTGGGGCGGCCTGTTGCCCGACTGGTCGTCGCGGCCGGGCTCCCGGCCCGAGTTCCACGTGGTCGAGCCTCCGCCGGGGCTGCCGATCCGCATCCTGCTCCAGCGGCTCGAAGCGGAACGCGCTGTCCACGGCCACCTCGACCTGGCCTGCGGCCCGGACATCGACGCCGTGCGCGCCCGCCACGAGGGGCTCGGCGCGCAACTCGTGGCCCGTCATCCCCACTGGACGGTGATGCGGGACCCGACCGGCGGCCTGTACTGCCTGACCGGCCGTGACGCGCACACGGGCGGCCTGCCGCGACCCGTCACCCGGCCCTCCGAACCGACCACTGACCGCTGACCGCTGACCGCTTGGCCGCTGACGACCGCCGCCCCTCGTCCTGACTCCCGGCTCCCGGCTCCCGGCTCCCGGCTCCTGCCTGCCGGCTCTCGGCTCTCGGCTCTCGGTTCCTGGCTCCCGACCGGCATGCCTCTCCCGATCGGCTACGGCGCCTCTCCCAGCGGTGTCCCCACCTGGAGGTTCCAGCGCCCCGCCCGGCCACTCAGGTCGACTGCGGTCAGCGGGCGTACGTCCAAGCGCCAGAAGGCCGGTTCCGGCAGGCCCAGCGCGCGGACGAGCAGGGCTCGTACGACGTCGGGCTCCACCACGGCGATCACGCGTCCCGGAGCGCGGGCGGCGCCGTCCAGCCAGGCCCCGGCCCGGTCGCACAGCTCCCGCACCGACTCCCCGCCGTGCGGGGCATGCGCCGGATCCGCCAGCCAGGACGCCACCGCGTCAGGCTCGGCGGCCGTCACCTCGGCGAGGGTCCGTCCGCGCCAGCGCCCCACGTCGAGCGCGGCGAGCGCGGGCAACTGGGGCGGCGCGGACAGTCCCAGCGCCTCGGCGGTCTGACGGCAGCGCGTGGACGGGGAGGCCGCCGAGCGGTCCGCACCGGACAGACCGGCCGCTGCCGACCTGGCCCGGTGCACCCCGGCGGCGTCCAACTCGCTGCTGCCGTCGTCGAATCGCGCCTCACGCAGAGCCGGCGTAAGGGCCGGTGAGATCAAGGTCACTCGGCTCGTCATCAGTCTCCGCTCCCTGTGTTTCACACAGCAACTCGGCTGAGAAGAAGGGTTGTTGAGGGGACAGCGACGGTCTCTGCGCATGTGCGCCGTCCCATGCGCCCTTGGCCGCGCAGCCGTCACGCGGTACGTTCTGCGCGACATTGACGACGGTACGGCGGAAGTCCGGTGGGAATCCGGCACGGTCGCGCCACTGTAAGCCGGCAGGAGCCATCCCCTCACGGATGGTGAAGGCCGAGCAAGTCAGACCCGCACCCGTCGTCACGTGCACCACCGAGATGGGACGCGAACTCCCGAGGAGGTCCTGCCATGGCGCAGACCGTCGCCCACCCGACCGCCGGCCCCACCGCCGCACCCGCCAAGCTGCCGATCGGGGCGATCGTCCCCTGGGCGGTCTTCTTCGGCATCCTGATGATGGTCCTGCTCTACTTCGTCGGCGCCGAACAGGGCGCCACCTCGGTGGTGTCCGGCGAGGACGTCCACGAGTGGGTCCACGACGCCCGCCACCTGCTCGGCTTCCCCTGCCACTGACGGGGAACCGGACACCGTGAACTCCGCAACCGTCAGAAACCTCCTGGTCCGCGGCATGCTCGCGGGCCTCGCCGCCGGACTGCTCGCGCTCGCCGTCGCCTACTTCCTGGGCGAACCGCGCGTCGATTCGGCCATCGCCTACGAAGACTCCCACGCCCATGAGCACGGCGTGGAGCTCGTCTCCCGCACGATGCAGTCCACCGGCGGTCTGGCCACCGGTGTCCTCCTCTACGGCGTCGCGTTCGGCGGCATCGCCGCCCTCGCCTACTGCTTCGCACTCGGCAGGATCGGCCGCTTCGGCCCCCGGGCGAGTGCGCTGCTCCTGTCGGGCGCGGGCCTGCTCGCCGTCTATGTGGTGCCGTTCCTGAAGTACCCGGCCAACCCGCCCTCCGTCGGCGACCCCGACACCATCGGCAAGCGCACCACGCTGTACTTCCTGATGATGGTGCTCAGCGTGCTCCTGGCCGTCGCCACGGTCATCCTGGGCAAGCGACTCGCACCGCGCCTGGGCAACTGGAACGCGACGATCGCGGCGGGCGCGTTCTTCGTTCTCGCCGTCGGCCTCGCCTACGCGTTCCTGCCGGCCGTCAACGAGGTCCCGAAGGGCTTCTCCGGCACGCTGCTCTGGCAGTTCCGTCTCGCGGCCCTGGCGATCCAGCTCACCCTGTGGACCGCGTTCGGGCTCGTCTTCGGGCTGCTCGCGGAGCGGGTTCTGTCACCCGCCCCGACCGCTGCCGAGAAGCAGGCGGCGGGCACGCAGGCGGCTCCCGTACCGCACTGAGGTCAGGAGGCCGGAGCGGCGGGCGCTCCGGGTCCCTCTCCGGGTTCGGCGGCGCCGTGCCGGGCGCCCGGTTCCACGTACGCCTCGCACCGCGGGTTGTGGCACGGGCCCGGCACCCAGCGCGGGACCCACGCGCCCAGCGTCTTGTGTCGCCGGACGACGGACTGTACAGGCTGCCCACAGGCGGGGCAGACGCGTTGTTCCCGGTCCATGCCCTACAGGGTAGGGCGGCGCGGACGCGAGCGCTCCCCGCCGTACGTCACCGTTCCCTGGCGTACGTCCGTACGACCGCGCCGTTGCCGAAGGAGCGCACCCCGCCGAGGGTGAAGCGGGCGACGTCGAAACCGGCGCCGAACATCGGCATGCCGGTGCCGTAGACGATCGGGTACGTCTTGATCACGAGCTCGTCGATCTCGTCGAACAGCTCGCCCGCGAGGCGGGAGCCGCCGCACAGGTAGATGCCGAGGCCGCTGTCCTCCGCCTTCAGCTCGCGGACCTTGCCGATCAGGCCGTCCGCGATGATCTCGACGTCCGGGGAGGGCGACGCCCCGAGGGTGCGTGAGGCGACGTACTGCCGCAGGTGCGCGTACGGGCTGAGGTGGCCGTCCTTCAGCGCCACGTCGTAGCTGGCCCGGCCCTGCACGACCGTGTCGAATTTCTTGTTCTCCAGGTCGTCGAAGCCGAGGGCGCGACGGCCTGGGGTCGACATGGTCTCGGGGTGGTCCGCCTTCAGGAAGTCGAGGAACTCCTCGTCGAGGAAGGGGAACATCGCCGTGGCGTCGCCGTTCACGTCTCCGATGAAGCCGTCGACGGAGCAGGCGATGAAGTAGGTGAGCTTTCGCAAGTGGGGCTCTTTCCGTAGGCTGCTTTTCAACAACTCCAGTTGTAGTACTTCAGCTGTAGTGGTTGCAAGCGGGTTTCCCGGCGTTCCGGGAAACGGAGCCAAGTGAGAGAGAAGGTTCCGCATGGCCGGGAATCCGGAGCGGCGGGCGGCCCTGGTGGACGCGGGCGTCGAGGTGCTCGCGCGTGAGGGTGCGCGGGGGCTGACGTTCCGCGCGGTGGACGCGGCGGCGGGAGTCCCGGTGGGCACCGCCTCCAACTACTTCACCGGACGCGACGACCTGCTGCGCCAGATCGACGCCCGACTGCACGTCCGGCTGGCGCCCGACCCCGAGGTGCTCGGCGAACTGATGACCCGGCCACGGGACCGCTCTCTGGTCACGGCGTTCATGCACGACCTGATGGCCCGCGCGACCGCCGACCGGACCGGCTACCTCGCCCTGCTGGAGATGCGCCTCGAAGCCACCCGGCGCCCCGAGCTCCGCGCCTCGTACACCACATCGGTGCGCGGCGACCTCGAGTACGGCATGGAGTTCCACCGCGACGCGGGCCTGCCCGGCGGCGACGAGACCGTCGTCGTCCTGTACCTCGCGATGCTCGGGCTGATCCTGGAGCACCTGACCCTGCCGGGCGTCCTGGACGGCGTCCTGCCGGGCGTCGGGGTGCCGGAGGGGCTGATCGAGCGGATCGTGGCGACGGTGGTGCCGGACGGGGCGTGACCGTGGCGACGGTGGTGCCGGACGGGGCGTGACCGTGGCGACGGTGCTGCCGGACGAGGCGTGACGGCCCGGCCGGCCTCGGCCTCGCCCCGGGAACGGAGGGCGCCACCTCCGCCGCCCTCCGCCGTACCGCCGGCGCCCCTACGCGCGCTGACGCGGGCGGGGGCATGACCCGGAGGGCCGGGCGGGCACAGCGGCAGCACGGCAGCGGGCCCCGCACACCGTGGGGATGTGCGGGACCAGCCGGACCGGAACCCCCCCCTCGAAGTCGTCCGGCTTCCGCCGCCCCCGTCCCTCGTCCTCGATCCTTCGGGTCCCCGCTAGTTGCTGCGGCGGGTCACGAACTCCGCCAGGGAGAGCAGGCCGCCGGCCGACTCCGGGTCCGGGATCGCCCGGGCCAGTGCGTGCATCGCCCGGGACATACGGTCGGCCGCCTGCTCCTGCGCCCACGCGCGGCCGCCGGCCCGTTCGACGGCCAGCGTCGTGCGGTCCAGGTCGGCCGGCTCGTAGGGCGCCGCGTACAGCTCGGCCAGTTCACCGGCCGCCGGGGTGCCGGAGGTCAGCGCGGCGACAACCGGCAGGGACTTCTTGCGGGCGGCGAGATCCGCGCCGGCCGGCTTGCCGGTGTGCCGCGGGTCTCCCCATATGCCGATGACGTCGTCGATGAGCTGGAAGGCGAGCCCGGCCTCCCGGCCGAACGCGTCCAGCGCGTCGACGTCCTCCTCGGCCGCCCCCGCGTACAGCGCGCCCACCGCGCAGGCGCAGCCGAGCAGCGCTCCCGTCTTGGCCTCGGCCATGACGAGCACCTCGTCGAGGGTGATCTCGGCAGGGCCGCGTTTCTCCATGGCCGTGTCCGCCTGCTGACCGGCGCACAGTTCGACCACGCAGGCCGCGACCCGGCCGGCGGCCGCCGAGGACGCCGGGTGCGGATCCGCGACCAGCAGACCCAGGGCGAGGGCCTGCAGGGCGTCCCCGGCAAGGATCGCGTCGGCGTCACCGAACACGGTCCAGGCGGTGGGGCGGTGCCGGCGGGTGGTGTCCCGGTCCATCACGTCGTCGTGCAGCAGCGTGAAGTTGTGGATCAGTTCGACCGCCGCGGCCGCCCGCAGGGCCGTCGCGCGGGCCGCCGGGCCACCGAGCGCGGTGGCCGCGGCGAGCACCAGGGCCGGGCGGATCGCCTTGCCCGCGTTGCTCGCCGCCGGGGTGCCGTCCGCGTGCTCCCAGCCGAAGTGGTAGAGCGCGACCCGGCGCATCGAGCCGGGCAACGAGTCGATGGCCGCGCGCAGTTCGGGGTCCACCATCGCCCGGGAGCGCTCCAGGATGACCGCCGCCTCGTGCCCGTCGACCGGCCCCGGACCGCTGTCGCCCTGGCTGCCGATGGACCCCCGCCTTTCGCGCGCCTCGCCCCGGTACCGCCTGATGGCGGAAGTCACCGCCAGCGGCCGATCTCGACGTTCTCCAGGACGCCCAGCGCGTCCGGCACGAGGACCGCGGCCGAGTAGTAGGCCGTGACCAGGTACTTGATGATGGCCTGTTCGTTGATGCCCATGAACCGCACGGACAGGCTCGGCTCGATCTCGTCCGGGATGCCCGACTGGCGCAGGCCGATGACGCCCTGGTCCTGCTCGCCCAGACGCAGCGCGATGATCGAGCTGGTACGGGCCTCGCTGACCGGGATCTTGTTGCACGGGTAGATCGGCACCCCGCGCCAGGTCGGGATCCGGTTGCCTCCGACGTCGATCGTCTCGGGGACGAGCCCGCGCTTGTTGAGCTCACGGCCGATGGCCGAGATCGCGCGCGGGTGGGCGAGCAGCATCTTGGTGCCGCGCCGCCTGCTGAGCAGTTCGTCCAGGTCGTCCGGGCTGGGCACGCCGTCGTGCGGCTGGAGCCGCTGGTCGTACTCGCAGTTGTTCAGCAGTCCGAACTCGCGGTTGTTGACGAGTTCGTGCTCCTGGCGCTCCTTGAGCGCCTCGACCGTCAGCCGCAACTGCTGCTCGGTCTGGTTCATCGGCTGGTTGTAGAGATCGGCCACGCGTGAGTGGATGCGCAGGACGGTCTGGGCGATGCTCAGTTCGTACTCGCGCGGCCGGGCGTCGTAGTCCACGAACGTGTGCGGGATGTCCGGCTCGCCGGCGTGGCCCGCCGCGAGGTCGACCTCTTTCTCACCGTACTTGTTGGTGCGCTGCTCGGGGATCGCGCGCAGCCGCTGGAGGTGCTCGCGCAGGGTGTCGGCACGCTCCGCGACCTGCTCCACGTCCTGCCGTGCCAGGAGCAGCACCGTGCAGGCCGTGTCCGCGCGGGCCGTGTACTCCCAGATGGCGTCCGCGTCGAGCAGCGCCTGGTCGCCGAAGTACGCGCCGTCGGCGAGGACGCCGAGCACCTGGTCGTCGCCGTAGGGGCCGTTGCCGACCTTCTCGACACGGCCGTGCGCCAGCAGGTAGACCTCGTCGGTCTGGCTGCCGAAGGAGGCGATGACCTCGCCGGGGCCGAACTCCCGCTGCCGGCAGCGCTGGGCGAGTTCCCCGAGCACCTCCTCGTCCTCGTAGGAGCGCAGTGCGGGCAGTTCGCCCAGCTCTGCCGGGATGACCTCGACCCGGTCACCGGTCTTCACGAACGTGATGCGGCCGTCGCCCACCGCGTACGTCAGACGCCGGTTGACCCGGTACGTGCCGCCCTGCACATCCACCCAGGGCAGATTCCGCAGCAGCCAGCGGGAGCTGATCTCCTGCATCTGCGGTGCGGATTTGGTCGTGGTGGCCAGGTTCCGCGCGGCCGCGGTGCCGAGACTCTGCTGCGGCTTGCCCGAGTCCGTGCGGACCTCTTCGCCTACCGACATGAGAAATGCCCTCCCGATTCATGCACGGGCGCCGAACTGCGCCGGTGCACTTCGTTCACACGGCAAGCCTTCCATTACAGAGTGTGCTCGTGCTATTACCCGAAAGAGCGGGAATGGATCAACGGGTGGTTGGGCACAGGCACGTTCCCCGAACGGTGTTCGACAATGAGCGGGTGACCGACCTGCGCCCCCACCTGCCCTCTCCTCTCCGGGAAGTGTCCGACGACCGGTTCGGGCGGCACGGCGTACGGCTGCTGCTGAAGCGGGACGATCTGATCCACTCCGAGCTGATCGGCAACAAGTGGCGCAAGCTCGCGCCCAACCTGGAGCGGGCGGCGGGGCGGACGCTCCTCACCTTCGGCGGCGCCTACTCCAACCATCTGCGGGCCACGGCCGCCGCCGGTCGGCTCCTCGGGCTGCCCACGGTGGGCGTGGTGCGCGGCGACGAACTGGCCGGCCGGCCGTTGAACCCCTCCTTGGCCCGGTGCGCGGCCGACGGCATGCGCCTGCACTTCGTGGACCGCTCGACGTACCGCCGCAAGACCGAACCGGAGGTACTCGGGACGCTTCTGGACGAGGTCGGCGCGCCGGGCGCGTACGTCGTCCCCGAGGGCGGCAGCAACGCGGCGGCGGTCCGCGGCTGCCGGGCGCTCGGCGAGGAGCTGCGTGGCCGTACCGACGTCGTCGCCGTCGCCTGTGGCACCGGCGGCACGTTCGCCGGGCTGGCCGCCGGGCTCGCCCCTGGCCAGCGGGCGCTGGGCATACCGGTCCTCAGGGGCGGCTTCCTGGGAGACGGGATACAGGCCCTCCAGGAGGAGGCCTTCGGCGGCCGGCGGGGCGAGTGGGCGCTCGACGAGCGCTTCCATTTCGGCGGATACGCGCGTGTCACTCCCGCCCTGGAAACGTTCGCGGCGGACTTCGAAAGCCGCCATGGCCTGCCTGTGGAACGTCTCTATGTCGCCAAGTCTCTCTACGGCCTTGTCGTCCTCGCCGAGGAGGGTGCCTTCCCGCGCGGAACGACCGTGACGGCCGTGATCACAGGCCGCCCGTTCCCTTCGGAGTGAGAGAGAGGGCGCGTGGGTGCGCGTACGCGTGGGTGCGCGTACGCGTGGGTGCGCGTACGCGTGGGTGCGCGGGTGCGTGGGTGCGTCGGGCCTACGCCGTCTCCCGGTAGGCCGCCGCTTCCTCCAGGTCCAGTCGGCGCAGCAGCGTGCGCAGCATCTCGTCGTCGATGTAGCGGCCGTCCCGCAGCCGGACGAACATCTCGCGCTCGGCGCTGATCATCTCGCGCGCGAGGCGCCGGTAGGTGTCGTCGACGGTCTCGCCGGTGACCGGGTTGACCTGGCCGAGGCGCTCCCAGACGGCGTTGCGGCGCCGCTCCAGGACACTGCGCAGCCGGTCGGCGAGCGGTGGCGGCAAGGCGTTGCGCTCGTCGGACAGGAGCGCGTCCAGGCGCTCCTCGGCGACCCGGGAGGCCTGTGCCTGGGCGTTGGCCTCGGCGAGCGTCGCGGTCTGCGGGTCGGCGTCGGGGAAGCGCAGCAGGCGGATCAGCGGCGGCAGGGTCAGTCCCTGCACCACCAGGGTGCCGATGACCGTCGTGAAGGTGAGGAAGAGGATGAGATTGCGGTGCGGGAAGGGCGCGTCGCCGTGGTCCACGGTGAGCGGGATGGAGAAGGCGATGGCGAGCGAGACCACGCCCCGCATGCCGGCCCAGGCGATGACGATCGGCCCCCGCCAGGTCGGGTTGTCCTCCCGCGCGCGGATGCGCGCCGACAGCAGCCGGGGCAGGAAGGTCGCCGGGTACACCCACAGGAAGCGCGCCGCCACGACGACGAGGAAGAGCGCGACGGCGTACCAGGCGGCGTCCAGGCCCTCGTAGGCGCCGAGGCCCTTCAGGACGACGGGGAGCTGGAGGCCGATCAGGGCGAAGACCGCCGACTCCAGGACGAAGGCGACCATCTTCCACACGGCCTCCTCCTGGAGGCGGGTCGCGAAGTCGACCTCCCACGCGCGGTGGCCCAGGTAGAGCGCTACGACGACCACGGCGATGACGCCGGAGGCGTGGAACTGTTCGGCGGCCGAGTACGCGACGAAGGGGATCAGCAGGGAGAGCGTGTTCTGGAGCAGGGGCTCCTTGAGGTGGGTGCGCAGCCAGTGCAGCGGGGCCATCAGGAGCAGGCCGACCGCGGTTCCGCCGACCGCCGCCACCAGGAACTCCTCCACACCGCCGGCCCAGGACGCGCCCTCGCCGACCACGACCGCGAGGGCCACCTTGTAGGCGGTGATCGCGGTGGCGTCGTTCAGCAACGACTCGCCCTGGAGAATCGTGGTGATCCTGGAGGGCAGGCCGACCCGGCGCGCCACCGCCGTGGCCGCGACGGCGTCCGGCGGCGCCACCACCGCGCCCAGCACCAGCGCCGCCGTCAGCGGCAGCCCGGGGACGATCAGGTAGGCGGCCCAGCCGACGGCGAAGGTCGCGAAGAGCACGTAGCCGACCGACAGCAGGGCCACCGGCCGCATCTGGGCGCGCAGGTCGAGGTAGGAGCTGTCGCTGGCCGACGTGTACAGCAGCGGGGGCAGCAGGAGCGGCAGGACGACGTCCGGGTCGAGGGTGTAGTCGGGCACCCCGGGCACGTAGGACACCACCAGGCCGACCGCCACCAGCAGCAGCGGCGCCGGCACGGGAGTGCGCCGGGCCGCGGCCGCGAACGCCGCACTGCCGGCCACCAGCAACAGCAGTGGCATCACGTCCATGTCCGGCCCGCCCTCGTTTTCCGCGCGGTAGCCCGCACGCCCGTCGTAATCTGGCAATCATGAAACAGTGCACGCACGCCGACGCGCTGCCCCACCCCGAACCCGTCCCTCTCAGCGAGACGTGTCCGGAGTGCCTGCGGGACGGCACCCACCCGGTGCAACTGCGGCTGTGCCTGACGTGCGGCCACGTCGGCTGCTGCGACTCCTCGCCCAGCCGGCACGCGGCCGAGCATCACAAGGAGTCCGGTCACCCGGTGATGCGGACCTTCGAACCCGGCGAGAGCTGGCGCTGGTGCTTCGTCGACCATGTCCTCGTATGAGGAGACCATGCCATGTATGGACCCTCCTGGTACGACCCGTCCTCCCGTGAACTTCTGAGGCGGTGCGACCGTTGAACTCATGAGACGTCCTGGTCGTCCGGCGGGTACGGTTCGACCATCTGACGCCTGGGTACGTCAACCCGGCGCGCCCTCTTCCCATTTGGGCCGACGGACCTCTAGACACGCAGCGTGTTCACAGCTTTACTGTGAGTGACGCCAGGGGGTTGGGGTCCCGGGGACGGGAAACTTGAGAGCGCGATAGCGTCACCGCTGCACCACACACGCGTTACCCCGGGGGGCGACCCTCGGCCCCGAAAAGCTTGTACCACCTTGGAGGTGAGGGTGTCCCAGATCGCAGGCGAGCCCGCGACCCAGGACTTCGTGGAAGTCCGGCTGCCGGCTGCGGGTGCCTACCTGTCGGTGCTGCGGACGGCCACGGCCGGCCTCGCGGCCCGTTTGGACTTCACCCTGGACGAGATCGAGGACCTGCGCATCGCGGTGGACGAGGCCTGCGCGATCCTGCTCCAGCAGGCCGTGCCCGGCTCGGTACTCAGTTGCGTGTTCCGACTCGTCGACGACTCGCTGGAAGTCACCGTCTCCGCGCCGACCACGGACGGACACGCCCCCTCACGGGACACCTTCGCCTGGACCGTCCTGTCCGCCCTCGCGGGCAAGGTGTCCTCCGCCGTCGACGAGGACAAGACCGTGACGATCAGCCTCTACAAACAGCGCGGCGCGGGACCCGGGCCGGCGTGAGGAACGGGGACGGGCCGGTGCGGGACGAAGAGCGCGGCACACGGGAGCTGCCGGCCGAGAACGCCGACATTCCAGTCTCTCCGGACGGTTCCCGACGCATGGCGGACGGTATCGACGGCATTCCCGAGCAGGCCCGGCCGCATCCGGAGGGCGACTCGGCCTCCGCGCAGGCGGGTCTGCCGGAAGGCGCCGTGCAGGGCTCGCCTCGGGAGAGGCGGATCGGGGGCTCGCCCCCAGGCCGAGCAGAGGCGAGGGCTCGACAGAGGGCGACGGGCGGGACAATGAGCGAGCACCAGCGAGACGGCGAACAGAGCGTGCCGGGCACGCGGCACGAACCGCCGGCAACCCCCGCGCCGGGGGACCGCAGCGGAGCACGGGCGATGTTCGTCGAGCTGCGCAAGCTCGAGAGCACCAGTGCCGAGTACGCGGAGATGCGCAACCAACTGGTCCGCATGCATCTGCCGCTCGTCGAGCACCTCGCGCGGCGCTTCCGCAACCGCGGCGAGCCGCTGGACGACCTCACCCAGGTCGCCACCATCGGCCTGATCAAGTCGGTCGACCGCTTCGACCCGGAGCGCGGCGTGGAGTTCTCCACGTACGCGACCCCGACGGTCGTCGGCGAGATCAAGCGGCACTTCCGTGACAAGGGCTGGGCGGTGCGGGTGCCGCGCAGGCTCCAGGAGCTGCGCCTGGCGCTGACCACGGCGACGGCCGAGCTGTCGCAGCAGCACGGCCGCTCCCCCACGGTCCACGAGCTCGCCGAGAAGCTGGCGATCTCGGAGGAGGAGGTCCTGGAGGGCCTGGAGTCGGCCAACGCCTACTCCACGCTCTCGCTGGACGTGCCCGACACCGACGACGAGTCGCCGGCGGTCGCGGACACCCTCGGCGCGGAGGACGAGGCGCTGGAGGGCGTCGAGTACCGGGAGTCCCTCAAGCCGCTTCTGGAGGACCTGCCGCCACGCGAGAAGCGGATCCTGCTGCTGCGGTTCTTCGGCAACATGACCCAGTCGCAGATCGCGCAGGAGGTCGGCATCTCACAGATGCACGTCTCGCGCCTGCTGGCCCGCACGCTGGCCCAGCTGCGGGAGAAACTGCTCGTCGAGGAATAGCGGAGCAGGGGTACGGCGCACGACAGGAACGGCGGAGCAGCGGTGGACAGCGGCTACTCCGATGCGCGGCCGGGCCCCCGGATGCCGAGGGCCCGGGTCGTCTCTCCGTTGACGAGCAGGACGAGCGACGCGACGGCGACGGCCGCGAGCGCGATGCCCGCCGGGATCGCCATGCTGTCGGCCTGCAGCAGGTTGTAGGCCACCGGCAGCGCCATGATCTGGGTGATGACGGCGGGTCCCCGGCTCCAGCTGCGCAGGCCCAGCAGCCCGCGCGCGGCGAGCAGCGGCAGCAGCGCGAGCACGATCAGCGTGACCCCGCCGGTCACGGCCTGCTGACGGTCGTCCGGGTCGCCGCCGATCCCCAGGGCGAGCATCCACACCCCGCCGACGACCAGCGCCAGCCCCTCCAGGGCGACGAGCGCGGCCGCGTACGTCAGCCGGCGCGGGCGGGAGTCTGCGGTTTCCGGGGCGGCGGGGGTCTGGTCACTGCTCACCCCTGAAGGGTAGCCCGCACCCCGGATCGGGCCCCGGGCCGCCCGCGCGCGCGGGGCCCGATCCGGGGTGCGGGCCCCGCGCGCGCGGGGCCGCGGCGCTCGTGTCGAGGCTCACTCCGTGATCTCTTACCCGATCCCCACCTCGGCCTGTGCCCGGTACCACCCAGTAGGTACGCTGCAACTCATGCGTGCACTTCTCGTGGTCAATCCGGCGGCAACCACTACCAGTGCACGGACGCGCGACGTCCTCATCCACGCGCTCGCGAGCGAGATGAAGCTCGATGCGGTCACCACCGAGTACCGCGGGCACGCGCGCGACCTGGGCCGGCAGGCGGCGGACAGCGGAAACGTCGACCTGGTCGTGGCCCTCGGCGGCGACGGCACGGTCAACGAGGTCGTCAACGGTCTTCTGCACGCCGGCCCCGATCCGGAGAACCTGCCCGGCCTCGCCGTGGTCCCCGGCGGCTCCACCAACGTCTTCGCCCGTGCCCTCGATCTGCCCAACGACCCGGTGGAGGCCACGGGCGCGCTGCTGGACGCCCTGCGTGAGGACCGGGAGCGCACGGTCGGGCTCGGCCTGGCCGCGGGTACGCCGGGCACGGAGGACGAGGCGGTGCCCTCGCGCTGGTTCACGTTCAACGCCGGGCTGGGCTTCGACGCCGGGGTGGTGGGCCGGGTGGAGCAGCAGCGCGAGCGCGGCAGGAGATCCACCCACGCTCTTTACATCCGTCAGGCCGTGCGCCAGTTGTTGGGTGAGTCACAGCGCCGGCACGGGACGATCACCCTGGAGCGGCCGGGAGCGGATCCGGTGACCGATTTGGTGCTGTCCATAGTCTGCAACACGGCTCCGTGGACCTATCTGGGCAATCGCCCGGTGTACGCGTCGCCTAAGGCCTCGTTCGATACAGGGCTCGACGTACTCGGTCTCAGCCGTCTGTCCACGGCCTCGGTTGCCCGATATGGCACCCAGTTGCTCACTTCGTCCCCCGAGCGGGGACCGCACGGCAAGCATGCGGTCTCACTGCACGATCTGGACCGGTTCACCTTGCATTCGAAGGTCCCTCTGCCCCTTCAGATGGACGGTGACCACCTGGGGCTGCGAACAAGCGTGACGTTCACAGGCGTACGCCGTGCACTGCGTGTGATTGTGTGAGCAGAAAGGGCTGA
The DNA here is from genome assembly GCF_044741545.1 of Streptomyces sp. NPDC088157. Classification (NCBI taxonomy): domain Bacteria; kingdom Bacillati; phylum Actinomycetota; class Actinomycetes; order Kitasatosporales; family Streptomycetaceae; genus Streptomyces; species Streptomyces sp. NPDC088157. The sequence continues at coordinate 555,529 of NZ_JBIUSU010000002.1, forward strand.
ACTCCTTTCACTCGAACGTTTAGGCCAGGATCCACCCCATGGAAGTACGGCTGTGACCTAGTCGACACCGAGGAATCAAAAAAAACTTTCCGGTAGGGGTTGTATCCGCCGCTGAGGTTTGCGAGTCTCTACGTGGCGATCGGGACAGCCCGCAACACCGGCATCCACTGATCACCGGAACCCCTCTTCACACACAAGGACCACGCCAGGAAGCTGGCTGGTGGCCCTTCACTTGTTGAGGGATTCGTGAAAGCGTTCACATTCACAAGCAACCCGCACGTAATACCAAGGAGAGGTAGCAGCCATGGACTGGCGTCACAACGCCGTTTGCCGCGAGGAAGACCCCGAGCTCTTCTTCCCCATCGGCAACACCGGTCCTGCGCTGCTGCAGATCGAGGAAGCCAAGGCCGTCTGCCGTCGCTGCCCGGTTATGGAGCAGTGTCTGCAGTGGGCGCTCGAGTCCGGCCAGGACTCCGGCGTCTGGGGTGGCCTCAGCGAGGACGAGCGTCGCGCCATGAAGCGCCGCGCCGCCCGCAACCGGGCCCGCCAGGCAACCGCCTGACAACACCCGCCCCGCAAGCCTGAGCTTGGCGGCGCGTACAGCGAGTACGCATCTCCCGCCCCCGAGCCGCAGCGCGCAGTACCCCCGATGCGCAGCACACGCTGGCAACGAGCATTCGAGCCCCGGACCCCTGAACGGTCCGGGGCTTCTTGCTGTGCGCCCGCGCCGTCCGCCACCCGCTACTTCCGCACGCTCACCGGGATGTCGAGAATCACCTGCGTGCCGCGCTCCGGCGCCGGGACCATGTCGAAGGTTCCGCCCAACTCGCCCTCCACCAGCGTCCGTACGATCTGGAGGCCGAGGTTGCCGGAGGTGTGCGGGTCGAAGCCCTCGGGCAGGCCGACGCCGTCGTCCTGGACGGTGACCAGGAGGCGGCCCTCCTTCGTGGTGCCGCCGCGGATCGCGGAGACCTCGACCGTCCCGGTGTCACCCTCGCCGAAGCCGTGCTCGAAGGCGTTCTGGAGGATCTCGGTGAGGACCATGGACAGCGGGGTGGCGACCTCGGCGTCCAGGATGCCGAAACGTCCGCCGCGCCGGCCGGCGACCTTGCCCGGGGAGATCTCCGCGACCATCGCCAGCACGCGGTCGGCGATCTCGTCGAACTCCACCCGCTCGTCCAGGTTCTGAGACAGCGTCTCATGCACGATGGCGATCGAGCCGACCCGGCGGACCGCCTCCTCCAGGGCCTCCCGGCCGCGCTCGGACTCGATGCGCCGGGCCTGGAGCCGCAACAGGGCCGCCACCGTCTGGAGGTTGTTCTTCACCCGGTGGTGGATCTCCCGGATGGTTGCGTCCTTGGTGATCAACTCGCGCTCACGGCGGCGCAGTTCGGTGACGTCGCGGAGCAGCACGAGCGCGCCGATGCGGGTGCCCTTGGGCTTGAGCGGGATCGCCCGGAACTGGATGACCCCGTCCCTGGCCTCCATCTCGAACTCGCGGGGCGCCCAGCCGCTGGCGACCTTGGCGAGCGCCTCGTCCACCGGACCCCTGGTCGGGGCGAGTTCGGCGGTGATCAGGCCGAGGTGCTGGCCGACCAGGTCGGAGGCCAGGCCCATGCGGTGATAGGCCGAGAGCGCGTTCGGGGAGGCGTACTGGACGATTCCGTCGCCGTCCACCCGGATCAGGCCGTCGCCGACACGCGGGGCCGCGTCCATGTCCATCTGCTGGTTGGGGAACGGGAAGGAGCCCGCCGCGATCATCTGCGCGAGGTCGGAGGCGCTCTGGAGGTAGGTGAGCTCCAGACGGCTCGGGGTGCGCACGGTGAGCAGGTTGGTGTTGCGGGCGATGACCCCGAGGACCCGGCCCTCCCGCCGTACGGGGATCGACTCGACCCGGACGGGGACCTCCTCGCGCCACTCCGGGTCGCCCTCGCGCACGATCCGGCCCTCGTCCAGGGCGGCGTCGAGGAGGGGCCTGCGGCCGCGCGGGACGAGGTGGCCGACCATGTCGTCCTGGTACGAGGTGGGGCCCGTGTTGGGCCGCATCTGGGCGACGGAGACATAACGGGTGCCGTCGCGGGTGGGGACCCACAGGACCAGGTCGGCGAAGGAGAGGTCGGAGAGCAGCTGCCACTCCGAGACCAGCAGGTGGAGCCACTCGAGGTCGGAGTCGTCGAGTGCGGTGTGCTGGCGTACGAGTTCGTTCATGGAGGGCACGTCTGCGAGCGTACCCGTGGGGCTGGGCGTGGCCTAAACCCGCCGACGGTGCGCGATCGGCGCGGGGGGCCCGGAAACACCCGCGGGCCGCGGCGCCTGAGAGGGACCCTCAGCCCTCCCGGCACCGCAGCCCGGAGCAATATCGGCCGCGGGGTGTGCGGTCCCGTCGACCGAAGGGTGAGGAGCCGGGGCAGTCAGGGCAGAGAGCTCCGGGTCCTCGGTCCGCCTTCCTGTGCGGGGAAGACGGAAGTTCTGTGACTCGTCCTTGCCATTGTGGACTAGACCACTAGGGGTGTCCATGCGTGGAAGGTTGTTCGTTGTTGTGGGTATGCGGACGCTCTGACATCCATAACGCAGCCTAGCCTGTGCGGGTTCCCGTGCGGGCCGGATGCGCGGGGCATTTTCCTCGATCCACTCCGGATCCGACCGCCCCACGCCTTGACGCACCCGAAGACGGACGTGGCCGACTCTGTTAGATTGACTCCATAGATTGGTCTAAACCACATAGCCCTTCCGGGTCCCCCGAGCCCCTCTCAGAACGGCAGGCCAGCGTGGAAGTTGTCATCGTTGCGGACGCCCGGTCGGGCGGCGAGCTGATCGCCGAGGCCATGGCGAAGCTCCTGCGGCGCAAGCCGGACGCGCTGCTCGGCGTGGCCACCGGCTCCACCCCGCTGCCCATCTACCAGGCGCTGGCGGCCGAGGTGCGTTCCGGCGCCGTGGACACCACGCGGGCCCGGATCGCCCAGCTCGACGAGTACGTGGGTCTGCCCGCCGAGCACCCCGAGTCCTACCGTTCGGTGCTGCGGCGGGAGGTGCTCGAGCCGCTGGGCATCGGCATGGAGGCGTTCCTCGGCCCGGACGGCACGGCGACGGACGTGCAGGCCGCGTGCGAGGCCTACGACCGCGCGCTGGCCGCGGCCGGCGGGGTGGACCTGCAGCTGCTCGGGATCGGCACCGACGGACACATCGGGTTCAACGAACCGTGTTCCTCCCTGGCCTCGCGCACCCGGATCAAGACGTTGACCGAGCAGACCCGGGTGGACAACGCGAGGTTCTTCGACGGGGACATCGAGCAGGTGCCGCATCACGTCATCACCCAGGGGATCGGGACGATCCTGGAGGCGCGGCACCTGGTGCTGCTCGCCACCGGGGAGGGCAAGGCGGACGCCGTCGCGGCCACCGTCGAGGGTCCGGTCGCCGCGGTGTGCCCGGCCTCCGCGCTCCAGCTGCACCCGCACGCGACGGTCGTCGTCGACGAGGCCGCCGCGTCCAAGTTGAAGCTCGCGGAGTACTTCCGGCACACGTTCGCCAACAAGCCGGAGTGGCAGGGCGTCTGAGGGAGCCACCTCGTACGACGACGAAGGCGCCGGGCTCCTGATCAGGAGCCCGGCGCCTTCGTCGTCGGAGCGTTCAGGCGTGCGGGCCGGCCGCGATGACCTCCGCCGCCGCGCGGCCGCAGACCCGGGCCGCGCCGTGGGTGGCGATGTGCAGGGCGCCCCGGGGCGGGGCCTGGGGGACGCCCATCTCCACGACGACCGTGTCCGGGCGGGCCGCCAGGAGCGTGCCGAGCGCCGCCGCCATCCAGGGGTGCCGGTGCTCGTCGCGGACCACGGCGACGATCCGCCGCTCCCCCGCCGCCACCAGCGCCGCGTGTCCCGCGTCGGCGCCCGCGAAGCTGTCCGTCTCCGTCCCCGGCAGCAGCCTGACCAGCTCCGCCGCCACGCCCCAGGGGGTCTCGTCACCGACGGCGAAGTTCGCGACCGGGGTGAGGGCCGCGACGTACGGCGGGTCGGTGAGCGGGGTGAAGACGGCCTCGCCGGTGAGGCGCAGCGCCCGACGGGCGGCGATCAGCCCGACGTCGGCGCGCACGGCGCTCCGGCCGGCCTGCCCCGCTCCGTCGCCGGTGCCGACGGCGGCCGTGCGCCCCGGAGCCGTCCAGCGGGCGAGTTCCCGTACCCGTTCCGCAGCGTCCGCGAGGCGTTGCTCGGGGAGTTCGCCCGTGCGGACGGCGGTGATCAGGGCGTCGCGCAGGCGGCGTACCGTCTCGTCGTCCGCCAGGCCGCCGCCCACGCAGATGGCGTCGGCGCCGGCCGCGATGGCGAGGACGCTGCCGCGTTCGATGCCGTAGGTCGCGGCGACGGCCTGCATCTCCATGCCGTCGGTGACGATCAGGCCGTCGTAGCCGAGTTCCTCGCGCAGCAGCGTGGTCAGGATGCGAGGGGACAACGTTGCCGGACGGGCCGGGTCCAGGGCGGGGACCAGGATGTGCGCGCTCATCACCGCGCGGGTGCCGGCGGCGATGGCGGCGCGGAACGGGGCCAGTTCGCGCTCGGCCAGGACCGCCGGGTCGGCGTCGATGCGCGGGAGCGCGTGGTGGGAGTCGACGGCTGTGTCGCCGTGCCCCGGGAAGTGCTTGGTGCAGGCCGCCACACCCGCCGACTGGAGGCCGGTGACGTAGGCGGCGGTGTGCCGGGCGACCAGGGCTGGGTCGGCGCCGAAGGAGCGGACCCCGATGACCGGGTTCGCGGGGTTGGAGTTCACGTCGGCGGAGGGGGCCCAGTTGAGGTTGACGCCGCACTCCGCGAGGCGTCGGCCCAGCTCCGCGGCGACCTCCAGGGTGAGCGCGACGTCGTCCACCGCGCCCAGCGCGTGGTTGCCGGGGAAGCTGGAGCCGGTGCGCACCTCCAGGCGCGTGACGTCTCCGCCCTCCTCGTCGATCGCGACCAGGACGTCGTCCCGCTCCGCCCGCAGCTGGGCCGTCAGCGAGGCGAGTTGCCCGGGCGAGGCGATGTTCCGGCCGAACAGACCCACCGATGCCAGTCCTTCGCCCAGACGGCGCAGCAGCCAGTCGGGGGCGGTGGTGCCGGGGAATCCGGGTTGCAGGACCGTCAGGGCGTCACGGGTGAGAGTGTCGGTGCCGCTGGCGATTGTCGTCATCGGGGGCGTTATCCCTTCACGGCGCCCGCGGTCAGCCCCGCGGCCATCTTGCGCTGGACGAGGAGGAACAGGGCGACGATCGGTAGGGCCATCATCGTGGCGCCGGCCATCATCGGGGCGTACTCGGTGCCGTGCTTGGTGGAGAAGTTGCTGAGCCACACGGTGGCCGTCTGGTTCTTCTGGCTGAGCAGCATCAGGGCGTAGAGGTACTCGTTCCAGGCCTGGATGAAGCCGTAGACCGAGGTGGCGACCATGCCGGGGGCCAGCAGCGGGAAGACCACGCGGATGAAGGCCCCGGTGCGGGAGCAGCCGTCGACCATCGCGGCCTCCTCCAGCTCCTTCGGGATGTTGACGATGAAGCCGCGCAGCGTCCACACCGTGAAGGGGAGGATGAAGGTCAGGTACGTGAGGATCAGGCCGGAGAGCTTGTCGTACTGGCCCAGGTCGTTCAGGAGCAGGAAGACCGGGATGATCATGGCGACGAGCGGGACCATCTGGACGGCCAGGATGCCCACGATCACGATCTTGCGGCCGCGGAAGGCGAAGCGGGAGATGGCCAGGGCGGCCAGCAGGCCGACGACGACGCCGATCGCGACGACCGCCAGGGAGACGAGCAGGCTGCGGCCCACCGGACCCCAGAAGTCGGCGATGTGCAGCGCGCGGCTGAAGTTGTCGAGGGTGATTCCCGTCGGCAGCAGGCTCGGGTCGGGGTCGATCGCGTCCTTGGCCGGCTTGAACGCCGTGTTGAGCATCCAGTAGACGGGGAATCCCGCGACGGCGAAGACGAGCAGGCCGAGGAGGTTCCAGCCGAACTTCGACTTGCGGCGCCCGGACCGGCTTCCCGCCCGGCTCGCCTCGGAGGCAATGGCGCTCATTCGACCTCTCCGATCTTCAGCATCTGGCGCATGTAGACGGCGACCACCCCGAGCAGCAGCAGCACGGTGATCAGGGCGATCGCCGAACCCTGTCCGTAGTCGTTGACGACGAAGGCGCGGTCGTAGGAGTACGTCGTCAGGATCTGGAACTCGGCTTCCGGGTGTCCGTTGCGCATGACGAAGACCTGGGGGAAGACGCCCATGTCCCAGATGACCGACAGGGTCGTGAGCATCACGATGATCGGCTTGAGGATGGGCAGGGTGACGTACCGGAAGACGCCCCAGGCGCCCGCGCCGTCGAGGCGGGCGGCCTCCTCCAGTTCGGCCGGGACCTGGGTGAGGCCGGCGCTGAGGGTGATGACCACGAAGGGCACGGCTCCCCAGACCACGAGGAGCATGATGACCGCGAGTCCCTGCGGTCCGCTGGCGAACCAGTTGTGGCCGATCAGCTCGACGCCCGGCAGCCTGCTCAGGACCGCGTTGAGGATGCCGTAGTCGGCGTCGAACAGCCACTTGAAGACGGTGGTGGCGACGATGACCGGCATGCCCCAGCTCGCCACGAGCGCGATGTTGACGAGGGTCTTCACCCAGCCGGAGACCCGCTGGAGCAGCAGCGCGATCAACATGCCGATGACCATCGTGAAGATCACGCAGCCGGCCGCGAAGAAGATCGTGCGGACGACGACCTGCCAGAACTCGCCGTCGCCCAGTACGCCCGTGAAGTTGTCGAACCCGACGGACTCGGCCGGCTGGAAGCCCCACAGCTGGGACTGTCCGAACTTCTGGAAGGAGAGGGTGACCAGGCGGATCAGCGGATAGCCCATGACCAGGGCGAGGACCAGCAGGCAGGGGGCGAGGAGCAGCCAGGGGGTCGCGGCCCCGCCGGAACTGCGGCCGCCGCGTGGTCTCTTCGCGCCGGGTTCGCCCGCGGGCGGTGGTGGTGGCGACTGCCGCGTCGGCGGCACTTTGGCAGTGGTCGTGTCTGCGGCACTCATCCGCGCGCTCCTCAGCGGTCCCTCGGGTCGTACGAAGGCGAGCCCCGTACGGGTCGTACGGGAGGCAGGGCCCCGCCCCGATGAAGCCCTCCGGGGTCTGCGGGGCCCTGCCCTCAGGTCACTTGTTGTTGATGACCTTGTCGATCGCGGCGTCCGCGTCCTTCGCGGCGGCCTCGACCGTCTTCTTGCCGGTGCCGATGCTCTGGAGCATGGTCTGGAGCACCTGGGCCTTCTCGACCTGGCCCCAGCCGGGAGCCATCGGGACGAACCAGTTGGACTCGGCGGCGGTGGCCGGGACCGCGGTGGCCGGATCGCTCTTGAGGGTCGCGAGGTCGGTCTTGTTGTTGGGCAGGTTGCCCTTGGCGATCAGGCCCTTCTGGCCGGCCGGGCCGGTGAACGCGTTGATCCACTCGGCGGCGAGGGCCTGCGCGTCCGACTTCACCGGGACGGCGAGGTCGGAGCCGCCCAGGAAGACGGGAAGGTTCTTGCCGGACGGGCCGGGCATCACGAAGTTCTCGACGTTGCCGGCGAGCTTGCCGGTCTTGTCGTTCTCCTTCGCCGCGGCGGTCGCGCCCTCCCAGGCGGGGGCGAAGATCATGCCGGACTTGCCCTGGCCGTACACGATGTAACGGTCGGACTCGTCCTTGGTCTTGTCACCGTGCATGTACTTGTCGACGACGGTCTTGAACTCGTTGAGACCCTTGACGGACTCGGGCGAGGAGAGGTTGGCCTTCCACTGGCCGCCGTCCTCCTTGGCGATCGAGCCGCCGGCGTCGTAGACGAAGGACATGGCCGCGTACCAGTCGCGGGTGGGCTGGTACCAGGCGGAGAACTTGCCGCCCTCTTTCTTCTGGACCTTGTCCAGGGCGGCGGTCAGCTCGGCGTAGGTCTTCGGCGTCGACTTGACTCCCGCCGAGGCGAAGAGGTCCTTGCGCCAGTTGGCGACGCGGCCGCCGGCGTAGTACGGCACGCCGTAGGTCTTGCCGTCGTAGGTCACCGAGGCCTTGAGGCCGTCGAGCCAGGCGGAGGAGTTGTCGAACTTGGAGGTGTCGAGGGAGGCGAAGGCACCCTTGACCATGTAACCGAGCATCTCGGTGTTGCCCATCTCGACGACGTCGGGGGCCTTGTCGGTGGCGAGGACCGCGTCGAGCTTGGCGTTCTTGTCCGGCCAGCCGTAGTACTCGTGGTTGATCTTGACGCCGGGGTGCGCCTTCTGTACCGCCGCGTCGGCTGCCTTCACCAGCTCCGGCCAGTTGTTCTGCGCGTCGACGGTGAGCCAGACGGTCAGCTCCTTGGCGTCGGTGCCCTTCGAGTCCCCACTGCCGCTGTCGTCCCCGCACGCCGCGATGGAGACCATCATGCCCGCGATACCGATCGCGGCTATCAGCTTGCGCTTCACGCCATCCTCCTCAGGGATGCCACAGACCCCCCTGCCTCCCCTTCGCGGTCGAGCGTCAACGCGTACCGTCCGTGGGGCCAGGACCTGGACCATTGGTGTAGACCAGTAGGGGGAGCTTGGCTCAGACCAATAGGGCTGTCAAGGGTGTTAAAGCACGCTTGAGTCGTCCGTTACGGGACCGCGATATGCAGGGACTTTTCAATTTCTGGGCGCCAGTTCGGGGTCTCGCGCGCGGGTATACCAATCGCGCGGGCGCGCATCACGGAGTGTCATGTTGGACTAGACCAACGCGGGTCCCGACGGTATACAGAGGAGGTCACGGCACGTGCGAGGTCACCCACGGGGGACACTCCACACACCGAGCCGTGCCACGATGTGAGCCGCGGCCGACGGCGTGTCGGCCATTTCGGCACCCGCAGCCGGGAAGGCAGGCCATGAGCACCGATGTCAGCAGTGCGGAGAACGAGGGTGGGGCGACCGTGCGTACCGCGCGTGTGCCCAAGTACTACCGCCTGAAGAAGCACCTGCTCGACATCACGGAGACGCAGTCTCCGGGCACCCCGGTCCCGCCGGAGCGCACCCTGGCGGCCGAGTTCGACACCTCGCGCACCACCGTCCGCCAGGCCCTCCAGGAACTGGTCGTCGAGGGCCGCCTCGAGCGCATCCAGGGCAAGGGCACCTTCGTCGCCAAGCCGAAGGTGTCCCAGGCCCTCCAACTCACCTCGTACACCGAGGACATGCGCGCCCAGGGACTCGAACCGACCTCGCAGCTCCTGGACATCGGCTACATCACCGCCGACGACCGCCTCGCCGAGCTGCTCGACATAACGGCCGGCGGACGGGTGCTGCGCATCGAGCGCCTGCGCATGGCCAACGGCGAACCGATGGCCATCGAGACGACCCACCTGTCGGCGAAGCGCTTCCCGGCCCTGCGCAGGTCGCTGGTCAAGTACACCTCGCTGTACACCGCCCTCGCCGAGGTCTACGACGTCCGGCTCGCCGAGGCCGAGGAGACCATCGAGACCTCGCTGGCCACTCCGCGCGAGGCGGGCCAGCTCGGCACCGACGTGGGCCTGCCGATGCTGATGCTCTCCCGCCACTCGCTGGACCAGGAGGGACGGCCGGTGGAGTGGGTGCGCTCGGTGTACCGGGGCGACCGGTACAAGTTCGTGGCGCGGCTGAAGAGACCCGCGGAGTAGGAGCGACAATCGGGTACCGATATGCGGACGGGGTCTTCCGCTGCCCTTTATCCGTCACCTACATTTCCAGCGCGTTGCTTTGGTGATCAACGCAGTGGCGATCGACGAGGGGACGGAACCGCCGATGTCAGAGACCCCGGAAGCGACCAGGGGGCCGGTGGTGACGCCTGTGCGCGTGGCCATCGCCCTCTGTCTGCTCGCGCCCTTCGTGGCGATGCTGTGGGTGGGTTCGTACGCGAAGGTGGATCCGGCGTTCATCGGGATCCCCTTCTTCTACTGGTACCAGATGCTGTGGGTGCCCCTTTCCGCCGCGCTCACCGTGACCGCGTACAAGCTCTGGCAGCGTGACCAGCGCGGCCGCGCGGACTCCTCTTCCGCGAAGGGTGGTGCGTCGGAGTGAAGGACGGCGTGAACGGCGTGGCACTCGCCGTCTTCATCTTCTTCTTCCTGGCCGTCACGGTCATGGGCTTCCTGGCCGCGCGCTGGCGCAGGGCAGAGAACGACAGCCTCGACGAATGGGGCCTCGGCGGCCGGTCGTTCGGCACCTGGGTCACCTGGTTCCTGCTCGGCGGCGACCTGTACACCGCGTACACCTTCGTCGCGGTACCCGCGGCGATCTACGCGGCGGGCGCGGCCGGATTCTTCGCGGTGCCGTACACGATCCTCGTCTACCCGCTGATCTTCACGTTCCTGCCCCGCCTGTGGTCGGTGTCCCACAAGCACGGCTATGTGACCACCTCGGACTTCGTCCGCGGCCGGTTCGGCTCGAAGGGCCTGTCGTTGGCGGTCGCCGTCACCGGCATCCTGGCGACGATGCCTTACATCGCCCTCCAGTTGGTCGGCATCCAGGCCGTGCTCGACGTGATGGGCGTCGGCGGCGGCGAGGACACCAACTGGTTCGTGAAGGACCTGCCGTTGCTGATCGCGTTCGGCGTGCTGGCGGCCTACACCTACTCCTCGGGTCTGCGGGCCCCCGCACTGATCGCGTTCGTGAAGGACACGCTGATCTACATCGTCATCGCGGTGGCGATCATCTACATCCCGATCAAGCTCGGCGGGTTCGACGACATCTTCGCCAAGGCGGGCGAGGCGTTCAGCCAGACCAACCCTGCGACGGGCAAGCCGCGCGGCGCGCTGGCACCGGCGGACCCGGGCCAGTGGACGTACGCCACGCTGGCGCTGGGCTCGGCGCTCGCGCTGTTCATGTACCCCCACTCCATCACGGCGACGCTGTCGTCCCGCAGCCGTGAGGTGATCCGCCGCAACACGACGATCCTGCCGCTGTACTCCCTGATGCTGGGCCTGCTCGCGCTGCTGGGCTTCATGGCGATCGCGGCCGGGGTCAAGGTCACCAACGGGCAGCTGGCGATCCCGCAGCTGTTCGAGGACATGTTCCCGTCCTGGTTCGCGGGTGTGGCGTTCGCGGCGATCGGCATCGGCGCGCTCGTGCCCGCGGCCATCATGTCGATCGCGGCCGCGAACCTCTTCACCCGCAACATCTACAAGGACTTCATCAAGCCGGACGCCACGCCCGCGCAGGAGATGAAGGTTTCCAAACTGGTCTCCCTCCTGGTGAAGGTGGGCGCCCTGGTCTTCGTCCTCACCATGGACAAGACGGTCGCCATCAACTTCCAGCTGCTGGGCGGCATCTGGATCCTCCAGACGTTCCCGGCCCTGGTCGGCGGCCTCTTCACCCGCTGGTTCCACCGCTGGGCCCTGCTGGCCGGCTGGGCGGTCGGCATGGTCTACGGCACCTTCGCCGCGTACGGCGTCGCCTCCCCGACCCAGAAGCACTTCGGCGGCTCGTCGAAGGAGATCCCGGGCATCGGCGAGATCGGCTACATCGGTCTCACGGCGTTCGTGATCAACGTCGTCGTCACGGTGGTGCTGACCTTCGTCCTGAAGGCCGCCAAGGCTCCCGAGGGCATCGACGAGACCAAGCCGGAGGACTACACGGCGGACGCCGGCGACCCGGGCGTCCAGGTGGAGCTGCCGCCGGCGACGGCGGGCACGTCCCACTAGGGATGCACGATGGACCGGCTCGGGCCTGGGCCGGGTCCGCGAAGCGGCGCCGGGCGCGACTTCGCGGACCCGGCCCAAGGGTTGTCCCGACGGCCCTCAGTCCCGCGTCCGTCTGGCCATCGCGTCCCAGAAGCGGTCCAGTTCGCGGACCCGCATGCCGACCCAGTGCGGGGTCTTTCTGCGCAGCCCCCGGGGCAGCCAGCGCCGGACGCTGCCGGGCAGCAGGGCCTGTTGCTGGCGGCAGAACGGCTCGCGGATCTCTCCCCGGGGCACACCGCCCCGGGGAGGGTACGGGCAGAGCTGGAACTTGCAGTCGGGCAGACAGGTCGTGCCCGGTGCGGGCGGGGTGGACGTGCCGATGCGCAGTCCGGGCCGCAGCGGCTCCCGGTCCTTGCAGATGCACGGCGGCAACGACATTCCGGGCTGCTCCATACGGGCCAGGCGTTCCTCGACCTCGTCCGGGTGCCCGTCCCGTTCGATGAGGTTCAGCATCACCAGTACGTCGGCGACGAGACGTTGGGCGCGTGGGTCGAGGGTGCTCCAGCCGACCGAGGGGGGAATCCACAGGCTGTGCCTGCGGTATCCGCCGGTGCCGCCCGCGCGGGCGCCGATGTTGTCGGCGACCCCCTTCTCGTCGATCCACAGGAACCGCTCGGGCTGTCCGGTCTCCAGGGCGAGGGCGACCAGGTCGCCGGCCTCGGCGACGAACGGGTGCAGGCGCCGCCTGGCCGGTTCGCCGGGCTGGTCCGGGTGACCCGGCGCCGCGTTCACCGTGCCCGCCATCGACAGCCAGCGCTTCACCGTCTGCACGGCGGTGGCCCCGCCGAGCCGCTGCAACGGCTGTTGCCCGTCGGGGCGGCCGCCGGCGCCGTCCGGGAGCTCCCACAGGCACAGCGCCTGGAGCAGGCTGAGCTGCGCGTACCAGCAGCGTGACTGCTGGAGCACGGTCTCCGCCTGGCGGATCAGGTCGTTCCGGCCCCCCAGGAAGGTGTGCGGGTGCCGGTGGCGCCGGTTGGCCGCGTACTTGAAGCCCTGGGCCAGCGCGGCCTCCAGGGCGAGCGGCAGATCGGGGGTCCCGCCGGTGAACTCCGGGTCGAGGTGGCGCAGCCACTTGGTGAGGCGTTCCCGGGCCTCGTCGCGATGGGCCTCGTCGACGGAGCCCAGGAGCATCGGGAGCATCCAGGCCCGCATCACGAACTCCCGGAAGAGATCGACCCGTTGCTCACGGTAGCGCCGATTCAGCGCCTTGCGGTCCTCCTGCAACCGCCCGATGTCCTCGGCCGACGCGCCCCCCGGGGACGCGCGGTCCGACCGCGCCCTCCCCATCCGCGCGGCCCATGCCTCGTACTCCTGTCTCTTCCAGGCCTTCAGCCTGTCCAGCCGGTCGTTGTACTCCTTCACGGGGTCGCTGTTCAGGCCGACCCGTTCCCGGATCACGGCGAACGCCGCGTTGCCGCCGGTGCCGAACTCCTGGGCTACGACCAGGCGGATGGAGTAGGAGGGTTCTTGGATGCCCAGCCGGAAGAGCTCCCAGTACAGCGGGGTGGTGTCGATCCGGTCGGAGACCTTCCGCAACGCGGCACCCAGCTGTTTGAGCACTCTGCGCTTGGCGTCCCTCAGGGTGCGCCGGTCCCCCTTGATACCGGCCCAGTGTTCGCGCACCGCGGTGACGATCCCGCTCAGCTGTCCCGGGTCGTCCTCGGCGCTCTCGATCTCCAGGGCGGCCGCGTAGAGGTCCAGGGCCTTGGGGTCGTCGGTGCGGCGGCCCGCGGCGGCGCACAGCCGGAGGGCGAGCGGGCGGCCCCGCACTGGCGCCTGCCGTACCAGTTCCGCGATCTCCTTCCGTATCCCGGCCCGCAGACCGTGCCCCCGGCCCGCAGGGTTCGCCGCCCGGCCCCGGGACAGCAGGACGAGGGCGATGAGCAGCTCACGGCTGGGGCCGGGCGGCTGAAGCGCCTGCTCGGCCAGGTCCCCGGCGCCCCGCTCCCCCAGCTGGTCGAGCAGGCGACAGCCGAAGTAGGCCTGGAAGATGCTGTGCGGGAAACGGACCCTGTGCTCGTGTCCCTCCACCAGTCTGAGCTTGCTCGCGTGGGCCGCGAAGCGGGCGAGGACGGCATGACACTGGTCCATGTTGCCCTCGCGCAGCCGCCTGCGTTCCGCGTCGCCGAGCCGCTCGCACAGCGCGTTCCAGATCTGGCGCCGGTGCCAGTCGGAGAGGGTGTTACCGCGCTTGCCGTACCGGTCGAAGCCGCGGCCGGTCCACAGGTGCTCGGCTCGGGCCCGCGCGCGCCGCGCCGGGCCGGGGTGCAGGATGTCCGGGTCGAGCAGCTCCGCGAAGCCGACCTCCAGCTTGTCCTGGAGCAGTCCGACACAGGCCAGGGCCGAGACCACTTCGAGCGTGTCGCGGCGCTCCTGCGGGGCCAGCGCGACGTCCTCGCGCAGCTTCCCCTCGCACAGCGCCTCGGCCCAGGTCTCGAGCAGCCAGTACCGCAGGGTGGCGCGGTCGCGGCTGCGGATGTTCATGTGCCGCCGATCGTCGTCCGGGCGGTAGTGCTCCAGGATTCCCCGCCGGTGGAGTTCGCGGGCGATCTGGAGGTAGATCGGCGACTCCGTCACCTCCGCCGTCTCCACGATCCAGTCCACCCGGCGCTCGTCGGTCTCCGGTACGTCCGCCTCGACGAAGCGCAGCGCCTCCTCCTCGCTGAGCGGTTCCAGCACCACGATCGCGGCGGAGGTGGTCTCCAGCGGGCTGTGCGGCCGGGAGGCGATGACCAGGGGCAGCTTCTCCTCGCGGGCGCGCTCGATGGCCCGGCGGATGACGTTGTCCCGGTTCTGCTGCCGGCCGTCGTCGAGAAGGGCCTCCTCCAGGCCGTCGGCGAGGACGACCGGCTTGTCGTCGGCGAGGAGTTGTTGCCACACCCGGTCGGTCTTGCCGCGCGCCAGAATGCCCTTGGGCGCCTCCTGTGCGAAGCGCTGCCTCGCCAGGCGTTCGAAGTTCAGGTCGGTGCCGTCCGCCACGTCCCGCAGTCTGATCGGCACGGGTACGGCGTTCTGGCGGGCCAGGAGTTCGGTGAGCCGTACGAGGACGGCGGTCTTTCCCGCTCCGACGCCGCCGACGAGCAGATACGGCCGCCGGGTGTCGCGCTCCCGCAGCCGCTCGGCGATGACCTGGGCGATGTCCTCGCGGCCCACGATCTCGGCGGTGTCGTATCCGGCGGTGGGCACCAGCCGACGCGGATCGCGCAGTGCCTTGGTGAGATAGCGCCGTTTGGTCCAGCGGTACCACCAGAACAGGAAGAGCGCGGCGGCGATCGAGGCGGCAAGGATCGGGCCGACGAACTTGAATACGGTCTCGAACCCGTCGTTGCCCTGCCGCCACTGCTCGAAGCCGGTCGTGTCCTGCGTGACGAGGATGAACAGGCCCTCACCGACCCAGGCGAGCAGCGCGAGCACGGCGACCAGCCAGATCACCCTGGTGACGTTGGCGTAGGAGACCCATCGGCGCCATTTCTTGGGGTGGGTGGCGCCGCGGCGGGCCTCCAGACGGATCGTCAGGGCGTGCCAGTGGCCGACGAACACGTGCCCGACGCGGTGTCCCGCCCGTCGGAAGACCAGTGTGGCCATCGGCGCGTCGCGCGGTCGCTCCTTGCCGGGCGGATGGCGGACAACCCTCGTCATGGCGTTCTCCTTGCGAGTTCCGGGAGCGGTTCCCGGGACGGAGGACTCGCGGGGCAAAGGATTCGCACTGCGCCGACGGCTACTTCCATGGAATCACTCCGGGCAGGCCCCGCAACCCGGGCGTCCGGCAACTCGGGGCCATGGCCCTGGTGATCCGGCGGGTCGCGCGCGGCGCGTACGAGGCCCACGGCGACACGACCGCCCGCGCCTACCCCGCGGGCGACCTCCTCGACTTCGGTGAGAGCGACGTGCATCCGCGCGAGGTGGCCGGGCGCGCGCGGCCACCGCCGAGGTCCGGGTGGCCGTGGAGAACGGCCGTATCCTCGGCGGCGTCACCTTCGCCCGCGGCCCCGGCCCCATGTCCGACTCGCGGGCCGCGGCGGGGCCGAGATCCGTATGCTCGCGGTCCACCGGGCCGCCCGCGGTCGGGGTGCCGGGGAGCTCTCGACCGCGCCTGCCTCGACCGCGCCCGGGCCACGGAGGGCCGCACGGCCGTCGTCCTGTCGACCCGAGGCGTGATGTTCGCGGTCCACCGCATCCACGAACGTCTGGGTTTCGTACGGACACCCGAGCGGGACGGGCATCCCGTGCCACACCGGAACGATCTCACCCTGATCGCCCATCAGCTGACGCTCTGAAACCGCCCCGACACAACATCTGGGGGTGGCGTGACGGGTGAGCACAAGATGTATGCTCATGCTCGCTGTCGCCGCAGGGGAATCCGGTGCGAATCCGGAACTGTCCCGCAACGGTGTACTCACGTGCATCCATACCCGTATGCGCACGCGTGTTCAGTCCGAGGTCCTGCCGACAGCGCGCCCGGCCGTCCGGTCCGGGTGCCCTGACGTCCGGGTCTCGTGGAGTGGGCCGGTGGACGCGACGCCCCGCGCGCTCGTGTGCTGCCCCCTGCCCTGCGCAAGGCCCACCGCCGAGCGAGGGAGAGCCCCACGTGACCATCGCGCCAGCCGAACCGGTTTCAGTCACCGAGCTGGAGACCGACGGTCCCGGTACCGCGTTGCTGCGGACCCTGACCGAGCTGACCGCCGACCTGCCCGACGCCGACCCCGGCCGGGTCGCCGCCGCCGCCCTGCGCGGCCGGTCCGCCAGGGCCGACGAGGCGGAGCTGCGCGAGCTGGCCACGGAGGGGGCCGCGGGACTGATCTCCGAGGACCCCGCCTACTCGAAGCTGGCCGCCCGGCTGCTGACGATCAGCATCGCCGCGGAGGCCGCCTCCCAGGGCGTCACGTCGTTCACCGGATCGGTCGCCGTCGGCCACCGCGAGGGTCTCATCGCCGACCGCACCGCCGAGTTCGTGCGTGTCCACGCGGTCCGTCTCGACGCCCTGATCGACGAGCGGGCCGACGACCGGTTCGGCTACTTCGGGCTCCGTACCCTGCACAGCCGCTACCTCCTGCGGCACCCGATCACCCGCAAGGTCGTCGAGACGCCCCAGCACTTCCTGCTGCGCGTCGCCTCCGGCCTCGCCGAGGACGACACCCCCCGTTCCGTGGACGAGGTCGCCGCGCTCTACCGGCTGATGAGCCGCCTGGACTACCTCCCGTCGTCCCCCACGCTCTTCAACTCCGGCACCCGGCACCCCCAGATGTCGTCCTGCTACCTCCTCGACTCCCCGCTGGACGAGCTGGACTCCATCTACGACCGCTACCACCAGGTCGCGCGGCTGTCGAAGCACGCCGGTGGCATCGGGCTGTCGTACTCCCGGATCCGTTCCCGCGGTTCGCTGATCCGTGGCACCAACGGGCACTCCAACGGCATCGTGCCGTTCCTGAAGACCCTGGACGCCTCGGTCGCCGCGGTGAACCAGGGCGGCCGGCGCAAGGGCGCGGCCGCGGTCTACCTGGAGACCTGGCACTCCGACATCGAGGAGTTCCTGGAGCTGCGGGACAACACCGGTGAGGACGCCCGCAGGACGCACAACCTGAACCTCGCGCACTGGATCCCGGACGAGTTCATGCGCCGGGTCAACGCCGACGAGCAGTGGTCGCTGTTCTCCCCCGCCGACGTGCCCGAGCTGGTCGACCTGTGGGGCGAGGAGTTCGACGCGGCCTACCGGTCGGCCGAGGCGAAGGGGCTGGCGAAGAAGACCATCCCCGCCCGTGACCTCTACGGCCGCATGATGCGCACCCTCGCGCAGACCGGCAACGGCTGGATGACCTTCAAGGACGCGGCCAACCGCACCGCCAACCAGACGGCCGAGCCGGGCCACGTCGTGCACTCCTCCAACCTCTGCACGGAGATCCTGGAGGTCACGGACGACGGCGAGACGGCGGTCTGCAACCTGGGTTCGGTGAACCTGGGCGCGTTCGTCGACACCACGGCCGGCACGATCGACTGGGAGCGGCTGGACGAGACCGTCCGCACGGCCGTCACCTTCCTCGACCGGGTCGTCGACATCAACTTCTACCCGACCGAGCAGGCGGGCCGTTCCAACGCCCGCTGGCGCCCGGTCGGGCTGGGTGCGATGGGCCTGCAGGACGTCTTCTTCAAGCTGCGCGTCCCCTTCGACTCGCCCGAGGCCAAGGCCCTGTCCACCCGCATCGCCGAGCGTGTCATGCTCGCCGCGTACGAGGCCTCCGCCGATCTGGCCGAGCGCAACGGCCCGCTGCCGGCCTGGGAGAAGACCCGTACCGCCAGGGGCGTGCTGCACCCCGACCACTACGGCGTCGAGTTCACCTGGCCCGAGCGCTGGGCGGCCCTGCGGGAGCGGATCGCGCGGACCGGCATGCGCAACTCCCTGTTGCTCGCCATCGCGCCCACCGCCACCATCGCGTCCATCGCGGGCGTGTACGAGTGCATCGAGCCGCAGGTGTCCAACCTGTTCAAGCGCGAGACGCTGTCCGGCGAGTTCCTCCAGGTCAACTCCTACCTGGTGCAGGACCTGAAGGGGCTCGGCGTCTGGGACGCCCGCACCCGTGAGGCGCTGCGCGACTCCAGCGGCTCGGTGCAGGACTTCGCCTGGATCCCGGAGGAAGTCCGCGCCCTGTACCGCACGGCGTGGGAGATCCCGCAGCGCGGCCTGATCGACATGGCCGCCGCCCGCACCCCGTACCTGGACCAGGCCCAGTCCCTGAACCTGTTCCTGGAGACGCCGACCATCGGCAAGCTCTCCTCGATGTACGCGTACGCCTGGAAGTCGGGCCTGAAGACGACGTACTACCTGCGCTCCCGCCCGGCGACCCGCATCGCCCGCGCGGCTCAGGCGCAGACCCCCGCCGCCATCCCCGTGCAGCAGGTGACCTCGGAAGAGGCCGTCGCCTGCTCCCTTGAGAACCCCGAGTCCTGCGAGGCCTGCCAGTAATGACCAGCGAAGCCAAGAACCTGCTCGACCCGGGCTTCGAGCTGACCCTGCGTCCGATGCGTTACCCGGACTTCTACGAGCGGTACCGGGACGCCATCAAGAACACCTGGACCGTCGAGGAGGTCGACCTCCACTCGGACGTCGCCGACCTGGCGAAGCTGTCCGAGGGCGAACAGCACATGATCGGCCGGCTGGTCGCGTTCTTCGCGACGGGCGACTCGATCGTGGCGAACAACCTCGTGCTGACGCTCTACAAGCACATCAACTCCCCCGAGGCGCGCCTCTACCTGTCGAGGCAGCTCTTCGAGGAGGCCGTCCACGTCCAGTTCTATCTGACGCTCCTGGACACCTACCTCCCCGACCCGGAGGACCGCGCCGCCGCCTTCGACGCCGTGGAGAACATCCCGTCCATCCGCGAGAAGGCCGAGTTCTGCTTCAAGTGGATCAACGAGGTCGAGAAGCTGGACCGGCTGGAGACCAGGGCCGACCGCCGACGCTTCCTGCTCAACCTGATCTGCTTCGCCGCGTGCATCGAGGGCCTGTTCTTCTACGGCGCCTTCGCGTACGTCTACTGGTTCCGCAGCCGGGGTCTGCTGCACGGCCTCGCCACGGGCACCAACTGGGTGTTCCGTGACGAGACGATGCACATGAGCTTCGCCTTCGAGGTGGTCGACACCGTGCGCAAGGAGGAGCCGGACCTCTTCGACGACCAGCTGCAGGAGGAGGTGACGGCGATGCTGCGGGAGGCCGTGGAGGCCGAGCTCCAGTTCGGGCGCGACCTGTGCGGTGAGGGACTGCCGGGCATGAACACCGACTCGATGCGGCAGTACCTCGAGTGCGTCGCCGACCAGCGGCTGTCGCGGCTCGGGTTCGCCCCGGTGTACGGCTCGGAGAACCCCTTCTCCTTCATGGAGCTCCAGGGCGTTCAGGAGCTGACCAACTTCTTCGAGCGCCGGCCTTCGGCGTACCAGGTCGCGGTGGAGGGCACCGTCGACCTGGACGAGGACTTCTGAGGCACCGTTCCCGGAGCCTTCCTCGAAGCCTTCAGCTGACGGTCGGTCCGGCGCTCGTGGAGAAGTCCCACGAGCGCCGGAGCCGTGAGGAGGAGGAAGAGGGCCAGGACGGTCAGGTATCCGGTGAGTGCGTTCATGAGGTAAGCCTCGTACGCGGCAGACACTCCTGACAGTGGCAGGACTGCCGTACACCTTCAAATTACTGCCACTCCCGAGGCACACTTGGCACCATGCTGAACAACGTGGCCGCGATTCTCCTGGACGGTGTGCACCCCTTCGAACTGGGCGTCGTCTGCGAGGTCTTCGGGATCGACCGCAGTGACGAGGGGCTGCCGGTGTACGACTTCGCCGTCGCCTCGGCGGAGGGGCCGACGCTGACCACCCACGCCGGGTTCACCATGAGCACGCAGCACGGTCTGGAGCGGCTGGAGAGCGCCGACCTGATCGCCGTACCGGCCGGGGACACCTACGGGAAGCGGGACTTCCCGCCGGAGCTGCTCGACGCGCTGCGCCGGGCCGTGGACCGGGGGACACGCGTGCTCAGCGTCTGTTCCGGGGTGTTCGTACTGGGCGCCGCGGGGCTGCTGGACGGGCGGCGCTGCGCGGTGCACTGGCGGCACGCCGAGCAACTGGCCCGGCAGTACCCGCGCACGACCGTGGAGCCGGACGTGCTCTACGTCGACGAGGACCCGGTGATCACCTCGGCAGGCACGGCCGCCGGTATCGACGCCTGTCTGCACCTGGTCCGCAAGGAACAGGGCCCCGAGGTCGCCAACCGGATCGCCCGGCGGATGGTGGTGCCGCCGCACCGGGACGGCGGCCAGGCGCAGTACATCGAGCGGCCGCTGCCCCGGTCGCGGTGCGACACCGTGGGCGAGGTGCTCGCGTGGATGGAGCAGCACCTCGACCAGGAGGTCACGGTCGAGCGGCTCGCGGAACGCGCCCACATGTCACCGCGCACCTTCGCCCGCCGTTTCCAGCAGGAGACGGGCACCACCCCCTACCGTTGGCTGCTGCGCCAGCGGGTGCTGCTCGCACAGCACCTGCTGGAGGCGACGGACGAGACGGTGGACGCGATCGCCTGGCGCGCCGGCTTCGGTACGGCCGGCGCCCTGCGCCACCAGTTCGTGCAGGCGCTGGGGACGACCCCCAACGCCTATCGGCGCACGTTCCGCGGCCCGCAGGCCGTCGCCTGAGCCGCGGCCCTCACCCGGGTATCGCTCGCAGCAGCAGCCGGCGCGGCCGGAGCGTGATGCCGATGTGCGTCCGGGGGTCCGAACCGGGCGCCGGCTCGAAGCGGAACGCGGACGCCACCACCGCGGCGATCAGCGTGAGCTCGGCCATCGAGAAGTGGTCGCTCGGGCACTTGCGGTTGCCGACGCCGAACGGCGTCATGGCGTACTTCGGCACCTCCGGGGAACCGCCGGGCAGCCAGCGGTCGGGTTCGAACTCCGTGTGCCGCTCGTACGACCGCGGATCGCGCTGAACGGCGTACGGGCTGTAGACGATGTCGGCACCGGCGGGAATGCGGTAGCCGCCGAGCTCGGTCTCGGTCACCGCGCGCCGGGTCAATATCCATACGGCGGGATACAGCCGCATGGTCTCGACGACGACATTGGCGGTGTGTTGGAGCTTTCGGACGTCGCCGAATGCGACCGGCCGGTCACCGACGACGTTTTTCACCTCCTCGCGGATCTTGTCCACCTGGTCGGGGTGCTCGGTGAGGACCTTGAGCAGCGACATGACCACGGAGCCTGCGGTTTCGCTGCCCGGCGTGAGTATCGCGATGACCTGGTCGTGGATCTCCTGTTCCCCGATCGGGTCGCCATTCTCGTCCTTCGCCTCCAGCAAAGCTGTCAGCAAATCGTCCGGCTTTTGACCGGATGCCCGGCGGTCGGCGACGATCTCGTCCACCAGCCGATGCAGATCGGCCAGCGCCCGATTGAATTCGCGGTTGGCCGGAATCGGTACCCGATAAAGCGGTCCGAGGGGTACCACCATGCGCTGGTACATACCGGCGAACAGCGTGGCGAGCGCGGACGTGATGCGCTCGGACCGGGCGTCCATATAGCTGCCGCGCATCAGACAGCGGGCGGAGATGCGCACGGACACCCGGAAGGCCTCCGCGGTGACGTCGAGGACCTCGCCGTCACGCCAGCGCTCGACGAGCGCGTACGCCTCCTCCTCCATGATCGGCCCGTAGCCGGGGATGGCGTCGAGCCGGAACGCGGGCTGGATCGTGCGGCGCTGACGGCGGTGCAGCGGGCCGTTGGCCGTGGCCACGCCCTCCTTGCCGAGCAGGCCCTCCAGCGACTCCCACAGGGGGCCGGAGATGATGTAGTCCGGACTGAGCGCGAGGGCGCCGGTGAGGTCCGGCGCGGTGACGGCGTACACCGTCTTGGGGCCGAGCCTGAGACGGACGATGTCGCCGTGGTCGCGGAGCCGGGCCAGGAAGGCCAGCGGATCGCGGACCAGCTTCCAGCCGTGCCCGAGGAGCGGAACCCTGCCACCGGCCAACGGTGGCTCAAGCAGTTCTGGCGCCTCGCCGGTCGCGAGGTTCACCGATTCGACGGTCATTTCTCACCTGCCGCTTCGTTGTTGACGTACGGGGGCGTGGACCGGTCGTCCCAGCTGTCGACCATGTATCGGCCGGACTCGTGGTGGAACCAGTAGACGGAACTGAACCAGTTCCGCATATTGCCGAGGCAGGCCCGCACGGCAGCGCCGAGTTGGTTTCCGCGAACCGTGCCGTCGGTGAGCCGCTCGGCGAGCAGTAGGACGTCCTTCTCGGCAACGAGGAACTCGGATATGCATTCCTCGACGCGTCGCCTGACTTCTTCCACCGCCTCTTCGAGAGTCAGCCCCTCATGGGTGATGAGACTGATTCCGAGATTGTGCACCTCATCGCCCGCTATTTCCTTGGGAAGCGAGCAGAGGTCGTTGTACCAGGCGGCGAATTCTTGACTCAGCAGGGCCGCACGTCGATATGCGGGGTGTTTACGCACCGGCTCCGGGAGTTCGACTCCGGCACTCGGCTCCAGCAGGTCCGTCCAGATCCAGTGCGCGAAGGTGAGCCGACGCAGTGCCAGGTATTCCTCGACCCCGGGAATACGCCCTTCGGTTCGATTGTGGAATTCCCGGTCGTACGCGTCGATCACGGCGTGGAAGTGCCGGGCGAACCGGGCGTTCCAGGTACCGGGAAGGAAGGAGTGCAGTCGGCCCACGCTGTCCGCGAGCCCGGCGACCAGCGGATCCGGGTGGCACAGATGCTCCGCCGGGGAGTCCAGGGCCGCGTGCAAACGGAACCTGAGCCGCCGCCAGGAGGATGTCCGGCCGTGCACGACGTCACGGTCGTGCCGGTCGTCCCAGACGAAGAACCACGCGCTGTAGTCGGCGATGGCCTGCATGACCTCGTCGGGTGCGCCGAGGTAGTAGCCCGCCATCAGATCGGTGTAGCAAAGTCCGTCGGCATATTCTGCGACCTTGTCCGCCGGCATCAACCGCTTTTCCAGCAGCCAGGAGCGTGTCTTCTCCTGCAACTGGGGCCAATACGGATGCAGTTGCCGGGAAAACGCCGCCTCGATGACCGGAAGAGAGAGCGAAGGAGGGACCGCGGGCGCGGCCACCGTCGCCGTGGTGCTGTATGTGGTGCTGTATGGGAAAGCTGGCACGAACAACCCCTCTCAGCCGCCAGTGGGCACACACCCCTCCTCCCGTGCCGGGCGTGCGCCGTTGCGTATCCCCGCACATCCCATTCAGCACTACAACTGACCGCTCTGGGAACGGATTTGCTTCATTCACCACCCCAACATGCCGAGAATCCGCCCCTGCGTGACTGATTACGGATCTGCAGATGTGTAGTAGATGTGCGTAAGCGATCGAACATCCGTCGGACACACGAACGACGCCCGGCGGGAAGGGATCCCGGCCGGGCGTCGTGGTGGTGCGGGTGAGCTCAGTCGTTGGCGACCACGGGGTAACGGGGCTCGTTCTCGGCCATCTGCCGCAGGGCGTCCTTGCGCTCACGCTTGGACAGACGGTCGATGTACAGGTAGCCGTACAGGTGGTCGGTCTCGTGCTGCAAACACCGAGCGAAGTACCCGGTGCCGCGCACCTTGATCGGGTTTCCCCGCTCGTCCTGCCCGGTCACCTCGGCGTAGTCGGGGCGGGCCAGCGGCGCGTAGGCGGTGGGCACCGAGAGGCAGCCCTCGTTGCTGTCGTCCAGCCGGCGCCGGTCGGCGGGGAGCTCGACGAGCTCGGGGTTGCAGACGACACCGGTGTGCCGGGCGCCCTCGTCGTCCGGGCAGTCGTAGACGAAGACCTTCAGGTCGACGCCGATCTGGTTCGCGGCCAAGCCCACGCCCTCGGCCGTGTGCTGCGAGGCGAACATGTCCGCGACCAGCTGCCGCAGCTCCTCGCCGAACTCGGTGACGTCCCTGCACTCCTTGTGCAGCACCGGGTTCCCGACGACGGTGATCGGCCGCGAGGTGCCGGCCTCACGCCAGGCCAGCTCGCGCGCCTCCGCCCCCTCGGTGTCGATGACGAAGCCCTCGTCGTCCACGGGGAGCACGCCCGCGTGCTGCTGATCGGTGTCCTGCTGCGCCATGACCGACGATGCCTTCCTCAAACAGACAGGGGGTGAATGCTCGATACAGGGTACGGGCAGCACGCCCCCTCGGGGGCGCGGGGAACGGCGCGACCAGCCACGACGAACACGCGGCCGAAAGCAGTCAGCAGACCTCTTCCAGATCCCGCCAGTCCCTGGAGTCGGGGCTGTCGGCGACCCACCCGTCCAGCAGCCCTCGGACGAGAGAGGCCGGGGCGGCCACGCCACACTCCCGCTCCGGCACCCACAGCTGCCCGTCGGTCCGGTGACCGAGCGGACCCGGGTGCCCCGGCTCACTGTGGTCGTGCGGATCGAGATGCTCGCCGTCACCCTCGTCGGACGGCATCCGCGACTCCGAGCACATCCGGCACAGCAGCCGCACCGACGACGACCAGTCCTCCGCCGCGAAACCCGCGTCGGCCGCCAGCTGCTCCAGCGCGTCCCGGTCGGACTCGGTGGCCGCTTCCAGGAGGACCACCCAGGTCGGCACGGGCGACGGCGCCCACAGCTCGATCTCGTCGAAGACCGGGTAGGAGTGGCCCGTCGAGGTGGTCCGCTCGCCGTGCGGCACACCGTCGTGCAGCACGACCTCGCCCCAGCGCCGCCCGGACGAGGGCAGCGGGATCGACAGGACCTCCATCCGGGCGGGGTCCAGCCGCCGTCCCCACACCACCTCGGCCTCGCCCTCGGGCGACAGCCGTACGGCCGCGCTGCCCAGTTCCATGCCGACGGGCTCGCCCGCGCCCGTCGCGTCGCCGGGCACCCGCAGCCCGTACGCCTGCCAGGCGCGGCGGGCCAGCGGCCAGTCCTGGAGGGCGGTGGCGGCGATGCCGACGTTCCACCAGTCGGGGGCGCCGGCCTCGCGGTCGAGGAGGGCGACGGCACGCAGTCCGGCCGTACGGGCCTGCTCCCAGTCGTGCCGGAACTTGTGCAGCAGGGCGAGGTTGAACCAGGACTCGGACAGCCAGGGTTCCAGGTCGGCGGCACGTGTCAGCAGCGCCCCCGCGTCCTCGTACCGCCCGTCGCCGATCAGCGTGAACGCGCGGTCGGTGGCCTGCCGCCAGGAGGCGGAGGGCCGGTGCCGTCCCTTGCCGAAGATCCTCACGATTCCCGCCTGCCAGTTCCGTTCTGTGGGCTGGCCAGTGCCCCCGGACACTCTCTCCCTCGCATCCAACCACGTGTGGCCGGAGGGCCGCTCATTACCCATGGGTTACCCACCCACAGCCAAGGTCAGACAACCCCTCGACAGCACCCTGGCCAGCGCCTCCACCACCTCGGGCGCGTATTCCCCGCCCGTCCCGAGGCGCAGCTCCTCCAGGGCGGTGAGGGGCCCGCCGGGACCACTTCCCTGCACCTTCTCCTCGTATGCGTTCACCACCCGGACTATGCGGGCGGCCACCGGCTGCTCCGGGTAGGGGTCGGCCTGCCGCTCCACGACCGTCGCGACCCGGGCGCCCGCCCCGGTCTGGCGGACGACGGCCCCGCCGAGCAGCGCGATCCGCCGCTGCTGCGCCGCCGGCAGTCCGGCGGTGGCTCCGGCCGGGACCGGGTCGACGAGGCTGAGCTGGCCGATGTCGTGCATGAGGGCCGCGTACTCCAGAACGGTCAGCTCGGGCTCCGGCAGCCCCAGGTCCCGGCCCACGGCCTGGCTGAGGGCGGCGACCCGGCGGGCGTGGCCCGCCGGGGTGTACCCGGCGATCTCGGTGGCGCGGGCCAGGGAGGCGATGGTCTGCCGGTAGGTGGCCCGCACCGCCGCGTACCGGCGCAGGGACAGCTGGGTGAGCAGCAGTGGCACCGAGAAGACCGGCAGCGCCCACAGCCCGACGACGGCCACCGCGAGCGCCATCACCGCGCCCGTCGCGCACACCGCGGAGCCGATCCCGGGCACCGCCCGCAACTCGTCCCTCAGCAGCGGGGTGAACGGCCAGCCGGTGCGGGAGTGTGCGAGCGCGGCGGCGACCACGGCGTCGCACAGGACGGTCAGCACGAGCAGCGCCAGCAACAGCAGCGCGTAGGCGGGACCGCTCCAGCCGTCGAACACCCCCCGGTTGTAGAGGGGCTGGAAGCAGACGGCGGCGAACCCGACGGCCAGTACCCGCCGGACCAGGTGGTCGAGGACGGGCCCCTGCCCGCGGGCCAGGTGCGGCACGCTGCCCAGCAGGGAGGCGGCGGCGACGACCGCCACGACCTGAGCGACCCCGTGGTGCGTGGGATGTCCGGCGTGCTCTCCGACCAGCGCGTACGACAGCGACCCGGCGGCGCCGAGCGGCGCGGCCTCGCGCAGCAGGGGGCCGCTCTGCGGGCGGGTCAGCTCACCGGCGGCGACGAGGATCCCGAAGGCGAGCGCGACGGGGCGTTCCTCGACGCCCGTCATGAACGTGACGAGGAGGGAGACGGTGACGAGGAGGGCGGCCACGGCGGAGAGGGCGACGTGGGAGCGGCGGGCGGTCATCGGCGCGCCCCGGACCGGTCGTCGGGGGCCTGGACCGGCGAGGGAACGCCCGGCCGGGCCTCCTCGGCGGTCACGACCGGATGCCAGCCGTCCCGGGCGATGACGTGTGTCAGCGCCGCGACCATCCGGGGGTCGAACTGGGCGCCCGCGCACCGCCGCAGCTCCTCCAGGGCCACGTGCACCGGCCGGGCCCTGCTGTAGGACCGGGTGGACGTCATGGCGTCGAAGGCGTCCGCGACGGCGACCACGCGGGCCGGCTCCGGGATCTGGCTGCCCACCAGCCCGTACGGGTAGCCCCTGCCGTCGATGCGCTCGTGGTGGTGGAGGATCGCCGAGCGGGCCTCGCCGAGGAAGGAGATCCCGCGGGTGATCTCGTGCCCGTACTCGGGGTGCAGTTCGATCACCCGCCGCTCCTCCGGCGTCAGCGGGCCGTCCTTGCGCAACAGCCGGGTGGGGACGCCGAGTTTGCCGACGTCGTGCAGGATACCGGCGAAGCGGAGCATCTCGATCCGGTCCTCGTCCATCCCCAGTTCACGCCCGATCAGCACCGAGGCCTGACCGACGCGTTCGCTGTGCCCGCGCGTGTAGCCGTCCTTGATGTCGACGGCCTGCACCAGGGCGCGGATCGTCGCCTGATGGGCGGCGCGCTCCCGGTGGTACTGCGCGAACACCCACCACGACACGGCCGTCGGGAACAGTACGAGCAGGGCGGCCACGGGCCCGTACGGACTGCGCCACAGCACGGCGATCATCAGCCCGGCGAGCCCGTGCACGGCCAGCGGCGCCAGGGAACGCAGGAACAGCCCCCGGCAGACCCGGCGCAGCGGCAGCCCCTCGGCGAGCGCCAGCATGCCGCCGTCGAGCAGGGCCAGCGCGACGCAGAACACCAGCACGGCCGCGCCCGCCGGCGCCAGTGCGTACGGCACGTCGCAGCCGGTCACTGCGTCCCGCCCGCCGAGCGCCCCGTGCACCCGGGCGGCGGCCCACACGGCGAGCGACGCATGGGCGGCCCGCCAGACCCGGCGCAGCAGAAAGGGGCGCCGCTCGACGTGCGAGAACAGCGCCCCGGGCAGCGGGACGAGGGCGGCCGCGGCCGGCGCGAGCAGGAAGGCCCCGGCCAGCAGCACGGGGTGGAGGGTGCCGGCGAACCTGCGCCGGGCGATCCGCTCGCCCCCGGCGTACAGGGCGGCGAGCAGGACGACGGCCCACCAGGGAGTACGCGGACCGGGGAGCGCCGGGGCCGTGCAGAGCAGGGCGCCGAGGGCGACACAGGCGGCGTAGGCGCGCGCCCGCCCCGGAATCCGCTCCATGACCCTCCCCCAGCCGTGCCTGTCCGGGCTCAGGAGCCTAGGACGGCCGGGGGTGGGTCTGCGGGCGTATCACCCGCGGATTAGCACATTCGAGTGACGGGAGCTCAGGTCTCCTGGGGCGTCGCCGCCACGTCGTGCTCGGGGACGGCCTGGCCGGAGCGGATCAGGTCGATCCGGCCCATGACCTTGGCGCGCAGGTCGGTCGGCACGTCGTCCCGCCCGCAGCACCGCTTGACCAGCTTCTTCACGGCCTCCTCCAGCCCGTACTTCTCCAGGCAGGGGGAGCACTCCTCGAAGTGGTGCTGGAACTTGTCCCGGTCGAGAGGAGGCATCTCGCTGTCGAGATACTCGTACAGGTGGTCGAGGACCTCACTGCAGTCCGTCTCGTGCGGATCTCCGCAGCTCATGAGCCCGAACCTTTCACTTCGTTCGACTCTCCGGCACCGGCCGGGACCAGCCCGCGCTCACGGGCGTAGTCCTCGAGCATGCCGCGCAGTTGACGGCGACCCCGGTGCAGCCGGGACATCACCGTACCGATGGGTGTCCCCATGATGTCCGCGATCTCCTTGTACGCAAAGCCCTCTACGTCCGCGAGATACACGGCGATCCGGAACTCCTCGGGGATGGCCTGAAGCGCTGCCTTCACGTCCGAGTCGGGCAGGTGGTCCAGGGCCTGCGACTCCGCGGAGCGCAGACCGGTGGACATGTGCGACTCGGCGCGCGCCAGCTGCCAGTCCTCGATCTCCTCGGCCGCGCTGCGCTGGGGTTCACGCTGCTTCTTGCGGTACGAGTTGATGAAGGTGTTGGTGAGGATCCGGTACAGCCAGGCCTTGAGGTTGGTGCCCTCACGGAACTGGTGGAAGGACGCGTACGCCTTCGCATACGTCTCCTGCACCAGGTCCTCGGCGTCCGCCGGGTTGCGCGTCATGCGCAGCGCGGCCGAGTACATCTGGTCGAGGAACTCGAGCGCGTCCCGCTCGAAGCGCGCACTGCGCTCCGCGGTGGACTCCGCGCCCGTCTCCGCGCTCACGCCCTGGCCCTCGGGCAGCTCCGCCTGGCCGTTGTCGGTCCCTGCGTCGGTACCGGTGACCGGACCCACCTCCTCAAGATCGCGGGTGGAACCGAAACCGATCCCACTCGAATCGGAGGATAGACGACTACCCGAGGCTGCCGCCGCTCGAATCGGAGCGGTCTTCGCCGCGTGCAGGACCGTCCAGTCCAGATCGGTGCGGCTGCTGCGGCTCGGGCAGATGGTCGAACCCATGCGGCGGACTTCCTCTCCCACTGACGTCGGTGCCTGTCGTTCAGCACTT
This sequence comes from Streptomyces sp. NPDC088157, assembly GCF_044741545.1. Lineage (NCBI taxonomy): Bacteria > Bacillati > Actinomycetota > Actinomycetes > Kitasatosporales > Streptomycetaceae > Streptomyces > Streptomyces sp. NPDC088157. The sequence continues at coordinate 584,864 of NZ_JBIUSU010000002.1, forward strand.
CTGTCCGCCTCAACAGCGCCCGGGCCCTCCACATTCCCCACCCGTTCACGCGAGTGACGCGACCCACCGGAGGACTCCGGCGGTGACGACTCCCAGCGTCTCCTCCTGCGTGACCCCGGCCCGCTTGGGCACGGCGAACCCGTGATCGCCGTACGGCACTTCCACGAGTTCGAACCCGCCCCCGGGAAACTCGTCGGGCCTGCCGAAGGGGTCGTTGCCGCCCTGGACGACCAGGGTCGGCACCCCTGCCCCGAGCAGCTCGCCGGCGCGGGACCTCTCCGGTCTGCCCGGCGGGTGGAGCGGAAAACTCAGCGCCAGCACGGCGTGCGCACCGAGCTCGGTGGCCGTCCGGCAGGCCACCCGCGCGCCCGCCGACCGTCCTCCCGAGATCACCGGCAGTCCCGGCGCGACGACGGCCGGCCAGATCCCGCGCCAGCCGACGTCGAGGGTCCTCGGGGCGGGCGCGACCTTCTTGCCGGCCACCCGCCAGGGCTGCTCGACCAGTGCCACGCTCACCCCGCGTCCGGGCAGCACGGCGGCGAGTGCCTGGAGGTCCCGGGCCTCGACACCGCCCCCGGCGCCATGGCTCACGGCGAGGACGAGCCTCGGCTTCCCGGCGTGGTGCCAGGTGATGCGGGCGGTACCCGCCTCGGTCTCCGCTGTCTCGGTGCTCACGACCGTTCCGGTGCTCACGTCAGAAGAGTGTGCCCTCCTCGGGCCCTTCCAGCTCCTTCAGCAGCTCCGGGCCGTTGTTGCGGACGTTGCTGACGGCCGTGGACACCGGGTAGGCGCGCATCAGTCCGGCGGGCGGCGGTTCGAGGAGGGAGCGGAGGTCGTCGACGTCCGTGCGCGCCGGGTCGAGCCAGGCGTCCCAGCGGTCCGGGGTGAGCATGAGCGGCATCCGGGGGTGGATGTCGGCGAGGGCGTGCGGGCCGTCGGCGGGGGCCACGGCGAGCGGGGAGGTCTCCGCCTCGGTGGTGATCACCGAGCACGTCGCCCACCAGGCCTGGGGATGGTCGTCGGGCAGGGTCCTGTCCCGCCAGAACTCGTAGAGCCCGGCCATCGCGAAGACAGAACCGTCGGCCGGGAGCACGAAGTAGGGCTGCTTGCGCGGCCGCTTCCTCTTCCCCTCGACCTCCAGGTCGCGCTCCTGGACGCCGGTGACCCACTCGTAGTAGCCGTCGGCGGGCAGGACGCAGCGCCGGGTGGCGAAGGCCCGACGGTACGAGGGCTTCTCGTGGACGGTCTCGGCGCGCGCGTTGATCATCCGCGCGCCTCCCTCGGGGGTCTTCGACCAGGAGGGGACCAGTCCCCACTTCAGTTTCCGCAGTTGCCGAACCGGGCGCCTGTCGTCGGCGTCCTTCAACGGACGGTCGAGGACGGCGTAGACCTCCTTGGTCGGCGCCACGTTGTAATCGGGGTCCAGGGTCTCTCCGGGCTCCCTCCCCCGAGCTTCCGACTCCGCTCGGGACGGGGGGACCCCCAGCTCGATTTCAAAGACTCCTGCGAGATCCTCGGGGCTGCGACTCGCTGCATACCGTCCGCACATACGTGCCACACTGCCAGGCCCGCCCGTCACCCGGCCACCACCCCTCAAGGGAGCCACCCGAAAACATGGAGAGCACCGCCGCCCTCGCGCTGCCCGATCTGTGGGACCGTCTCGTCGGCACCCAGCCCGACCCCGATCTCTGGGTGGTGCTGGCCACCGCGGTCGCGGCTCTCGCGGTCGTCGTGCCGCACACCCTGTGGCGGATATCGCGCAACGCGATCACCATCGCCCACGAGGGCGGTCACGGTCTGGTCGCGCTGTTGACCGGCCGGCAGCTGACCGGGATCCGGCTGCACTCCGACACCAGCGGCCTGACCCTCAGCCGTGGCAAGCCGCACGGCCTCGGCATGATCCTCACCGCCGCCGCCGGCTACACCGCTCCCCCGCTGCTCGGACTGGGCGGCGCCTCCCTCCTCGGGGCCGGCCGCATCACCCTGCTGCTGTGGGTGGCCACGGCGCTGCTGGTGGTGATGCTGGTGATGATCCGCAACGCGTACGGCGCCCTCACGGTGGTCCTCACCGGCGGCACCTTCCTGCTGGTGTCCTGGCTGGCGGGACCGCAGGTGCAGGCGGCCTTCGCGTACGCGGTGGTGTGGTTCCTGCTGCTGGGCGGTGTACGGCCCGCCTTCGAACTCCAGGCGAAGCGCTCACGCGGGGGCGCGGGTGACTCGGACGCGGACCAGTTGTCCCGCCTGACCCATGTGCCGGCGGGCCTGTGGCTGTTCCTCTTCCACGCGGTGAGCCTGTGCGCGCTGCTGGGCGGGGGCAGGTGGCTGCTGGGGCTGTGACGCGGCCCCGAAGGGGCGCGTCGGACGGGCGCGGACCGTGGCGTCCCCGGCTCCGCCACGGGGCCCGACCGGCCCCGACGGCTCCGCACCCGAACGACGGCCGACCACTGGGCCGACCACTAAAGTGGGGCCCATGGCCCCGAACCCCGCACAAACCGCCCTCTGGCCCGCCCCGCACGCGAGCGAGGCCGTCGCCGCGACGGTCCACGTACCGGGGTCGAAGTCCGTCACCAACCGCGCCCTCGTCCTCGCCTCGCTCGCGTCCGAGCCCGGCTGGCTGCGCCGCCCCCTCCGCTCCCGCGACACCCTGCTGATGGCGGGCGCCCTGCGCGAGATGGGCGTCGGCATCGAGGAGACCGTGTCGTCCAGCTCCTCCGGCGCGGGGAACGCCGACGGCACCGGCGAGGCCTGGCGGATCCTCCCCGCGGGGCTGCGCGGACCGGCCACGATCGACGTCGGCAACGCCGGCACGGTGATGCGCTTCCTGCCGCCGGTCGCCGCCCTCGCCGACGGCCCCGTGCGCTTCGACGGCGACCCGCGCGCCTACGAGCGTCCCCTGAACGGCGTCGTCGACGCGCTGCGGGTCCTCGGCGCCCGGATCGACGACGACGGCCGCGGCGCGCTGCCGCTGACCGTGCACGGCTCGGGCGCGCTGGACGGCGGGACGGTGGAGATCGACGCCTCGTCCTCGTCCCAGTTCGTGTCGGCCCTGCTCCTCTCCGGCCCCCGCTTCAACCAGGGGGTGGAGGTCCGCCACACCGGCTCCTCCCTGCCCTCCGTGCCGCACATCCGGATGACGGTCGACATGCTGCGCGCGGTCGGCGCGCAGGTGGACACCCCGGAGTCGGGGGGCGAACCGAACGTCTGGCGGGTCACCCCGGGCGCTCTGCTGGGCCGGGACCTGACGATCGAGCCGGATCTGTCCAACGCCCAGCCGTTCCTGGCGGCGGCGCTGGTGACGGGCGGCCGGGTGCTGATCCCGGACTGGCCGGCCCGCACCACCCAGCCGGGTGACCGGCTGCGCGAGATCTTCACCGAGATGGGCGGCTCCTGCGAACTGGCGGACTACGGCCTGGTCTTCACCGGTTCGGGCTCGATCCACGGCATCGACGTCGATCTGGGCGACGTCGGCGAGCTGACCCCGGGCATCGCGGCCGTCGCCGCCCTCGCGGACTCCCCTTCCACCCTGCGCGGCGTGTCCCACCTGCGCCTGCACGAGACGGACCGGCTGGCCGCGCTGACGAAGGAGATCAACGAGCTCGGCGGCGATGTGACGGAGACCGCCGACGGTCTGCACATCCGTCCGCGCCGGCTGCACGGCGGGATCTTCCACACCTACGACGACCACCGCATGGCGACGGCCGGCGCGATCATCGGCCTGGCCGTGGAGGGCGTGCGGATCGAGAACGTGGCGACGACGGCGAAGACCTTGCCGGACTTTCCCGAACTGTGGACCGGGATGCTCGGGGTATAGGGACTTTCGCCATGCGCCGCTACGGCAAGCACACCGACGAGGACGACATCCGCAGCCGCCCGAACCGCAAGGGCAACCGGCCTCGTACGCACATCCGGCCCAAGCACGAGGACGCCGCCGACGGCATGGTCCTCACCGTCGACCGGGGCCGGTTGACCTGCCTCGTCGAGGACCGGATCGTCCTCGCGATGAAGGCCCGTGAACTGGGCCGCAAGGCCGCGGTCGTGGGCGACCGGGTCTCCCTGGTCGGCGACCTGTCCGGCAAGAAGGACACCCTCGCCCGCATCGTCCGGATCGGGGAGCGCACATCGGTGCTCCGCCGCACCGCGGACGACGACGACCCGTACGAGCGGGTGGTCGTGGCCAACGCCGACCAGCTCGCCGTCGTCACCGCCCTGGCCGACCCGGAGCCCCGCCCCCGCCTGATCGACCGCTGCCTGGTCGCGGCCTACGACGGCGGTCTGACCCCGCTGCTGGTCATGACGAAGTCGGACCTGGCCTCGCCGGACAAGCTGCTGGAGCTGTACGGCCACCTCGACATCCCGTATGTCGTCACCAGCCGCGAGGAGTTGGAGGACGGCGACTCGGCGGACCGGGTGCGCGAGTTCCTGGCCGGTCGGATCACGGCGTTCGTCGGTCACTCGGGCGTCGGGAAGACCACCCTGGTCAACGCGCTGGTCCCGGAGGAGCGGCGGCGGGTGACCGGCCATGTGAACGCGGTGACCGGCCGCGGCCGTCACACCACGACCTCGGCGCTGGCCCTGCCCCTGGCGGGCACGGGCGACTGGGTGATCGACACCCCGGGCGTACGGTCCTTCGGCCTGCACCACGTCGACCCGTCCCGGGTGATCCTCGCCTTCCCCGACCTGGTGCCGGGCACGGAGGGCTGCCCGCGCGCGTGCAGTCACGACGAGCCGGACTGCGCGCTGGACGCGTGGGTCGCCGACGGCCACGCCGATCCGGCGCGGCTGTACTCACTGCGCCGGCTGCTGTCCACGCGGGAACGCACCGAAGGCGACTGATCCACGGGCTGACCACCGCGTTGTTTGCGTCCCCCCGAGCCCGGTAAGTGCATAATCGCACCGAGCCTGACCGGGCCGGGCAAACGGAGGGACAGCACATGGCGTGGCTGCTGGTCGTCGTGGCCGGGTTGCTCGAGACCGGTTTCGCCGTATGCCTCAAGCTGTCCCACGGCTTCACGAGGCTGTGGCCGACCATCGCGTTCTGCGCCTTCGCGCTGGGGAGCTTCGGTCTGCTGACCCTCTCCCTGAAGAAGCTCGACGTGGGCCCCGCCTACGCCGTGTGGACCGGCATCGGCGCGGCGGGCACCGCGATCTACGGCATGGTCTTCCTCGGCGACCTGGTGTCGACCCTGAAGCTCATCTCGATCAGCCTGGTGATCATAGGAGTGATCGGACTCCAGCTGTCGGGCTCGGCTCACTGACCCGGCCGGTCGGCCGGCTGTCGCTGCAGGGCTCCCCGCACCAGCCGCGCGACCCCGTCCTCGCCCGGCGGCGGCGCGGCCACGCAGGACAGGGCGAGCCGGACGGCGAGTTCGCAGGAGCGGGCCAGGTCGGCGGCGTCGGCCCGGACGGCGCCGGGACCGGAGAGCGCGGCGACGGCCCGGTCGCGGACGGCGCCCACGAGGTCGCCTGGCGAGGGCAGCGGCCCGTCCGCCCGCCGCTGGGCCGGCACGGCGGAGGAGGACGGCACCGCCGAGAGGGTCGGCGAGGGCAGACGCTCGCTCCAGAACCCGGTGAGGACGGCTCGGACGAGGACGTTCTCGCGGGCGGCGGAGGTGGTCCACTCGGCGGTGGCGGTGAGCCTCTCCCGTGCGTCGCCGTGCACGGCCAACGCCCGCTCGACCCCGGCGAGGTATCCGTCGGCCTCGCGTCTGACGAGTGCCCGGGCCAGGCCCTCCTTGCTGCCGAACTCGTTGTACAGCGTCTGCCGGGACACCCCGGCCGCCGCGGCGACGTCCACCATCCGCACCGCGGCCCACGGCCGTCGTCCGAGCGCCTTGAAGGCGGCGTCCAGTAGGGATTCCCGCGCTGCAGGCATCATCGCCTCCCTGGGGCCGACTCTGCGCCCAGGTTTGACGCGCACGGGTGCACTGTCAAGGGTTCGCGGGGGACCCGACGGTTCGCGGGCCGCGCCCGGCCCTTCAGGTCCACCCCGTGATCCGCTGTGGCCCGTTCTCACCTTCGGCGGATACGGTTCGTCCCATGCCGGACTACCACGACGACCTCCGACTCGCGCACGTCCTCGCGGACGCCGCCGACGCCGTGACCATGGACCGTTTCAAGGCCCTCGACCTCAAGGTCGAGACCAAACCGGACATGACCCCGGTGAGCGAGGCCGACAAGGCCGCCGAGGAACTCATCCGCGGCCAGCTCCAGCGGGCCCGGCCGCGGGACGCGATCCTCGGTGAGGAGTACGGCATCCAGGGCACCGGACCCCGCCGCTGGGTGATCGACCCGATCGACGGCACGAAGAACTACGTGCGGGGCGTTCCCGTGTGGGCCACCCTCATCTCGCTGATGGAGGCGGGCGAGGGGGGTTACCAGCCCGTGGTCGGCGTCGTCTCCGCGCCGGCGCTCGGCCGTCGCTGGTGGGCCGCGAAGGGGCACGGCGCCTTCACCGGCCGCAGCCTGACCTCCGCCTCCCGCCTGCGCGTCTCCAAGGTCTCGGAGCTCTCGGACGCCTCCTTCGCGTACTCCTCGCTGACCGGCTGGGAGGAGCGCGGGCACCTGAACGGCTTCCTCGACCTGACCCGTGAGGTGTGGCGCACGCGCGCGTACGGCGACTTCTGGCCGTACATGATGGTCGCCGAGGGATCGGTCGACCTGTGCGCCGAACCCGAGCTCTCCCTCTGGGACATGGCGGCCACGGCGATCGTCGTGACGGAGGCCGGCGGCACCTTCACGGGCCTCGACGGCCGCCCGGGTCCGCACAGCGGCAACGCGGCCGCGTCGAACGGGCTGCTCCACGAGGAGCTGCTGGGTTATCTGAACGAGCGGCACTGAATAGCCCGCCGGTGACTCACAGATGAGCGCGTGCGCCCTCAATTGGCTGCGCACGCCCTCTTGTTGACCCCCGCTTTACCTGCCACGCTGGCAGCACCCCCCACTTGTGAACTTGTGAATCCATGAACAACCGTGGATTCTTAGGAGGTGGCTCCAGCCATGCTCGTCCGCGACGCCATGAGCACGGTGGTCCTCACCATCGGCCCCGCACACACCCTCCGTCAGGCGGCAGCCCTGATGGCCGCCCGCCGGGTCGGCGCGGCCGTCGTCCTGGATCCGGACGCCGGCGGCATCGGCATCCTCACCGAGCGGGACATCCTCAACTCGGTGGGCCTGGGCCAGGACCCGGACATCGAACGCACCCACGCCCACACGACCAACGACGTCGTCTTCGCCACCCCGACCTGGACCCTGGAGGAGGCGGCCCGGGCCATGACCCACGGCGGCTTCCGACATCTGGTCGTCCTCGACCGCGACGAACCGGCCGGCATCGTCTCGGTCCGCGACATCATCCGCTGCTGGGTCCCGGCGCGGCAGCAGGTACCGGCCTGAGCGCACGGACGGGCCGGACACGCCCCGAGGGGAACCCGGCCCGTCCACTCACGGCAAGCGGTCCAGTGCCGTCGGCCGCAGAGGGCATCGACCGACCGACCGCGACCTCCACTCGCCCGGCTCGGCAACCGACTACTCGACCTGGTCCTACAATGGACTTCATCCAAGTCAATCAAGGATCTAAAGTCACACCTGTTCGTGACCTGGTCCCACTAGCTGCTAGGCTGACTCCATGAGCGACCTTCTGGAGCGGCTGCGCGGACGCGGTTGGCGAATGACCGCACAGCGGCGCGTCGTGGCCGAGGTGCTCGAGGGCGAACACGTCCACCTGACCGCCGACGAGGTGCACGCCAGGGCCGTCGTGCGGCTGCCCGAGATCTCCCGGGCGACCGTCTACAACACGCTCGGTGAACTGGTCTCCCTCGGTGAGGTCCTCGAGGTCGCCACCGACAAGCGCGCCAAGCGGTACGACCCGAACGCGCACCGCCCGCACCACCACCTGGTGTGCGCCCGGTGCGGCGCGATCAAGGACGTCCACCCGAGCGGCAACCCGCTGGCCGACCTCCCGGACTCGGAGCGCTTCGGCTTCTCGGTCTCGGACGTCGAGGTGACGTACCGCGGGATCTGCCCGAACTGCGCGGCGGCGTGACTCCGGCCTCGCAGACTCCCCCCTCGGCCCCTCACGCACTGCCGTCCATCCCGGCCACTTCCATCCCGCACACGGGTTCCCGTACCTGACGGTCCGTCATGGCGTCGGAGCTGCCGGAGTTGCGTATCCGAAACGCGGCACACGTGATCTGACCCGACCCTTCGGCCCGGGCCCGGCGCGGTCGACGCCCTCGGCCCCCTCGAAGCGACCGTCGCTCCCGGCGAGTGCACCTGCGTCGTCGGCCCCTTGGGCTGCGGCAAGTCCACCCAGCCGCGCATCGCGGCGGGCCTGCGCCCACGAGCCGAAGACGGTGAACCGGCGCCTGCACGAGGAGGCCGTGGGCCACGAACCGTGCCGGCATCGAGGTCGTGACGGCATACGACCGAGGGCCGGAACCCTTTCGGGTTCCGACCCTCGATCTTCAGTAGCGGGGACAGGATTTGAACCTGCGACCTCTGGGTTATGAGCCCAGCGAGCTACCGAGCTGCTCCACCCCGCGCCGTTGAATGCAACGTTACGTGAAGGGGAAGGACAAAGGCAAATCCATTGCGCAGCGCCTGTTGACGCAGGTCAGGGCGCGTCAACCGGCCCGGCCACCGAGGGCGAGGCCCGTCGGGGACGAGGCCCGTCGGGGACGAGGCCCGTCGGGGACGACCCGTCGGGGACGAGGCCCGTCGGGGACGAGGCGGAGGCATGGGAACGGCAGCCCCCGGAGCGGGACGGGTGGGAGCGGCGGGCAGTAGGCGGTGAGCGGTGGGCAGGGAGCGGTGGGCGGCGGCCAGCAGGCGGTGAGCCGTGGGCAGTGAGCGCGTGGGCAGTGAGCGGCCAGCGGTGGGCAGGGAGCTGCGGGCGGCCAGAACTCACCGTGCGGGACTGCGGCAACGGCTTCCAGCCAGCCCCGCTCAGCACAGGCACCCGTCCCAGCACAGGGCACCCTCACCGCACAGAGCACCGTCCCAGCACAGGGCACCGTCAGGCGGAAAGCTCTTCCCGCAGCGCGTCCCGCAACCGGGCCGCCCGCTCGGCCACCTCCGCAGGCCCCAGCGACACCGCCCGGTCGGCCCACCGCTGCCCCTCCGCCAGCTCACCGCGACGCGCGTAGACCAGGGCGAGCCGCAACGCCGCCCGCCCGTGCCCGGCGTCAGCCGCCCGCGTCCACCACACAGCCGCCTCGGGCTCGCTTCCCTCCCGCGCGAGCAGCAGCCCGAGGTTGAAGGCGCCGTTGCGCGACCCGGCCTCCGCGGCCGTCCGGTACCACCGTGCCGCCTCCACCACGTCACCCCGCGCGGCGGCCAGCATCCCGACCCGGACCTGTGCCCGCCGATGCCCCTGGGTCGCCGCCCGCTCGTACCACTCCTCGCACTCGGTCTTCTCGTGCACGATCTCCCCGAGCTCGTGCGCGGGCTGCTGCGGCCGCCGCGCGTCCAGCACGGCCGCCAGCCGGTACGCCGCCTCCGCGCTCCCCCCGCCGGCGGCGCAGCGCAGATGCCGTTCGGCCTCCCGCTCGTCCCCGTCGCGCAGTCGCGCGATACCGACCTGCAGGGCGGCCTCGGTGTGCCCGGCGGCCGCCGCCCGCTCGTACCAGCGCAGCGCGACGGACGCCTCGCCCCGCCCCGCGAACAGGATCCCGAGGTTGAACGCGGCGTCGACGCTGCCCGCCTCCGCGGCCTTGGAGAACCAGGGCTCGGCCCCGGCCGTGTCGCCGCCCCGGAGCAGCAGGACGGCGAGCGCGTTGGCCGCCTCCCGGTGCCCGGCGTAGGCGGCGCGCCGGTACCACTGCTCGGCCTGCGCGGTGCGGCCCTGCTCGGCACAGAGCAGGGCGAGGTTGTAGGCGCCGTTGTCGTCACCGGCGTCCATCGCTGCCCGGTACCACCGCTCGGCGGTCTGGGTCTGTCCCCGCTCGGCGTGCAGCGCGCCCAGCGCGTTCGCCGCGTTGCCGTCGCCCTCCTGTGCGGCCCGCAGCCACCAGATGGCCGCGTTCTCGGTGTCGCCGGCGTCGCGCAGCAGGAACCCGAGCGCGCAGGCGGCCCGCGCCTCGCCGTCCTTGGCGGACGTCAGGTACCAGCGCCCGGCCTCCTTCAGGTCGCCACGGCCCTCCAGGATCGTGCCGAGGTGCAGCGCGGCCCGCCGGTGTCCGCGCGCGGCGGCCTGGCGGTACCACTGCTCGGCCTCCGCCCGCGCGGTGACACCGCAGTCGTGCCCGCACCGGTCCGCGTCGCCGTCCGCGCGGGAGCCCCGGCGCTCCTTGTGCTCCTCGCCCTGCCCGCAATCCTTGTGGTCGAGGGCCCGGGCCAGCCGGTACGCCGCTTCGCGGTGCCCGCGCTCGGCGGCGGCGCGCATCCACTGCTCGGCTCCGGGGTCCCCCCGGTGCTCCAGCAGATCGGCGAGCGCGTACGCGCCCAGCGCGTGCCCCTGCTCGGCGGCCTGGCGCAGCCAGTACTCGGCGGCCGGCTCGTCGCCGCACTCGCGACGGTGGCGCCCCAGGGCGTGCGCGGCCGCGGCGGAGCCGGCGACGGCGGCGACCCGCCACCATCCGGCCGCCTCGTCGGGGTAACCGCGCTGGTGGAGAAGGACGCCCAGGTTGTTGGCGGCGGCCCGGTCGCCCTCCGCGGTGGCGGCACGCAGATAGGGCTCGGCTCCGTCGAGGTCACCGCGGCGCAGCAACATGGCCCCGAGGACACTCACGGCCTCGACGTCGCCGGCTTCCGCCGCGAGCCGCAGGCCCATCTCCTCGACGGCCTCCCCCGTCTCGACGGCGTCCGCCGTCTCGTCCCGGCTCTCGTCCGGGGTCGCTTCCTCACCGGAAGGCTGCACAAACCGCCCTGTCTCGAACAGAGTTGCCTTGTCCCCCATAACGTCCATCGTCGCACCACCCGCAACCCGGGTACACCTGGTATACCGCGGCCCGTAAGGTCACTTCAGCGTTTTGTCGACATGCCCACAGAGAGACAAGTGAAACACAGATCGCTCAACTCCCCACGGCGGCGCGGCCATCAGGCCCCCCGGCACATGCGTTCGCACACCACGAAGGCCCGGATCCTGAAAGGATCCGGGCCTTCGTTTTCAGTAGCGGGGACAGGATTTGAACCTGCGACCTCTGGGTTATGAGCCCAGCGAGCTACCGAGCTGCTCCACCCCGCGTCGTGTTCCACAACCGTATCACGACGCGGGGTGGAGATGATCAGCCGCTGCTCGGGCTGGGGCTCGGACTGCCACTGCCAGTGCCCGCGGAGCCGCCGGAGCCACCGCTCGGACTCGCCGAACCGGTCGGGCTCGGACTACTGCCGGTCTTGGCGCCCTTGTCGGCCGTCGCCTGCGCCTCCTCGGCCCGCTTCAGAGCGGCTTCGAGATCCTGCTGCGCCTTGGCGTACGCGTCCCAGTCGGGCTTCTTCAGGGCCTCCTGGCCGGCGGTGAAGGCCTTCTGGGCATCGGCCAGCGCCTCGCGGACCGTCGGGTTGGTGGACGTCGGTGGCGGCTTGGTCGTGCCGTCACCCTCGTCCGCCGGCGGCGGGGTCGTGCCTTCCGCGCCGAAGACCTTGTTGAGGGCCTCGTCCAGGGTGTCCTCGAAGGCGGTGTTGCCGCCGTAGGTCACCAACACCTTCTTCAGCAGCGGGTACTTGAGCCCGCCACCGCGTACGTAGACGGGCTCCACGTACAGCAGACCACCGTCGAGCGGCACCGTCAGCAGGTTGCCGTACTCGATGTCGGAGTCGCCGCCCTTCAGAAGTCTGATGGACTCGGCGATGTCCTGTTCGGAGTTGAACTGGCTCTGCACCTGTTTGGGTCCGTCGACGGTCGTGCTGGTCGGCAGCTTCAGGACTCTGATCTTGCCGTAGTCGGGAGTTCCCGCCTCGGAGTCGACCGCCATGAACGCGCTGAGGTTGTCCCGCCCGTTGGGCGTGAACGTCGTCGTCAGCGAGAACGCCTGCGCCTTCTGATCGGGCATCTTCATGCTCAGGTAGTACGGCGGCACGGCGTCGCCCGACTTGTTCGACGGGTCGTCCGGCACCTGCCACACCTCGCTGCCGCTGAGGAACGTCGTCGCGTCCTTCACGTGGTAGCGGGTGAGCAGCTCGCGCTGGACCTTGAACAGGTCCTGCGGGTAACGGAGATGGGCCATCAGGTCGGCCGAGATGGACGACTTGGACTTCACCGTGCCGGGGAACGCCTTCATCCAGGTCTTCAGGACCGGGTCCTCGGTGTCCCACTGGTAGAGCTTGACCTCGCCGGTGTACGCGTCGACGGTCGCCTTCACCGAGTTGCGGATGTAGTTGACCTGGTTCTGCTGGGCCACCACCGCGCGGTTGTCGTTGGTCGCGGTCAGCGAGTCCGCCGTCGTGTCACCGAGGGTCGTACGGGAGGCGTACGGGTAGCCGTTCGTCGTCGTGTACGCGTCGACGATCCACTGGATCTTGTGGTTGACCACGGCCGGGTAGGCGTCGCCGTCGATGGTCAGCCACGGGGCGACCGCCTCGACGCGCTCCTTGGGCGTGCGGTTGTACAGGATCCGCGAACCCTCGCCGATGGCGCCGGAGTACAGGATCTGCGGTTCGCCGAACGCCACCGCGTACGCGGCCCGGTTGACCGGGTTGGAGAGGTTGACCCCGCTCTTGCCGGTGTAGCTGGTGGTCTTCTCACCCGCGTCGTCGGAGTAGTCGATCTCCTTCTGGGGACCGCCGACGATCGAGTACGAGGTCGTCTTCTCGCCGTAGTAGATCCGCTGCTGGTACGTGCCCAGGTCGCCCTCGGAGGGCAGGTTGGACTCGGTGAAGAGCGGGCGGCCCTCGGCGTCGGCGGTGGTGCCCTTGGCGGCGACCACGCCGTAGCCGTGGGTGTAGCGGAAGTGGTTGTTGATCCAGTTCTGCTTGTCGACGCCCGCGAGGTTCAGCTCGCGCAGACCGATGACCGTGTCCTGGTCGGAGCCGCTCACGTTGTAGCGGTCCACGTCCAGGTTGGTCGGGAACGCGTAGTACTTCCGCATCTGCTGGAGCTGCTGGTACGTCGGGGACACGATGTTCGGGTCCAGGACGCGGATGCTCGCCGTGGCGTCGACGTCGTCGCGCAGCGTCGTCTTGTCCTTGGTGGTGCTCGTACCCGAGTACTCCGTGACCTGCGCGCCGTCGATGCCGTAGGCCTCACGGGTCGCCTTGAGGTTCTTCTCGACGTACGGGGCTTCCTTGGCCTGCTCGTTCGGCTGGACCTGGAACTTCTGGACGATCGCCGGGTACAGCCCGCCGATGAGGATCGCCGAGAGCACCATCAGGCCGAAGCCGATCACCGGCAGCTGCCAGGTGCGCCGCCACAGGGTGGCGAAGAACAGCAGGGCGCAGATGACGGCGATGCAGAACAGGATCGTCTTGGCCGGCAGGTAGGCGTTGGCGTCGACGTACCTCAGGCCCGTCCAGTTGTCCGTCGCCTTGAAGTCACTGGACTTCACCGCCAGGCCGTAGCGGTCGAGCCAGTAGGCGACCGCCTTCAGCGTGACGAAGATGCCCAGCAGCACCGACAGATGACCGGTGGCCGCGGCGGTCGCGCGCGCGCCCGGGCTGGTGACGCGCAGCCCGCCGTACAGGTAGTGGGTGAGCGCGGCGGCGATCAGCGAGAGGATCGTGGCGGCGAAGCCGAAGCCGAGCAGGAACCGGTACCAGGGCAGGTCGAAGGCGAAGAAGGACACGTCGAGGTGGAACTGCGGGTCCTTCTGGTGGAAGGGCACCCCGTTGACCCACATCAGCCAGGTCCGCCACTGGCCCGCCGCGGAGGCGCCCGCGATCAGGCCGACCAGAGCGGTGATGCCGAGCAGCAGCCACGTCTTGTACGGCGCGATGCCCATGCGGTAGCGGTCGAGGCTCTGCTGCTCCACCGACATCGCGCTGAGCGGCGGCCGCAGCCGGTGGGCCAGCCAGATGTTGAATCCGACCGCGAGGGCCATCAGCAGGCCGAACACGAAGAACAGCCCGATCTTGGTCCACAGCGTGGTCGTGAAGACCGACGAGTAGTTCACCGAGCGGTACCAGAGCCAGTCGGTCCAGAACCCGGCGAACATCGTGAACGCCATGCCGAGTACGGCTAGGACGCCCAGCGTCATGAGCAGGGTCCGGACGCGCCGGGACGGGCGGCCCACTCTGATCCGCGGCCCCGTGGGGCCTCCGCCGCGGTCCGGCATCTGGAAAGCCAAGGTGCGCACCTCGAAAGTCGCAGTTGATCCGTCAGGCCCGCGTGTTCGTGGACCGTTCGTGGCCCCCCGTGATCGCGGGCCCACACCTATGCAACTTACTCACCGTTTACTCGGTTCCCGATTCCACCCCTGAACGAGGCAGGATTGTGACCATGTCCAACACTCCCATGGCGGCGAGCCCGCTCACCCGGGCCGTACTCGAGATCGACGAGTACGCCTCCGGCCTCGGCTGGGACCAGCCCGCCCGCCTCTTCGCCCTCGTAGACACCGCTCGGCTGCGCACCCAGGAACCGTCGCTCGCCGCCCAACTCGGCCTTCAGGACGAGCCCGAGACCACCGGTCTCACCCCGATCGAGCAGGACGAAGTGCCAACGGACAAGCCGCTCGACGAGTTCCTCGCCACGATCGCCTGGCCCGACGCGGTCGTCGGCTGCGCCCTCACCGTGGAGCGGCTGATGCTGCCCCCGTCCGCGGAGGTTCAGGTCCCCAAGGGCCTGAGCGACGCGAAGCTCGCGAAGTGGGTGGCGGACCACCCCGACCGTCAGGAGGTCCGGATGACGGTCGGCGTCCTGCGTGACGGCACGCGCGACTCGGCCCTCCGACTCCGCGAGAAGGACGCCGCGACCGAGGTCCTCACCGGAGCGGGACTGGTGCCCGGTCTCGCCGAGGCGCTGTCGGCGACCTTCGCGGAGTAGCCCTCCCGGCTACTTCGTGCACTTCGGCAGGTCCGCGGTGTCGCCGCCGCGGATGTCCTCGAGGGCGGTGAGGGCGTCGTCGATGGTCTTCACCTTGACGAGCCTGAGGCCCGAGGGGGTGTCCTTGGCGGCGGCCGCGCAGTTCTCGGCGGGGGTCAGGAAGTACTGGGCGCCCTGGCTGCGCGCGCCGACCGTCTTCATCTCGATGCCGCCGATCGGCCCGACCTTGCCGGCGTCGTCGATGGTCCCGGTGCCGGCGACGAACTTGCCGCCGGTCAGGCTGCCCGGGGTGAGCTTGTCGTAGATGCCGAGCGCGAACATCAGACCGGCGCTCGGACCGCCCACGTCGGCGAGCTTGATGTCGATCGTGAACGGGAAGGTGTGGTCGGTCCCGGCCGAGATGCCGACGATGGCCCGCTTCTCGCCGGTGTCGTCGGAGGTCGCGGTCGTGATGGCGACGTCCTGGGTCTTGGTCGCCGCCTTGTTCGCCTTCTCGGCGGCCGCCTGCTCCTTCGCCGGGACGATACGGAAGACGACCTTCTCCCCCGGCTTGTGCTTGGTCACCAGCTTGGCGACATCGCCCGGCTTCTTCACCGCCGTGCCGTCCACCGCCTTGATCACGTCACCGGCGTGCAGCCGGCCCTCCGCCGGGGACCCCTTCACCACCGTCGAGACGATCACCCACGACGTCACCGGGACGTCCAACTCCTTCAGGGCGGCGACCTTGGCGCTCTCCTGGGACTGGCTGAACTCCTCGGCGTTCTCCTGGGTGGACTGCTCCTCGGTCTTGCCGTCCGGGTAGAGCGTGTCGTGCGGCACGACCTTGTTGTCGTGCGCGAGCCATCCGTAGACGGCCTCGACGAGGTTCATCCGGTAGTCGGCGCTGGTGACCCGCACAGTGGTCATGTTCAGGTGACCGCTGGTCGCGTAGGTCTTGCGCCCGGAGATCTGGAGCACCGGCTCGCCGCCGTGATCGCCGAGTGTGTTCACCGTCGGCCCCGGGGACATCTCCGCGTACGGCACGGGGATGAGTACGCCCGCACACAGGAGCGCGATCAGCATCAGGGTGGAGGCGAGCATCGTCGCGGTGCGGCGTGGCATGACTCGACAGTACGGGACGCGTCTGTCAGCGCACCGTCAGGGCTGCCACCCGGGTCACGTACGCGTGTGGGGCTTCTCCATGGCCGCCCGGAAGCGGGCGTATCCGTCCAGCTCGGGGCCGTCGCTGCGGGCCTTCCGGGTCCTGCTGGCCCAACTGCCCCACAGACCGGCGCCGATCCCGGTGATCAGCGGAATCAGCAACCAGGCGAGCGCAGCCATGCCGACCTCCCAACCCCATCGAGCCACTGCAACTGACTGATCAGCAGATTAACCATTCGCACGGACAACGCTCACGGCAGGGGTGCGGTTACGCAACCGGAGGCGGGCAGACGAACGGGCGGCCGACGGAAGGGAGACGGAAGGCTTTCAGCAGGCGCCCACCCACTCATCGGTGCCGTCCGAGAACGTCTGGTGCTTCCAGATGGGCACTTCGTGCTTGAGGTCGTCGATCAGCTTCCGGCAGGCCTCGAAGGCCTCCCCGCGGTGCGGACACGAGACGGCGACCACGACGGCGAGATCACCGATCCCGAGGTCCCCGACCCGGTGCACCGCGGCCAGCGCCCGCACCGGGTACTCGGCCACGACCTTCTCCGCGATCCGCCGCATCTCCGCCTCCGCGCTGGGATGGCAGGAGTACCCGAGCGCGTCGACGTCGGCGCCCCCGTCGTGGTTGCGCACCGTGCCCACGAACAGCGCCGTCCCGCCGGCCGAGTGGTCCCCGACAGCCCTGAAGACCTCGTCGAGGGAGAGCGCGGTGTCACGAACGGCGATCAGCTTGATGGGGTCCTGCGCTGCCTGCTCACCCGGATGGTCGTCGATGGCTGCCATACCCCCATCGTGCCGCACGCCGGGGAACGGGCGAAATAGCGTGATCGCCCGGCACACGCGCGTGACCTTTTGGAGCGACCTCCAAAGTCGGCCGTCGGTGAGGGCGAAGAAAGCCGCCGCCGCCCCACGCTCACCGCCGCACGCTCACCGCCGCCGGGCCTTCCGAGCCCGCCGCACCACGGCCGCCGCACCCAGCAGAGCGACCGTCGCACCCGCCGCGCCCGCAGCCGTCGCGTCCTTCCGCCCGAGTCGCCGGCCGACCACGGTGTGCCGTCCGGACACCTCTGCCAGCAGCTCCGCGAGGACCTCCTCGTTGGTCCACCGCGGCCGCCACCCCGCGTCGTGCAGCCGGCTCCCGCTCACCACCCAGGGGTACATCGTGTAGGCCAGGTCCCCGGCCGGGGACGGCGTCAGCCCGATCCGGTGCAGCCGGGCGGCGGCGCCCAGCGCGACCGCCGACGGCAGCTCCATGCGCCGGATCCCGCTGAGTTCCTCGACCTCCTCCTGCTCGAGCCAGCCGTCGCAGCCGACGGCCAGCTCGCCGTCGACCTTCTCCAGGACGGCGTACTCCAGAGCGCTCACCAGGTCCTCGACATGGCAGAACTGCCAGGCCGGCCGCGACCCCGCGACGACCAGCAGCCGCGGCGACTCGAAGTAGCGCGTCAGCGCGGTGTCCGTGCCGCCGACCAGCACCGCGGGCCGCACGACGGTGACATTGAGCCCCGGGTGCGCCCGGGGCGCGCGCCGGGCGAGCCGTTCGATCTCGAGCAGGTCCCCGACGCCGGTCGCCTCCGCCGTCGCCCGCAGCTCCGCGTCCTCCGAGAGCGGCAGCTCGTTGTCCTCGAGCGCGCCGTAGACCATCGCGGAGGTGCACAGCACCACGCGGCGCACCCCGGCCGCCGCGGCGGCCGTCAGCACGGTCTGCGTACCGCGCACGTTGTAGGCCGTCCGGGCGGCGGCTTCACTCCCCAGGTCGAGGTCGAGCGCGAGGTGGACCACGACGTCCACACCGCGCAGCTTGTCGGCGATCGCCGGATCACGGACGTCGAGGATGTGCCACTGCGCCGCGTCGCACTCCCCCCGCCGCTCGTCGACGGCGACGACCTGCTTGACCTCCTCCGACGCGGCGAGCCGCTCGGTGAGCAGCGCGCCGATCCCGGTCGCGGCGCCGGTCACGGCGACGACGGGCCCGCGCGCACCGCCCGGGGTTGAGCGGTTTCGCGCTGCGCGAACCTGCGGATCTGGGGAACTCACCAGGTGTCTCCAGCGGTTGTCTTGGCATACGGGCGCGAGTAGAGCGTACGTACCAGGTGGCATCCATCCTGCCGCAGGCAAGGAGTCGGCGAAGCACCGAGGCCCGATCGAGCCGGGGTGTCTACGCTGGGTGGTGTTGCAGGGCAGTCGCCGCCGGCCGAGAACCGGTGGCCTTACCAGCCGAGGAACCCCGTGAGTGACACCCCATTCGGATTCGGCCTTCCGCCGGAGGAGCCGGAAGACGGCGACGAGGGCAAGAAGAAGGACTCGCAGAGCGGCGGTGGTCAGGGACCGGCCAACCCGTTCGGTTTCGGCGGGCTGCCCGGCGCCGGAGGCTTCGGCGCCCCGGGCGGTCCCGGTGCCGACAACCCGCTCGCCGCCATGTTCGGTTCCCTGAACCCCAACGACCTGGGTGCCGCGTTCCAGCAGCTGGGCCAGATGCTCTCCTACGAGGGCGGCCCGGTGAACTGGGACATGGCCAAGCAGATCGCCCGCCAGACGGTCGCCCAGGGCACCGCCGACGGCGTGAAGGACTCCAGCATCGGCCCCTCCGAGCGCACCGCGGTCCAGGAGGCCGTCCGCCTGGCCGACCTGTGGCTGGACGACGCGACGTCCCTGCCGTCCGGCGCGGGCACGGCGGTGGCGTGGTCCCGCGCGGAGTGGGTCGAGGCGACCCTGCCCGCGTGGAAGGAGCTCGTCGACCCGGTCGCGGAACGCGTCGGCGCGGCCATGGGCGATGTCCTGCCGGAGGAGATGCAGGCCATGGCCGGCCCGCTGATCGGCATGATGCGCTCGATGGGCGGCGCGATGTTCGGCTCGCAGATCGGGCAGGCCGTGGGCGTGCTCGCGGGCGAGGTCGTCGGCTCGACCGACATCGGTCTGCCGCTCGGCCCGGCCGGGCGTGCCGCGCTGCTCCCGGTGAACATCGAGGCGTTCGGCAAGGACCTGGGCGTACCGAAGGACGAGGTGCGGCTCTACCTCGCGCTGCGCGAGGCCGCCCACCAGCGCCTGTTCGCGCATGTGCCGTGGCTGCGCTCGCACCTGTTCGGCGCCGTCGAAGGCTATGCGCGGGGGATCAAGGTCGACACGGCCAAGCTGGAGGACGTCGTCGGTCAGTTCGATCCGCAGAACCCCGAGCAGTTGCAGGACGCGCTGCAGCAGGGCATGTTCCAGCCGGAGGACACCCCGGCGCAGAAGGCCGCCCTGGCCCGCCTGGAGACGGCTCTGGCGCTCGTGGAGGGCTGGGTGGACGCGGTGGTCCACGCGGCCGCGAAACCGCGCCTGTCGTCCGCGGACGCCCTGCGTGAGACGCTGCGCCGCCGCCGCGCCTCGGGCGGTCCCGCGGAGCAGACGTTCGCGACGCTGATCGGCCTCGAGCTGCGTCCGCGCCGCCTGCGGGACGCCTCCCGTCTGTGGGCGTCCCTCACGGACGCGCGCGGTGTCGACGGCCGCGACGGCCTGTGGGCCCACCCGGACATGCTGCCCACGGCGTCCGACCTGGACGACCCGGACGGCTTCGTGCACCGCGAGCAGCTGGACTTCTCCGAGCTGGACAAGATGCTCGGCGAGGCGGCGAGCGGCGCCTCCGGCGAGAAGCCGAACCTCAAGAAGGACGACGACGGCACCGACTCCGAGGACGACGGCACCGAGTGAGCCTGTACGACGACACGGTCCTCGTCCTGAAGGGGTACGAGGGCCAGGAAGAGCTGCGCCAGTCCTATCTGGACCATCTCGCGGCGCACCCGGACGGCATGTGGAAGGCCTGTGGGGACGGCCACGTCACGGCGAGCGCGCTGGTGATCGATCCGGAGCGCGGCCGGGTGCTGCTGACCCTGCACAAGAAGATGCGGATGTGGCTTCAGATGGGGGGCCACTGCGAGCCGGTCGACGAGACCCTGCGGGCCGCCGCACTGCGCGAGGCGACCGAGGAGTCAGGCATCGGGGGGCTGACCCTGCTCCCCGGCGGCCCGGTGCGCCTGGACCGGCACCACACGCCGTGCGCCTGGCACTACGACGTCCAGTACGCGGCGCTCGCTCCGGCCGGGGCCGTGGAAGCCATCAGCGACGAGTCCCTCGACCTGCGCTGGTTCGACTACGACGAGGTGGCGGACGTGGCCGACGAGTCGGTCGTACGGCTGCTGGAAGCGACCCGCGCGCGGCTGTGAACTTGAACGAGTAAGGGGCGACCTTCTTGGCGGCCGCCCCTTACGTCTGTTTTCCGGACGGTCAGCTCCAGGCGTTGCCCTGGTTCTGTGCCCGCACGCCCTGCTGTCCCATGCCGTACTGGGCGGCCAGGCCGGTGCCCACCTGGGCGTGCTGCGGCGGCAGCAGTTCGCTGGGCTGGACGAGCGCGTAGCCGGTGCCCATGAAGCTGAGCTCCCAGCCCTCACCCGTGTTACCGCGCCGGCGCCACACCCCGGAGGAGTGCGTCTGGGCCTGCATCTGCACCCTCAGCCCGGTGGACCAGGCGACGATGGCGTCGGCGTCGCAGTTGACGTACTTGTCCGGCGTGACCTGCATCATCAGCGGCGCGCCCGAGGTCATCAGGGCGACCTTGCCGCGCCCGGTGATGTTGAGCTGGTACTTCCCGGAGCCGGAGATGCCGTAGAGGCTGTCGACCGCGATGACCTCGTGGTGCAGCGAGGAGTCCATGGCCAGGACATAGCTGCTGTCCACGGTCAGGCCGTCCTGCTCCACGTCCATCAGATGGACGTGCTGGGCGAGGTTCGCGAGGTAGACCGTGCCCTGCCCGTGGCAGCGCATCAGGTCCAGGCCCTCGCCCGTGTATGCCCGCGCGCGTCCCTGCTGGTTGTTCTGGAACTCGGCGTCGAACTCCATCAGGCCCTGGTAGGCGACCATCGTGCCCTTGCGGGCGAGGATGTCGTCGTGGCCCTCCAGGGTGACCCGGAGCATCTGCTTGTTCTGCAGACTCCAGCGCTCCTGGGTCTGCGAGTCGTTGTGCGCGAAAAGTGAGCTCTGCATGGCTTTTCTGGCTCCCCCTCAGCCCCGGACCCGGAGGCGGTCGGTGCTGTCCTCACTGGGCTGGACGACGACGATGCCCTGGCCGGAGAAGGCCATCTGGTAGGCCTCGCCGCTGCCCCGGCCGATGAGCGACTGCGCCTTGAAGCTGCGCTTGCCCTTCACCTTGAGGTTCGGGGACCAGGCGACGAGCGCGTCGGGGTCGACGTACGTCTCGTCCTCCCCGCCGCCGCAGTCGACGACGATCGGCTTGCCCCGGGAGGTCAGCGCGACCCAGCCCTGCCCGGAGATCTTCGTGTTCCACAGGCCCTGGCCGGCGAACTTCGCGAGCCCCTTGACGCGCTCGACGCCCCAGGTGAGGTGCGCGTCGAAGGCGAGCAGGTTGGTCGCGTTGACGGAGATGCCGTCGCCGTTGAGGTTGATCACGACGACGTTGGCGCCGTAGTCGGCGAGGTAGAGCAGGCCGTCGCCCGAGCACTTCATCAGGGGCGCGCCCTCGCCGGTCATCCAGTCGCGGGCGATCTGGCGCACGGCCGGCGGGTTGGGCTCGTACTGCACGAAGCCCTCGTAGGCGACCATGGAGCCCACGCGCGCGAGGAGGTCGTTCCCGGTCTGGAGGGCGACCTTCAGCATGTGGTTGCCGTGGTTCTCCATCCGGGCGGTGACGGGTGCGGGGGCATAGCCCGCGAGTGGCTGGTTCATGACGGGCTCCCTCAGACCTCGTACGGCTGGACGACGATGAAGTTGCCGGGAGCGCCCCGGAACTGGAGGTTGACGCTCTCCCCGGTGTCGCCGGGGTACGCGTTGCGGCGCATCCGGACCTGGCTGGAGACGACCACCTGGGCGGCGGACGACCAGGCGACGACGGCGTTGCAGTCGGCGAACGTGGTCGGGGTGACCGGCAGGACGACGGGCGTGCCGTGCGTCTTCACGACGATCGTGCCGGTGCCCGTGAACTGCATGGTGAACAGGGCGCCGCCGGGGATTCCGTGCCCCTCGATACGCCGGACCTCGTACTGGAGGCTCTCGTCGAAGGCGAGGACGTTCTCCGCGGAGACGCAGATGCCGTCGCCCTGGAGCTCGATGGGATGCAGCATCGTGGAGTTCTCGGCGAGGAACACCTGTCCCTGGCCGGTACAGCGCATCAGCTGCATCTCCTGACCGGTGGCGTTGCCGACGATCCGGCCGGCGAACCCGGCGCCCTTGTAACTGAAGTCGACCTTGCCCTGGTAGAGGACCATGCTGCCCTGACGGGCGAGCACGGGCTGGCCACCCATCCCGAGGTCGACGCGGATCAGCTTCTTGTTCTGCTGTGTCCAGCGCTGTCCGGTGGGCGTCTCCTTGAACTGCTGGAGCGCGGCGGCCACTCCGGCGCCGCCCTGGGGGGCGCCCTGCTGTACGCCGTACGCCTGCTGGCCCGGGACCTGCCCGAACGGGGGCTGCTGGCCGTAGCCGGGCTGCTGACCGTAACCGGGCGGCTGGGGCGGCTGCCCGTAGCCGGGCGGGGCCTGCGGGGCCTGGGGCTGCTGGCCGTAGCCGGGGGGCATGGGCGCGGTCGGCGCGGGGCCCTGGCCGTACGGCTGCTGCTGGGGCGGCTGGCCGTACGGCGCCGGAGCCGGGGCGGGGGGCGGGACCTGGCCGCCGCCGGGCGGGGCCAGGGGCGCGACGATGGTCGGCGCGGCGTGCACCGAGGGCGCGGGGGCCGGGGCCGGCGGCGCGCCCGGCGGGGGCGCGAAGCCCTGCACGGCGGGCTGCGGCTGGGCCGGAGCGGGCGCCGGGGCGGGCACGGAGGGTGCGCCGAACGCGGGCGGGGCGAAGCCGGGAGCCGCTGCGCCGGCCTGCGGCTGCTGCGGCGCCGCGGGCGCCTCGTCCTCGGCGACCTCGCCGCCGAAGTTCTTCAGCAGCGCGTCCAGGCCACCGTCGAAGCCCTGTCCGACGGCCGCGAACCGCCACACGTCCTTCAGGTAGATGTCACCCAGCATCACGGCCCGCTCGCTGGAGAACTCGGAGCCGTTGAACGCGTAGCGGGCCACTTCCTCGCCGCCCGCGACGATGCGGAGATAGCCGGGGTTGATCTGCGACATCTGCCCGGCGCCGTCGAGGGTCGCCGTGAAGGACAGCTTCTGGATCTGCGGCGGGATCCGGTCGAGAGTGATGCGGAAGGACTCCGTGTCGCCCGCCTGGGCGCCCAGGAGCTGGATGGACTCCTCCGGGGACTTCGGCTGGTTGAAGAAGATGAAGTACCGGTCGTCCGAGAGCCGCTCGTCGGCGTCGAGGCCGAAGCAGCTGATGTCGAAGGTCAGGCCGGGAGCGGTGATCTGCACGCCTACGTACAGATCGGTGCCCGCGGTGAGGTCACTGATCCTGGCCTTGTGGCCGCGCTGGAATTCCCTGGGCATGCGTAACGACCGTCCCCCATCCCGATTGTGAATGCGTCGCGTCAGGCTAACGGCAAAGTCGGACGACGGACGATGTCGGTACAGACCCGGTACACAACCCGCGTCACGCGCCTGGGGGCGGATTCACCGCGTGCGCCGCAGGTCACGCCTCGCTCGTGCCCGGGCGGGTGGGGCAGCCGTCACTCCTCGCCCGTGCCGGGCGGCTGGGGCAGCCGTTCGGCGGCGACGACGCCCTCGAGGTAGCCGCGGGCTCGCTCGGTGCGCGGGTACGCCTCGAGCAGCCGCCAGAAGTCGGGGCCGTGGCCGGGCACGAGCAGGTGCGCGAGTTCGTGGGCGAGGACGTAGTCGATGACGTACTCGGGCATGCCCTTCAGGCGGTGCGACAGGCGGATGCTGCCCTCGGCCGGTGTGCACGAGCCCCAGCGGGTGTTCTGGTTGGTCACCCAGCGGACGGAGGTGGGCCGCGCCCGGCCGCCGAAGCACTGGGCCGACAGCCGCTCGGCGCGCTCGGCCAGCTCGGCGTCGCCCGGCACGCGCCGGCTCTCCTGGGCGGCGAGCTTGTCGAGCATGACGCTCACCCAGCGTTGCTCCTCCGCCTCGGACATCCGGGCAGGGATGAGCACGATGGTGCGATCGCCCTCGCGGTACGCGGAGACCGTCCGACGTCGACGGGCGCTTCTGCGGACCTCGATCGCGCTCGCCCGTGAGCCGCTCGGCGGCTGGCTCGTCGTACTGCGCTGTGGTGTTCCGGCGCGGTGCAGTGGGTCGGCGGACACGCCCCGACGTTACCCGCTGTGCATGGGAGAAGTCCCGACTCCGGGGCGGTTCGGTTCCGATCCGACCTGCCGTTTTTGCCTCGTACGACGCATTTGTACGATGAATGCTTCTGCCTGTGGACAACTTTGGGCGGGCTCGAGCGGGGCCGGGCATGCTGGCACTCGTCGGCGGAGCGAGGACACCCCACGCCCCCGCTCCGCCGATGTGACGGCGAGTTTCCAGACACACGGGGGCCTTGATGCATCCGATGGTGAAGCCCGCGCTGCGGCGCGGCTGGCGCGACCTCAACACGGTGCAGTTCGGAATGACACCGGCGCACGCGGTGACGCTCGGCCCGGTGGACACGGCGACGGGCAGTTTCCTCGACCTGCTGGACGGCACCCGCGGGCTCGCGCTGCTGCGTGACGAGGGCCGCCGCATGGACCTGCCCGACGGCCATGTCGACCGGCTGGTGGAGCGGCTGACGCGGGCGGGACTGCTGGACGACGCGCGCGGCGGCGGACCGGAGGCCACCGCTCTGCGGGAGCGGAAGGAGGTCCTGGACCGGCTGCGCCCCGACCTCGCCGCGCTGTCTCTCCTGACGGCGGAACCAGGCGACGCGATCGAACAGCTGACCGCCCGACGCGGGCTGCGGATCCAGGTGCGGGGCGCGGGACGGGTCGGCGCGGCGCTGGCCGCACTGCTGTCGGGCGCGGGCATCGGCGAGGTCGACGTGCGGGACGGCGGCCGCGTGGAGCCGGGGGACGTCGCACCGGGCGGCCTGCCCGCCGAGACGGTCGGAGAGCGCCGGGACGAGTCCGCCCGCCGTGCCGTGCGCCGGGCCGCCCCGGGCCCCGCACCCCGCAGTAGCCCGAGGTCACCGGCCGGGGCGGAGACCCCCGGCTTCTCCCTGGTGATCATCGCCCCGCGGGACGACGTGTCCGTGCACGCGCCCGCTCCCACGGCCGCGGAGCCCCTGATCGCCTCGGGCACACCGCACCTCTACGCCGGGGTCGTGGAGGGAACAGGCGTCGTCGGCCCGCTCGTGCTGCCGGGCGAGACGGGTTGTGCCGGCTGTCTGCATCAGGCCCGTACGGACCGGGACCCGGCCTGGCCGCGACTGGTCGCCCAGTGGCACTCCGGGAGGAAGCGTGCGGCGCGCGCCTGCGACCTGACGCTGGCCACGACCGTCGCCGGACTGGCGGCCGCCCACGCGCTCACGTTCCTCGACGGCCGGACGCCGTCGAGTGCGGGCGTCCGCTGGGAGGTTTCCGTGCCCGCCCTGCGGTGGGACGCGCGACCGGTACGGCCTCACTCCGCGTGCTCGTGCGGGGCCGCAGAGAAAGGTAAGCGAGAACACACCCCCGAGGACCGGGGAGCACACGCGACAATGGCAGTGCAGCATTCGACGGAGTACCGCCGTACGGCGGACGCGCCGCGGCTGTCTGGGACTTGGAGGGCGCATGTCTGATCTTCCCCGGAAGGCGGTCACCCGGACCGCCAGGCTCGCCGCGCTCCCGCTCGGCTTCGCCGGGCGGGCGACCTGGGGTCTGGGCAAGCGGATCGTGGGCGAGTCCGCGGAGATCGTCGGCCGCGAGCTCCAGCAACGCACCGCCGAGCAGCTCTTCAAGGTGCTGGGCGAGCTGAAGGGGGGCGCGATGAAGTTCGGGCAGGCCATGTCCGTCTTCGAGTCCGCCCTGCCCGAGGAGGTCGCCGGTCCCTACCGGGCGGCCCTCACCAAACTCCAGGACGCGGCGCCGCCGATGCCGACCCGCACGATGCACTCCGTGCTCGCGGAGCGGCTCGGCGAGGACTGGTCCGAGCTGTTCCTGGAGTTCGACGACAAGCCGGCCGCGGCAGCCTCGATCGGCCAGGTGCACCGCGCGGTGTGGCACGACGGCCGGGAGGTCGCGGTCAAGGTCCAGTACCCCGGTGCCGGTGAGGCACTGCTGTCCGATCTGAACCAACTCAGCCGCTTCGCACGCCTGTTGGGCCCCCTCATCCCGGGTATGGACGTCAAGCCACTGATCTCCGAGCTCAAGGACCGGGTCTCCGAGGAGCTCGACTACGGCTTGGAGGCGCAGGCCCAGCAGGCGCATGCGGACGAGTTCGCGGGCGATCCCGACGTGGTGGTCCCGGCGGTGGTCCACCAGTGCGACCAGGTCCTGGTCACCGAGTGGATCGACGGCGTGCCGCTGTCGGAGGTGATCACCGACGGCACCCCGGAGCAGCGCGACCGGGCCGGCCAGCTGCTGTCCCGTTTCCTCTTCTCCGGACCGGCCCGCACCGGCCTGCTCCACGCCGACCCGCACCCCGGCAACTTCCGGCTTCTGCCGGGCGGGCCGGACGGCGCCGACGACTGGCGACTGGGCGTCCTGGACTTCGGCACGGTGGACCGGCTCCCCGGCGGCCTGCCGGACCCGATCGGCGAGTCCCTGCGCATGACCCTGGACGGTGAGGCGGAGGCGGTCTACGAACTGCTCCGTACGGAGGGTTTCGTCAAGGACTCCATCGAGCTGGATCCGGACGCGGTCCTCGACTACCTCCTGCCGATCATCGAGCCGGCCCAGGTGGAGGAGTTCACGTTCACCCGCGGCTGGATGCGCAGCCAGGCGGCGCGGATCGCCGACCCCCGCTCCCCCGCACATCAGCTGGGCAAGCAGCTCAACCTTCCCCCGGCCTACCTGCTGATACACCGGGTGACGCTCAGCACCATCGGTGTGCTGTGCCAGCTCGGCGCGACGGTTCGGCTGCGCGAGGAACTGGAGGAGTGGCTGCCCGGATTCCTCGCGGCGGACGCGCTGGAGGCCTTCGAGGCGGAGGGGTCGGCTGCGGAGGCGTGAGTTCTGAGCGTCGCGCTGCCGGTGGACGTCCTGAGTGGCGTGTGACGCACTTCACCACCACTCGGGATCCAGTCGTCCTTCGATCGCCCTGAGGTTCTCGCGGGCGCAGGCTTCGCAGAAGTAGGACCGGACGCCGTTCTGCACGGAACACGTCCAGGTGACGGGCGGCGGCGCCTCGGCTCGGGCGCCGCACCGGGCACACATGAGGGTGCGGGGCTCCGCAGCGGCGCCGCCCTGGCCGTCGTGCGAACCGTCCTGGTCACCGTTGGAACCGGCTTGGTCGCTGTCTCCGGGAGGACTGGTCACCTTCGGGACGATAACGCCGCGACGATGGATCGCCCGTACAACGCACCGCGGGGGCCGGTCCGTTCGGACGGACCGGCCCCCGCTGGGGAGAGCTTCGCCTCCCCTGTGGGGAGGCACCGCTTCAGGTGGGTGTGATTACTGCATCACGGCCATGGCCAGCGCCCGCCGGGCGCGCATCGAGGCGCGCTCGGCCCGACGCTGCATCCGGCGAGCGGTCGCCAGGCGCAGGGCCCGGCGTTCCCGCTCGGCCTCGTGCAGCCGGTCGTGCATATGCGCACGAGCCAGGGCTTCTGGGATGAGTTGCATCTCGCGTGTCCTGTTCTGACGCGAGTCGTACGCGCCGGTGGTGGTGATGTCTTCGGTCGCGGAGCCTGCGGGCTCGCTGGGGAACGGCTTCATCGGGGCCTGCTTCTTGGGGTCTTGCGTGAGGGGGCGGTCGATCGTTCCTGCGGTGTTCATACCGTGACCGGGTTCTTGCGCGGGCGGCCACGCGGCCGCTTCCGGGCGACGACGACACCCTGGACGAACAGCTCGCCACCCCAGACGCCCCAGGGCTCACGCCGCTCCTTGGCGCCGGCGAGGCAGGCCTCCATCAGCGGGCAGGTGCGGCAGAGGGACTTGGCGTACTCGACGTCGGCCGGCGACTCGGCGAAGAAGACCTCCGGGTCGTAGGAGCGGCAGGGGACGGGTACGCCGAGGTTCTCGATGGCGTCGTCGAGCGCGGTGAGCGCCGTGAGCGGGGTCAAGGTGGAGTCCTCCGTGAGGCCGGGCGGGGGGATCGTTTCGGAAGGCGGTACTGACGGGGCGTGCGCTTCGAGTTGCACGGTTCGTCTTCCTCGTCTGGTCGGTCCGGTCCTGTGGGACCGGGTGTCGGCTGGGTACCGGGTTCTTTTCTTGTCCCGAGGCCCCTTCGCTCCGCCGTCCCCGTTGTTTCGGGGAAAACAGAAGGGCCGCGGATCCCGGGTGGGGTTCCGCGGCCCTGAAGGCGCCGGCCTGATCGAAGATCAGACTGGATCACTCCAGGGTTCTGGCCCACGGAAGGCCCACATCAGGTGGTGCTGCGTCGTCTGCTTCCGGGCTCCGGCACCGGCTGCCGCAAAGGCATAGGCCTGCGCCTGTGCCCCTACTGCTTCCAGTGCCTCGGTCGGTCGCTCATTGCGCTCGCGGCTGGGAAGGCCCACGGAGGCAACGGAGGAGGACGCCGGCCGGTCGGCACGGATGCCGGACAGACCGGTGCCCAGGATCGAGGCGTCGAGAATGCACGTGGAGACGACCGAGGGATCGGTCAGTTTCGCGGTGGAGTTGCGGTTGATGATGATCACTGGAATCGCCTCCTCTCGGCGTCTCGGGGGACCGGGGGTGAATCCGGTCCGGCGGGTATGCAAGTACAGCACGGAATCAGGGCCTTGGAGAAGGCCGCCGTTCCCGTGTCTAAGAACCTATGGGGATTGCCGGGGCATGCGCAAACTATTTTTCCGACGAGTTCGGATCAGTTGCCGAACCGCCCGACCTCAGTCCCGCTTCTCGTCCCCTCCCACGTCTTGGCCTGCGCAGATGGCCAGGACATCGGCTCCATAGCGGTTGAACTTGCGTACTCCGACCCCCGGGATCCGCGCGAGCTCGCCCTCCTCCTCGGGGACGGTCTCGGCGATCGCCATCAGGGTCTTGTCGGTGAAGACGCAGAACGCGGGCTGTCCCGCCCGCTGTGCCTGGACCGCTCGCCAGTCGCGCAGGCGTTCGTACAGCCCCTCGTCCATGTCGGAGGGGCACTCCTCGCAGCGCATCAGCTTCATCTCGCCGGCGTCGGTCAGGGTGCGCCCGCAGACCCGGCAGCGGGCCGGGGCCCGCTGGGTGCGGCGCCGCACGACGGGGGCGCCCGCCACGGCACCGGTGAAGCCGCGCTCGATGCCACCGGCTCCTCCGCCGCCCGCGCGACCGGCGGCGGCGCCCGAACCGGGACGCAGACCGTCGAGGAAGCGGCTGGGCCGGCGGCTCGGGCGGCCGCCGGGCGAGCGGGAGAGCGCCCAGGAGACGTGAAGGCGCTCACGGGCCCGGGTGACCCCGACGTAGAGGAGGCGGCGCTCCTCCTCGATCTGCTCGTCGGTCCTGGCGTAGGTGATCGGCATCATGCCCTCGGCGACGCCGACCAGGAAGACGACGTCCCACTCGAGGCCCTTGGCCGAGTGCAGGGAGGCCAGGGTGACGCCCTGGACGGTCGGGGCGTGCTGGGCGTTCGCCCGTTCGTCGAGCTCGGCGACCAGGTCGGCGAGTGTGGCACCGGACTGGGCGGCGGCGAAGTCCTGCGCGAGGCCGACCAGCGCGGCCAGGGACTCCCAGCGTTCCCTGACGGCTCCGGAACCGGCCGGCGGCTGTGGGGTCCAGCCCTCCCCCGAGAGGACGGCACGCACCTGGGAGGGCAGGTCGACGGCGTCCTCCAGCAGGGCGTCGTTGCCGCCGAAGCGGGCCGCGCCGCGCAGGGCGATTCCCGCCTTGCGTACCTCGGGGCGGTCGAAGAAGCGCTCGGCCCCGCGCAGCTGGTAGGGGACGCCCAGGTCGGCGAGTGCCTGCTCGTAGGTCTCCGACTGCGCGTTGGTACGGAACAGGATGGCGATCTCCGCGGCCGGGACACCGGCGTCGAGAAGCTCGCGGATCCGGCGGGCCGCGCCCTCGGCCTCGGCGGGCTCGTCGGGGTACTCGGCGTAGCCGGGCTCGGGTCCCGGGGCGCGCTGGGAGACCAGCTCCAGGCGGTGGTCGGCGGCGCGGCCGCTGGCCTGGGAGAGCAGACCGTTGGCGAGGTGGACGACCTGGGGGGTGGAGCGGTAGTCGCGGACCAGCTTGACGACGGTGGCGCCGGGGTGGCGGGTGCGGAAGTCGAGGAGGTGGTCGGGGGTGGCTCCGGTGAAGGAGTAGATCGTCTGGCTGGCGTCCCCGACCACGCACAGGTTGTCCCGCTCGCCGAGCCACAGCTCGAGCAGCCGCTGCTGGAGGGGGCTGACGTCCTGGTACTCGTCGACCACGAAGTGCTGGTACTGGGCGCGGACCTGCTCGGCGATGTCGTGCCGGTCCTGGAGGACGGCGACGGTCAGCAGCAGCACGTCCTCGAAGTCGATGACGCCACGCTGCCGCTTGAGGTCCTCGTAGGCCGCGTAGAGCTGGGCGATCTCGGCGGGGTCCCGGGGGATCTCGCGGCCCGCCTTGACGGCGGCCGGTGCGTAGTCGGCGGGAACGGTCTGGGTGACCTTGGACCACTCGATCTCCGCGGTGACGTCCCGCAGCTCGCCCCGGTCGAGACGGATACGGCAGGCGGCCGCCGCATCGGCGACGAGCTGGATCTTGCGGTCGACGAGCCGGGGCAGGGAGCCACCGATCGCTTTCGGCCAGAAGTACTGCAGCTGACGCAGGGCCGCGGAGTGGAAGGTGCGGGCCTGGACACCCTGGGCGCCGAGCTGGCGCAGCCGGCCCCGCATCTCTCCGGCGGCCCGGTTGGTGAAGGTGACCGCCAGCACGCTGGAGGGGTGCAGGATGCCGGCGCGCACACCGTAGGCGATGCGGTGGGTGATCGCCCGGGTCTTGCCCGTACCTGCTCCGGCCAGCACACACACCGGACCGTGCAGGGCGGTGGCCACCTCGCGCTGCTCGGGGTCGAGCCCTTCGAGCACCGCGTCGGCCGAGTCCGGTACCTGCGGGAAGAGGGTGGAGTGCGTTGCTGCTGTCACATGGCCATGCTGCCAGGTCGGCGGAGCCGGACGGGCCGGTTGTCCACAGGCGGGCCCCTGCGGTCGTACTAATGCGGCGCGTGTCACTCCCGGCAGCCCGCGCCGCACAGCGCCCTGCGGGAATGGTGGCCCTTTCAAGTACGTTCTCCCCCTGCGACCACCTGTTCCCCGACCCGCCGAAGGAGCACGAGAAGACATGCTGGGCACTGTGACGATGTACAGCACCACGTGGTGCGGCTACTGCCAGCGGCTGAAGAAGCAGCTCGACCGCGAGGGCATCGGATACACCGAGATCAACATCGAGCAGGACCCGGCGTCCGCGGCGTTCGTGGAGAAGGCCAATGGCGGAAACCAGACGGTTCCGACCGTGCTGTTCCCCGACGGCTCCACGCTGACGAACCCGTCGCTGGCGCAGGTGAAGCAGAGGATCGGCGCCTGACCGCAGCAGCGGAGGCAAGGGCGGCCCCGGAGGTGTCGGGGGCCGCCCTTTTTCGCGCCGTGGGGTCAGATGAAACTGCGGGTCGGCAGCGGCTTGCCGTACCAGAGCTCGATCAGCCGGGCCGCGATGGAGATGCCGTAGGGGGGAAGCACCTCGCCGGACTCGAAGGCGGCACCGAGTTCGTCGCGGGAGAACCAGCGGGCCTCGTGGATCTCGTCACCGTCCACCTCGATGTCGGTGGACGTGGCGCGGGCCATGAAACCCAGCATGAGGCTGGACGGGAAGGGCCAGGGCTGGCTGGCGATGTAGTCGACCTGGCCGACCGTGATGCCGGCCTCCTCGAAGACCTCGCGGCGCACGGACTGCTCGATGGACTCACCGGGCTCGACGAAGCCGGCGAGGGTCGAGAAGCGGCCCTCGGGCCAGTGGACCTGTCGGCCGAGGAGGATGCGGTCCTCCTCGTCCGTGACCGCCATGATCACCGCGGGGTCGGTGCGCGGGTAGTGCTCGGCACCGCAGGCGGGGCAGCGGCGGATGTGGCCGGCCGCGGCGATCACCGTGCGCTCGCCGCAGCGGGAGCAGAATCGGTGCAGTCGCTGCCAGTTCTCCAGGGCCACCGCGTGGACCATCAGTCCCGTGTCGCGCGGCG
Source organism: Streptomyces sp. NPDC088157 (assembly GCF_044741545.1). Taxonomy (NCBI): domain Bacteria; kingdom Bacillati; phylum Actinomycetota; class Actinomycetes; order Kitasatosporales; family Streptomycetaceae; genus Streptomyces; species Streptomyces sp. NPDC088157. The sequence goes on from NZ_JBIUSU010000002.1 coordinate 617,042, forward strand.
ACAGCAGCAGGCCGGCCTCGCGCAGGCCCGCCGGGCGGGCGGACTGGTCGATACGGCCGGGCAGCGCGTCCTTCTGGAGGGCGAAGTAGCTGACGCCCTCCTCGTCGGTGCCCAGGAAGTAGCGGTGCGCCTCGGTGAGGGGCGCCTCGAACGACGGGGTCATGACGAGCTCGGTGTGGCCGCCGGACGTCTCGTCGATGAGGACCTGGCCGCCGGAGACGACGAAGCAACGCGTAGTGGGGTGGCTCCACGCCGCGGCGAGCCACGCCTCGTCGAGCCGGTGGTGGGCGGCCCGGTCGACACCGCTCGGCGCGGTGAGCGAGATGGGTCGATCGGCGTTCTGGTCGGTCCAGGTGGTCACGGGTACTTCCAACTCCCCCGGTGGAACGGTTGTTTCGGCGGGCGGTTCAGCGGGACGTACGGCAGAGGACCGGTTCCGGTGCGATGTCGCGGTGCGGGGCGGCCTTTCCAGTGTGCCCCGCGCGCGTGTCCCCTCCGGACCGAGCGGGGGCGTCAGGGCGCACGACGCCAGTTGTCGGCCAGGTCGCCCCAGAGGTACGCGGTGGTCTCGACGCCCTTCAGTAGAAGATCCAGCTCGACCTTCTCGTTCGGCGCGTGCCAGCCGTCCGAGGGGACGGAGATGCCCAGGAAGAGCACGGGAGCACCGAGGACCTCCTGCAGGTCGGCGGCCGGTCCCGAGCCGCCCTCCCGCGTGAAGCGGACAGGGCCTTCGAAGGCGCGGCCCATGGCGCGGACCACGGACTGGAGGGCCGGGTGGTCCAGCGGGGTCAGGCACGGGCGCGTGGCCGGGCTGAACTGGATCTCGTGCCGGATCCCGGCGGGCAGCTGCTCGGCGGCCCAGCCGCGGACGGCCTTCTCCACGTGCTCGGGATCCTGGCCGGCTACCAGCCGGAACGACAGCTTCACGAAGGCCGAGGACGGGATGATCGTCTTGCTGCCCGGGCCCTGATAGCCGCCGCCGATGCCGTTGACCTCGGCGGTCGGGCGGGCCCAGATGCGCTCCAGGGTGCTGTGTCCGGCCTCGCCGTGCGTGGCGTGCGACCTGGCGGTGCGCAGCCACTGGTCCTCGTCGAACGGCAGCTCGGCGAAGAGCTCGCGCTCGCGGTCGGTGAGCTCGACGATGCCGTCGTAGAAGCCGGGGACGGCCACGCGCGCGTGCTCGTCGTGCAGGGCCGCGACGAGACGGGCGGCCGCGGTGGCCGGGTTGGGCACGGCCCCGCCGAAGGAGCCCGAGTGGATGTCCTGGTCGGGGCCGAACAGCCGGATCTCGCACTCGGCGAGGCCGCGCATGCCGGTGCACACCGTCGGGGTGTCCTCGGACCACATCCCGGTGTCGGAGACGATCACGGCGTCCGCGGCGAGCCGTCCCGCCTGCTCCTCGACCAGGGCGCGGAAGTTCGGGGAGCTGGACTCCTCCTCGCCCTCGATCAGCAGCTTGAGTCCGACGGCAGGGGCCCGGCGGCCGGTGGCGGCGAGGTGGGCGCGGACACCGAGGGTGTGGAAGAAGACCTGGCCCTTGTCGTCGGCCGCTCCCCGCGCGTGGAGGCGGCCGCCGCGGACGACGGGCTCGAACGGGTCGGTGTCCCAGCCGTCCTCGCGGGCGGCGGGCTGTACGTCGTGATGGCCGTAGACCAGGACGGTGGGGGCCTGCGGATCGCCGGAGGGCCACTCCGCGTAGACGGCCGGGGCGCCCGGCGTCTGCCAGACCTCGACGGTCGGGAAGCCGGTTTCCTTCAGCTTGGCTGCGAGCCAGTCCGCGCTGCGCCGTACGTCGGGGGCGTGGTCGGGCTGCGCCGACACCGACGGGATGCGCAGCCACTCGGCGAGGTCGTCGAGGAAGGCGGCGCGGTGCTGCTCGATGTACGTGCGGACGGCGCTGACGGCACTGTCAACGGTATGGCTCATGGTCACGAGCCTATCGGCCCCCACCGGCGTCCTCGCCGGGCCCTTGCGCCGGGTCTGCTCGCGCGACCGGTCCGCCGCGGTCGTCCTCGGCGCCCTCTTCCCCGGTCAACAGGCGCTCCAGCGCGGCACGATCGGGCAGACCCTCCGGTCGTACGACCTCGCCGCCGCGTACGTAGAGGAACGCCGCTGTGACGGATTCCACGGGCACACCCTGCTGCTCGGCCCAGGCGAGCCGGTAGAGGGCGAGCTGGAGGGGGTCGGCGGTGCGGGCGCGATGGGTCTTCCAGTCGACGATGTCGTAGGTGGCCGAAGCTCCGTCGCCCTCCTTGTAGACGGCGTCGATACGGCCCCGTACGACACGGCCGGCCAGGGCGAGCTGGAAGGGGGCCTCGACCCTGTAGGGCGTGCGGTGGGCGTACTCGGTGCGCTCGAAGGCCTCCTTGAGGGCCTCCAGGTCGCGTTCGTCGGCGATCTCGGCGTCGCCGCCGGGCAGCTCGTCCGGCTCCAGCAGGGGGAGCGTCAACTCCTCGAAGCGGGCCTCCACCCAGGCGTGGAACCGGGTGCCCCGGCGCGCGGCCGGTTGCGGGGGGCGCGGCATGGGGCGCGCGAGTTCCTGGGCGAGGCCGTCGGGATCGGCGGCCAGCCGCAGCACCTGCGAGGCGGTCAGCGTCCTGGGCAGAGGTACGTCCGTGACGCTCCGGCGGGCGCGCAGCAGCTCTCCGGCGAGCGCGTCCAGGTCACGGTCCCAGGAGGCGACGGCGCGGGCTTCCTCGGGGGTGAGGGAGGTCCGGCGCGGGCGGGTCGCCGGAAGCTCGGGAGCTGTCGCCTGGTGGGGCACGGCGGGGCGGCCGGAGACAAACCGGTGCCGGCCTGCGGAGTCCTCTCCGTGCGGGGGAAGGTCGAGGGGCGTGTCCTCGACCGGCGCGTCCTCGAAGGACGCGTCCTGGAACGGATCGGACTCTCCGTAAGGCGGCTCGTCGTACAGAGGGTCGCCGTACTCGGGGTCCTCGTACTCGGGGCCTTCGTATGCGGGGCCGTCGTCGTGAGGCTCGTGGGGGAACTCGTCCTCGTCCGGTGGCGGGGGCCAGTCCGGGTCGTCGTAGGCGTCCGGGTCGTGGGTGGCGCCGGGATGGCCGTCCGGGTGCGAGGCGAGGTCCTCGAGATGGGCGAGGACGGTTTCGGCGGCGGCGCGGCGGCGGGCGAGCGCGTCGTCGTCCAGAGGGAGCGGCCAGACCTGGTCGGCCGTCGCCCGGTGCAGGACGGGGTTCTCCTCGTCCTCCTCCGGTTCGTCCGCCCAGACCTCGATCTCGCCGTGTCCGGCCGCGCAGTGGTCGTACAGCTCCTGGAGGAAGTCGGACGGGCCGCGGGGCTTCTTCTGGGTCGGGCCCCACCAGTGGCCGGACCCCAGGAGCAGGGAGCGGGGGCGGGTGAAGGTGACGTAGCCGAGGCGGAGTTCCTCGGTGTGCTGATGGTCCTTCATGGCCTCGTGGAAGGCCTTCATGCCCCGTGCGTCCCAGGAGTCGAGGTCGGGGAGCGTGGCGGCGTCGCCGCGCAGTTCGTGCGGCAGCACCTTGGCCTGGGCGGTCCACTTCTCGCGGCCCTGGCCGCTGGGGAAGGTTCCGGTGACCAGACCGGGGACGGCGACGACGTCCCACTCCAGGCCCTTGGACTTGTGCGCGGTGAGGACCTTGACGGTGTTCTCGCCGCCGGGGAGGGCGTTGTCGAGGCCCTTCTCGTACTGGGCGGCGGTGCGCAGGAAGCCGAGGAAGGCCAGCAGGCCGGCCTGGCTCTCGCTCGCGGCGAAGGAGGCGGCGATGTCGAGGAAGTTGGACAGGGTCTCGCGGCGCCGGGCGGCCAGGGCGTGCGGCGACGCCGACAGCTCGACCTCGAGGCCGGTGACGGCGAGGACGCGGTGCAGGACGTCCATCAGGGGGTCGGCCAATGACCGGCGCAGGTCGCGGAGTTCGGCGGCGAGTCGCGCGAACCGCACGCGTGCGTCCGGCGAGAAGGGCAGCCCGTCGTCGTCCCCGTTACCGCCGTCGCGGTAGAGGGGCGTTTCCAGGAACGTGTCGAGGGCGTCCGCGAGCGATATCACCTCGGACGGGTCGACCCCCTCGACGGCCGCGGCGAGCCGACGGTCCGGGTCGTCGTCGCCGCCCCCGCGCGCGTGGCTCACGAGCAGCCGGGCCCGTCGGCCCAGGAGGGCGAGGTCACGGGGGCCGATGCGCCAGCGCGGGCCGGTGAGCAGACGGACCAGGGAGGCGTTCGCGCCGGGATCCTGGAGAACCTCGCAGACGGCGACGAGGTCGGCGACCTCGGGCAGGTGCAGCAGGCCGGAAAGGCCCACGACCTCGACGGGGATGTCCCGGGCGACCAGCGCGCCCTGGATCTCCGCGAAGTCGGTGGCCGTGCGGCACAGGACGGCGATCTCACCGGGCGCCTTGCCGGTGCGCACGAGGTGGGCGACGGAGTCGGCGATCCAGTCCATCTCCTCGGCGTGGGTGTTCAGCAGGGCGCAGCGGACGACTCCGTCGCGTTCGGCGCCGGGTGCGGGGCGCAGGGCCTCCACGCCCGCGTGCATGGCGCGCAGGGGCTCGGCGAGCCCGTTGGCGAGGTCCAGGAGGCGGCCGCCGCTGCGGCGGTTCTCGCTGAGCGACTGGCGTCGTGCCCTGCTTCCGTCGGCGTGCGCGAAGTGCTCGGGGAAGTCGTCGAGGTTGGCCACGGAGGCGCCGCGCCAGCCGTAGATGGCCTGGCAGGGGTCGCCGACGGCGGTGACGGGGTGCCCCGTGCCGCCGCCGAAGAGGCCGGCCAGGAGGATGCGCTGGGCCACCGACGTGTCCTGGTACTCGTCGAGGAGGACCACCCGGAACTCCTCGCGCAGGATCGGGCCCACCTCGGGAACCTGGGCGAGCCGGGCCGCCAGGGCGATCTGGTCGCCGAAGTCGAGCAGGTCGCGCTCGCGCTTGGCCGCCCGGTAGCGCAGCACCAGGTCGGCCAGTTCGCGGCGGGCCGCGGCCGTCTCGGGCACCTTGCGCAGGTCGGCGTTGGTGAGCCTGGCGCCTTCCAGGCCGCTCAGCAGTCCGGCGTCCCACGCGCGCAGGTCCTCGGGCCGGACGAGGTGCTCGGCGAGTTCGGCGTCGAGCGCCAGGAGATCGCTGATCAGGTCGGCGAAGGAGCGGGTGAGCGACGGGTAGGGTCCGGGGGCCTCGCGCAGCACGCGCGCGGCGAGCTGGTAGCGGGTGGCGTCGGCGAGCAGGCGGGACGTCGGTTCCAGGCCGATGCGCAGACCGTGATCGGTCAGGAGGCGGCCCGCGAAAGCGTGGTAGGTCGAGATCACCGGCTCGCCCGGCGGGTTGTCCGGGTCGATGAGGTCGGGGTCGGTGACGCCTGCCCTGACCAGTGCCTTGCGGACGCGCTCGGCGAGTTCTCCGGCGGCCTTGTTGGTAAAGGTCAGGCCGAGGACCTGGTCGGGAGCGACCTGGCCGGTGCCGACGAGCCACACCACGCGCGCGGCCATCACCGTCGTCTTGCCCGACCCGGCTCCGGCCACGATCACCTGCGGGGCGGGCGGCGCGATGATGCAGGCCGTCTGCTCCGGAGTGAAGGGGATCCCGAGGAGCTCCTTGAGCTGCTCGGGATCGCTGATACGGGCGGGCATGGGGAGAGGCTAGCGGCGGGCACTGACAGTCGATGACAAATCGTCCGCCGCGCCTCGGAGAAGCGCAGGTCAGCACAGGTGGTGCGGTCCGTCACACAGGTCTGCGGCACGCACCGGTCACCCGCGTCCGCCACGCCCGTCCGTCACCCGCGTCCGCCACCCGCGTCCGTCACTCGACCACGTGCCGTCCCTCGGGCCGGGCGCTGCACGAGGCACGGAACGCGCAGTGGGTGCACTGCTGGCCGGCGGTCGGGGTGAACCGCTCGTCGAGGACCTTGCCGGCCGCCGTGGCGAGCAGGTCACCGACCCACTCCCCCGCCGCGCCCTCAAGGGCTTCCTGCGCCTGCACCTTGGGCAGGCTCTCGCCGCCGTCCCGCTTGGCGGCGCTCTGCCGCAGCTGGACGAGTTCGGCACCGCCCGGTGCGGGCCGTACGCCGTCGAAGGCCTCGTCGACGGCGCCTTCGCGGACGGCCAGCTGATAGACGGCGAGCTGGGGGTGGCGCTCCACCTCGCGGGCGGTCGGCGCGTGTTTGCCGGTCTTGAAGTCGACGACGTAGGCGCGGCCTTCCCCGTCGGCCTCGACACGGTCCATCTGGCCGCGGATGCGCACCTCGTACTCGCCTGCTTCCAGGGTGACGTCGAAGTCGTGCTCGCTGGCGACCGGCGTGCGGCCCGCGCGGTCCATCACATGCCACTTCAGGAAGCGTTCGAGCGCCACACGCGCGTGCGTCTTCTCCTGCGCGGACTTCCACGGCGCGTCGAAGGCGAGGGCGTTCCACACGGAGTCGAGGCGCTCCATGAGGACGTCGAGGTCGGCCGGGGTGTGTCCGGAGGCGACCTCGTCGGCGAGCACGTGCACGACGTTGCCGAAGCCCTGGGCGACGGTGGCGGGGGCGTCGGCCTTCACCTCGCGGCCCAGGAACCACTGGAGGGCACAGGTGTTGGCGAGCTGGTCGAGGGCGCTGCCGGAGAGCACGACGGGCTGGTCGCGGTCGCGCAGCGGCACCTTGCTCTCCGTCGGCTCGAACATGCCCCACCAGCGGTACGGGTGGGCGGACGGCACCAGGGGCCTGCCGTCCTCGTCGGCGAGCGCGGCCAGCCGGGCCAGGCGGCGGGCGGCGGCCTCCCGGAGGGTGGCGGAGGCGTGGGGGTCGACCGTCGTGGCGCGTAGTTCGGCCACCAGCGGGGCGACCGCCAGGGGCCGGCGCGGACGGCCCGTGACGTCCTTGGGCTCGACACCGAGTTCGGTCAGGAAGCGCGAGGGCTGGTCGCCGTCGTCGGCGGGCGCCTTCACGGCGGTGACGACCAGACGCGCACGTGCGCGTGTGGCGGCGACGTAGAACAGCCGGCGCTCCTCGGCGAGCAGCGCGCCCGGGGTGAGCGGCTCGGCGAGTCCGTCCCGGCCGATGCGGTCCGCCTCCAGGAGGGAGCCCCGGCGGCGCAGGTCCGGCCACAGGCCCTCCTGGACGCCGGCCACGACGACCAGGCTCCATTCCAGGCCCTTGGCCCGGTGGGCGGTCATCAGACGGACGGCGTCGGGGCGCACGGCACGCCGGGTGAGGGTGTCGGCGGCGATGTCCTCGGCCTCGATCTCGGCCAGGAAGTTCAGGGCGCCCCTCCCGCCGGTGCGCTCCTCCGCGCGCGCGGCCGTGGCGAACAGGGCGCAGATGGCGTCGAGGTCGCGGTCGGCGTTGCGGCCGGCCGCGCCGCCGCGCCGGGCGGCCCGCTCCAGTCGCCCGGGCCAGGGTGTGCCGTCCCAGAGGTCCCACAGCGCCTCCTCGGCCGTACCGCCACGGGCGAGACCCGCACGGGCCGTCGCCAGCAGCGCGCCGAGGCGCTGGGCACCGCGCGCGTACGTCGGGTCGTGGGCGACCAGTCGCTCCGGCTCGGCCAGGGCACGCGCGAGGAGTTCGTCGGAGGGCGGGGGCAGCGCGTTGCCCCCGGCGCGCTCCTCCTCGCGCAGGGCCCGTCCGAGGCGGCGCAGATCGGCGGCGTCCATGCCGGCGAGCGGGGAGGCGAGGAGAGTGAGGGCGGTCTCGGTGTCGAGCCAGCAGTCGCCCGTGTCGGCCTCGGTGTCCTCGCCTCCCGCGGGTGGTGCGGAGGCCTCGGCTGTCGCCACCGCCCGCAGGGCCGTCAGCAGGGGCGCCACGGCCGGTTCGTGGCGCAGGGGGAGGTCGTCGCCGTCGATGTCGAGGGGGACGCCGGCGGCGGTGAGGGCGCGGCGGACCGTCGGGATCGTGCGGGAGCCGGCGCGCACCAGGACGGCCATCTCGTTCCAGGGCACGCCGTCCTCGAGGTGTGCGCGGCGCAGGATGTCGGCGACGTTGTCCAGCTCGGTGCCGGCGGTCGGGTACGTGTAGACCTCGACGCGGCCGCCGTCGCGCGCTGCGGTCAGTTCGCGATGGGCGCGGACCTTCTCGGCCGGGAGGCGGGTCAGGGGCATCCGCTGGGTGACCAGCCGGGTGGACGCCAGCAGGGCGGCGCCGGAGCGGCGGGAGGTGCGCAGGACCTCGACGGGGGCCGGACGGCCGTCGAGGCGGGGGAAGTCCTCGGGGAAGTCGAGGATGCCGTTCACGTCGGCGCCCCGGAAGGTGTAGATCGACTGGTCGGGGTCGCCGAAGGCGACGAGGCCGCGGCCGCCGCCGGCGAGGGCGTGCAGCAGCCGCACCTGGGCCGGGTCGGTGTCCTGGTACTCGTCGACGAACACGGCGTCGTACTGTCCGGCGAGCCGCCCGGCCGTCTCGGGGCGGTGCGCGAGGAGGACCGCGCGGTGGACGAGTTCCGCGTAGTCGATCACACCGTGCAGATCGAGCACGTCGAGGTACTCGGCCAGGAAGGCGGCTGCGGCGCGCCAGTCGGGGCGGCCGATGCGGTGCGCGAAGGCGTCCAGGGCCGCGGGGTCGAGGCCCAGTTCGCGGCTGCGGGCGAGGACCGCTCGGACCTCGTCGGCGAAGCCGCGCGTGGTGAGGCACGCGCGCAGTTCGTCCGGCCAGCGCACATGCGCGAGGCCGAGCCGTTGCAGGTCGAGCTGGCCGGCGAGCAGCTCACGGACGGCCACGTCCTGTTCGGGCCCGGACAGCAGCCGCAGCGGCTCCACGAACAGGTCGGCGTCCTGATGGGCGCGGACCAGGGCGTAGCAGTACGAGTGGAAGGTGGTCGCCTGGGGCGCGCGGGCGGCGCCCATGCGGTGCGCCATGCGGTCCCGCAGCTCCACGGCGGCCTTGCGGCTGAACGTGAGCACCAGGATGCGCGCGGGGTCGCCACCGCGGGCGACCCGGGCCGCCACGGACTCGACGAGCGTGGTGGTCTTCCCGGTGCCCGGACCTGCGAGGACGAGCAGCGGACCGGCCCTGTGGTCAACCACGGAGCGCTGCGTGGCGTCCAGACGAGGGGGATCCGTCTGAGCCGGCGGGGTACGTACCAGTCGGTAAGCGCCACGGTTCCCCTGTCGCCCCTGGGGGTGCGACAGGCGCCTGGTGGAGGAAGAGGAGCTCACGTGGTTCGCCGGTCCTGGTGGGTGTGCTGGTTGACGGAGCGCCACTCGGGGAGAGCGGTGATCACGGGATGAGCGGGGCGCGTGCAGCCGACGCTACGCCGAGGAGCGGTCCGGAAGGACTGCTTCCGATTCTTCCCTCACGGCCCGCAGGACACTCATGGCCCTCACGCCCCTCTCGGCCCGCATGCCACGCGCCTCCCTCGCCCCTCGAACGTACGCCATCCCGCGGACGTGCCCCCTTTGCGCCGTTTCCCCCGTACGGGCCACAAGCTCCCCTCGACCCCGTCCGATGGCGGAAGCTGTCAGGTGTGACTTTCCGCGCGTTCGCCGCCGTCCCACCGCGCCCGCTTCATGTCGAGGCGCGGCAGGTGCCCCTCGGCGGCCCTGCTCGCCTCCTTCAGGGGCGTGCCCTCGACCCGGTAGCGGTCCAGCGCCCGCAACTCGTGCCCCGGGAGCAGCACCCCGTCCGCGCGCACCACACGCCACCACGGGACGGCACCGCCGTAGAGAGCCATCACCCGGCCGACCTGTCTGGGCCCGCCCTCCTCCAGCCACTCCGCCACGTCCCCGTACGTCATGACCCGCCCGGGCGGGATCAGCTCCGCGACCTCGAGGACCCGCTCGGCGTACTCCGGCAGCGCGTCCGTGTACTCCGGGCGGGCGTCGTCCGGAAGGCTCTGCTCGCTCATCCGCCCCATCCTGCCCCACGGCACCGACAATGCGACGGGCCCGCGACCCTGTGTGACTCTCGCCCCGGGGCGGGGCTTCAGGCAGACTGTGCGCCCCCGCGTCCGCACCCTGATGCCCCCGTGTGTCAGTGCGGCATGCCACCATCGTGCGGGCGGTGACCGGTGATACGAGATCAAGAAGAGACGATGAAGCAGCAGGGCGTGCATCCTGAGGGAGCGGAAGGCACCTCTGACGCAGCGTCGCGCCCGGACGTCACCGACGAGGCACGGGAAGAGGTGCACATCGACGAGGTCGAGGGCGACGAACCGCTGCTCCCCGCGCGCGTGCACCGCCCCTCCGACCTGATGCGACTGCTGGTCGGCGTGCTCGCCGTCATCCTGCTTCTGGGCATCGCCGCCTTCGCCCACGGGACGACCTCGGGCCTCGAACAGGACATCAACAAGGGCACCGGACAGGCGCCCGATCTCCTCATCAAGATCGCGGGTCTGGCGTCGAGCATCGCGATCCTGCTGGTGCCGGTCGCGTTCGCGATCGAGCGGTTGATCAAGCGGGACGGACTGCGCATCGCCGACGGCGTGCTCGCCGCGGTCCTCGCGCACGGTGTGACTCTCGCCACCGACCTGTGGGTGGCCAAGGCCGCCCCGAACTCGATCCAGGAAGCGCTCACCCAGCCCTCCCCCGGTGACATCCACGCCCTCACCGACCCCGTGCACGGCTACCTGGCGCCCGTCATCGCCTATATGACGGCCGTCGGCATGTCCCGTCGGCCGCGCTGGCGCTCGGTGCTGTGGATCGTGCTGCTCCTCGACGCCTTCTCGATGCTCGTCACCGGCTACACGACACCGTTCTCGATCATCCTCACGGTGCTGATCGGCTGGACCGTGGCGTACGGGACGCTGTACGCGGTCGGCTCCCCGAACGTGCGACCCACGGGACGGACGCTGATGGCGGGCCTGCGGCACGTCGGCTTCCGCCCGGTGAGCGCGGCCCGCGAGGAGGCGCCGGAAGCGGCGGAGAGCGACCGGGGCAGACGCTACTTCGTCACCCTGGAGGACGGACCACCACTCGACGTCACGGTCGTCGACCGGGAACAGCAGGCCCAGGGGTTCTTCTACCGCGCGTGGCGCAATCTGACCCTGCGAGGCTTCGCCACCCGCAGCAGTCTCCAGTCGCTGCGCCAGGCGCTCGAGCAGGAGGCGCTGCTCGCCTACGCGGCCATCGCGGCCGGCGCCAACGCGCCGAAGCTGATCGCGACCTCCGAGCTGGGTCCCGACGCGGTCATGCTCGTCTACGAGCACACCGGGGGCCGCACCCTCGACTCGCTGGCCGACGACGAGATCACGGACGACCTGCTGCGCAACACCTGGCACCAGGTGCAGGCGCTCCAGTCGCGGCGCATCGCGCACCGCCGGCTCGCGGGTGACGCGATTCTGGTGGATCGTTCCGGCACGGTGATCCTCACCGATCTGCGCGGCGGCGAGATCGCGGCCGGCGACCTGCTGCTGCGCATGGACGTCGCCCAGCTGGTGACGACGCTCGGCCTGCGGGTGGGCGCCGAACGGGCGGTGGCCTCCGCGGTGGGCGTGCTCGGGCCGGACGCGGTCGCCGACTGTCTGCCGATGCTCCAGCCCATCGCGCTGACCCGCACCACGCGCGCGACGCTGCGCCGGCTGGCACGCGAGCGTGCACAGCGCGAGCGCGAGGCGGTCCTGGAGGCCTCCCAGCAGGCCAAGCAGGCCCGCCTGGAGGCGGCGGGGCACGACTCCGGACCCGTCGTCCTGGAGAAGCCGGACAAGAAGGCCGTCCGCGCGGAGGCTCGGGCCGAGAAACGGGCCATCGACGACGCCCTGGAGGAGGCCCGCGAGGAGGATCTGCTGACGCAGATCCGGCACGAGGTACTGCTGATCCGGCCCCAGGCACCGGTCGAGCCGGCCCGGCTGGAGCGGGTGCGGCCGCGCACCCTGATGAGCTTCATCGCCGGTGCCATCGGCGCGTACTTCCTCCTGACGCAGCTCACCCACATCGAGTTCGGTCCGCTCGTCGCCCACGCCGAGTGGGGCTGGGTCGCCGCCGCCGTGCTGTTCTCCGCGGTGAGCTACGTCGCCGCGGCGATGAGCCTGCTGGGATTCGTGCCGGAGCGGGTGCCGTTCCCGCGGACCGTGGCCGCGCAGGTCGCCGGATCGTTCGTGAAGATCGTGGCGCCGGCCGCGGTCGGCGGAGTCGCCCTCAACACGCGCTTCCTGCAGCGGGCGGGGGTACGGCCCGGCCTCGCCGTGGCCAGCGTCGGCGCCTCGCAGCTGTTCGGGCTCGGCTGCCACATCCTGATGCTGCTGTCGTTCGGCTATCTGACCGGCACCGAGAAGACACCGTCGCTGTCGCCGTCCCGCACGGTCATCGCGGGTCTGCTCACGGTGGCGGTGCTCGTGCTCGTCGTGACCTCGGTGCCGTTCCTGCGCAAATTCGTCTCCACGCGCGTGAGGTCGCTGTTCGCCGGTGTCGTGCCGCGCATGCTGGACGTGCTCCAGCGGCCGCAGAAGCTGGTCACCGGCATCGGCGGCATGCTCCTCCTCACCGCCTGCTTCGTGATGTGCCTGGACGCCTCGATCCGCGCGTTCGGCGACGAGTCGACCTCCCTCAGCATCGCCAGCGTCGCCGTCGTCTTCCTCGCGGGAAACGCGCTCGGCTCGGCCGCCCCGACGCCGGGCGGAGTCGGCGCCGTCGAGGCGACCCTGACGGTCGGTCTGATCGCGGTGGGCCTGCCCAAGGAGGTCGCCGCTCCCGCGGTGCTCCTCTTCCGCCTGCTGACGCTGTGGCTGCCGGTGCTGCCGGGCTGGCTGGCCTTCAACCACCTGACCCGCAAGGGCGCCCTCTAGGAGGCCGCCGGCGCCCGTACCTCGTACGGCCCGCGGCCCAGCGCGCGTGCCCGGGCGCGACCGCAGGATGGGACCATGCCTAACCCCTCTGGTCTGCGCGCCGCCGCCGTGACCGCCACCGCCCTGCTGCTGTCCTCCATGGTGGCGGGCTGCGGCGACGACACACAGGCCGAGGATCTGACGGCACAGAAGCTGAGCTGGAAGGACTGCCCGGCCCCGTCCCGGGCGGAGGGCGGCGGAAGCGCCCCGTCTCCGCTGCCCGACGGCGACCAGTGGCAGTGCGCCACGATGAAGGCGCCCCTCGACTGGGACGATCCCAGGGGCGACACGATCGGCATCGCGCTGATCCGGGCCGCTGCGAGCGGCGACGAGAGCGGCCGGATCGGTTCGCTGATCTTCAACTTCGGCGGTCCCGGCGGCTCGGGCGTCAGGACCCTCCCCGCCTTCGGTGAGGAGTACGCGGCCTTGCGCACCCGCTATGACCTGGTCAGCTTCGATCCGCGCGGGGTCGGCCGCAGCGCCGGTGTGCGGTGCGAGAACGACCAGCAGCTCGACGCGTACTTCCAGCAGGACAGCACGCCCGACGACACCGCCGAGCGCACCGCGCTGCTGGACAGCACCAAGGCCTTCAACGCGGCCTGCGAGAAGAACTCCGGGAAGACGCTGCCGAACGTGCGGACCACGGACGCCGCCCGCGACATGGACCTGATGCGCAAGGTCCTCGGCGACGACAGGCTGTACTACTTCGGCATCTCCTACGGCACCGAACTGGGCGGTGTGTACGCCCACCTGTTCCCGAAGCACGTGGGACGCGCCGTCTTCGACGCGGTCGTCGACCCGACGCAGACGTCCGAGCAGGGCTCGCTCGGACAGGCCAGGGGCTTCCAGCTCGCGCTCGACAACTTCGCCGAGGACTGCGCGCCCAGGACGGAGGAGTGCCCCGTCGGGGAGACCGCGCAGGACGTCGAGGACCGGATCACACAGCTCCTGAAGAACCTCGACGGCAGGCCGATCCCGGGCATCTTCCCGCGCGAGCTGACCCAGAGCGCCGCGACCAACGGCATCGCGCAGGCGCTGTACTCGAAGGACTTCTGGGAGTACCTCACCGAGGGCCTGGAACAGGCCTACGCCGGGGACGGCAAGATCCTCATGCTGCTGTCCGACCTGCTGAACGGCCGCAACGAGAACGGTGAGTACAGCAACATCACGGCCGCCAACATCTCCATCAACTGCGCCGACGACAAGCCGCGCTACTCCACCGCCCAGGTACAGCGGAGACTGCCGGAGTTCCGGGCCGCCTCCAGCGTGTTCGGAGACTTCCTGGCCTGGGGCATGGTCGGTTGCACCGACTGGCCCGTGCCCGGCGCCGCCGACCATCCCGACGTGAGTGCGCCCGGGTCGGCGCCGATCCTCGTGGTCGGCAACACCGGCGACCCGGCGACCCCGTACGAGGGGGCCCGGAAGATGGTGGACGCGCTGGGCCCCGGGGTCGGGGTCGAGCTGACGTACAAGGGGCAGGGGCATGGCGCTTACGGCAGCAAGAACAAGTGCGTACAGACGGCGGTGAACGGATATCTGCTGAACGGCAAGGTGCCGGCCGCGGGAACCGTCTGCTCCTGACGCCGACGCGAATTCCTGACAAACTCGCAGGTCAATAGGTTATCCACAGGCCCCGACGGGTGGGCCGTGCGCCGCCTAATATGGCCTGACTGCCGTGCGCCGCCGAGCGCGGACGGCCTGCGAGGGGGGATGTGCGCATGGCGCGATTCGTACGGTGGACGGCGCTGGGAGCCGCCGCCGCGCTGCTGGTCGCGGGCTGCAGCGGCGGCGCGTCGGACGGGGGCGGGGACGACAAGGGCGGTACGGCCGACGCGCGGCCCTCGGCCGCCTCCTCCGCGGCGACCGGTACGACGGCCGCGCTGCCCGCCTCGCTGACCGGGCAGAAGCTCGACTGGGGACGCTGCAGGGCCACCGCGGACTCCGCCGCGCCCGGCAGCGAGTGGCAGTGCGCGACGCTGAAGGCACCACTGGACTGGTCGAAGCCGGACGGCAACACGATCGGCCTCGCCCTGGTCCGCACCAAGTCCCGTGCCGACGGCAGCGACCGGACCGGCTCGCTGCTGTTCAACTTCGGCGGGCCCGGCGGCTCGGGAGTGTCGACACTCCCCTCCTACGGTTCCACCTTCTCCTCGCTCCGTGAGCGCTACGACCTGGTGAGCTGGGACCCGCGCGGAGTGGGCGCCAGCGAAGGCGTCCGCTGCCGCGACGACAAGGACATACAGGCCGCCGAGTCCCTCGACTCCACCCCGGACACCCCGGCCGAGGAACAGGCGTACTTCAAGGACGCCGTCGACTTCGGCAACGGCTGTGAGAAGGCCGCGGGCAAGCTGATGGCCCATGTGTCGACGACCGACACCGCCCGCGACATGGACCTGATGCGCCAGGTCCTCGGCGACGCGCAGATGCACTACTTCGGCATCTCCTACGGCACCGAACTGGGCGGTGTGTACGCCCACCTGTTCCCGAAGCACGTGGGACGGCTGATCCTCGACGCGGTCGTCGACCCGAGCGCCGACGCGATGGGCCACGCGCAGAACCAGGCACGCGGCTTCCAGCGGGCACTCGACGACTACCTCAAGTCGACGGGCCAGGACCCGGCGAAGGGCAGCGAGAAGATCGCGAACCTGCTGGACCGGATCGACAGCGACCCGCTGCCCACGTCGGACGGGCGGAAGCTGACACAGACGCTCGCGGTCACCGGCATCGTCCTGCCGCTGTACAGCGAGCAGGGCTGGCCGAGCCTGACCAGCGCCCTGAAGTCGGCGGAGGAGGGGGACGGCTCCGAACTGCTGACGCTCGCCGACGGCTACAACGAGCGGGGCACCTCGGGGCACTACGGCACGACGACCCACTCGCAACGGGTCATATCGTGCCTGGACGACAAGCAGCGGCCGACCGCCGAGGAGACGAAGAAGCTGCTGCCGGAGTTCGAGAGGATCTCGCCCGTGTTCGGGGACTTCCTGGGCTGGGACACGGCCGGCTGGTGCCACGACTGGCCGGTGGCCGGGCAGTACGACACCCCGGAGGTGAGCGCGGCGGGTGCGGCGCCGGTCCTGCTGGTCGGCAACACCGGCGACCCGGCGACGCCGTACGAGGGCGCGCGGAAGATGGCGGACGAACTCGGCAAGGACGTCGGTGTGCTGCTCACCTGGAAGGGCGAGGGGCACGGTGCGTACGGCAGCGGGAGCGACTGCGTCGACTCGGCGGTGGACGCCTATCTGTTGAAGGGGACGGTGCCGAAGGACGGCAAGGTCTGCTCATGACGACGGCGGGGGCTTCGCGCACTCGTGGTACGCGAAGCCCCCGCCGATCGGACCGGGTACCCCGGTGCG
The DNA here is from genome assembly GCF_044741545.1 of Streptomyces sp. NPDC088157. Lineage (NCBI taxonomy): Bacteria > Bacillati > Actinomycetota > Actinomycetes > Kitasatosporales > Streptomycetaceae > Streptomyces > Streptomyces sp. NPDC088157. Next base: position 633,077 of record NZ_JBIUSU010000002.1, read on the forward strand.
CGAAGGGAACAGCCGGATCAGTAGATCGGCTTGCTCGGTTCGATCTGGTTGACCCAGCCGATCACACCGCCGCCGACGTGCACGGCGTCCGCGAAGCCCGCGGACTTCAGCACCGCGAGGACTTCCGCACTGCGGACACCCGTCTTGCAGTGCAGGACGATCTTCTTGTCCTGGGGCAGGCTCTCCAGGGCGGTGCCCAGGAGGAACTCGTTCTTCGGGATCAGCCTGGCGCCCGGGATGGAGACGATCTCGTACTCGTTCTGCTCGCGGACGTCGATGATCTCGATGTTCTCGCCGTCGTCGATCCACTCCTTGAGCTGCTTGGGAGTGATCGTCGAGCCGGCCGCCGCCGCCTGGGCCTCCTCGGAGACGACGCCGCAGAAGGCCTCGTAGTCGATGAGCTCGGTGACGGTCGGGTTCTCGCCGCAGATCGCGCAGTCGGGGTCCTTACGGACCTTGACCTGGCGGTACTGCATCTCCAGGGCGTCGTAGATCATCAGGCGGCCGACCAGCGGCTCACCGATGCCCGCGAGGAGCTTGATCGCCTCGTTGACCTGGATGGAGCCGATGGACGCGCACAGCACGCCCAGGACGCCGCCCTCGGCGCAGGAGGGGACCATGCCCGGCGGCGGGGGCTCCGGGTAGAGGCAGCGGTAGCAGGGGCCGTGCTCGGACCAGAAGACGGACGCCTGGCCGTCGAAGCGGTAGATCGAGCCCCACACGTACGGCTTGTTCAGCAGCACGCACGCGTCGTTGACCAGGTAGCGGGTCGCGAAGTTGTCCGTGCCGTCGACGATCAGGTCGTACTGGCTGAAGATGTCCATCACGTTCTCGGCCTCGAGCCGCTCTTCGTGGAGGACCACATTCACGTACGGGTTGATGCCGAGGACGGAGTCACGGGCGGACGCGGCCTTGGAGCGGCCGATGTCGGCCTGGCTGTGGATGATCTGCCGCTGCAGGTTCGACTCGTCGACCTCGTCGAACTCCACGATGCCGAGCGTGCCCACCCCCGCCGCGGCCAGGTACATCAGCGCCGGCGAGCCCAGGCCGCCGGCGCCCACACAGAGCACCTTGGCGTTCTTCAGCCGCTTCTGCCCGTCCATCCCCACATCGGGAATGATCAGGTGGCGGGAGTACCTGCGAACCTCGTCTACGGTGAGCTCAGAGGCTGGCTCGACCAGGGGTGGCAGCGACACGGGGACTCCGTTGGTCGGTCGATCACTACAATTGTTCTCCCTGTAACACTGCCATGGCCTTCTTCATTCCGAGACACCCGTTCCGATGCGCGAGACGATTTCGTCCCAGTGGCCGGGCATGGTCTCCCAGGGGTCGACGAGGCCGCCGCGGTCGGTGGCGTCGGTGAACCAGATCGTCGCGGCGCCCTGCCAGCGGGCGATGCGCAGCGCCTCCTCGAGGTGGCCGCGCGGTACGCCGTGCACGAAGTGGCAGAAGCGGTCGGGCGGGTGCTCCGCGGTCCACTCGGCGACCTGCGACCAGCGGTAGTCGCTCCAGGCACCGGAGAAGGTGACCAGCTGGTCGGCGTACTCGGCGTAGCCGGGGTACGGGTGCGTGCCGTGGCCGAGGACGATGTGGGGCGAGTCACGCAGGGTGCGCAGGGCGCCGGCCGTCCGGCGCAGCTCGGGGAGGGCCGTGCGCCCGGCCGGGCACCGGTCCAGGAAGAAGCCGTCGACCTGGTACCAGTCGAGGTGGCGCTGCGCGTCGGCGATCACCTCGGCGAAGGTGCGGGCGCCGTAGCGGAGGTCCAGGTGCCCGAGCACGCGGACGCCGACGTTGCGCAGCCGGCCCGCGGCTTCCAGGCAGCGCGGGTCGGGGCGGACGCCGGGGCCGTCGGCGACGTCGAGGACGACCCAGTGCAGGGGTCTGCCGGAGCGGGCGAGTTCGTTCCACTCGGTCGGTGCGAGAAGGGGGTGCGCGAGACCGGGCGCGCCGAAGCCGGTGCGGACGTCGGTGGTGCCGGCTCTCGCCGTGCCTGCCGGGGTTCCGGTCAGATACGACATGCCGCCTCCATCCAGATGTCGGCGAGGGACTCCTCGAGGTTGATGCGGGGCCGCCAGCCGAGCCGGTCGCGGGCGGTGCGCACATCGGCCTGCTGCCAGCTGCCGCAGCCGTCCGGATACGGGTACGCGACGGGACCCGCGTGGTCCTGTTCGGAGCGGGGGTGGCCGATGGCGGGCCTGAGGTGGGCGCCGGGCGGGGCGTCGAGTTCGTGCAGGGCGCCGCCGTACCCGGCCACCCGCGCGAGGACCGATGCGGCGTCACGCAGGCGGACGGCGCGTCCCGAGCCGATGTTGATGACGCCCTGCGCGGCGGAGAGCGAGGCCGCGTGCACGGCGCGGGCGACGTCCCGGACGTCGATGAAGTCGCGCTGCACACCGAGGCCGCCGAGCTTGAGCTCGCCGTCGCCGGACTGCATGGCGCGGCGCATGGCCTCGGCGAGCCGGCCCAGCGGGGAGCCGGCGGGCGTGCCGGGACCGGCGGGCGAGAAGATCCGGAGCACGACGGCGTCCAGACCGGAGCCGAGGACGAGTTCGGTGGCGGCGAGTTTGCTGACCCCGTACGGGCCACCGGGGCGGGGCACGGCGTCCTCGGCCGTCGAGGAACCGGGCTGGCTCGGGCCGTACTCGGCGCCGCAGCCGATCTGCACCAGCCGTGCGCCGCAGCCGCTGCGGCGCAGAGCCTCGCAGACGGTGGCGACGGCGACGGTGTTGTGCCGGGTGAGTTCGCGGGCGCCGCCCCGGGTGGTGCCCGCGCAGTTGACGACGACCTGGGGGTGGACCGCGTCGAGGAAGCGGGTGAGTGCGCCGGGGCTGCCGGACGCGAGGTCGAAGCGGACATCGGCGTCGTCGCCGCGGCCGAGCGCGGTGAGCTGGACGGCCGGGTCGGCGAGCAGACGGTCGGCGACGAAACGGCCGAGGTAGCCGTTGGCTCCGATCAGCAGAACCCTCATCGTGCGGCTCCCGTGGTGTGCGCCGTGGCTGCCGCCGGGGCCGCGTGGGCTTGGGTCGCCCCGTGTCCTCCGGTTGCTCCTGCGACCGCGGGGGCTCCTGCGACCGCGGGTGCCCCGGCGGCTCCGGTCGCTCCGGATCGGGAGGTGGTCATCTGGTCTCTCCTTCAAGGGTGTGGCGATGGGCTGCGGCTGGGTGGAGGAACGCGTGCGGGGTGCGGTCAGGGGGCGGCGGCGGGTGTGCCGCGCGCGGTGACCGAGGCACCGACGACAGGTTCCGGGCGGGCGTGGTCCGCCGGCGTCGGCCGGGAACCGAACAGCCGCGCTGCGGAACCGACCAGTCCTCGCCGGGACCGGGGCCCGCGTCCGGACCCGGGCCGGGACTCGGACTTGGGCCCGGGCCGGGGTCGGGACTTGGGCCCGGGCCGGGGTCGGGACTTGGGCCCGGGCCGGGAAACGGACTTGGACCCGGGCCGGGACTCGGACTTGGGCCCGGACCCGGACCCGGACTTGGATCCGGACCCGGACTTGGACCCGGACTTGGGCTCAGACACAGGCTCGGGCCCGCACTCCGGCCCGGGCCCGCACTCCGGCCCGGGCTCATGCTCTGAACCGGGCTGAGGTCCTGGCCTGGGCTGAGGCCCTGAACCGGACTGAGACTCTGGACCCGGCTGAGACTCTGAACCGGGCTCATGCTCCGGCCCTGGCTGAGGCTCTGGACCGGGCTGAGGCTCCCAACCGGGCTCAGGCCCTGGACCGGGCTCAAGCTTCTGCCCGTTGAGCCGGTTCCCGGCGGCTGCGGGAGGGGCGGGCGAAGGCGGGCTCGCGTCAGCACGGCTGGTCCGTTCGCGCGTGGGCCGAGGCCCTGGACAGCATGCGGGTCGCGTGGAACAGGAGGATCAGGGCGGCGGCTCCGCAGACGAGGGACGGGACACCGGACGGACCCCAGGCGGCCACCAGGGTCTCCACGGGGGTGGCCAGGAAGCCGCAGCCGGGCAGCCGGCCCGCGAAGACGGAGGCCGGGGCGAGCACCTCCGCCGTGCCGACGGCTGCGAGGACGACCGCCGGGGCGTGGGTGAAGCCGTGCACGACGAGAAGGCGGGCGAGGAAGAGAAGCGCGCCCAGCGTGAGGGTGTGTCCGTAGTCGACCGGCTCGCCCAGGGCGGCGGCGCACAGGGGAGCCAGGGCGGTCAGCGCGCACAGGAACAGGGCGCAGGTGCCGAGCAGCAGCGGTTGCACGGAGGCGGCGAACTCCTCCAGGCCACGGCTGGTTTCCAGTCGGCGCCGGGCACGTACGGCGAGAAGGTGGGCGCTCCAAGCGGCGGGCGCGCAGGCCAGGGCGAGGGTCAGCAGCGGGGCGGCGGCGAAGGGCCAGGGACCGTCCGCCGTCCCGTCGGGCAGGCCGTCGGGGCCTCCGGCGACGGCGACACGCAGGAGGCTGTCGCCGAGGGCCGCGTAACCGAGGAGCCAGCAGGTCCAGGCGCCCGTCCGGTGCGGGCCGACGTGGGCTCCGCTGCGCGGGCTCAACGGACCCCGGCGCAGCACCGCCCGCAGCGCGAGGGCCACGGCGAGGATGCCCCCGGCGGATACGAGCAGACATGTGCGCCCCTGGGTGAGGCGCACGCCGGTCACGGTCGCGGCGCACAGGACGCCCGGCAGGAGGGTGAGCAGCGCCCGGTCCAGCCGGGGCCTCGGGATCGTGGTGGCCGTGGCGGCCGCGGTGAGCGCGGGCGCGTCGCCGTCGCGGGGCACGCGGGCGTACATCTCCTCCGCGAGGGAGAACACGTCCCGGTGCCGGAAGCGTGCGGCGGTGCGGTCGGTGACCCCGTGGGCCTCCAGGCCCGCCGCGATCTCCAGCGGGTCGACGGCCCGATCGCACAGCTCGCGGTGACGGTGCATGAGGGCCTTCACCGGATCCGCGGCGCCGCGGCGCGGAGCGGCCGGCCCACGCCCGTCGGCGACGGCATCGGCGGGCGCCGCAGAACTCCCGCCCGGTGCCTCGGCGGCCCCGGGTCCGCCCGGTGATCCCGGTGTTCTCGGTGTTCTCGGTAACCCCGGCACCCCCACGGATCCCAGCGCTTCCGCCATCGCCGGTGACCCCGGCGCTCCCAGAGTTCCTGGTGACCCCGGTGACCCCGGCGCGCCCAGTGACCCCGGTGACCCTGGCGCGCCCGGCGACACTGATCCCGATGATCCCGGTGATCCCGCTGCTCCCGGCCGGTCCAGTTCGTCGAGCCCGCTCATCGTGCCCCCTCCGTCGCGGCGATGGGCGAGGTGCCCCGAACCGGTGGTCCCGCCGCCCAGCCCGGGCCGCGCCGGGCGGTGACACGGGCGTCCGGGCCGGTCCAGTGGCCCGCCAGACACGCCTCGGCCGGGACGGCGAAGGGACGGGGTTCGCCGTCGTCGTCGAAGACGAACCGACGCACCGGGGCCTGCGAGACGAGCTCCAGGTAAATGCCGTGAAATGCCGTGACGTTCTGCTCGACCGTGAAGAGTTCGAGGGCGCGGGCGCGGGCGGCCGCGCCCAGGCGCGCACGCCTCTCGGGGTCGCGAAGCAGCGCCACGCACGCCTCCGCGAGCGCCCGAGGATTGCGCGGCGGAACGACCAGTCCCGTGCCGCCGATGACCTCGACCACCGCGCCGACGTCGGTGGACACGGTCGCCCGGCCGCAGAACATCGCCTCGACCAGGCCGACCGGGAACCCCTCGACGACGCTGGACAGGACGACCACCGCACCGGCCGCGTACGCCTCGGCGAGAGTGGGCGCCTCAGGGCCGCCGATCTCCTCGAAGGACACGGGGTTGTCGCCGACGGCGTGCGGTCCGTCCGCCTCGTCGGGGAAGAGCTGCGCGGCCAGCACCTTGCAGTGCCCGAGGTAGGCCTGTCCCTCGGCCCCGGCAGCAGCGCCGACGATCCGCAGGCGGGTGCGGGGTTCCTCCTTGCGGAGCTCCGCGAAGGCGTGCAGCAGGGACACGAGGTCCTTCGCCGGTTCCACCCGGCCCACCCATACCAGGGTGTGCGGATCGGCGGTGTCGCAGGAGTCGCCCACCTCGGCGAAGCGGGACGCCTCCATGCCCGGGTAGACGGTACGCAGCTTGGCGCGGTCGGCACCGCACCGCTCCTGCCAGCGGCGTGCGTGCGTGTTCCCGGGGGTGACGCACGCCGCCTGCCGGTACACCTCGGCGGCGAGCCGATTGTGGAAGGCGGCGACCAGGGCCCGTACGGCGGGGGCGGCGGAAGCGGCTCCACCGGACGGCGCGCTCCCGGCGGCCGCCGGCGCGGGAGCGGTCCCCGAGCTCAGATAGTGCGTCCGCAGCCGTACCCCGTACTCGGTCACCAGCAGCGGCACCTCGAAGAAGTGCCGTGCGAGCAGCCCGGGCAGCGCCGCGGCACCGCCGGACGTGGCATGGCACAGGTCGACGGCGCCGAGGCCCTCTCCTCCGTCGACCCCCTCGTCCTCGTACCAGTGGAGCGAGAGGGGGCGCAGGGCGCGTTCGAGGTGTGCGGCGACGGCGAGCAGATCGGGTACGCGCGCCTCGCGCGCCGTACGCAGCGCGCCCGGCGCGCGACAGGCACGTTCCAGGGCGCGCACGGCGCCCTCCGAGCGGAGCGCTCCCACCAGTCCGCCCTCGTCCCGGGCGAGTTCGGCGAGGCCGTACAGCGCATTGGCGAAACGGTCCGCCTGAGCGGTCGCAGCGGCCCCCGGGGAACCGGCCGAGTCCGAGGAGTCCCCTTCGCACAGCGCGGCGGCCAACTCGCCGTAGGACTCCGCGAAGCGCCTGCGCGCGCGCCGGCCGTAGGTGACTCCGTCGTCCTCGGCCTTCCACAGCGGCGCCGTATGGACCCGGCTGACCTGCGGCGGAAGATCGACCCAGCCCGCCTCCTCCTGCTGTTCGGCACGACTGAGCGCGTAGACGTCGAACTCGTGCTGCCCGAGCCCGCGCACGAGCCGGTCGCACCAGAGCGCGGCGTCACCGCTCAGATACGGATAGCCGCCCTCCGTCAGCAGTCCGATGCGCACGCACACTCCCGATCTCCCGTTGGGGGAGCCGCCGTTGACCCGGCGGCTCGCAGCGGGACGAACGTATGCGGACAAGGTGGTGGCGCGATGGACGGTTGTCCGTCGCACCACCAAAAGGGGTGAACGGTCGTAACTTTCCCGTGCGGGTCGCGTTCGGTCGCGCTAAGAGATCACCCGACCGCGAAACGTTACGCCGCGCCCGTCACGCGGGTACCGCGCGAGCAGGAGCTGCCGCCGTCCGGCGGGGTGGTCCGGGCGCAGGGGCCGGAGACGTTCGACGGCCCACGGCGTCGTCCGGCCGGCCCGCGGATCAACTGCTGGGAAACGGCCAGGCGTTGGGCAGGCAGTGAATCCCGTCGTGGTCGAGGAACTTCGTCTGCTGCTGCATGACCGGCGCCAGCTCGCCGTCCTTGTCGCACGTGACATGGCTGTAGCCGAGGCGGTGTCCGACCTCGTGGTTGATCAGCATCTGCCGGTAGGCGTACATCTTGTCGCCGAAGGTCTCCGACCCCTGCGCCCAGCGGTAGGCGTTGATCATCACGCGCTCGGTGGCCGCCGAGTCGCAGGAGACGTTGTCCTCCGTGGTGTCCAGACCGGACTTGGCGCACCACACGGCGGTGGTTCCAGGGCTGGCGAGCGTGATGACGAAGTCGGCCTTGCCCGAGTGGATCCGCTCGAAGGTGCGGGCGCCGTCGTGGGCCCAGCTGCGGGCGTCGTTGAGCGTCTTCTGCACGGCCTGCGCGAAGAGTTCGCCGTCGAGCCCCAGACCCTGTTCCACGTCCACGCGGTAGGTGTACTTCCGCCCCTTGCCGGGCGCCTTGTCGACGCCGGCGATCGCGTCGAACTTCCCCGACCCCTTGAGCTTGGCGCTGAGCGGGTACTTCGTGCTCATCCGCTGCGCGTACGTCGGAGCGACCGCACCGGCGGACGCTCCGGGCGACGCGGACGGGGTCGGCCGGTCGTCCCCGCGCGCGGCGTCGGTGACGGCGTCACGGGTCCGGCCTGCAGCGGACTGCGACCGGACGGAGTCGTCGTCCCCTCCGGCGGCGACCTGTCCGGCCACCACGACGGCCAGCACCGTGGTGACGGCGGCGGCCGCGATGCCGGTGAACGCCCGCCCCTTGACACCCCGGGCGGCCACGGACCCGCCCGTGGGCGGTGCGTCGTCGCCGCCGTCGACGTCGGCCGGGGCGGTCGCACGCGAGGCGGCGTCCCGGTCCGTGACGGCGGAGTGGGGATCCCGCTCGCGCGTGCGCGCAAACGGCGCCCTCGCGCGCGTGAAGACGTCCTCGTCGTCCTCACCGAAAGCGTCGAGGTAGTCCTGACGAGGGCCCTGACGGGACCCCGGGCGGGGGCCCTGGCGCGGGCCGTCCTGCGGCATGGTTCTCTGACGCGGTATCACGGGCTGCCCGGTACCCGCCGATCGTCCCCTCAAGTCACCCCAGCCGCCCCCGTCTTCGAGCTGCTCGGGGTGACCGCCCCGCACCTGCGGGAACCCATGGGCCGGAGTCCCGTCGGGAAGGAGGAAGCGGGGCACTCCGTGCGAGGGGGTGCCGTCGTGCACCGGGGGCGGCGCCTGGACCCGAGCGGCGCGCGGGTCATCCTGGCCAGGCGGCTCCGGGTCAGCTCCTCGCGACGCACCCTTGGCGGCGCCTTTGGCGGCGCTCTTGGGCGCGGGCCCCCGCCTGCTGTGGCGTCCCACGTCGGCCTCAGCCCCCCGCGATCTCGGTCGCGGGTGCGGTGTCCTCGAGAAGTTCCCGGAAGGCCGTCGCCACCGTGTCGGGATACTCCATCATCGCCACGTGTCCGGCGTCGGGCAGCGTGAGCAGGCGGGAGTCGCGGAAGGCGCGGGCGGCCCGCTGCGCCATGCGGAAACCGACGAGCTGGTCGCGACCGCCGTAGACGAGGAGGGTCGGGGCGAGGACGCGCTCGGCCTGGCGCCAGAGCCCGTGCTGACCGCCCAGCGTGTACGCGCTGAGCAGCCCGCGCGTGGAGCGGGTCAGCGCGTCCCAGAAGTACGGCAGCTGAAGGCGCCGCTCCAGTTCGTCCACCGCGTGGCGGAACGCGTCCGGGCTGACCCTCCCCGGATCGCCGTAACAGAGCGCCGTGACCCCGCGGACGCGCTGCTCGGCCGTCCACTCCCGGGTGAACCGGGTGAACAGCGCGGCGACACCGGGCAGCCCGACCAGGCCCGTGGGCACCGCGGTCCGCTGCACCCGCAGCTCGGGCAGCGCGGGTGACACCAGCGTCAGCGTCCGTACGAGGTCGGGCCGGACCGCGGCGACGCGCGTGGACACGGCGCCGCCCAGGGAGTTGCCGAAGAGGTGCACGGGCCCGCGGTCGACGGCGTCGAGGTAGCGGATGACGGCACGCGCGTGTGCCGTGATGGAGTAGTTGCCGTCGTCCGGTGGCGGGGAGTCGCCGAAGCCGGGCAGATCCACGGCCTCGCTCGCCACCACTCCGTCCAGCAGGGCCATCAGCGCGGACCAGTTCTGCGAGGAACCGCCCAGGCCGTGCACGTACAGCGCGGGCGGGAGCCCCTCGCGCGCGGGGGGCCTGGAGCGGATGGTGAGCGTGACGCCCGGCAGCCCGACCGACCGGAGCCGCTCGCCCTCGGCGACCCGGACGGCGATCGCCTTCGGCAGCACGCTGGTGGGCGGCACGGAGGGCAGCTCGGTCGAAGACATGCGGCAATGTTACGAGACGATCACGCACGACTTTGTGTGTTCGCCATCACACGCGCGAGTTGCGCGCGCACGGGACGGGTACCGCGTCGACGCCGCATCGGCACCGCCCCGACGCCATAACGACGCGAATCGGGGGCACTCCCCCCAGCGATCGCATAGCGTCCGAAACGGGTGTCTCCTAGGCTCGTACCGAGGGCACCCGCTTGTGGCCCCTGCAACTCGCAGGGACGTTCGTAGGAAGGGAGCCCACCATGGCCGTTGACCCCACCGACCCGGAGACGTTCGAAGAGGACGACGACTTCGGGGAGATCGACGTCGAGGCGCCGGAGAACGACGCCGCCGAGCAGTACACGGACGTCATCCCGAAGCGCGACGACCCCCTGGAGGACGTGGATCCCGCCCGTGGCAACGAGGCCGATCTCGTCGAACAGGCCCGCGTCGTCTCGCTCGACGAGGACGACTATCGCTGACCGGCCCGAGCTGGAGCGGGGCGGAGTATGCCCGTAACATCCCGATCCAAAACTGTTTCTACCGCTTTTGTCGTCGTCCAGTCCGTGAAATTCTGCGTTCGCACCGCGCACACCACGGTTACCGAAAAGTACGATGGCGGCGCGGCGCTCACCGCAAGAGGACCACTTTGGGAGGCGGCGTGACAGCCATCGAGCAGACAGAGGCGGCGCGCCCGCGAGGCACGCGCCTGCCGCGCCGTGCCCGACGGAACCAGCTGCTGGGCGCCGCCCAGGAAGTCTTCGTGGCGCAGGGCTACCACTCGGCCGCCATGGACGACATCGCGGAGCGGGCCGGTGTCAGCAAGCCGGTGCTCTACCAGCACTTTCCCGGCAAGCTCGACCTGTACCTGGCCCTCCTGGACCAGCACTGCGAGGCGCTCATCCAGGCCGTGCGCGGCGCGCTCGCCTCGACGACCGACAACAAGCAGCGCGTCCGCGCCACGATGGACGCGTACTTCGCGTACGTCGAGGACGACGGCGGCGCCTTCCGTCTGGTGTTCGAGTCGGACCTGACGAACGAACCCGCCGTGCGCGAGCGCGTCGACAAGGTCACCAACGAGTGCGCCGAGGCGATCTGCGAGGTCATCGCGGAGGACACCGGTCTCTCGCGCGCGGAGTCCATGCTGCTCGCCTCGGGTCTGGGCGGCCTCGCCCAGGTCGTGGCGCGGTCCTGGCTCCACAGCGACCGCAGCGTTCCGCGCGACCAGGCGGTGCAGTTGCTGGCCTCGCTGGCCTGGCGTGGCATCGCCGGTTTCCCCCTGCACGGCATCGATCAGCACTGACCGCGAGGGCCCTCGGCCGTTTGTTCCCGCCCGCTGTTCGCTCCTGGCGTGGACGGCCGCGCCGTGTACGTCCCCTCACCGGGCTAATGTGTGCAGCGTACGGCGCGGACGCCCGCGCACCTCGTGACCGTCGGAGGGACATAGCCGTGGAGGTCAAGATCGGCGTGCTGCACGCGCCTCGCGAGATCGTTCTGGAGAGCGGTCAGACTCCCGAGGAGGTCGAGCGCGTGGTGGCCGAGGCCCTGGCCGGGAAGTCGCAGCTGCTCAGCCTCGTGGACCAGCACGGCCGCAAGGTCCTGGTTCCGGCCGACCGTCTGGCCTACGTCGAGCTGGGCGAGCCCGCCCCGCGCAAGGTGGGCTTCGGCGCACTGTAGGCGAAGCAAAGCGAGAGGGGCCCGGCGACCATCTGGTCGCCGGGCCCCTCTCGCGTCCACGCCGCCGGCCCTCGGCCGGTGCCCGTGGGCGTCGCTCTCTGGCCCGCTGCCCGCGCCGTCGCTCTCTGGGCCGCTGTCCGTGCTGCCTGGTTCCGGCCGCCGTTCGTGCCGCCGAAATCCGGGCCGGTTTTCGCTGTCGGCGTTTTCTTCACAGGTGGAGCACAAGCCGACCACAGAGGAGGATTGCATTCCGCAGGTCACGGGTATGACCGGCTACGACCTTGGTGCGCAGCCCCACCGTCCGGGAGGGAACCACATGATCTTGGAAGCGCTCGGCTCCGCTGTGCTCGGTCTCGTGCTCGCGTGGGCGGCGGTCCACCGCTTCTCCCACCGCCTGCCGGTCCGCACCCTCGTCTTCGCGACGGGCGTCGCCGGAGCCCTGTTCGGTGACTTCGTCACCCACAGCGCGCTGGGTCCCGGCACCGTCCTGGCGAGTCTGCTCGGCGCGGCGATCGTCTCCGCCGCCTCGGTCTCCCTGCTGCTGCGCCCGGCCGGCCGGCTCAGGCGACGATCGGTCCCGGCGTAGGTCCGGCCGCCGCCTCCCCCGAGGGGCTGGGGCCTCTCGGGCGGATCACGCCGGAGACACGGGGCACTCCCCGGCCACCTGCGGCGTTGCCGTCGGTTGCCGGCTCCCCCACGGCGGAGCCCCATCGCGTCGACGCTCTCCTGCGCCTTGCAGTCGACCGCACCGCGCCCCGCTCACGTGTGCCGGTGAGGCACCGCTGCTTTCCTCCGGCCTGATCCGCCGGACAGGCCTAGGCCGCGAGCCCCAGTGCCGCCATCCGCTTGGTGTGCGCCTCGGTGATACGCGAGAACATCCGGCCGACCTCGGCGAGGTCGAAGCCGTCCGCGACGCCGCCCACGAGCATCGTCGAGAGCGCGTCGCGGTCCGCGACCACCCGCTGGGACTGTGACAGGGCCTCGCCCATCAACCGCCGCGCCCACAGCGCGAGCCGCCCGCCCACCCTCGGCTCCGCGTCGATCGCGGCGCGCACCCGGTCGACGGCGAAGCCGGCGTGGCCGGTGTCGTCGAGCACGGCCAGCACCAGGGCCCGGCTGTCGGTGTCCAGGCGCACCGCGACCTCGCGGTAGAAGTCGCTCGCGATCGAGTCGCCGACGTACGCCTTGACAAGACCCTCCAGCCAGTCCGAAGGGGCCGTCTGCTTATGGAAGCCGTCAAGCGCGGCGACGAACGGTTCCATCGCCATCGTGGGCTCCTCACCGATCTCCGTGAGCCGGTCGCGCAGCCGCTCGAAGTGGTGGAACTCCGCCGACGCCATCTTCGCCAGCTCCGCCTTGTCCTCCAGCGTGGGCGCCAGCTTGGCGTCCTCCGCGAGCCGCTCGAACGCCGCCAGCTCGCCGTACGCCAACGCACCCAGCAGATCCACGACCGCCGCCCGGTACTGCGGGTCGGCGGAGGCGGTTGCCCAGTCCTGGGCGGCGATGCCGGTGGCGGTGTTCTCGGGCTTGTCAGAGGTCGTCATGAAGCGCACAATAGCTCGCCCGTCGCGCGGTGTAAGGCCCTGGTCAATCAGTGTGACGCCGAGGACGTAGGGGACCACCTCCGGCACTGTGACAACCACAACGTGACCGAATCGGCCATCACGTGTGCACGATTCCGGGGTATGGTGGTAATGCGCCTGCCGAATATTCGACGGGCCGCACGTATGAGGATGCCCGGTCGGTGGCCCGATCGGCTCCGACCCGACAGCCCTCCTCGCCCGTACGGCACTGTGCGTACGGAACCCGGAGGGAACCCCTCAGCGGTACGAGCGCTAGAGCGTCGGCAGAGGTCCCGTGTCTTGACGGCTGGCCCGTGAGGCAGCCGACGTCCCCCGGCACGGTCCTGACACGACCCCCGCGCTCGCCTCGCACCGCGCACACAGAAGAGGCAGCACCCTGACTACGTTCCGAGAGCTCGGCATCCTTTCCGAGACCGCCGAGGCCCTTGAGGCCGTCGGCATCATCAGTCCCTTCCCCATCCAGGAGATGACGCTGCCCGTGGCCCTCACGGGCACGGACGTCATCGGCCAGGCCAAGACCGGCACCGGCAAGACGCTCGGCTTCGGCCTCCCGCTCCTCGAGCGCGTGACGGTCCCCGCCGACGTCGAGGCCGGCCGCGCCCGGCCCGAGGACCTCACCGACGCCCCGCAGGCGCTCATCGTCGTCCCCACGCGTGAGCTCTGCACGCAGGTCACCAACGACCTGCTGACCGCGGGCAAGGTACGCAACGTGCGCGTGCTCGCCATCTACGGCGGCCGCGCCTACGAGCCCCAGGTCGAGGCCCTGAAGAAGGGCGTCGACGTCGTCGTCGGCACCCCGGGCCGCCTGTTGGACCTCGCGGGCCAGAAGAAGCTCGACCTCAAGCACATCAGGTCGCTCGTGCTGGACGAGGCCGACGAGATGCTCGACCTCGGCTTCCTGCCCGACGTCGAGAAGATCATCAACATGCTTCCGGCGAAGCGTCAGACCATGCTGTTCTCGGCGACCATGCCGGGCGCGGTCATCGGCCTCGCGCGCCGCTACATGTCGCAGCCCACGCACATCAACGCGACCTCGCCGGACGACGCGGGCCGGACCGTCGCGAACACCAAGCAGCACGTGTACCGCGCGCACAACATGGACAAGCCCGAGATGGTCGCCCGCATCCTGCAGGCCGACGGCCGCGGCCTGGTCATGGTGTTCTGCCGTACCAAGCGCACGGCGGCCGACCTGGCCGACCAGCTGCAGCAGCGCGGCTTCGCCTCCGGCGCGGTCCACGGCGACCTCGGCCAGGGCGCCCGCGAGCAGGCGCTGCGCGCCTTCCGCAACGGGAAGGTCGACGTCCTCGTCTGCACCGACGTCGCCGCCCGCGGCATCGACGTCGAAGGCGTCACGCACGTCATCAACTACCAGTCCCCCGAGGACGAGAAGACGTACCTGCACCGCATCGGCCGTACCGGCCGCGCGGGCGCCAAGGGCATCGCGATCACGCTCGTCGACTGGGACGACATCCCGCGCTGGCAGCTCATCAACAAGGCGCTGGAGCTCGACTTCAGCAACCCGCCGGAGACCTACTCCACCTCTCCGCACTTCTTCGAGGAACTCGCCATTCCCGTGGGCACCAAGGGTGTCCTGCCGCGCTCGGAGCGCACCCGCGCCGGGCTCGACGCCGAAGAGCTCGAGGACCTGGGCGAGCCGGGTGGTCGCGGTGGGCGCGGTCGCAATGATCGCGGTGATCGCGGCGACCGGGGCGGCCGTGACCGGGGCGGTCGCGGTGACCGTGGTGGCCGGGGCGAGTCCCGTTCCGGCGAGCAGCCCGACGAGCGTGAGCCGGCGGCCCGTACGCCGCGTCGCCGTCGCCGTACGCGCAACGGCACCCCGATGGACGCGACCTCGGCGCCCGCCGGGATCACGGCCCCGGAGCAGGCGCCCGTGGCCGAGCCGACGTCCGTGACGGAGGAGGCCGCCGGCCCGCGTACTCCGCGCCGTCGCCGCCGGACCCGTAACGTGCCCGCGCAGGAGGCCACCGTCGCGACGGCCGTGCCGGTCGCCGCCGTGACGGTCGAGCCCGTCGCCGAGACCGCGGAAGCGGCCGTGGCGACCGCGGAGGGCATCGCCCTGGACACCCCGGAGACCGCTCCGGAGGCCCTGGCGAAGCCGCGCCGCCGCCGCACCCGCAAGGCTGCGGAGACCGTGCCCGTGCAGACCGTCCGGACCGAGGCGACCGCACCGGCCACGGTGACGGAGGCGCCGGCCGCCGAGGCCGCCGTCGACACGGCGGAGGCGACCGAGACGAAGCCGCGCCGCCGCACCCGCAAGGCGACGGCTCCGGCCGAAGCCCTGGTCGAGACCGCCGAAACCGTCGAGTCCCCGGAGGCCACCGCGGCCGCCGAGACGGTGGTCAGGCCGCGCCGCGCCCGCAAGACGGCAGCCACCGCTCCGGCCGAGGCGGCCCCTGCCGAGGCCGCTGTCGACACGGCCGAGGCGACCGAGGCCAAGCCGCGCCGCCGCACCACCCGCAAGACCGCCCAGCCCGAGACGACGGCCACCACGGCCGACATCCCGGCCCAGGCCACCCAGGAAGCGGAAGCCACCAAGCCGCGCCGCACCCGCAAGACCGCCGCCACCGCCCCGGCCGCCACCGAGGCCGAGACCGCGGTCGACACGGCCGAAGCGGCCGAGGCCAAGCCGAGGGTGCGCCGCACCCGCAAGGCGACGGCCCCGGCCGAAGCCGCCACGGACACGGTCGAGGCCGCCGAGGCCAAGCCCCGCCGCACGCGCAAGACGGCTGCTACGGCCACGGCGACCGTCGAGGCTCCGGCGACCGTCGAGCCCGAGGCCAAGCCGCGTCGCACCCGTAAGGCGGCGGCTCCGGCCGAGGTCGCGGTCGACACGGCCGAGGCCACGGAGGCCAAGCCGCGCCGCACCCGCAAGACCGCGACCACGGCTTCGGAGCCGATCGCGGAGGCTGCCGCGGCCGCCGCGGCCGCGGTCAAGCCGCGTCGCGCCCGCAAGACGGCAGCCACCGCTCCGGCCGAGGCGGCCCCTGCCGAGGCCGCTGTCGACACGGCCGAGGCGACCGAGGCCAAGCCGCGCCGCCGCACCACCCGCAAGACCGCCCAGCCCGAGACGACGGCCACCACGGCCGACATCCCGGCCCAGGCCACCCAGGAAGCGGAAGCCACCAAGCCGCGCCGCACCCGCAAGACCGCCGCCACCGCCCCGGCCGCCACCGAGGCCGAGACCGCGGTCGACACGGCCGAAGCGGCCGAGGCCAAGCCGAGGGTGCGCCGCACCCGCAAGGCGACGGCCGCCGCGGAGCCCGCGGACGGCTGATCGAACCGCATGGCATGACGTCCGACGGCCCGGTCCCTCCTCGACGAGGGGCCGGGCCGTCGGCGTTCCCCGGAAAGGGTCCCGCCAACGGCGCGTGGAGTGCCCTGCCGGTAGCCTCGGGACGTGACCAGGTCGAGCTCCACCAGCCCCTTTCCGCCGCCCCCCGGCGCGCGTTCGTATCACCTGCGGACCGAGCGCGGTGACTTCGCCGTGGTGGACGCGCCCGTGCCCAGCGGGGTCGAGCAGCGAGGTGTCGCGCTGCTGCTGCCCGGTTTCACCGGGAGCAAGGAGGACTTCCATCGGCTGCACGAGCCGCTCGCGGCCCGCGGCTACCGGACCGTCGCCGTGGACGGTCGGGGACAGAACGAGTCCGACGGACCGGCCGAGGACGAATCCGCCTATGCGCGTGAGGAGTTGGCCCGGGACGTGCTGGCGCAGGCGGCGGCCCTCGGCACTCCCCTGCACCTCGTCGGGCACTCCCTGGGCGGTCAGATCGCCCGTGCCGGCGTCATTCTCGACCATTCCCCCTTCGTCTCGTTCACGCTCGTCGCCTCCGGTCCGGCGGAGATCTCGGACTCCCAGAAGCAGCGCGTGAAACTGCTGCACGACGCACTCGCGGTGATGACGATGCCGCAGGTGTGGGAGGCGATTCTGGCGATGGGGCCGCCGGAGGAGGTCGGCGGTCCGGCCAGCGGCTTCGGCGAGCCGGAGCTACTGCGGCTGCGCTGGCTGAACCACAAGCCCGCTCAACTCCTGGTGACCGGGAGCCAGTTGTGTGTCGAGCCGGACCGGGTCGACGAACTCGCCGCCGTTCCGCTCCCGTTCCATGTTCTGTCGGGTGCGCTGGACGACACCTGGCCGGTGCCCCTCCTCGACGACATGGCCGTGCGGCTGGGCGCGCACCGGACGATCGTGCCGGGCGCCGAGCACTCGCCGAACCAGGACCAGCCGCTGCCGACGGCCCACGCGCTCGCCGACTTCTGGGACCGTCACCCCGGACGTCAGGACCTGTCCTAGTACTGCGTCTGCACGTGCTCCCAGAAGCCGTCCCGTAGCGCGCGCCTCAGGTCCGCCTGGCCGCGCAGGGAGTACTGGAGAATGCCCTCCGCCTCCACGAGAAGGTCCTGGTCGACGGAGCCGGGGAGGTAGGGGTGGCCCGGCAGCAGCTCGGCCAGCGCGTCCCTGCCCCGCGCCGCCAGCCATTTCGCCGCGACCTGCGCACCGACGAAACGGACGGCCTCGCGGGTGGGCCGGTTCGCGCCGGACGGATCGTAGGCCGCGGCGGTGCGCCGTGAGACGTACGGCTTGAAGAAGTCGAGGTCGAGGGTGCGCTGGCTGTCGACCTCCCAGAGCAGCGGCTCGGCCTGGTTGCGGCCTTCCGGCGCCTCGATGCCCCACAGGTGCACGCGGGCGCCGTACCCCTGCGCGGCCTCCACCGCCGAGACCAGGTCCTCGTCACCGCCCAGCAGGGCCGCGTCGCTGATGGCCCGGTGCCGGGCCAGCGATTCGAGGTCGGTCCGGATCAGCGAATCGACGCCCTTCTGCTGGTTGTTGGCGTTCAGATTGCCCAACCGCACCTTCACGTCCGGCAGTTCGGCGATGGACTGCTGCTCGGAGGTGTGGATACGGCGCCGGGCGCCGTCGTACCAGTAGACGCGCAGCAGCCGGCTGTCGGCGAAGATCGAGCGGGCGCGGTCGATCAGCGCCTCGATCAGGCCCTCGGCGTCGAGGTCGAAGGCCCGGCGGTCCTCGGTCCCGGCCACCAGGCGCCCCGCGGCCGCGTACAGATACCCCGCGTCGACGAAGATGGCGTGGGTCGAGGGTGTCTTGGCCACCTCGGCGAGCATGCGGGTCAGCAGCTCGTTCGTGCGGTCGATGCGGGCGGCGAGGGCCGGGAGGTCGTCGTTCATCGCCTCCATTGTCCCGGTGGTCACGCTGCGAACACAACCGGTCCCGTTCAGTCCTCGCGAACACCCTTACCCGTTAGTAGTTAGTCGTTCGAAAAATTTCTTTAGCGTAGGGAATGTTTGTAACACGCATCCCGTTGACTCCCTACGTAACCAAGTAGTTCTCCTCAGGAGGATGACCAGACGAAGGGAGAAGCCATGCGCTTCGAAATCATGCGACTCGACGACGTCGACGGCACGCCCGTCGACAGCACCGTCGTGGACGCCGCCTCCGTCAACCGGATCGTTCAGCAGGCCGCCGCCATCGGGCAGCGGCTGTGGATCCGTCCGGCCGACACCTCGGCCTCGTAACGCGGGTCCCTTACAGGTTTCAGAGCCCCCTACGGCGATGCCGTAGGGGGCTCTGCGCGTGCCGGGACCCGGTCAGCCGGCGCGGATCACCTGTGTGACGCCGTTGATGATCTGCTGTACGGCGATGGCCGAGAGCATCATGCCCGCGAGCCGTGTCACCAGGACCACGCCGCCGTCCTTGATGACCCGGATGATCAGCAGCGAGTAGCGCATCACCAGCCACAGCACGACGTGGATGGCGAGGATGGCCGCCCAGAGCGACACCTGGGTCGTCACGCTGTCCGCCTTCTGCACGGCGAGGATGACGGACACGATCGCACCCGGTCCGGCCAGCAGCGGCATGCCCAGCGGGACAAGGGCGACGTTGACGTCCTTGGTCTGCTTCGGCTCGTCGGTCTTGCCGGTGAGCAGGTCGAGCGCGATCAGCAGGAGCAGCAGCCCGCCCGCGATCATCAGGGCGGGTACGGAGACATGCAGGTAGTCGAGGATCTGGTGCCCGAGGAGCCCGAAGACGGTGATCACACCACCTGCCACGCAGACCGCCTGGAAGGCCATCCGCCGCTGCACCTTGGCGGGGCGTCCGGCGGTCAGCGCGAGGAAGATCGGGGTGATCCCGGGGGGATCCATGATGACGAAAAGGGTGAGGAACAGGGAGCCGAAGACGGCGACATCGAACATCAGTACGGAAGCCTTGCGGGAAAGGGGGTGGACCGGTGGGCGCGGAGGTGAGCCTCAGGCTCCGCCGGTCCCCGGCACCGGGAACGCCCCGGTGGCACGCCGGGTGATCTCCCCGTACACCTCGGGGTCGGTCGTGTACTCGCCGAGCACACAGGTCTTGCGGCTGCCGTGGTAGTCCGACGAGCCGGTGACCAGCAGCCCCAGATCGGCGGCCAGCCCGCGCAGCCGCGCGCGCGTGTCCGCGTCGTGGTCCATGTGGTCGACCTCGATGCCGTCGAGGCCGGCGGCGGCCAGCTCGGCGATCGCGGACTCCGGCACCGTACGACCGCGCTTGTTCGCGCCCGGGTGCGCGAAGACGGTGACCCCGCCCGCACCCTTGACCAGCCGGATCGCCTCGAAGGGGTCGGTCTCGTGCTTCTCGACGTGGGCCCGGCCGCCGTCGGCCAGCCAATCCCCGGTGAAGGCGTCGTTCACGGTCGGCACGACGCCGAGCTCGACCAGGGCGGTGGCGACATGCGGCCGCCCGACGGACCCCTCCCCCGCGATCCGCGCGACCTGCTCCCAGCTGACGGGCACGCCCAGCTCGTTGAGCCTGGCGACCATGGCCCGCGCCCGTGGCACCCGGTCGTCCCGCACCAGTTCGCGCTCGGCGAGCAGGGCGGGCTCCTCGGGGTCGAACAGATAGGCCAGCATGTGCATGCTGACACCGTCGATACGGCAGGACAGCTCGGCACCGGTCACGAGCGTGAGCCCCGACGGCAGCGCGGCGATGGCCTCGGCGTGGCCGCGGGTGGTGTCGTGATCGGTCAGCGCGACGACGTCCAGACCGGCGGCACCGGCGTTGCGGACCAACTCGGCCGGGGTGTCCGTACCGTCGGAGGCCGTGGAGTGGCAGTGCAGATCGATGCGCACGACGCGGGCTCCAGGCGGTGACGGGCGGAAGGGGACGCTCCAGCATAGCCGGTAATCACACCACCCATGTCACACCCAAAAGCACCGAGCGCCCCCTACACACAACACCGAAACCCCCGGCCACGACACACGTACGGCACCGACCACCCCTGGGGGACGGGGAACTGCGCGACCAGCCACGACGGCACGGCAGACACGTTCGCGACCAGCCGCGACGGCGCGGCAGACGACCAGGACCGGAAGCACAACGCACCCCGGCCACCCGGAAGCGCAACGCACCCCCAGCCGCCCGGCGACGGAGCGCTAAGGCTTGAGCAGGCGCGGCGACAGCGCCCCGCACGGCACCAGTTCCACCTCGGCCCCCGCGTCCCGCAGGTCCGTGAGCACCAGTTCGTCGTACATCAGCAGTCCGGACTGCTCGGGCCACACCACCGCCCACAGCCACAGCCCCCGCGCCTCGCCCGCGAAGACGGCCCGGTCGTCCGGGGTGGCGGAGACATGCCACAGCGGGGTAGGGCGGCCGGCGGCCAGGACCTTGGCCTGCGGGGGTTTCTCGACGCTCATGTACGGACCCGGATCCGGCCCGTCGACACCGGCGTACCACGCACCGAGTCCGACGCCCAGCTCCTCGGCGACCAGGATCAGCTCGCCCATGCCGCCGAGCGGACCGGGCCCGGAGCAGGCCACCGCGGTGGCGCGACCTCCGCTGCGGTCGTCGCCTGCGTACGTCACGCCCGTGAAGAGCCAGCCGACCGGCAGCGGCCACGGCATCCACACCGGTACCTGCGTGCGGTGCACGACGACGCTGAGGGCCTCGACGCTGGGCGGGATCACGGGCTGAAGCGGATACACCGTCCCGTGCGCGTCGCACTGCCAGGAATCGGCGAAGAGTCCGGGAGCCCTGACCCGGCCACCACACTTCGGGCAACTGGGTTCGCCCCTCATAGAGCCCCACGGTCCTACCCGAGCCCGCCCACGTCAAGGACGATCACCCGTCCGGACGGAAGAGACCACCCGGAACTTTTACGTGTAGCTTGCATTTATTAGGCACTCTAACTTACTGTGTATATACCAACCATCTTCCTGAGGGGTGAACGGAACCATGGACCCATTCGATGCGGGAGCCGGAAGCATCCTGCGGCAGCCGAAGGCGGTGTGGGCGACGGCAGGCGCGTCCGTCGTGGCCTTCATGGGCATCGGTCTCGTCGACCCGATCCTGCCGTCCATCGCCCAGGGGCTGGACGCCACCGCCGGCCAGGTCTCCCTGCTCTTCACCTCGTACTTCCTGATCACCGCGTTCGCGATGCTCGTCACCGGCTTCGTCTCCAGCCGCATCGGCGGCCGCCGGACGCTGCTGCTCGGCCTCGCCGTCGTCGTCG
Source organism: Streptomyces sp. NPDC088157 (assembly GCF_044741545.1). Classification (NCBI taxonomy): domain Bacteria; kingdom Bacillati; phylum Actinomycetota; class Actinomycetes; order Kitasatosporales; family Streptomycetaceae; genus Streptomyces; species Streptomyces sp. NPDC088157. Next base: position 654,521 of record NZ_JBIUSU010000002.1, read on the forward strand.
TCTTCGCGGGCCTCTCGGGCACCTCGGGCTCGGTCGGCGAACTCGTCGGCTTCCGGGCGGGCTGGGGCCTCGGCAACGCGCTGTTCGTGTCGACCGCCCTCGCGGTGATCGTCGGCGCGGCGGCCGGCGGCAGCGCGGCCGCGATCCTGCTCTACGAGTCCGCCCTCGGCCTCGGCATGGCCTGTGGGCCCCTGCTGGGCGCGGTGCTCGGCGACGCCAGCTGGCGCTACCCCTTCTACGGCACCGCGTTCCTGATGGCGGTCGGCTTCCTGTGCATCACGGTGTTCCTGAAGGAGCAGCCGAAGCCGGCCCGGAAGATCTCGCTCCTGGACCCGATCAAGGCACTCGGTCACGGCGGTCTCGCCTCCGCCGCGGCCTCGGCGTTCTTCTACAACTACACGTTCTTCACCGTGCTGGCCTTCACCCCGTTCGTGCTGAACATGACCCCGTACAAGTCGGGAGCGGTGTTCTTCGCCTGGGGTGTGCTGCTCGCGGTCTTCTCCGTCCTCGTGGCGCCGCGGCTGCAGGAGCGGTTCGGCTCGCTGAAGGTGCTCGGCGGCTCGCTGGTGCTGCTCGCCGTCGACGTGTTCGCCCTCGGGTACGGCGACCACACCACGGCGATCGTGTGCACGATCCTGTCGGGCGCGTTCATCGGCGTGAACAACACCGTCTACACCGAGTTGGCGCTCGGCGTCTCGGACGCTCCGCGCCCGGTGGCCAGCGCGGGCTACAACTTCGTGCGGTGGTTCGCGGCCGCGGCCGCGCCCTACTTCGCGCCGAAGATCGAGGAGTGGACCGACATCCATGTCCCGTTCGTCGTCGCCGCGGTCACGGCGGTCCTCGGCGCGGTCGTGGTCGTCGTCCGGCGGAAGGCGCTGACCCGCGAGGCCGAGGAGCTGGAGCCGCGGCACGCGGCACAGGACGGGGTGTCGGTCTTCGCCGGCTGAGCCGAGAAGGCGAACCGGGCCGGGAAGGCGAACCGGATCCAGGAGCCGGGCCCAGGAGGCCGACGGCGCCGAGCGAGCCGTCGGCGCGTCAACTGATGCTCTCCGGCCGCGTGTTGGTGATCTTCCTCACGAGGCGTCAGTCGAGCGGGACGGATTTACGGGACGGATCCCGGAGGTCCGTCCCGTTCGTCAGCCAGCGCTCCTGGAGGGCCTGGGCGCCGTGCACCCGCTTCCAGGCGGCCTCGTTGGGGGTCATGGGAAGCAGGGGCAGGAAGCGGACCGGGTCGAGGGGCTCGTCGAGGTCGAGGTCCTCGACCAGACCGCCCGGCTCGGCGACCAGCACCGAGGTGAACGGGGCGCCGGGCCACAGCGGTTCGCCCACGTCGAGGGAGCTGCCGGGGGCCACGACCACGCCCTCGACCTGCGGGGACGCGGCGAGCACGGCGAGCGGACGGAGCACCTTGTCGGTGTCGGCGGCACCCGGCCGGACCGACAGCACCAGCTCGGCTCGTGGACCCTTGACCGGGTCGGCGAGCACCGCCGTGGGATCGCTCATCGGCTGCGCGGACATGCCGAGCGTGGCGTAGCGGACGAGGTCCCCCTCGTGGAAACGCAGCACCTCGAGGCGGTCCGTACCGAGGAAGGTGACCGCCGCGCGGGCGTCCGGCTCGCCCAGCGCGCTGCGCAAACGGGCCTCGACCAGAGGAAGAACTTCTGCCATGCGGCGAGCATAGAACTCCTCCGCGCAGGGCAAAGCAGCACCTTGACACTTCAGTCGACTGCTACTCTTGCCCGGTGGTTCGGGGCAGCACGCAGAAGCGTCGCGATCTTGCCCCGACGCAGACGAGACTCCCTTACGAGGGACCGGCTGGAGGAGGTGGGGCTGTCATGGATCGAAGTCACCCGTGCAGTACCACTCGCTCTTCCGGCCGCTGACGCAGCTGCTACGGCTTCTTGGCCTCCGGCTGGTCGCCACCTCTCGCGCTCATCTTCATGCGGAAGAGCACTTCGTTTTGTTCTACCTGATCTGCCCGATCCGTTCGATCTGCCAGATCACTCCGGTCTGATTCAGCAGCGAAGCTCGCCACCGCGACGGAGCGGTGCTCCCCGCTTTGCGGACGTGCCAAACATCCCCAGTCAGGACGTCCCCATTCCGGGCAGTTCCACCCGTCGTGGCGGTCTTTCTTTGCTCGTCGCGAAGGAGCCTGCCATGTCGATGATCCGCGACCTCCGTGCCGTCGTCCGCCCGGCCCGCCCCTCCCTGCGCAAGGGGGGCGGGCGTACGGACACCGGCGCCTACGACACCACCCGCGACCCCGCCACGCCGTCGGCCGTCGTCGACTGCGCGGTCTACCGCGACGGGGCGCGTGTCGTGTACACACAGCCGCCGACCCCGCAGGAGGCCATGCGCCAGGTGCGGCGCGACGGAGGCTTCGTGTGGATCGGTCTGCACGAGCCGACCGAGGCCGAATTCGCCGGTATCGCCAGCGAGTTCGGGCTGCACCCGCTGGCCGTGGAGGACGCCGTGCAGGCGCACCAGCGGCCCAAGCTGGAGCGCTACGACGACTCCCTCTTCACCGTCTTCAAGACCATCCACTACATCGAGCACGACCGGCTCACGGCCAACAGCGAGGTCGTCGAGACCGGTGAGGTCATGTGCTTCACCGGCAAGGACTTCTTCATCACCGTCCGGCACGGCGGCCAGGGCTCGCTGCGCGCACTGCGCCACCGCCTCCAGGACGACCCCGAGCTGCTCGCCAAGGGCCCCTCGGCGGTGCTGCACGCCATCGCCGACCACGTCGTGGACGGCTACATCGCGGTCGCGGACGCCGTGCAGGACGACATCGACGAGGTCGAGACGGAGGTGTTCTCACCGGGCCGCAAGGGCACCCCGCGCGGCACGGACGCCGGCCGGATCTACCAACTCAAGCGTGAGGTACTGGAGTTCAAGCGCGCGGTGTCACCGCTGCTGCGGCCGATGCAGCTGCTGAGCGAGCGGCCGATGCGGCTGGTCGACCCCGACATCCAGAAGTACTTCCGGGATGTCGCCGACCACCTCGCCCGGGTCCAGGAGCAGGTCATCGGCTTCGACGAGCTGCTCAACTCGATCCTCCAGGCCAACCTCGCGCAGGCGTCCGTCGCGCAGAACGAGGACATGCGGAAGATCACGTCCTGGGCCGCCATCATCGCCGTGCCGACGATGGTGTGCGGGGTGTACGGCATGAACTTCGACTACATGCCGGAACTGCACTGGAAGTTCGGCTATCCGGTGGTCATGTCGGCGATGGTGGCGCTCTGTGTCGGCATCCACCGCACGCTGAAGCGCAACGGCTGGCTGTGAGGACCCCGCTGCCGCCTCGCTAGGGTGAGCCCATGACAAGAGAGCTGCCGCTCGACCGGGCCCTCGTCGAGGAGGCCACCAAGAAGTCCGGCCTCGTCTGGGTCCGGGGCGACGGCGAACCGGCCGCGCGTGCCCTGTGGCACGTGTGGCACGAGGGCGCGGTCTGTCTGGTCGGCGACGGGCCCGGGGAGCAGCCGCTGGCCGGGCTGGCCGACGGCGGCTCGGCCGAGGTCACCGTCCGCAGCAAGGACAACGGGGGCAGGCTGGTCTCCTGGACGGCGCGGATCGTAGCGCTCGCGCCCGGCTCCGAGGCGTGGGAGGCGGCCGTCGCCGAGCTCAAGGGCAAGCGGCTGAACGCGCCCGACGGTGAGGCGATGACCGAGCGCTGGGCCCGTGAGTGCCGGGTGCTCCGCCTGGAGCCGACGGGGGCCACGCTGCCCCTGCCCGACGGGGATCTGGCGGCACGTCCGGTGCCCTCGCCCGCCACCACCCGGAACCCGGCGCCGGCGGGGCTGCCCAAGCTGCTGCTGAGGAAGCGCGGACGCGCCTAGCCGCTGCCACGAGCGTCCGGCCGGCCGGTCAGGACGTCGGGAGCTGCTTGCCGTAGTCCACCGTCTCGTCCGTCGCCGGCTCCTTCAGGGCGAAGTCCTTGCCCCAGGAGGAGAAGCTCAGCGTTCCGGCCCCTCCGGCGCGCTCCAGGCGCAACGGGTAGGGCTTGCCCTCCAGCGACACGTCCAGCTTGCCGCCGGAGCCGCCGTCGCCGGTGATGCGGATCGTACGGACGCCGGACTGCTCGTGGTGGCCGTCGGTGGCCAGCGAACCGTGCAGCGTCAGCAGACCGTCGAGGAGGAGGTCCTTGTCCGTGAAGCCGCTGAACTTCTTGTACGAGGGGTCGCCCGTCGGCACCTTCACGTACTTGCCGTCGAGCTTGTCGGCGGCCGCCGTGTCCGAACCGTCGGCGCCGGACTCGCCGTCCTCCTTGTTCCAGAACGCCGCGTCGGCCTTCAGGAACAGCTGCTCACCGACCCGCAGCAGGTGGAAGGTGGCCCCTTCGGCGGTGACCGACCCGGTGCCGCCGTCCGCCTTCAGTCGCATGTCGAGCCTGTACGTGCGCCCGCTGGTGACCACGCTGCCGGACAGCCGCACCGTGTCCACGGCACCGGCGGCCGACTTCGTCTTCGCCTGGATCTGCGCGGGGGGCAGCTTGCCCACCCCGTTCGTGCCCGCGTCCGGATCCTCACCACACCCCGTCAGTCCCATGCCCACGACCAGTGCGCACAGCGCGCTCACCAGCGAGGCCCGGCGGGTTCGGAGCGGGGGAATCGCAGTCACAGAGAAGGCCGCCTTTCTGCGGGGGTGTGCTGAGCGGCGTACGGCAGCGTACCGGGGCCGCGGACGGCGGGCGGAGCCAGTCCGTCCGGACCGCCCACCAGGGCGGATCCGATCGGGACGGGCTAGCCTGAAGCCCGCACGAGCGGGCAATTGGGAAAAGAACATCACCGGCAACACCACTGACGGAGAGGGAGGTGCGGTCATGGCAGCGGGCGTTCCGCGGATCTTCGTGTCGCACCTCTCCGGCGTTCCCGTCTTCGACCCGAACGGCGAGCAGGTGGGGCGCGTGCGCGACTTGGTCGTCGTGCTGCGGGTCCGGCGGCGGCCGCCGAGGGTGCTCGGGCTGGTCGTCGAACTGTCCACCCGGCGCCGTATCTTCCTGCCCATGACCCGGGTGACCGGCATCGAGTCCGGCCAGGTCATCACCACCGGCGTGCTCAACGTCCGCCGCTTCGAGCAGCGGCCCACCGAGCGCCTCGTCTTCGGGGAACTGCTCGACCGGCGCGTGACGCTCGTCGAGACCGGCGAGGAGGTCAGCGTCCTCGACGTGTCGGTGCAGCAACTGCCGGCCCGCCGGGACTGGGAGATCGACCGGGTCTTCGTGCGCAAGGGGAAGAAGGCGACCGCCTTCCGGCGGGCGAAGGGCGAGACGCTGACCGTCGAGTGGTCGGCGGTCACCGGGTTCTCGCTGGAGGAGCACGGACAGGGCGCGGAGAGCCTCCTCGCCACCTTCGAGCAGCTGCGCCCCGCCGACCTCGCCAACGTCCTGCACCATCTGTCTCCGAAGCGCCGCGCCGAGGTCGCCGCCGCGCTCGACGACGACCGGCTCGCCGACGTCCTCGAAGAGCTCCCGGAGGACGACCAGATCGAGATCCTCGGCAAGCTGAAGGAGGAGCGCGCGGCGGACGTCCTGGAGGCCATGGACCCCGACGACGCGGCCGACCTGCTCTCCGAACTCCCGGAGGAGGACAAGGAGCGGCTGCTGAGCCTGATGCAGCCCGACGACGCGGCGGACATGCGGCGCCTGATGTCGTACGAGGAGCACACCGCGGGCGGGCTGATGACCACCGAGCCGATCATCCTGCGCCCCGACGCCACCGTCGCCGACGCCCTCGCGCGGGTGCGCAACCGCGATCTGTCCCCCGCCCTCGCCGCCCAGGTCTACGTCTGCCGTCCGCCCGACGAGACCCCGACCGGCAAGTACCTCGGCACGGTCCACTTCCAGCGCCTGCTGCGCGACCCCCCGTACACGCTGGTCAGCTCGATGCTCGACGACGATCTCCAGGCCCTGGCACCGGACGCGGCACTGCCGGTCGTCGCCGGGTTCTTCGCGACGTACGACATGGTCGCGGCGCCCGTCGTCGACGAGGCGGGCTCCCTGCTGGGCGCGGTGACCGTGGACGACGTCCTGGACCACATGCTGCCGGAGGACTGGCGGGAGACGGAGTTCCACCTCGACGAGGGCACGACCGAGGAGGTGGGCACGCATGACTCCTGAGCGCGAGACGGGGCGCGTCGAGCGCACCCCGGCCGGAGCCACGGCGACCAGCCGTCCCAGGGCCCGCCTCGACCAGCCGCGGCAGCCCCGGCACCGGATCCTGCCCGAGTGGGACCCGGAGGCCTTCGGGCGGCTGTCGGAGCGCATCGCGCGCTTCCTGGGCACCGGCCGGTTCATCGTCTGGATGACGGTCGTCATCATCGTCTGGGTCCTGTGGAACATCTTCGCCCCGCGCGACCTGCGCTTCGACAACTACCCCTTCATCTTCCTGACCCTGATGCTGTCGCTCCAGGCCTCCTACGCGGCCCCGCTGATCCTGCTCGCGCAGAACCGGCAGGACGACCGTGACCGGGTCAACCTGGAGCAGGACCGCAAGCAGAACGAGCGGTCCATCGCCGACACCGAGTATCTGACCCGGGAGATCGCGGCCCTGCGGATCGGTCTCGGCGAGGTCGCCACCCGGGACTGGATCCGTTCCGAACTGCAGGACATGGTCAAGGAGCTGGAAGAGCGACTGGACGGGCATCGCGAACATGCCGTATTCCCGGCAGAACGGTCGCGGGGACGTGACGTAGACGACCGGTGACCGGCTTACCTGCGCCCCCGCGGCTCGCCGTACCATCGTCCTTATGGCTAGCGAAGACGCGGTGCGCGAGGCACTGGCGACGGTGAACGACCCCGAGATCAACCGACCCATCACCGAGCTCGGGATGGTGAAGTCGGTCGAGATCGGTGGCGACGGGGCGGTCGCGGTCACCGTGTACCTGACGGTCTCCGGCTGCCCGATGCGCGAGACGATCACCCAGCGGGTGACCGACGCGGTCTCCGGGGTCGACGGCGTCACCCGGGTCGACGTCACTCTCGACGTCATGAGCGACGAGCAGCGCAAGGAGCTGGCGAACGCCCTGCGCGGCGGCCAGACCGAGCGCGAGGTCCCGTTCGCCAAGCCGGGCTCGCTCACCCGGGTGTACGCGGTGGCGTCCGGCAAGGGCGGCGTCGGCAAGTCGTCGGTGACGGTGAACCTGGCGGCGGCGATGGCGGCCGACGGCCTGAAGGTGGGCGTGGTCGACGCCGACATCTACGGCCACAGCGTGCCGCGCATGCTGGGCGCGGACGGTCGTCCGACCCAGGTCGAGAACATGATCATGCCGCCGTCCGCGCACGGCGTGAAGGTCATCTCCATCGGCATGTTCACCCCGGGCAACGCCCCGGTCGTCTGGCGCGGCCCGATGCTCCACCGCGCGCTCCAGCAGTTCCTGGCGGACGTGTACTGGGGCGACCTGGACGTGCTGCTGCTCGACCTCCCGCCGGGCACCGGCGACATCGCCATCTCCGTGGCCCAGCTGGTCCCGAACGCCGAGATCCTGGTCGTGACGACCCCTCAGCAGGCGGCCGCCGAGGTCGCCGAGCGGGCGGGGTCCATCGCCGTCCAGACCCACCAGAAGATCGTCGGCGTGGTGGAGAACATGTCCGGCCTGCCCTGTCCGCACTGCGGGGAGATGGTCGACGTGTTCGGCACGGGCGGCGGACAGTCGGTGGCCGAGGGACTGACCCGCACGACGGGCGCGACCGTCCCGGTGCTCGGCTCCATCCCGATCGACGTCCGGCTGCGCGAGGGCGGCGACGAGGGCAAGCCGGTCGTCCTGACCGACCCCGAGTCCCCGGCGGGTTCCGCGCTGCGGGCCATCGCGGGCAAGCTGGGCGGCAGGCAGCGCGGCCTGTCGGGGCTGTCGCTGGGGATCACCCCGCGCAACAAGTTCTAGCCCGGTCGCGGGTCCCGGATTTCCTTCTTTCCCCGGTACGACAGCGGGGGGGGGGGGCGGGCGCCGCGGGCCGCCCCCCGCGCGGGGGGGGCGGGGGGGGGGGGGGGGGGGGGGGGGCGCGCGGGGGCCCCCCCCCCCCCCCCCCCCCCCCCCCCGGGGGGCCCGCCCCCCCCCCCCCCCCCCCCCCCCGCTGTCGTACGGATCGGGTACGGCTCAGGCGTACGTCTCGATGTCCTTGATCACGCTGAACCCGAGGCCGTACGCACTCATGCCCCTCCCGTACGCCCCCACGTGCACCCCTTGCGAGGTCGAGCCGGCCAGTACCCAGCCGAACTCGGACTCGCGGTAGTGGAAGGGGGTCGGCACGCCGTCGACCGGCAGGGACAGCGTCGACCAGTCCGACCCCGCGAGGTCGTCGGCGAGGACCCACGCCGTCTCGGTCTGCTGGTCCAGCCAGTCGTCGCGCAGGCTGTGGTCCATCTGGCCCGGCCAGGTGAACGACAGCAGCCCCACTCCCGCGAGCCAGGCGGCCGAGGACACCGAGGTGGCCTCCAGCAGGCCCGTGCCGTCCGGGCTGCGCCGTACGGGGTTCCCGGCGACGGTCACGACGACCGCGAACTTCCCGCGGTCCTCACCGGCCGTCTCGTGCCGTACGGAGGGTTCGTCGCCGTGTCCGATGGAACCGTGCTCGACGGCCCCGTCGGCCGCCGTGCCCACCTGCATCAGCCAGCGCGGCCCCGTGAAGGCCTCGTCGAGGCCGTACCAGGGGAAGGGTGCCTCCACGTAGCCGTCGACCGTACGCCGCACGGAGGGGACCTGTTGTCCGCCCTCCGCGGCCGGCGTCTGCGCGACTGCCCGACTCGTCGTCTCCATGTGCCCGGACGCCTCCTCGTTCTCGACGGAACGACCGGCCCGCCCCCCTTCGGGCGTACTCGTCCGCTCCGCACAACAACCAGGCAGCATAGCCACCCCGCTCCGGGCTGCCGGGCAGCCGCCCGGCGCGGGCGGCGTGCGTCCCCTCACACCGGGGGGCGCGGGTGGCTCAGGTGGCGTCCGCGTCGAAGGGCGGGCGGTCGTCCTTGCCGGGCTCCTCGGGCTTCTTGGTCATGTCGATACGACCGTCCCCCGAAGACGCTGCCGAGCCCGACGAGGAGGAGCCCGAGGCGGAGGTGTCCGTGTCGCGGCTGTGCACCGCGTCGGTGACCTCGGCCATCTCCTTCTTCAGGTCGAAGCCGTTGCGGATCTCCTTCAGCCCCAGCTCGTCGTTGTCCAGCTGCTTGCGGATGAATGTCTTGGGGTTGAGGTCCTCGAACTCGAAGTCCTTGAACTCCGGCCCCAGTTCGCTGCGGATGTCCGCCTTGGCGCTCTCCGAGAACTCACGGATCTTCCGGACGGTGCGCATCACGTCCTGGATGACCTTCGGGAGCTTGTCAGGACCGAAGACGAGCACGGCCAGGACGACGATCGTCACCAGCTCGAGCGGTCCTATGTCATTGAACACCTGAAGCTCCTTGCGATGTCCGCGGCCCTCGGCCCTCGGCCCTCAGTGGTCAAGTTCGGGTCTTCCGTGGTCCGGGCCGGGTCCACGGTACCTGTCGCACCTGTCCGACCGGTACCGTCCGGAGGCGTCCGAGTAGGTGTATGCGGCCGGTTTTCCGCGTTGTTTGCCTTGTGGCACCGGGTTTCGGGGTCCGACCTGTGACGTTTCTGTCAATCGTCGGGAACGGGCGGGGAGGGGCGGAAGCGCGCCGTTCGCGACACGCGACGCGGCCTCGCCGCGTCAGCCGCCGCCGGACGAGCCGAGCACCAGGGTGAGGGTACGTTCCCGTCCGTCCCGCTCGATCGTCAGCGCCAGTCGGTCGCCGGGGCGGTGGGCGCGGGTCTTGACGATCAGCTCCTCGCCGGAGTGGACAGGCCGGCCGTCGACCTCCGTGATGACGTCCCCCGCCCGGATGCCGGCCCGGGCGGCGGGCCCGCCCGCGGTGACCGGGGCCCCGGCGGCGCCCTCCGCGGTACCGACCCGGGCGCCGTCACCCGCGTAGTCCATGTCGAGCATGACCCCGATGACCGGATGGGTCGCCCGGCCGGTGTTGATCAGCTCCTCGGCGACGCGCTTGCCCTGGTTGATCGGAATGGCGAAACCCAGGCCGATCGAACCGGCCCGGGCGCTGCCGGAGTCGGCGCCGTCGTCGGCGGAACGGATGGCGGAGTTGATGCCGATGACGCGTCCCTGCGTGTCGAGGAGGGGCCCGCCGGAGTTCCCCGGGTTGATCGGCGCGTCGGTCTGCAGGGCATCGACGTACGACACGTCGCTCCCGTCCCCGCTGTCGCCGCCGGCGGTGATCGGGCGTTCCTTGGCGCTGATGATGCCGGAGGTGACGGTGCCCTCGAGATCGAAGGGCGCGCCGATGGCGACGACCGGGTCCCCCACCCGCACGTTGTCGGAGTTGCCGAGGTGGAGGGGCTTCAGCCCCTTCACGCCGGTCACCCTCACCACGGCGAGGTCGTAGCCGCTGTCCCGGCCGACGACCTCGGCCTGGGCGGTCTGGCCCCCGTTGAAGACGACGGTTATCCCGCCGTCGCCTCCGGCGGGCTCCACGACGTGGTTGTTGGTGAGGATGTAGCCGAGCGAGTCGAGCACGAAGCCGGTGCCGGTGCCGGACTCCTCGCTGCCGCTGACATGCAGCGTGACGACACCGGGCAGCGCGCGCGAGGCGATCCCCGCCACGCTGTCCGCGGGCCGCCCGGTGGGCTCGGCGGAGGCCTGCGGCAGCTCTACGGGGTCGAGCCCGCCGTTGCGCTCCAGATAGGCGCCCACGGCTCCGCCGAGCCCGCCGGAGACGAGCGCGACGGCCAGGGCTCCCCCGACCAGCCTGTTGCGCACCTGCCGACGCCGCTGAGCCTGCGTGAGCGTTGCCGTGCCGGGGTGCTGGGTGAGCACGCCCGCACCGGGGTACTGGAGGGGGCCGCCGACGGGCGCCCCGGGGCCCGGGCCCCGGGGGGCCGTGTCTCCGGCGACAGAGGCGGCGGACCAGGGGTCGTAGCGGTGCCAGGGATCGACGGGGAGCGCCGGGGCGGGAGCGGCCGCGGACTCCTGCCCGACGGCAGAGGCAGGGGCAGAGGCGGAGAGAGCGGACGTGGCAGACGCTGCTGACGTACCGGGACCCGCGGACTCCACCGTCGGCGGCGCCGTGACGGGCCCGGGCCTGGTCGGCGCGGCGCCGTGTGCGGCCGGGACGGCCGGGGGCGTCGCCGCCGGGTGCTGGACGGGTGGCGCGGGCGCCCAGGGGCCCGGTTCGCCGTACGGCGGGGTGCTGTAGGGATCGGGGTCGTGCAGCGGCCTGGGCCGCTCGTCAGCCACCGAAGTCGGCCCTGCGGAAGCCGCCTCGCCGAAGGGGCCGGCCGCCTCGGCCCGACTGGCCGATGGATCCTCATGAGCCGCAGACGCCGAACCCGCCTCGTCCGCCTGATCCACCTGGTGCACCAGCGCCGCCGAGGGCACCAGAGGTGAGAGCGGTGCTGCTTCCCCGGCGGGTCGGCTCAGCTCGTAGTCGCCGTCGTCGCTGCCGGCGCTGCCGGAGATGTGGGCGTCGTCGTCGCCGTGGGCGGTCTCGGCACCCTCGTCGCCGTGGGCACCATGGGCGCTGCCGGAACTGTCGGCGCTGTGGGCGCTGTGGGCGCTGTGGGCGCTGCCGCCACTGTCGGCACTGCCGGAGATGTGGGCGCCGTCGTCGCCGTGGGCGGTCTCGGCACCCTCGTCGCCGTGGGCACGGCGGGCCTTGTCGGCGCTCTCGGAGATGTGGGCGTCGTCGTCGCCGTGGGCGGTCTCGGCACCCTCGTCGCCGTGGGCACGGCGGGCCCTGTCGTCGCTCCCAGCGCTGTGAACACCGTCGTTGCCGTGGGCACTGTCGGCGCCATGGGCGCGGGTGCTCGCCGCTTCGGCGTCGGCTTCGGTGCCGTTGGCGGTGTTGCTGGGCGCCGGACGTGAGGGCCGGGCCAGTTCGAAGTCGCCCTCGGCTTCGGTCCCGGCCGACGGCGCACGGCTCGTGGTCTCTTCGGAGGCCGGCTCCGCCGGGGTGTCGTCCACCGCCGGGTCCGCGGGACTCTGTGGCCCCGGGGACGCCTGCGGTCGAGGCCGGCTCCACCACTTCGCCCTCGCGGGCTTCCCCTCGTCCATGCTCTCCCCCACTCGAGCCCCTCACCCCGGGCCGGAGCGCCGAACCGGCGACGGGCACTCCGCCCCCGGCCCCGGCGAACTCCGCCGTCGCGTCCGGCTGCCGGGCCGGGCGCGGTCCTCCCAGGATTCAACCAGGTTCGCGGCGGAGCGGCGCAGGGCCCGCGTCAGCGGGTGCTCTGCGAGGAAGGCGAGGTGGTGGTGGCGGGGACGGGTGCGGCGGGCAGACCCGCCCCGGTGGACGCCGGGGCGGTGGTCAGGGCGGTCAGGGTGATCGGCGGGGTCGTGCCGAGCGGACGTATCAGCGGGGACATCACCGCGGCGCCGACCACCATGGGCGAGGCGAGGCGGTGCAGGGCCTGTTCGACCGGACCGCCGGCCGGTGAGGGCACGCCCGGGAGCAGCGGTGCCGACACCTCGGTCGGGGCGAGCGGGGTGTCGCCGAGCTGGCCGCCCTGGGAGAGCAGGGGGCCGGCGGACCGGCGACGCTGGTTCTCCGGTGTCGTCGCCGAGCCCGTGCCCGGGGTGCGGGCCGGTGTCACGTTGCTCCCGGAGCCCGAGCCCCCGCGGCTGTCCGCGGTGGTGTCGATCGGAGCGACGGTCGTGATGCCGCCCAGCGCGATCGCGGCCAGCGACACGGCGCCGGCGGCGACGAACGCGAACCGCATACCGCGCGACCGCTCCGTGTCATGACGGTCGCCACGGCCGACGGGGTGGATGCGGAAGCCCCGGTCCGAGGCGGGTGACAGGACGGAGCCGTGGTCGTGGGCGGGTACGTAGCCGAACTCGAACGGCTCGTCCCGTCTCGTTCCTCTCACTCCGAAGACTCCGTCGGCGAAGCCTCCCCCGCCCAGCGGCGTACCACCGCCGTCCGGGTCACCTCCTCCGGGGAGCCCCTGGAGGCGGGCCAGGAAACTCTCGGAGGGGGCGGGCGGGGCGACCTCCGCGAAGACGTTCTTCAGCCGGCGCTGCGCGTCGACCTCCGACTTGCACTTGGGGCAGGTCGCCACGTGCGCCAGTACGCGCTCGCGGGTGTCATGACCGAGCTCGCCGTCCACCAGGGCGGAGAGCCGGTCTCCGAGGTGCTGCTCCGCGAGGAGCCTCTCGGCGGCGTTGTGTCGGGATCCACTCACGCGGTCGCGCCCCTTCCTCCTCCCAGAGCGGGAACGCGGGGTACGAAGGAGCGGCGCTCGGCACGGGCTTCGGGTGAGCGGTGCGCGAGGGCCTTGCGCAGCTGCGAACGGCCGCGGTGGATACGCGAGCGGACCGTGCCCAGCTTGACGCCCAGGGTCGCGGCGATCTCCTCGTAGGACAGACCTTCGATGTCGCAGAGGACGACCGCCGCGCGGAACTCCGGCGCGAGCGTGTCGAGGGCCTGCTGGACGTCCGCGTCGAAGTGGGCGTCGTTGAAGATCTGCTGCGGGGTGGGCTCCTTGCTGGGCAGCCGCTCGGCCGCGTCGTCGCCGAGCGCGTCGAAGCGGATGCGCTGCTTGCGGCGCACCATGTCCAGGAAGAGGTTGGTGGTGATGCGGTGCAGCCAGCCCTCGAAGGTGCCCGGGGTGTAGGTCGACAGGGAGCGGAAGACGCGTACGAAGACCTCCTGGGTGAGGTCCTCGGCGTCGTGCTGGTTGCCGGTGAGACGGTAGGCGAGCCGGTAGACCCGGCCGCTGTGCATGCTGACGATCTCCTCCCACGTGGGCGGAGTCCACGCCTGCCCGTCCGCGTCGGTGGAGAAGGTCGCGGTCTGGGCGGGGCCGGCGGCGATGCCGGCGGCCTGGCTGTGGTCAGCAGCGGTGTCGTTCACGGATTTCGGCCTGCCCGCCGACCCGAGAAAGCGCCGCAGCACTCCTCCCCGATCCACAGGCGCGGCCGCACCTCCCCTGTCGGCTCTGGTGGTGATGTCCAGTGGAGCCCCTACCATAGCCACCTCGCCCGTTAGCTCCGGATAAGCGGTTTTACGAGAAATTGATCTGTGCTGACACGGCTCATGCGGCTGCGTCAGCACTTGCTCGGCACGCGGTCCCTCGTCGTGATCCAACCGTGTCCCCCCGTTGTCTTTCCCACCCCTTCAAACGCGCGGTCCCATCTGCGGGTTCCCGGCGGCAACGGATACAGTCACGCCCAGGCAACCACGGGGACAGGAGAGGGTCATTACCGGCAACCGGCAGGCAAGCTGGGCGTTCGCCGACGCCTATGCCGCCGAGGACGAAGCGCTGCACTGGGCCCGTGACCGGGCACGTGAGGCAGGGCTGCGCTCGGTGTCGCCCAGCACGGGCGCAGCCCTGCGGATGCTCGCCGCCACCGTGGACGCGAAGGCGGTCGCGGAGATCGGTACCGGTACCGGTGTCTCCGGGATCCACCTGCTGCACGGGATGCGCCCGGACGGCGTCCTGACGACCGTCGACCCCGAGCCGGAGCACCAACAGTTCGCCCGGCAGGCCTTTCGTGCCTGCGGCTTCGCCAGCAACCGGGCCCGGTTCATCCCCGGCCGCGCCCTGGACGTCCTGCCCCGCCTCGCGGACGCCGGCTACGACCTGGTCTTCTGCGACGGTGACCGGCTGGAGCTCATGGAGTACCTCGCTGAATCGTTGCGCCTGTTGCGTCACGGTGGCCTCGTCGTCTTCGAGGGCGTCTTCGCCAACGGGCGCACGGTCGACTCCGGCCCGCAGCCCACGGAGGTCATAAGAATCCGGGAGCTGCTGCGGGCGGTGCGCGAGAGCCAGGAACTGGTGCCGTCGCTGTTGCCGGTGGGCGACGGACTGCTGTGCGCGGTCAAGCGCTGAGTCCGAGGTCGCGTCGAGGACCTGTCGTACGGGCATCCCGTGGGTGGCCCTTGGGCCTTTCGGGCTAGGCGGCCGCGGCAAACCCCGGGAGTACCCGCAAAACAACCGCTCCGGCACCCAGGAGGATGCCGGAGCGGTTGCAAGAGTAGGGTCGCTCGCGCGTCAGCCGACGACCTTCTTGAGGGCGTCGCCGAGCGCGTCGGCCTCGTCGGGGGTCAGCTCGACGACGAGTCGACCGCCGCCTTCGAGCGGAACGCGCATGACGATGCCCCGCCCCTCCTTGGTCACCTCGAGCGGGCCATCACCCGTTCGCGGCTTCATGGCCGCCATGCTCGTTCCCCTTCCTGAAACCAGCTCATCGCCAAAGCCGACGGCCCGTGGAGGGCAGCCGCGATCCAGCGTGGGACACGCGACACCGGCATCGAACACATTGCTTCCAGGCCATTATCCCGCATCTCAGGACCCGATGACCAACATCAGTCGGCATCGCTTGGGCAACGCGCGCGAGCAAAACCACTCAATTCGGCGATGTGACTGCGATACTGCACCGCCGCACGGACTTCCGCGCACCGGAAACCCTCCCCAATTCTTTGACGCAGGTCACACGTCGGGTCCGGTACTCGGACGGCGATCTCCGACATGCTGTCCTCGTACACCGGACGTACTGACCAGTAGTACGTCGGAGCCGCGACACGGAGGGGAAACGCCATGGCCGACACCGTGCTCTACGAGGTGAGCGACGGGCTCGCGACGATCACGCTGAACCGCCCCGAGGCGATGAACGCGCTGAACGTCGCGGCCAAGGTCGCCCTGCGGGACGCGGTCCAGTCCGCGGCCGCCGACGACGCCGTACGGGCCGTGCTGTTGACCGCCGCCGGCGAGCGGGCGTTCTGCGTGGGACAGGACCTCAAGGAGCACATCGGGCTGTTGGCCGAAGGCTCGCAGCAGGTCATGAGCACGGTCGCGGAGCACTACAACCCGATCGTGCGGGCGTTGACCGAGGCGCCGAAGCCCGTGGTCGCCGCCGTGAACGGGGTCGCCGCCGGAGCGGGCTTCGGTTTCGCGCTGGCCGCGGACTACCGCCTCGTGGCCGACACGGCGTCCTTCAACACCTCGTTCGCGGGGGTGGCGCTCACCGCCGACTCCGGCGTCTCGTGGACGCTGCCCCGGGTGATCGGTCCCGGCCGGGCCGCCGACCTGCTGCTCTTCCCGCGCAGCATCACGGCCAAGGAGGCCTACGAGCTGGGCATCGCCAACCGGATCGTCCCGGCGGACTCGCTGCGCACCGCGGCCGAGCAGCTGGCGCGGATGCTGGCCGAGGGGCCCACGGTGGCGTACGCGGCGCTCAAGGAGGCCGTCGCGTACGGGTTCTCGCACTCGCTCTCCGAGACGCTGGAGAAGGAGGACGAGCTGCAGACCCGGGCGGGGGCGTCGCAGGACCACACGATCGCGGTGCGGGCGTTCGTCGAGAAGGGGACGCCCAAGTACCTGGGCCGGTGAGCCCGGGGGCCCGGCCCCGCGTCCTCAGGCAAGTCTGCTTACGCAGGCTTCCAGGTGATCGTCCACCAGTCCGCACGCCTGCATCAGCGCGTACGCCGTCGTCGGCCCCACGAAGCGCAGGCCGCGCTTCTTCAGGGCCTTCGACAGGGCCGTCGACTCCTCCGTCACGGCCGGGACGTCGGCCAGGGTCTTGGGGACCTGGCGGACCGCAGGGTCGGGGGCGTGCGACCAGATCAGCTCGTCCAGGTCGCCCGGCGCCCAGCCGGCCAGCACGCGCGCGTTGGCGAGGGTGGCGTCGACCTTGGCGCGGTTGCGGATGATGCCCGGGTCGGCGAGGAGCCGTTCGCGGTCCTCGTCCGTGAAGTCGGCGACCGAGGCGATCTCGAAGTCGGCGAAGGCGGTGCGGAAACCGGGGCGGCGGCGCAGGATCGTGATCCAGGACAGGCCGGACTGGAAGGCCTCCAGGCTGAGTCGTTCGAACAGCGCGTCGTCGCCGCGGACGGGGCGGCCCCACTCCTCGTCGTGGTACGTCACGTAGTCCGGCGTGGACAGGGCCCAGGGGCACCGCAGCGCGCCGTCCGCGCCGGCCAGGGCAGTCCCCTCGCTCACTGGTGGTCCTCCGGGGCCGGCTTCTCCATGGAGACGTGGCCCCCGCCGGCCGGGGTCCGGGCGCCAGCCAGGGCGGACTCCAGGTCGGCGATGCGGGCGTCGCGCTCGGCGAGTTCGGCGGCGACGCGGTTGAGGGCGTCGTCCACGTCGGCCATCCGGTAGCCGCGGACGGCCAGCGGGAAGCGGAGGTGGTCGATGTCGGACCGGTCGACCGGGCGGTCCGCGGGCAGCGGGTCGTGCAGCCGCTCGGGGGCGACCTCCGGCAGCGGGCCGGTGCCTTCACCGCCGCCCACCACGGCGAGTGTCACCGCGGCGACCACGACGGCGAGCGCGATGACCAGGAACAAGAACATAACCATCGGTGGGTCCCCACGCTCGGTGTGCTCGGAGTGGATGTGCTTGGGTCCGATCGTGCCATGCGGGTCCGACGGTTAGGGTCGCAGGCGGTGGATGTGCGGAACGTACTAGGAGAGGTCACAGGGCATGCTCAGGCTGGGCAGGCGTGAATTCGGCGCGCACGAGCCGGTGATCATGGCGATCGTGAACCGGACTCCCGACTCCTTCTACGACCAGGGGGCGACCTTCCGCGACGAGCCGGCCCTCGCGCGCGTGGAGCAGGCGGTGGCGGAGGGGGCGGCCATCATCGACATCGGCGGCGTCAAGGCCGGGCCGGGTGAAGAGGTCACGGCGCAGGAGGAGGCCCGGCGGACCGTCGGCTTCGTGGCCGAGGTGCGGCGGCGCTTCCCGGACGTGATCATCAGCGTGGACACCTGGCGGGCCGACGTCGGGGAGGCGGTCTGCGAGGCCGGGGCCGACGTGCTCAACGACGCCTGGGGCGGCGTGGATCCCCGGCTGGCGGAGGTCGCCGCGCGGTACGGGGCCGGGCTGGTGTGCACGCACGCGGGAGGTGCGGAGCCGCGGACGCGTCCGCACCGGGTGACGTACGACGACGTCATGGCCGACATCCTGCGGGTGACCGTGGGGCTGGCGGAGCGGGCGGCGGGACTGGGGGTGCCGAGGGAGTCGATCATGATCGATCCCGGGCACGACTTCGGGAAGAACACCCGGCACAGTCTGGAGGCGACCCGGCGGCTCGGGGAGATGGTCGGGACGGGATGGCCGGTGCTGGTGTCCCTGTCCAACAAGGACTTCGTGGGGGAGACACTGGACCGGCCGGTGAAGGAACGGGTGGTGGGGACCCTGGCGACCACCGCCGTGTCGGCGTGGCTGGGCGCGCAGGTGTACCGGGTGCACGAGGTGGCGGAGACCCGGCAGGTGCTGGACATGGTCGGCGCCATCGCGGGGCATCGGGCGCCGACCGTAGCGCGGCGGGGGCTCGCGTAGGCCGCGGGTGCCGTACCAGGGGGCTGTGCCGTACCAGGGGGCTCTGCCCCCCTGGCCGACCGGTCGGCCCTGAGGCCTCGTCCTCGAACGCCGGACGGGCTGGACTGCCCCGCCCGGCGTCAGGAGGCGCCCCTAGCGGCCCGCCTCCTTCGACACCAGGGCCACCGCCTCTTCCACGTCGTCCGTGACGTGGAAGAGCAGGAGGTCCTTCTCGGAGGCCTTGCCCTGGGCGATCAGGGTGTTCTTCAGCCAGTCGATCAGCCCGCCCCAGTACTCCGTGCCGAAGAGGACGATCGGGAAGCGGGTCACCTTCTGGGTCTGGACGAGGGTGAGGGCCTCGAAGAGTTCGTCCAGGGTGCCGAGGCCGCCGGGCAGGACCACAAAGCCCTGCGCGTACTTCACGAACATCATCTTCCGCACGAAGAAGTAGCGGAAGTTCAGACCGATGTCGACGTACGGGTTGAGGCCCTGCTCGAAGGGGAGCTCGATACCCAGCCCCACCGAGACACCGCCCGCGTCGGACGCCCCCTTGTTGGCCGCCTCCATCGCGCCCGGGCCCCCGCCCGTGATCACGGCCCACCCGGCGTCGACGAGCGCGCTGCCCAGCCGTACGCCCGCCTCGTACTCCGGGGAGCCCACCGGTGTGCGGGCCGATCCGAAGACGCTGATCGCCGGGGGGAGTTCGGCGAGGGTGCCGAAACCCTCGATGAACTCCGACTGGATGCGCAGGACCCGCCAGGGGTCCGTGTGCACCCAGTCCGAGGGTGCCCGTTCGTCCAGCAGCCGCTGGTCCGTCGTGCTCGTCTGCACCTGATCCCGCCTGCGGAGAACCGGTCCCAGGCGCTGTTCGTCCGGTGGCTGCTTCTTGCCCTCGGGGTTCCCTGTGGCCATGGTGAGCTCCCTCCGAGATTGGGTCTCCCCGGCTCGAGCGAAGCCGAGAGCTGGGGAAGGTTGTTCCACCTCAGCGTAGATCTACGCGGGTTACGGACGGGGGACGTCGGCGTGTCCGCCGTGCGGAGCCACCGGTCCGGACGTCCCCTCAGGCGGTGAGCCAGGTCCTCAGCCGCTCCTCGCCCGCCAGGACCTTGGCCGTCTCCACGCGTTCGTCCCGCTTGTGCGCCAAGTGCGGGTTGCCGGGGCCGTAGTTGACCGCGGGGACGCCCAGCGAGGAGAAGCGACTCACGTCCGTCCAGCCGTACTTGGGCATCGGGGTGCCGCCGACCGCCTTGATGAAGGCCGCGGCGGCCGGGTGGGAGAGACCGGGGAGGGCGGCGGGACTGTGGTCGTCGACCACGAACTCCGCCACCCCGCAGTCGGCGAACACCTCACGGACGTGGGCGACGGCCTCCTCCTCGCTCCGGTCCGGCGCGTAGCGGAAGTTGACGGTGACGACGCACTCGTCAGGGATGACGTTGCCCGCCACCCCGCCCGTGATGCCGACCGCGTTGAGGCCCTCCCGGTACTCCAGGCCGTCGATGACGGGGTAGCGCGGCTCGTAGGAGGCCAGCCGGGCGAGGATCGGGGCCGCCGCGTGGATGGCGTTGGACCCCATCCAGCTGCGCGCCGAGTGGGACCGCTCGCCCTTCGCCCTCAGCAGGACCCGCAGGGTGCCCTGGCAGCCGCCCTCCACCTGGCCGTCGGAGGGCTCGAGCAGCACCGCGAAGTCTCCCGCCAGCCACTCCGGACGCTGCTCGGCCACGTGCTTGAGGCCGTTGAGGTCGGCGGCGACCTCCTCGTTGTCGTAGAAGACGAAGGTCAGGTCGCGGTTGGGCGCCGGGACCGTCGCCGCGATGCGCAGCTGGACCGCCACCCCAGACTTCATGTCACAGGTGCCGCAGCCCCACAGGACCCCGTCCTCGTCGAGCCGCGAGGGGACGTTGCCGGCGATCGGAACCGTGTCGATGTGGCCGGCGAGGACCACACGCTCCGCGCGGCCCAGGTTCGTGCGCGCGATCACGTTGTTGCCGTAACGGTCCACCGTCAGGTGGGGCAGCTCGCGCAGGACGGTCTCGATCGCGTCCGCGAGCGGCTTCTCGGTGCCGCTCTCCGAACGGAAGTCGACGAGCCGCGCGGTGAGTGCGGCGGCGTCCAGAGTGAGGTCAAGCGGGGTGTCGGCCATGCCGTCGACCCTAACGCGCCGACTGAGCGTCCAGCTTTTCCGCGCTCAGCGCACGGGCCTCCTACTCCTCAGTACTCTCCAGTACCTTGTACCCGTGCCAGAGCCGTCCCCCTCCCCCAAGCGCCGCGGCCGCCTCCTCCGGTTCGGGGCGGCCTGCATGGTCCTGTCCGGTGTCGCCGGTTATGTCGTGGTGCAGTACGTCACCGGCGGCACGGGGGATCCGGGGTGCAGAGTCATCTCCGGCGGCGGGACCGGGGCGACGTACGAGTTCACGCCGGAGCAGGCGGTGAACGCGGCCACGATCGCCGCCGTCGGCACCGACCGGGCGATGCCCGAGCGGGCCGTGGCGATCGCGCTCGCGACCGCCCTCCAGGAGTCGGGGCTGCGCAACCTCACCCATGGCGACCGGGATTCGCTCGGTCTGTTCCAGCAGCGGCCCTCGCAGGGCTGGGGCACCGAGAAGCAGGTCACGGACCCGGCGTACGCGGCGAACATCTTCTACGAGCACCTCGCGAAGGTCCGCGACTACACCGACCTCCCGCTCACCGTCGCCGCGCAGCGGGTGCAGCGCAGCGGCTACCCGGAGGCGTACGCCAAGCACGAGCCGGACGCCACGGTGCTGGCCGCCGCGTTGACCGGGACGTCGCCGGCCACGCTGACCTGCAACGGCCGCTCGGCCGTCATGACGACGGCCACCGGCCCGGACGCGGTGCGGGCGGCGCTGGTCCGCGACTTCGGGCAGGACGCGCTCCGGCAGGCGGGCGCGGAGGTCCGAACGGAGGACGCTTCGCCTTCTTCCCCGCCCTCGGGCGGCACCGGCACGGACACCGACGCACCGGACGTCGGGAGCGGCGGGCGGACCGTGACGCTGCCCGTGACCCAGGACACCACCGCCGGTGGGCGCAGCGTGAGCGAGCGCGGCTGGCAGCTGGCGCACTGGGCGGTGGCCAACGCCTCGGCGCTGCGCATCGAGCGGGTCTCGTACGCGGGCCGGGAGTGGGTCGCCGGGAACACCGACAGCCGGTGGCGGGCGACCGGCACCAGTACGGAGGCCGCCGGGTCCACAGGGGCCGGCGGCGGCACCGGCAGCGTACGGATCGTCACCGCGCAGTAGTACGGGTCCTCACTCGGTCGGGTCATGTACGGGTCGCTCCGGCGGCCGAGTGCTCAGGTTTTCGCGCCGTCACCCCCGTGACCGGCGAAACCCTTGCGAACAAAGGGCTGCGAGGGTTTGACGGACTTTCACATCGGGCGGTTTTTGCCCGTTTTTATCCGCAGCCGATAATGCGACGCATTGCCAACTCTTTACGTCGGCCGTGCGCAACCTTCGCGGGCTTCGAGCGGTAGTCACTCCGTCCGGGCCCGGACAGACAGACAGTCACAGCAGTCACAGACAGTCCTTGTTCTCTCCCGTCGAAGGAGCATCATGACCCTCCCCCTGACCCGCCGGATCGCCCGTGCCGCGCTGCTCGTCGCAGCAGGAGCGGCCGCCGGGGTCGGTGCGGCCGGCTCCGCCGGCGCGGCCACCGGCCTTCCGGCCGCTCCGAACCTCGGCGGACTGACCGCCCTGGACGCGGCGGGCGTCGGCAACACCGTCGACGGCGCGACGCAGAACGTCACCGGACTCGCGGGTGAGACCGGCGGCAAGGCCGTCAAGCAGGCGGTGCCGGCCGCGGGCAAGACCGGCGGCAAGGCCGTGAAGAAGGCGGCCCCGGCGGCGCAGAAGACGGCCGGCGAGGCGGCGGGCTCCGCCGGGACCCTCCTCGGGGACACCGCGTCGACCGCCACGAAGGGCGGACTGCCGACCGACTCGCTCGCCAAGGGCGGGCTGCCCGGCGCCGAGACCCTGCCGGTGAAGAGCCTGCCGCTCGGCTGACGCGGACGGCCCTCGAGCCGGTGACGGGGTCCAGGGTCTTCCCTGGGCCCCGTCTCGCTGTGTTCGAGCCAGGCGCACGCCCGGGCCGCCCGGGACGCCCAGGGCACCCCGCAGCCCGGTGACCGTCCTAGCGCGCGAGCCTCGCGACGGCCGCCGCGATCCGCTCGTCCGTCGCCGTAAGGGCCACGCGGACGAAGTTCTCGCCCGCCTCGCCGTAGAAGTCGCCCGGCGCCACCAGGATGCCCCGGTCCGCCAGGTGGGCGACGGTGGTCCAGCAGGACTCGTTCCGGGTGGCCCAGAGGTACAGGCTGGCCTCGCTGTGTTCGATGCGGAAGCCGTGGGAGAGCAGCGCCTCGCGCAGCGCGGTACGGCGGGCCGCGTAGCGTTCGCGCTGCTCACGGACGTGGGCGTCGTCACCGAGGGCCGCCACGGCCGCCGCCTGCGTGGTCGCCGACGTCATCATGCCGCCGTGCTTGCGGATCTCCAGCAGCGGTGCCAGGACGGCCGGGTCGCCCGCCAGGAAGGCCGCCCGGTAGCCCGCCAGGTTCGAGCGCTTGGACAACGAGTGCACCGAGACGATGCCTTCGTACGAGCCGCCGTTGACGTCCGGGTGCAGGACCGAGACCGGGTCGGCCTCCCAGCCCAGCTCGAGGTAGCACTCGTCGGAGAAGAGCAGGACGCCGTGCTCGCGGGCCCAGGCCACGATCCGGGTCAGCTCGTCCTTGGAGAGCACCCGGCCCGTGGGGTTGGACGGCGAGTTGAGCCAGAGCAGCTTCAGACCCTCGGGGTCCAGGTCCGTGGGGTCGTCGTAGACCTCGTACGCGGCGCGGGCCAGCCGGGCGCCGACCTCGTAGGTCGGGTAGGCCAGGCGCGGGTGGGCGACCCGGTCGCCGGGGCCGAGGCCCAGCTGGGTGGGGAGCCACGCGACCAGTTCCTTGGAGCCGACGATCGGCAGTACGTGCCGGTGGGTCACGCCACGGGCGCCGAGCCGGCGCTCCACCCAGCCGGTGATCGCGTCGCGCAGTTCGGGCGTGCCCCAGACCGTCGGGTAGCCGGGTGAGTCGGCCGCGTCGATCAGGGCCTTCTGGATCAGCTCGGGGACCGGGTCGACCGGGGTGCCGACGGACAGGTCGACGATGCCGTCCGGGTGGGCGGCGGCCGTCGCCTTGTACGGCGCCAGCTTGTCCCAGGGGAAGGTGGGGAGACGGTCGGAGACTGCGGACACGGCTTCTGGCTCACTTTCTGTACGGCAGCGGGCCCTCCGGCAAACGCCTCGGCCCCGCACGGCGGTCTGAGGTGATCAGGCCGTACGGGACCGGGGCGACGGGGGTCCCCCGGTCCGAACGCGTCCGAGAACTGGGGGAGGGTGCGGGCCGCTCTACTGGTTCTGCGGCGGGAGCGCGGCGACGAAGGGGTGGTCGCGCTCGATCAGACCCAGCTTGCTTGCACCGCCGGGCGAGCCGAGCTCGTCGAAGAACTCGACGTTCGCCTTGTAGTAGTCCTTCCACTCCTCCGGAGTGTCGTCCTCGTAGAAGATCGCCTCGACCGGGCAGACCGGCTCACAGGCACCGCAGTCGACGCATTCGTCCGGGTGGATGTACAAGGACCGCTGGCCCTCGTAGATGCAGTCGACCGGGCACTCCTCGATGCACGCCTTGTCCTTGACGTCGACACAAGGCTGCGCGATGACGTAAGTCACGCTGTCGTTCCTCCTCGGTAGGGCGCCGGCGGGCCTCCTCAGGCTCCGCCGCCTGGCGCGCGGGAGCGCGGCGTCGTCGATGCCCGCCTCTAGTATCTCCGTTCCTGGGCAAGATCCGAACAGGAGGGGTGAACTGACCTGTGGAAATCTCGGCCGCCGGACGCCTCGAGGTCCGCATCACCACTGCTGACGTGGGAAAACGTGTCTCCGTACGATGCTTGGTCGACGGTGGGCCCCCCGGGGGGAAATTCACCGACACGGTCGGTGTTCTCACATCATGGAACGACGATGTGCTGGTGATCACACGGAAGAGCGGGGAGAGCGTCCGCGTTGACGCGTCCTCGCTGGTCGCCGGGAAGGTCGTGCCGGCCGCCCCGGCCCGCCGCCGGGGCCCGTCCGCCGGCTACGAGGAGCTCGCCCAGGTCGCCGCCCGGGCCTGGCCTCCGCAGGAGAGCGCGCGGCTCGGCGGGTGGGAGCTGCGGGCCGCCGCCGGTTTCACTCGCCGGGCCAACTCGGTGCTGCCGCTCGGCGACCCGGGCGTCCCGCTCGACGAGGCCCTGGACGTCGTACGGCGGTGGTACGGCGAGCGTGGGCTGCCCGCCTATGTGCAGACCGCGACGGGAGCCGAGGGCACCCAGGAGCTGCTGTGCGCGGAGCTGGAGCGGCGCGGGTGGGTGCGTGAGGTGACCGCCGAGTTGTGGGTCGGGGCACTGGCGCCCCTTGCCGACCGGGCGGAGCCTGAGGGTGTGGTCCTGGCCAGGGAGGCCGACGAGGCGTGGCTGGCCCGGTATCAGCGGAAGGGGGTGAGCGAGGTGGCCCTGAAGGTGCTGGGAGGGGGGTCCCCCCGCCCGGGCGAAGCCGAGAGTGGCGGCGGGCCGTCGGTGTGGTTCGCGTCCGTGCCCGGGGTGTCCGGCGGGGCTCCCGCCGCCATCGGCAGGTGTGTCGTGGACGGGCGGTGGGCCGGGTTCGCGGCGGTCGAGGTCGATCCGGCGCAGCGGCGGCGGGGGCTGGCCACCGTCGTGATGACCGCGCTCGCCCGGCGGGCGCTGGACGAGGGGGCGTCGGCGGCCTGGCTGCAGGTGGAGGAGGACAACGCCGGGGCACGGGCGCTGTACGCCGGTATGGGCTTCGCCGCGCATCACGCGTACCACCACTATCGAGAGCCGTCGCCGGAAACTCCGGACACTCCGGAAACCTCGCCCGAGTCCGCGTCGGAGCCCCTGCCGGGAGTGGCGCGGGGGGCTTCGCCGGAATCCGCGTCCGAACCCCCACCGGGACTCACGCCAGGAACTTCCCCGAAATCCGCGTCGAAGCCCCCACCGCGACTCACGCCAGGAACTTCCCCGGAATCCGCGTCCGAGCCTTCGTCCGGCCCCTCGCCGGAATCATCGGCGGGGTCCTCGGCGGAGCTTCCGTGAGCGGGTTCGGTATGGGGGAGGCGCGGAGGCGGTTCGCCGAGGAGGCCCGGGCCGAGCGGCCCGATCTGGCGCTGCTGTGCCTGTTGATCGGCGCGCAGCCGGACCCGGAGCTGGACGAGGCCGCGCTGGACGCCGCGCAGATCGAGCTGGACCGGCTGGCCGGACAGCTGCCGTACCGGCCCGGCGGGCCGCGGGCGTGGGCGGAGGCGCTGCGGGAGCTGCTCGGCGAACGGTACGGGTTCCGCGGCTCGGCCGCGGACTACGAGCGGCTGGAGTCCTCGCTGCTGCATCAGGTGCTGGTACGACGGCGGGGCTTGCCGATCCTGCTGTCCGTGGTGTGGGTGGAGGTGGCGCGGCGGGCCGGGGCGCCGGTGTACGGGGTCGCGTTGCCCGGGCACTTCGTGGTGGGGTTCGGACCGCCCGCGGACCTCGGGCGGCAGGTGCTCGTCGATCCCTTCGACGGGGGCCGGATCCTGTCCGGCGAGGACGCGGAGTCGCTGGTCACCGGGGCGACGGGGGCGCGTCTCGAGCCGTCGATGCTGACCCCGGCGGAGCCGTTGGAGGTCGTGATGCGGATCCTGAACAACATCCGCTCGTGGGCCACGGCCCGGCCGGAACGGTCGGATGTCGCCCTGTGGGCCGTGGAGTTGGCGTTGGCCGTGCCCTCGCATCCGGCTCGGTTGCGGTACGAGAAGGGGCAGTTGCTGGTTCAGCGCGGGGACTTCGTCGGCGGGGCGGCCGAACTGGAGGAGTACGCGGGGCTGGTGGAGGTCGTGGACGAGGGGGCCGCCGAGCGGGTGCGCAAGGAGGCGTTCGCCGCGCGGGCCATGTTGAACTGAGGTCCGACGACGAGGTTCCACCAGAGGCTTTCGGGGCGCTGCCCCGGGCCGTCTCCCGGCGGCCTCGGCGCGGCCCTCGGTGGCGAACCGTCGGCGGGAACCCGCCGCGTCCGGCCGCCCCTCACAGCCAGCCCTTGTCCCTCGCGGTCCGCACCGCCTCCGCCCTGTTGCGTACCGCCAGTTTCTGTATCGCCGTGGAGAGGTAGTTGCGGACCGTGCCCTGGGACAGGTGCAGGGCCGCTGCCAGTTCCGCGTTGGTCGAACCGTCGGCCGCCGCGCGCAGCACCTCGCGTTCGCGATCGGTGAGGGGGTTGGCGCCGCCCGCCAGGGCGGCTGCCGCGAGCGTGGGGTCGATGACCCGCTCGCCCGCCAGGACCTTGCGGACCGCCGCCGCGAGTTGGGCCGCGGGGGCGTCCTTGACGAGGAAGGCGTCGGCGCCGGCCTCCATCGCGCTGCGCAGATAGCCGGGGCGGCCGAAGGTCGTGAGGACGACCAGCTTCAACCGCGGGAGTTCCTTGTGGAGTTGCGCCGCGGCCTCGATGCCCGTCGCGCCCGGCATCTCGATGTCGAGGAGGGCCACGTCGACGTCGTGGGCCCGGGCGGCCGCGAGGACCTCGTCGCCGCGCGCCACCTGGGCGACCACCTCGATGTCGTCCTCCAGGCCGAGCAGGGCCGCCAGGGCCTCGCGGACCATCGACTGGTCCTCGGCCAGCAGGACCTTGATCGTGCCACGAGTCATGAGCGGGATCCTACGTCCGGCAGCTGCCCCGTCGGGACCCGGGCGGTCAGTCGGAAGCCGCGCTTGACGCGCCCCGCCTCAAGGGTGCCGCCGGCCTTCGTCAGGCGCTCGGTGAGGCCGGTGAGGCCGTTGCCGGGGCCCTTGCCCGAGCCGCCGGATCCGTCGTCCTCGACGGTGAGTTCGAGGACGGGGCCGTCCAGGGTCTGGCGTCGCACGAGGTCCACCGTGCAGCGGGTGCCGCCGCTGTGCCGTACGACGTTGGTGACCGCCTCGCGCAGGGTCCAGGCGAGAGCGGACTCGCTCTCCTCGGTGACGCCGTCGAGGTCGGGTTCGGCGGGGATCGCGGCGGTGATGCCGGCCGCCGTCAACGCGACCTGGGTGCCCGCCAGTTCGGCGGCCAGGCGGGGGCGCCGGTAGCCGGTGACGGCCTCGCGGACGTCCACCAGGGCCTGACGGCTGACCTGTTCGATGTCGGCGACCTGCTGGGCGGCCTTGTCGGGGTGGCCGGGGAGCATACGGCCGGCCAGCTCGCTCTTGAGGGTGATCAGGGAGAGCGAGTGGCCCAGCAGGTCGTGCAGGTCCCTGGCCAGGCGCAGCCGTTCCTCGTTGGCGGCGAGCTGGGCGACCGTGGCGCGGGCCTTGCGCAACTCCACCGTCGTGCGGACCAGTTGGCTCACCCCTGTCATCGCGAAGCCGATGAGCAGGACCAGGAGGAGAAGGTTCAGCGCCTCCTCCTCGTCGGTGCGCAGGCCGACGAGGAGCATCACCGCGGCCGTGCCCGGGATCGTCCAGAACGCCACCCGCAGCGGGAGCACCATCCCGCACGCCACGGAGACATAGCAGTACAGGCCGAGCCAGGCGGAGCCGAGGGTGAGACAGAGGACGGTGGCGAGCACCGCCATGGAGCCGATCAGGGCGGCGACGAGCTTGTCGGGGTAGGGCTCGGCTCCCATGTCCCGGAAGAGCAGCGACAGGTAGACGGTGACGAAGACCGCCAGGCCCAGCCAGCCGGCCACCGTGCCGCCGGTACTGTGGTCACCGGCGACGAGGTCGTGCACCGGCGAGCTGAGGAAGACCAGCCAGACGCCGATCCACAGCAGCTTGCGCCGCCACAGCTCGCGCGTGGTGCGGGCGGTCCGGCCCAGCGCGACCGGCGACTCCCGCCGGGCCTTCTCAGACAGCAGGTCGTCCGTCATGGCGCTCACGCCTTCAGCGTGTCCTTCCGGTACAGCCAGGCCGCGCCGCCCGTGAACAGGGCGAAGAAGACGGCCAGGATGACGATGTCCTTGGCGTGCGGGGCCTGACTCTGTTCGATGGACTGCCCCAGGGCAGCGTACGCGTGCGTCGGCACCCACTTGGCTATGTCCTGCAACCAGGTCGGGAAGGTCGTCGTCGGCATCCACAGGCCGCCGAGGATCGACAGTCCGAAGTAGGTGATCATCGTGATCGGGCGGACCGCGTCCCCGTTCGCGAGGTAGCCGATCGCCACGCCCAGGGCGGCGAAGACGAGGCTGCCGGCCCAGATCGCTCCGGTGAGGGCGCACCACTGCCAGGCGTCCAGCCGTACGCCCTTCACGGCCGCGGCCACGGCGAAGACGACGACGATGGAGGGCAGGCTGACCACGGCCGCGCTCGCCGTCTTCGCGAGGACGTAGCCACGGCCCGGGAGCGTGGTCAGGCGCAGCTGCCGTACCCAGCCGCTCTGGCGCTCCTTGGCGATGCGTTCGCTGTTGCCCATCAGGACGGCCGTGAGGGCGCCGAAGGAGGCCATCGAGACCATCATGTAGGTCGGCAGGGTCAGGCCCGTGCCGTCGACCTTCTCCGTGCTGTCGGCGCTGCCCGCGATGAGCAGGAACAGGACGGACGGGTAGATCACCGAGAAGAACAGGAACTTGCGGTTGCGCAGGGCGCGGGTGAGTTCCAGCTTGATCAGGCCGTTCACCTGGTCTTCGCCTCCTCGGCGGTGGTGAGGGCGACGAAGGCCTGTTCCAGGCCGAGCCCGGCGACCTCGAGGTTGCGGGGGTAGAGGCCGAGGCCGTAGACCGCGTGGACGGTGGCGTCGGCGTCGGTGGACTGGATGCGCACGGTCCGGCCGGAAACGTCCAGGGTGGTGAGGAAGGGCAGGGCGCGCAGGGCTGCCTCGTCGATCCCGTCCTCCAGGTCGAAGGCGATCCTGCGTGCCCCCGCCTTCGCCTTGATCTCGGCCGCCGTGCCGTCGGCCAGCAGCCGGCCACGGTGCAGGACCAGCACCCGGTCGGCGATCGCGTCCGCCTCTTCGAGGTAGTGGGTGGCGAACAGGACGGTGCGGCCCTGGTCGGCCTGCTCGCGCATGGTGGCCCAGAACGCCTGCCGGGTGGTGACGTCCATGCCGGTGGTGGGCTCGTCCAGGACGATGAGGTCGCTGTCGCCGGCGGTGGCGAGGGCGAACCGGACCCGCTGGGCCTGGCCGCCGGAGAGCTTGTCGACCTTGCGGTCGGCGATCTGCGTGATGCCCGCGCGGGCCAGCACGTCGGCGGCCCGGTACGGCTTCGGGTGCAGTCCGCAGGCCAGCCTGACCAGTTCGGCGACCGTGACCTCGTCCATCAGGCCGCCGGACTGCAGCATCGCGCCGACCCGGCCGGCGACGATCGCCTCGCGCGGGCCGGTGCCGAGGACGCGGACCGTGCCGCTGTCGGGCTGCTTGAGGCCGAGGAGCAGGTCGAGGGTGGTCGACTTGCCCGCCCCGTTGGGCCCCAGCAGCGCCACGGTCTCCCCCGGGCGCAGCGCGAGCGTCAGGCCGTCCACGGCCCGTACGTCGCCGAAACTCTTGCTCACCTGGTCGAACCCGACCACCGGTGCTGTCGTCGTCATGACAGCGATCGTCGCTCCGGAGGCCGGGTGGCCGACAGTGTCCGCCGTCCCCAGTACCGCATGACAGATGTCATGCGGTACTGCCCTGGGGTCAGCTCGGGTCGGTGTCGATGACGCCGGTCCGGTCCGTCTCGCTCTTCAGGGCCGGGCGCAGGGCGCCGATGACGTCCTGGACCGTGACGGCCGTCTTCTGGCCGGTGCCGCGGGTGATCAGCACACCGTTGAAGGTGCCGCCGTAGAGCTCGGTCAGCGCGGCCTGGTCGTAGCTCTCGACGAGCTTGCCGTTGACCGCCTTGACCTGGAGGAACTTCCACAGTGTGTTCTTCGGGGTGAAGGAGACCGAGTGCGCCGCGTCGGTCATGACGGTGACCTTGCCGGACATCGCCGGTTCGGCGAACTCCTTCATCATCCGGTCGACCTCGGCATCGGAGATCGTCGGCTGCTTGTCGGTCGTCGGGACCTTCACCGCGGTGGCCTTGCCGGTCTCCACCTGGGTGCGATAGGCCTCGACGACGGCATCCTGGGCCTTCGCCGCGTCGACGCCCTTGCCGGCCTTGCCGTAGACGGCGACGGCCTTGCCGGACTGGAACTTGATCGTGCCGTCGGTGGCCGAGCCGGAGCCGCCCGCGGCGGACGCGAGGGCCGCCTGGAGCTTCTCCTCGTCGACCGGCATCGCGGGTTCGACCTCACGGTGCTGCCCGAACAGCGAGCCGATGACGGAGACCGGGTTGTAGTCGCTCTTGGCCGCGTCGTCGACCGTGGCCTGCATGTCGAACTGGAGGCCCGCCTGGTCCGGCTTGAGGGTGACGGTGTCGCCGCCCACGGACAGCTTCAGCGCCTGGGTGTCCCGCTTGCCGAAGGCGTCGTCGAGCTTCTTGACGGCGTCGTCGCTGGTGCCGCCGCCGATGTCGACGCCGAGCACGGTGGTGCCCTTGGGCACGTCGGAGTGGTTCATCAGCAGGCCGGCGCCGTAGACGCCGATCCCCGCGACGACCACCAGTCCGCCGAGCAGCGGCAGCTTGCTGCGGCCCTTCTTCTTTTTCTTCTTGGCGTTCCGGGAGTCGCCGGCGGGCGTGCTCCGCGTGGCCGGCTCCGGCCCCTTCGGCGGGGTGTGCGGCAGCGGCCCGTCGGTGCGCGTACCGCCCTGGCCGCCGGGCACGACGGGGATGCCGCTGGTGACGGTGTGCCCGGAGACGTTGTCGACGGGACGTCCGCCGTAGCCGCCCGCGCCCGGTTCGGGGGCGGGCTTCTGCGGGGTGAGGATCGCGGTGTCGTCGCTCAGGCCACCGCCGGGCAGGCGACCGGTACCGGGGCCGGCGGCACGCGGACCGCCGGGACCTGCCGGACCACCCGGACCGCCACGGCCGTTCGGACCGCCGGGGCCACCAGGACCGGAAGGCGCGCCGGGGGCGCCGGTGATGCCGGGGGCGCCGGTGATGCCGGGGGCGCCGGTGATGCCGGGTCCGCCGGTGATGCCGGGGGCGCGAGTCGCACCCGGAGCGCCGGGAGGCCGGGTCACGCCGGGGGCACCGGCCGCGCCGTGCGGGTTGCCGCCCACCGGGGGCACCATCGGGCCGTCGCCCGTGACCGGACCGCCGGTCGGGCCCGCGGGGCCGCCCTGCGGGCCGCCCCGGCCGCCGGGACCACCGGGTCCGTCCGGGCCGTTGAAGTCGTAGGAGCCACCGGGGCCCCCCGGGCCGGCCGGGAGGCCGCCCTGATCACCCTGGCCGGGCGTGCCGTTCGGCACGCCGAAGCCGTTCTGGCCGTTGTCGGAGAAGTACGGCAGGTTGTCGCGACGCGGCTCGGCACCGCCCGCGCCCTGCGCCGGTCCCTGGTTCTGCGCCGGTCCCTGGCCCTGACCTGGCCCCTGACCCTGGCTCGGTCGTGAGGTGTTGCCGAGCGGGCCAGCGGCGAGCGCCTCGGTCACGTCGAAGGAGCCCGTTCCACCGCCGTGCCCCGGAGCCACGGGACCGCCGGTGGCGCCACCGGGGATACCGGCGCCGTTGGTGCCGCCGGGGCGGGCACCGCCCGGCACGCTCATGGAACCGACCACACCGCCGGGACGCCCGTTGCCCGGCCGCGCGCCACCTGGCGCACCGGCCCCGGCACCGGCACCGCTCCCGGCACCCGGTCCCGCCGCGCCGGCGGGGGGAGCGGAGGGACCCGCGGGTGCGGCGGTCCCGGCGGCCGAACCGCCCGGCAGACCCGCGCCGTTGCTGGCGCCGCCGCCCTGACCGCCCTTGGCAGGCCCGGACTTGCGGGGCGCGAACCAGTTGCTCGTCTCCGCGGCGGGCGCGGGTTCGGCGGGCAGCTCGAACGAGCCCGTGTCGGACGAGGAGTGGCCGACGGCGGGCGCGGACGGCGCCGACTGCGCGTCGGCACCGGCCTGGGCGTTGCCTTCGGGGCTGTCACCGCCCTTGCCCTCCGCGTCCGCGACGGGCGTGCGCATCACGACCGGCGGAATGGGCCGCGAACCGGGGATGTTGATGCGGATCCGGGTCGTCAGCGTGGTCTCGGTCTTGCGTTCCTCCGGCTGCGCGGACGAACGGCCCGCGTCCGCGCCGCCGTCGGACACCACGGGGGTGCCGTACGGCGGCGTGCCCGAGGGGTATGCGGCTCCGCCGCGCCCGTTGGGCCCGGAGGACGGACTGTCAGTTTCACGACTCAAGGCAGGTTCTCCAGGTTGGCTCCGCCGCCCGCACGGCCTCACGGGCAGCTCGGCGGCGCGCACCACCATACTGGCCACTTCTGGCCCGTATCCCACGACCGCCGGGGAAACCCGCACGGGACTCCCACCGGCACGCCACGGTGAAGTGGTACGTCACTTGCCAAGTCGGACGTCGCGACCGACCGGTTGCCGCCCCGAACCAATGGTGGCGCAGATCACAGCAAGTGCCATGCCGCCGAGCAGGAAGAGGTAGGAACCGCCTCCCGCGCCGAACAGGAAGTCACCTTCGGGACGGCCCGCGGTGCACAGGATGACGGAGATCATCCAGCCGGCGGCGGGTGCGACGGCCCCGGCACGGCTGCCGAGCGCCCGCGCCCCGCCGAGGAACAGCCCGGCGGCGCCGGCGAGCGCGAGGAGCAGTCCGCCCGGGAACCAGCCGGCCTGGACGAGCGCCCCGGCGAGACCGGCGACCGCGCCGAGCAGCAGGAGCCCCACATGGGCGGCGATCCGTCCGGCGGGAGGCATCCGCAGGGGCTGGGCGAGCATGGAACCACGGTCGGACATCACGCCACCCCCGCCGCGTCGCCGGTACCGGCGAACAGGTCGGTCTCCCTCTTCCGTCTCCCGCGGCCTCCCTGGCTCTCCTGAGCGGGCTCCCCGCGTACGAGTTCGTAGTACTCGGTCGGGAACAGGGGCTGCGCGAGCTCGTTGGAGAGGGCGAAGTACCGCTCACCGGGCGCGACTTCGACCTGGGTGGCGTGCGCGCGCATCGCGGCGGCCTTGGCGGCGGCGTACGCGCGGCCGCCGTCGATCTCGGCGGTGACCCGGTCGTCGTCCACCACACCCGGCACGTCGGGGACGCCGGCGCTCTTGGCGAAGGGCAGCCCCGGCAGCTCCTCCTGGAGCCGGGCGAAGGCCACCTCGGCCACGGAGCGCGGGACGCGGTTCCAGTACACCTTGGGGATGCGCCACCCGGCGCCCTCGGCCAGCTCCGCCGCCCGCATGGCGACGCGATGGGCCTGGATGTGGTCGGGGTGGCCGTAACCGCCGTCGTCGTCGTAGGTGACGAGGACCTGGGGGCGCACCTCGAGAATGACCTGGACGAGGAACCCGGCGGCCTCGTCGACGTCGGCCTGCCAGAAGCAGGTGGGGTCGTCGTTGTCGGAGAGGCCCATCATCCCGGAGTCGCCGTAGCGGCCGACGCCGCCGAGCTGGCGGAAGTCGTCGACGCCGAGTTCGGCCATGGCCGCCGCCAGTTCACGCCGCCGGTGCTCCCCGAGGGCGGCGCCGGTCAGGTGCCTCAGCTCGGGCGGGATGACCTCACCGCGTTCACCGAGGGTGCAGGTGACCAGGGTCACCCGGGCCCCCTCGGCCGCGTACCGGGCCATGGTCGCGCCGTTGTTGATCGACTCGTCGTCCGGGTGCGCGTGCACCAGCAGCAGACGCCGGGCGGCGCGAGATGGGGGTCCCCCCGGCCGGAGGTTGGGGGAGGGGAGTTCCGTCATGGTGCCAACCCTACGAGGCGGGATTACATCTCCCGCGCAGGGGCAGACGCAGGGTCGGCACGCGTCAGAACTTGATGCTGCCGATCATGCTCGCCACGCTCGTCGTCAGGTCGCTGATCGTCGGCGCGATCGTCGAGGACGCGAGGTAGAAGCCGAGCAGGATGCAGACAACCGCGTGACCGCCCTTCAGTCCCGACTTCTTGACCAGCAAGAAGACGACGATCGCCAGCAGCACCACCGCCGAAATCGAGAGTGCCACGGCGGTTCACCTCCAAGGACCCGGGAACATGGGGGCAGAAGCAGAACAAGGGGACTCGTAAATCCATACATCAGCCAGCAGGTTCATACCCACACAGCGCTAGTGATCATAACTATGTGTGGGCGCGCATCTCTCGGCGCACAGCCGCACAAGGGGGTCGCATGGCCAATATGGTCGGGGGATGACGACCGAGTCCGACTCCTTTCCCCGCAGGCACGCCCGCACCCAGCGTTTCACCCTCGGCGCGCCGCGTTCGTTCACGGTGGCTCCCGACAGCTCCCGGGTCGTGTTCCTGCGCTCCGGCTCCGGCACGGACCGCGCGGGCGCGCTGTGGGTCCTGGATCCGGCGGACGGTACGGAGCGTCCGGCCGCCGACCCGCACGCCCTCCTCGGCGGCACCTCGGAGGACCTCTCCCCCGAGGAGCGCGCCCGCCGCGAGCGCAGCCGTGAGGGCGGTGCCGGGATCGTCGGCTATGCCACCGACGGCGCGGTCGAGCTGGCGTCTTTCGCCTTGTCAGGGCGGCTTTTCACGGCGGAACTGCGGGCCGGGACGGCGGCCGAACTCGCGGTTCCCGGGCCGGTGATCGACCCCCGGCCGTCCCCCGACGGGCGGCTCGTCGCCTATGTCGTCGGGGGCGCTCTGCGGGTGGTGGGCGCCGAGGGTGAGGACGACCGGGCGGTCGCGGAGCCGGAATCGGACACGGTTTCCTATGGATTGGCCGAGTTCATCGCGGCCGAGGAGATGGACCGTTCGCGCGGGTTCTGGTGGTCTCCGGAATCGGACCGGCTGCTGGTCACACGCGTGGACGACACGCCGGTGGAGCGGTGGTGGATCTCCGATCCGGCCCAGCCGAAACGTGACCCACAACACGTGCCCTATCCGGCTGCCGGGACGGCCAACGCCGAGGTGCGGCTGTTCGTGTTCGGGCTCGACGGGGTGCGTACGGAGGTCGTCTGGGACCGGGCGCGCTATCCGTATCTGGCGCGAGTGCACTGGTCAGGGGCAGGAGCGCCGCTGCTGCTCGTACAGGCGCGCGACCAGCGCAGTCAGCTGTTCCTGGCGGTGGACACCGACTCGGGGGCGACCCGGATGGTGCACGCCGACGAAGATCGGATTTGGCTGGAACTTTTCCCTGGCGTGCCGTGCTGGAGTCCGTCGGGACAACTCGTCAGGATCGCCGACGAGGGCGGCGCCCGGGTCCTCGCGGTCGGCGAACGCCCGCTGACGGGAGCCCAGTTGCACGTGCGGGCGGTGCTGGACGTGACGGCCGACGACGTGCTGGTCGCCGCCTCGGCGGGGGTGGACGCGGCAGCGCCGGAAACCGGTGAGGTGCACGTCTACCGGGTCAACGAACTCGGCGTCGAGCGCCTTTCGCAGGAGCCGGGGGTGCACTCGGCGGTGCGCGCGGGGAACGTGACCGTCCTGGTGTCGGCGGTGCTCGACCGGCCGGGCGGCGTGGCGCGGGTACTGCGCGACGGGAAGCCCGCGGCGACCGTCCGTTCCCACGCGGCGGATCCCGGCCTGACCCCCCGCGTGCTCCTCACCCAGGGGGGCGCACGACGCATCCCGTGCGCCGTGCTCATGCCTACGGACTACGTCGGTGACACCCCCCTGCCCGTCCTCATGGATCCCTACGGCGGCCCGCACGGCCCCCGGGTCCTCGCCGCGCACAACGCGCACCTGACCTCGCAGTGGTTCGCCGACCAGGGTTTCGCGGTGGTCGTCGCCGACGGACGGGGCACCCCGGGCCGCTCCCCCGGGTGGGAGAAGGCGATCCACCGGGACCTCACGGTCAGCCTCGACGACCAGATCGAGGCACTGCGGGATCTGGCCGAGCGCCATCCCCTCGACCTCTCCCGCGTGGCCATCCGGGGCTGGTCCTACGGCGGCTGGCTCGCGGCCCTCGCGGTGCTGCGCCGGCCCGACGTCTTCCACGCGGGCATCGCGGGCGCCCCGGTGACCGACTGGCGGCTCTACGACACCCACTACACCGAGCGGTACCTGGGCGACCCGGCCACGTCCCCGGAGGCGTACGCGAAGAGCTCGCTCGTCACCGACGAGGGGCTCTCCTCGCCCGCCGACCCCCATCGCCCGCTGATGATCGTCCACGGCCTGGCCGACGACAACGTGGTCGTCGCCCACGCCCTGCGGCTGTCCTCGGCCCTGCTGGCCGCCGGCCGCCCGCACGAGGTGCTGCCCCTGTCCGGCGTCACCCACATGACCCCGCAGGAACAGGTCGCGGAGAACCTGCTGCTGCTCCAGGTGGACTTCCTCAGGCGCGCCCTGGGCCTCGGCTAGGCGAAAAAAAACGGGCCGGGAGACATGGCGCTCCCGGCCCGTTTACGGCACCCGCACGGCCGTACGCTGTTCACCCTGACGCGTCCGTATATCGGAATCGGGTCGGTCAAGTTGCCTGCGTGTTAACGCGGTTGCTGCGCATATGCGGCGCTATGCGCCGTCGGCGACGTGATCACCCGGTGGTTCCTCCGGCGGGACCACCTGTTTCTCCTCCGCGAAGTGACATGCCGAGTCGTGGGCCGCGGGGCCGGTCGCGAGCCGGAACTCCGCCGGCACCGCCAGCACCGGCACCTCCAGCGCGCACCGCTCCCGCGCCTTCCAGCAGCGGGTGCGGAAGCGGCAGCCGGAGGGGATGTTCGTCGGGGACGGGACGTCGCCCGCCAGGATGATCCGCTCCCGGTGCTCCCGCGCCTCCGGGTCGGGAACGGGGACCGCGGACAGCAGGGCCTGGGTGTACGGGTGCGTCGGATGGTCGTAGATCTCGGCGTCGCGGCCGATCTCCACGATCCGGCCGAGGTACATCACCCCCACCCGGTCCGAGATGTGGCGCACGATCGAGAGGTCGTGGGCGATGAAGAGGTAGGAGAGGTCGAACTCGCTCTGCAACCGGTCCAGCAGGTTGATCACCTGCGCCTGGACCGACACGTCCAGCGCGGACACCGGTTCGTCGGCGACGATCACCTCCGGGCGCAGCGCCAGTCCCCGCGCGATGCCGATGCGCTGCCGCTGGCCGCCGGAGAACTGGTGCGGGTAGCGGTTGATGTACTCGGGGTTGAGCCCGACGACGTCCAGCAGGTCCTGGACCTGTCTGCGCCGGTCGCCCTTGGGCGCCACCTCGGGGTGGATCTCATACGGCTCCCCGATGATGTCGCCCACCGTCATGCGCGGGTTGAGGGAGGTGTACGGGTCCTGGAAGACCATCTGGATGTTGCGCCGGACCGCCCGCATCGCCTTGCCCGACAGGCCGGTGATGTTCTCGCCCTTGTAGCGGATCTCCCCCGCCGTCGGCTTCTCCAGGTTGACCAGCATCTTGGCGACCGTGGACTTGCCGCAGCCGGACTCCCCGACGATGCCCAGGGTCTCGCCGCGATGGAGGGTGAAGTCGACGCCGTCGACGGCCTTCACCGCGCCGACCTGCTTCCTGAAGAGGATGCCCTGCGTGAGCGGGTAGTGCTTGACCAGCCCGTTCACTTCGAGGATCGGCTCGGCCGACGAGGAACTAGCCATGCAGGCACTCCCTCCAGAAGTGACACGCGCTCGTGCGGTCGGCGTCGGACCCG
This sequence comes from Streptomyces sp. NPDC088157, assembly GCF_044741545.1. Taxonomy (NCBI): domain Bacteria; kingdom Bacillati; phylum Actinomycetota; class Actinomycetes; order Kitasatosporales; family Streptomycetaceae; genus Streptomyces; species Streptomyces sp. NPDC088157. Next base: position 692,363 of record NZ_JBIUSU010000002.1, read on the forward strand.
TCGCCCTCGTCGACCTCGTACAGCGGGGGTACGTCCGTACGGCACACGTCCTGGGCCATCGGACAACGGGGGTTGAAGGCGCAGCCGGGCGGGATGTGCATGAGGTTCGGCGGCAGACCCTTGATGGCGTAGAGCTCCTGGCCCTTCTGGTCCAGGCGCGGGATGGAGTCGAGCAGGCCGCGGGTGTAGGGGTGGGCCGGCGCCTTGTAGATGTCGTGCACCGGCGCCGACTCGACGATCCGGCCGGCGTACATGACCGCGATCCGGTCGGCCACGTCCGCGACCACGCCCAGGTCGTGGGTGATGAGGATCAGGCCCATGTGGTACTCGCGCTGGAGCTCCGCCAGCAGGTCCATGACCTGGGCCTGGACGGTGACGTCGAGGGCGGTGGTGGGTTCGTCGGCGATGATGAGCGCCGGTTCCAGGGCCATCGCCATCGCGATCATGATGCGCTGGCGCATACCGCCGGAGAACTGGTGCGGGTAGTCCCTGACCCGTTCCCGGGCGCCCGGGATGCGGACGCGGTCCATCAGCTCCACGGCCTTGGCCCGCGCGTCCTTCCTCGACAGCCCCCGGTGCACGACGAACATCTCGCCGAGCTGGTCGCCGACCGACAGCACGGGGTTCAGCGAGGACAGGGCGTCCTGGAAGATCATGGCCATCTCGGCGCCGCGGACCTTCCGGCGCTCCTCCTCCTTGAGCCGCAGCAGGTCGTCGCCCCGGAACAGGATCTCGCCGCCGGTGATCCGGCCGGGCGGCATGTCGAGGATGCCCATGATCGCCTGGGCGGTGACGGACTTGCCGGAGCCGGACTCGCCGAGCACGGCGAGGGTCTCGCCCGCGTCCACGCCGTAGCTGACGCCGTTGACGGCCCTGGCGATCCCGTCCCGGGTGCGGAACTCCACGTGCAGGTCGCGTACTTCGAGCAGCATCCGCCCGTCACCTCAGCTTCGGGTCGAGGGCGTCGCGCACCGCGTCGCCGAGCATGATGAACGCCAGGACCGTGAGGGCCAGGGCGCCCGAGGGCCACAGCAGGGCGTGCGGGGCGTTGCGGATGTAGGGCGAGGCGGCGGAGATGTCGATGCCCCAGGAGACGGTCGGCGGTTTCAGTCCGACGCCGAGGTAGGACAGGGTCGCCTCCAGTGCGATGAACGTGCCGAGCGCGATGGTCGCCACGACGATCACCGGGGCGACCGCGTTCGGCGCGATGTGCCGCAGCAGCAGCCGGGAGGGGGAGGCGCCCAGGGCCCGGGCCGCCTGGACGTAGTCGTTCTGTTTGGCGGTGATCACCGAGCCGCGGGCGATCCGGGAGATCTGGGGCCAGCCGAGCAGCACCATGAACCCGATCACCGGCCAGACCGTGTTGCTGGTCACCACGGAGAGGAGGACCAGGCCGCCGAGGACGACCGGAATGGCGAAGAAGATGTCGGTGATCCGGGACAGGATCGAGTCCCCCGCCCCGCCGAAGAACCCGGCCAGCCCGCCCAGCACGCTGCCGAGCAGGGCGACGCCGAGGGTGGCCAGGACACCGACCGTGACGGACGTACGGGCGCCGTAGACGACGCGCGTGTAGACGTCGCAGCCCTGGCCGTCGAAGCCGAAGGGATGGCCTGGCTGGGAGCCCTCCTGGGCCTTGGCGAGGTCGCACTTGAGGGGGCTCAGCCAGGTGATGGCCCCGGGCCACAGGGAGATGAAGACCAGGAAGACGATGACCAGGCCGGCGATGATGAAGACCGGGTTGCGGCGCAGGTCCCGCCAGGCGTCGGACCAGAGGGACCGGGCCCGTTCGCCCGAGACGGCCGCCGCCTCCCGCTCCGACGGTCCCGCGTTCGGTGGTCCGCCCGGCGTCTCCTCCAAGGTCTCCCCCTCCGCCGTGGCCAGGTCCATCGCACCGCCCATGCCGGTGTCGGCGATGGCGCCGTCCTCCGGGGTGCGGCCCGCGCCCGGCAGGTGGTGCTCCGGCGGCGTCGGCTCAGGCATAGCGGATCCTCGGGTCGAGTACGGCGTACAGGAGGTCGACGAGCAGGTTGGCCACCAGGAAGACCAGGACGAGGACGGTCACGAAGCCGACGACGGTCTGGGTGTTCTGGCGGAGGATCCCCTGGTAGAGCTGGAAGCCGACGCCGTGGATGTTGAAGATGCGCTCGGTGACGATCGCGCCGCCCATCAGGGCGCCGATGTCGGTGCCGATGAACGTGACCACGGGGATGAGGGAGTTGCGCAGCAGGTGCCGGGTGACGACCCGGCGGCGGGGCAGCCCCTTGGCGACGGCCGTCCGTACGTAGTCGGACCGTCGGTTCTCCGCGATGGAGGTACGGGTCAGTCGGGTGACGTACGCCAGCGAGACGGAGGCCAGCACCAGGCCCGGCACGATCAGTTCGCCGAAGGTGGCCTCGGTGGAGACCGACGGTTTGATCCAGCCCCATTCGACGCCGAGCAGCAGCTGGAGCAGCAGGCCGGTGACGAAGGTGGGGACGGAGATCACGACGAGGGTCAGGAGCAGGACCCCGGTGTCGACGGGCCGGCCCCGGCGCAGACCCGTCACGACGCCGAGGGTGATGCCGATGACGATCTCGAAGACGATCGCGACGATCGTCAGCCGGATGGTGACCGGGAACGCCGTGGCCATCAACTCGGTGACCGGCTGGCCGTTGAACGCCGTACCGAAGTCTCCGGTGAAGACGTTCCCCATGTAGGTCAGGTACTGCTGCCAGACCGGCTTGTCGAGACCGAACTCCTTCTTCAGCTGGGCGGCGGTGGCCGGGTCGCACTGCCGGTCACCGCACAGGCCCGCGATGGGGTCGCCCATCACGTTCACCATCAAGAAGATCAACAGCGTGGCGCCGATGAACACCGGGATCATCTGGAGCAGACGCCGGATCACGTACCGGCCCATGGCGGGTCAGCTGACCTTGATCTCGTTGTACACCGGGACGGAGAACGGGTTGAGCTTGACGTTCGAGAGCCGATCCGAGTAACCGGCGCTGCCGTTCTGGTACCAGAGCGGGATGGCGGCCATGTTGTCGCGGACGACCTCCTCGGCCTGCTGGAAGGTCTCCACGGCCTTGGCGGTGTCGGTCTCGGCGTTGGCCTCATCGACGAGCTTGTCGAAGTCCTTGTTGGACCACTTGCCGTCGTTGGAGGAGGCGTTCGTGTAGTAGAGCGGCTGGAGGAAGTTCTGGATGAGGGGGTAGTCCATCTGCCACCCCGCCCGGAAGGGTCCGGTCATCTTCCGGTCGCCGATCTGGGTGCGGAAGTCCGCGAACGTGCCGACCGGGTTGCCGACGCAGGCCTTGTCGTTGTCGAGGGCGTTGTTGATCGAGTTGCAGACCGCGTCGACCCACTGTTTGTGCGATCCGGTGTCCGCGTTGTATGTGATCTTGACCTGGCCGCCGGGCAGGCCGCCGCCCTCCTGGATGAGCTTCTTCGCCGCGTCGGGGTCGTACTCGCAGGCGTCCCCGCACAGGCCTTCCTTGAAGCCGCCCTCCTCGCCGAGCACCGGGGAGGTCCAGTCGGTGGCGGGGGTGCGGGTGTTCTGGAAGATCGTCTCCGTGATCTGCTTGCGGTCGATCGCCCGGGACAGGCCGGTGCGGACCTTGTCCGAGCCGGAGGTGTTCCACTTCTTGTCGTAGAAGGGGAAGGCCAGGGTCTGGATGATGCCGGCGGGGGTGTTCAGATAGCGGTCGCCGAGGTCGTTCTTGACGTTCTTGAGTTGGGCCGCGGGCACGTCGTCGACGAGGTCGAGGTTGCCGGCCAGCAGATCGGTGTAGGCGGTGTTGTTGTCGGTGTAGACCTTCAGGGTCACGCCACCGTTCTGCGCCTTGTCGTCCCCGGGGTAGTCGTCCCACTTCTTCAGGGCCATCTGGGAGCCCTTGGTGTAGGAGTCGATCGTGTACGGCCCGTTTCCGATCGGTTTCTCCAGCCAGCCCGCGTGGTCGGTGAAGAAGGCCTGGGGCAGCGGGGCGTAGGCGGGGTAGCCCAGGGTGTCGGGGAAGGTGGAGAACTTCTGCTTGAGCTTGACGGTGAAGGTCTTGTCGTCGACGACCTTGAGCCCGGCGAGGGCACCTGCGCTCTGCGCGCTGCCGTCGGCGGGGTGGACCGCGGTGTAGCCGTCGATGTACTCGAAAAAGTACGCGTTCTTCTGGTTGTTCTTCAGACTCGCACCGTAGTTCCAGGCGTCGACGAATGATTTCGACGTCACTTTTTCGCCATTGCTGAACGTCCAGCCGTCCTTGACGGTGATGGTGAAGTTCTGGGAGTCCGTGGTCTCGATCTTCTCGGCCAGCATGTCCTCGGCCTCGCCGGTCTCCGGGTTGTACTTCTTCAGGCTCCGGAAGATCATGTCGAGGACCTTGCCGCCCTGCACCTCGTTGGTGTTGGCGGGCTCCAGCGGGTTCTGCGGGTCTCCCCAGGAGGAGCTGAGCGCGGCGCCACCGCCGCCCTGGCCGCTGTCGCTCCCCCCGCCCCCGCAGGCCGTCGCCGCGAGTGCTGCCGCCGCCGCGCATGCGGCCCACTTGGCGTGCGTGGCTCCACGCATGGGATGCCTCCTCATTGACCGCGCTTTACCTGAGCGCTGTGCCGTCAGCACCGAAGCACTGAACCATTACCGGCCAATACCAACTTATAAAGGTGCATAACGCACACGGGCCGCGGCCAACAGGGGGCCATCGGGGGGCTATTCGGGGGACGGCACAAGTGCGCCGGACGCCGGCAGCAGGATCCTGCCGGGGGGTCGAAAAGGATCTTCTTCGCAGGTCACAATGGATCTTCTGTGTAGTGCGCAACGGATCTTCACCATCCGATGCCGAACCGTTGGATTGCGACCCCGAGATGTACGCATTCCGACACCCAGGCGACCGAATATCGAACCCCTTGCCCGTTTCGCGCAGTTGGCCCGAATTCAGACACGGAACGATCACGGCGCGCTACACGCGTAGCTACGATACGGTCAAGCTCAGGTAAAGAGAGTAAAGAGAAGACCAAGGGAGTCCAGAATTTATTGACCGTGAACGAATTGCGTTGAAAAAGTCCGGCGTAGCCCGTAGGGAGTGCCCTGCGGAGTCATCAGACCCTCCCGTGGGCCAGGAGCACCATGACCCCCCCAACTCCATCAGCGGCTGCCCCGCTCGAGGTGACCGACGAGAGCGTCGAGAAGTCGCCCACGCCCTCCACCCACAAGGGCAGCGAGGGCCGCTCTCCCGGACGGCTGGCGTGGAACCGCTTCAAGCGGGACCGCACGGGCGTCATGTCCGCGTGCACCGTGGGCTTCTTCTTCGTGATCGCCATCGCCGCTCCGTTGATAGCCAAGCTGTACGGCAAGGACCCATACACCACGTACGCCAGCCAGCGCCCCGAGCTGCTGAACCCCTTCGCCTACCCGTCAGGCCCGAACGGCGGAATGAGCTCCGAGTTCTGGTTCGGCATCGAGCCCCAGCTGGGGCGCGACGTCTTCACCTTCCTGCTCTACGCGATCCGCAACTCGCTGGGCATCGCGCTCGCCGCCACCGTGCTCACCGTGGTCCTCGGTGTGGTCATCGGCACCACCGCGGGCTACCTCGGCGGAAAGACGGACTATCTCGTGGGTCGGGTCATCGACATCCTGCTGTCGTTCCCGTCCACGCTCTTCTTCATCGCCTTCATGCCGGTCGTGTTCGGGCTCTTCGTCGCCCCCGACGAGGAGATCCCGACCTGGCTGCGGGCCACAGCTCTGATCATCGTCCTCTCCGCCTTCGGCTGGGCGTCCATCGCCCGACTGCTGCGCGGCCAGGTACTGGGCCTGCGTGAACGGGAGTTCGTCGAGGCCGCGAAGGTCACGGGTGCATCACCGGGGCGTATCGTCTTCAAGGAGCTGCTGCCCAACCTGTGGACGCCGATCATCATCCAGACCACGCTGATGCTCCCGGCGTACGTCACCGCTGAGGCGGGTCTCGCCTTCCTCGGAGTCGGCATGATCGACCCGACCCCGGACTGGGGCGTCATGATCGCGCGGGGTGCAAGTTTCTACACCGAGGACCTCACCTTCATGCTCTTCCCGGGCCTGTCCATGGTGATCTTCGTCCTCGCGTTCAACCTGCTCGGCGACTCGGTGCGTGACGCACTCGACCCCAAGTCCAAGCGCTAGCTCCGGCCCTCTTCAGGACCACGGCAAGGACGCCGGGGTGCCGGATCTCTCTCATCACTCCCACTTCAAGGCAGGCAGCATGTCCTTCTCGCGCAGAAACTTCCTCATCGCCACCGGCGTTGCCGCGGCGTCGACGTCGGTGCTGAGCGCCTGCAGCAGCGGCGACGAGGGGGGCTCCTCGCAGGACAAGGCCCCCAAAGTCACCGGGGCCAAGACCGTCGAGATCCCGGTCGGCACCAAGGCCGACTCCACCGGTCCGGCCCCCGAGGTGACGGGCGCGGTCACGGGCGGGACGATCTACTCGCTCCAGCAGTTCGACATGGACCACATGGACCCGGCGCAGATCTACGTCTCGACCGAGGGCGCCATCACCGTGCCGATCATGCGCGGTCTGACCGGCTACAAGCTGGACGCCAAGGGCAACGCCACCCTGGTCGGCGACGCCGCGACCGACGCCGGCACCATGAAGGACGGCGGCAAGACCTGGACCTTCACGCTGAAGGACGGTCTGAAGTGGGAGGACGGCGCCGAGATCTCCTCGGACGACCTCCGCCACACCTTCGAGCGTCTCTTCGCCACCTTCGTCACCGAGGGTCCGCGCTACGTCCAGGACTTCCTGGTGGGCGGCGACAAGTACAAGGGCCCGTACGAGGGCAAGAGCCTCGCCTCCATCGAGGTCGACGGCAAGACCATCACCTTCCGTCTCAAGGAAGCCCGCGCCGACTTCAACTTCACGCTCGCGATGCGCGCTTACTCCCTGGTGCCGAAGAAGCACGACACCAAGGAGAAGTACGACAAGCAGCCGATCTCCTGCGGCCCGTACAAGGTCGACAACCGAAACATCGGCAAGTCGATGACCTTCGTGCGCAACGAGCACTGGGACCCGAAGACGGACTCGATCCGCAACGCCTACCCGGACAAGTACATCTTCCAGATGGGCTACGAGCTGGTGGCGTCCACCGACCGCTGGATCGCGGACAAGGGCACCGACCAGTACGCGGTGCCGATCTTCAACGAGGTCGCGCCCGAGCGCATCGCCCAGGTCCTCACCAACGCCGATCTGAAGAAGCGTGTCCTCACCGCGGTCGACACGGTCACCTACTACTGGCCGATCAACATGACCCGCGTCAAGGACCTCAAGGTCCGCCAGGCCATCAACTACGCCTGGCCGCACCAGCAGCTGCAGACCATCGGCGGCGGCGCCTACAGCCAGGAGATCGCCACCACGATCTTCGCCCCGGTGACGCCCGGCTACACCAAGTTCGACCTGTACGGCGTGGACAAGAAGCCGGGCGGCGACCCGGCGAAGGCCAAGGCCCTGCTGAAGGAGGCCGGCAAGGTCGGCCAGAAGCTGGTCATCGCCTACCAGCAGTCGGACACCGCGGTGAAGACCGCCGTCGCCATCAAGAACGCGCTGGAAGCGGCCGGCTTCACGGTCGTCAACAAGCAGGTCGACAAGTCGACCTTCTACACCCAGATCGGAAAGATCGACAACGACTTCGACCTGTTCGCGGCCGGCTGGAGCCCGGACTGGCCGGGCGGTTACTCGCAGTTCTACCCCTGCTGGAGCGGCAAGAACATCGGCGACGGCCGCAGCAACTACGCCCAGCTGAACGACCCGAGCGTCAACAAGGCCATCGACGCGGCTTCTCAGATCGCGGACCCGAAGGCTGCCAACAAGGCCTGGGGCAACATCGACAAGATGATCATGGAGCTGGCCGCGGTGGTGCCGGACTACCACAAGATCCGCAACTACCTGTACGGCTCCAAGGTCGGCAACGTCATCTGGGACAGCGCCAACACCTGCGTCGCGCTCTCCAAGCTCTACGCCAAGAAGTAAGCGCACGCCCCCCGGGGGTGGCCGTCACCATGGCCACCCCCCCTGCGGCCCACCCCCCTCTCCTTACCGCGGCGACGGCGCCCCGTCCGGAAAGTCACGCCTCATGTTCCGCTTCCTTGTCCGCCGAGTCATCGGCGCGATGGTCATTCTGTTGATCATCAGCGCCATCACCTTCTGGCTCTTCTACGCCGTGCCGCGTGACCCCGCCATGATGTCCTGCGGCAAGAACTGCACGCCTGAGAACCTCGCGCAGATCCGGAAGAACCTGGGCATCGACCACTCCATCCCGGTGCAGTACTGGTACTGGCTGAAGGGCGTCTTCGCCGGTCGCGACTACGCCGGTTACGGGTACTGCGACGCGCCCTGCTTCGGTTACTCCTTCGCCAACAACGTGCCGGTCTTCGACACGATCATGGACCGCCTGCCGACGACCCTCTCGCTCGCCTTCGGCGCGGCCGTCGTCTTCCTGGTCCTCGGTGTCGGCGCGGGCATGCTCGCGGCCCTCAAGCAGGGCAGGTTCCTGGACAAGTTCGCCAGTTCGGCGTCGCTGCTCGGCTCGTCGCTGCAGATCTACTTCGTCGGCTACATCGCGATGTACTACTTCGTCGCAAAGCTGGGATGGCTCGACCAGCCGTCGTGGACCCCCTTCAGCGACGACCCGGTCTCCTGGTTCTCCGGACTGCTGCTGCCCTGGCTGGTCCTGGCGATCATCTTCACCGCCAACTACACCCGTATGACCCGCTCGCAGCTCGTGGAGCAACTGACCGAGGACTACGTCCGTACCGCCCGCGCCAAGGGCCTGTCCCGGGCGAACGTGTTCTTCCGGTTCGCCTGGCGCGGCGCGATGGGCCCCATCGTCACGGTGTTCGGCATCGACCTCGGCACGCTGATCGGCGGCGCCATCATCACCGAGCAGACCTTCAGCCTCCCGGGCATCGGCCGGCTCGCGGTGAAGTCCGTGGACCAGAGCGACCTGCCGATGCTGCTCGGCGTGACCCTCCTGGCGGCCGGCGCGATCGTCTTCTTCAACATCATCGTGGACGCCGTCTACGCCCTCATCGACCCGCGGATCCGGCTCGCCTGACCTCCGCCCCGCCCCCGACCTCTCGCATCACCCCCCAGGAGCGTCCCCGTGACGAGCACCGATCAGCAGCCCTTCCTCTCCGTCAGGGACCTGAAAGTCCATTTCTCCACCGAGGACGGCATCGTCAAGGCCGTCGACGGGCTCTCCTTCGACCTGTTGAAGGGCAAGACGCTCGGCATCGTGGGCGAGTCGGGCTCCGGCAAGTCGGTCACCAACCTGGCCGTCCTGGGTCTGCACGACCGCGACCGCACGGCGATCGAGGGCGAAATCCTGCTGGACGGCAAGGAGCTGCTGACCGCCTCCGAGAAGGAGCTCGAGCGGCTGCGCGGCAACAAGATGTCGATGATCTTCCAGGACGCGCTGGCCTCGCTGTCGCCGTACCACACGGTCGGCAAGCAGATCAGTGAGGTGTACCGCAAGCACACCGGCGCCTCCAAGAGGGAGTCGCGGGCCCGGGCGATCGAGATGCTGAAGCGGGTCGGGATCCCGCAGGCGGAGGTCCGGGTGGACGACTACCCGCACCTCTTCTCCGGCGGTATGCGCCAGCGCGCGATGATCGCCATGGCGCTGGTGTGCGACCCGGAGCTGCTGATCGCCGACGAGCCGACCACGGCTCTCGACGTGACCGTGCAGGCGCAGATCATGGACCTGCTCAAGGACCTCCAGCAGGAGTTCGGCACCTCGATCGTCTTCATCACGCACGACCTGGGCGTCATCGCCGACATCGCCGACGACGTACTGGTGATGTACGGCGGCCGGTGTGTGGAGCGCGGCACCAAGAGGGAGGTCCTGCGGAGTCCGCAGCACCCCTACACGCTGGGCCTGCTGAGCTCGATGCCGAACCTGGAACACCCGGTGGACATCCCGCTCAACCCGATCCCCGGTTCGCCGCCCTCGCTGCTGAACCCGCCCACGGGCTGCCGCTTCCACCCCCGGTGCACCTTCGCCGAGAAGGTCGAAGGGGGCCTGTGCTCCAAGGAACAGCCGCCGCTGGAGGTCACGAACGGCCGGGGTTCCGCCTGCCACCTGACCGCCGACCAGCGCGCCGAGTTCTTCACAGACCTCGCCGGCAGCGCCGCGAACTGACGTACAAGAGACGGGATTTCACCACCATGAGCAGCACCACTCCCCTCCTGGACGTCTCCGGGCTCACCAAGCACTTTCCGATCAAGGGCGGCTTCCCGATCCGGCGTACGGTCGGCGCCGTGCAGGCCGTCGACGGGCTGGACTTCCAGGTCGCCGAGGGCGAGAGCCTGGGCCTGGTCGGCGAGTCCGGCTGCGGCAAGTCGACGACGGGCCGGCTGATCACCCGGCTGCTGGAGCCGACGGGCGGCCGGATCTCCTACCGCGGCGAGGACATCACGCACGCGGGCCGTAAGCAGCTGGCGCCGATCCGCTCCGAGATCCAGATGATCTTCCAGGACCCGTACGCGTCGCTGAACCCGCGTCAGACGGTCGGCAAGATCATCTCCGGACCGATGGAGATCAACGACATCCACCCGGCCGGCGGTCGCGAGGCGCGGGTGCGCGAGCTGCTGGAGATCGTGGGTCTCAACCCCGAGCACTACAACCGCTTCCCGCACGAGTTCTCCGGCGGCCAGCGCCAGCGCATCGGCGTCGCCCGGGCGCTGGCCCTGGAACCGAAGCTGATCGTGGCCGACGAGCCGGTCTCCGCGCTCGACGTGTCGATCCAGGCCCAGGTCGTCAACCTGCTCCAGAAGGTCCAGCAGGAGCTCGGTATCGCGTTCCTCTTCATCGCCCACGACCTGGCCGTCGTACGGCACTTCTCGCAGCGGGTGGCCGTCATGTACCTCGGCCGCATCGTCGAGATCGCCGACCGCGAGGACCTGTACGGCAACCCGCGCCACCCCTACACCCGGGCGCTGCTGTCCGCCGTACCCGAGGCCACCGTGCAGGACGAGGGAACCGCGGCTCGCGAGCGCATCCGCCTCGTCGGTGACGTGCCCTCGCCCATCAACCCGCCCTCCGGCTGCCGCTTCCGCACCCGCTGCTGGAAGGCGACGGAGAAGTGCGCGAGCGAGGCTCCGCCGCTGGTGCAGGTCGAGGGCAACAAGCCCGGCCACCTGACGGCGTGCCACTACCCCGAGACCGCGGAAGCCCCGGCCACCGTGCCGGCTCCGCGTCTCGCCAAGGACCCCGAGGCGGCGGCCTGACACACCCCTTTTCGTCAGCCGCCCCCTTCCGGAGCGGACTTTCTCGGCCCATTGACCCGAGCCCATGAACGTCCGGTCCAGGGGACGAAGGCCCGCGCTCACCCGGCGCGGGCCTTCACTCGTTCCGGGACCAGCTCTTCCAGGACCACGGAAAACCACGCGACCAGCCACGACGAACCCGCACCTGAGAACACGGACGGCGCCCACCCCCTCAGGGGCGCGGGGAACTGCGCGACCAGCCACGACGAACCCGCACCTGACAAGACGGACCGCAACCCGCCCGCACCCCCGCACCCCCGCAACCCCGCTCCCCCGCACCCCCGCACCCCCGCTCCCCGCCCAGCCGGCGGCAGCCGTGCAGCATCCATGCGCCAGCCGAACACCCGGCCTGCACAGTGGTGACTCGAGTGGTTCGAGGTACGGGGGGCACATGGAGATTCAGCTGCTGGGATGCGTCGAGGCACGCGCCCGCTCCGGCGACAAACTGCCGCTCCCGCACGGCACCAAGCTGCTGCTGGCGGCGCTGGCCTGGACCCCCGGCGCCTTCGTGGCCGACGAGGTCCTGATCGAGCGGGTCTGGCAGGAGCGCCGGCCCCAGCATCCGCGCGACGCCCTGTACATCCAGGCCACCCGGCTGCGGAAGGCGCTGCGGGCCGACGGACAGCGGACCGAGGGATTCGAACTGGTCCGCAAGCGGGGCGGGTACGTCCTCGCGATCGACGAGCGCTGTGTCGACACCGCGCGGTTCCGCGCCCTGGTCCGGCAGGCGCAGCAGGAGGCCCGCGCCGGCGACACCGAGACGGCTCTCGGCCTCTACGGGCGGGCCCTGGAGCTCTGGCGGGGCGAGCCGTTGTCCGACGTGCGCACGGCCTGGGCGGAGACGGCGCGGGTGACGCTGCGGCGCGAGCACCGGGAGGCGCTGATCGGCAGCACCGAGCTGTATCTGCGCGCGGGGCGGCACGAGGAGTGCCTGCCGCAGCTGCACTGGCTGGCCGAGATGCATCCCTTCGACGAGAAGGTCACGGGCCTGCTGATGCTCGCCCTGCACCGCGGGGGACGGCAGGCGGACGCGCTGCACTGCTTCCGGACGCTGCGTCTGCGGATGACCGACCTCCTGGGCTGCGAACCCGGCCCGGATCTGCGGTCCCTGCACGAACGCATCCTCGCCCGCGACCCGCGGCTGCGGCTCGGGAACGCGTACGCCACGTCCGTCTAGCCCGGCTCAGCCGTCGAAGTGCTCGGTCAGGTAGAGGGTGAGGCGGGACTCGGCGTCCGGAGGGAGCTCACGGTGACGGTGGTGGGGCAGCGGGCGGGACGGGGAGGGCGTCGCGGGGGGATGCCGGACGCCCAGCGCCGCGTACAGGGCGGTCGCCTCCGTCCTGGTCTCGTGCGCCGGGCCGGTGTCACCGTGCGCCTCGTGGGCGGAGGCGAGGGCCGCCGTGGCACGGGCGTGCAGGAGGCGCTGGCCGGAGTCCCGGGCGAGGGCGGCGGCCAGGGTCGCCGCGTCGCGGGCCCGGGTGGGGGCGGCGTCGGTGCTGGCACTGGCGTCGGCACCGGCGTCGAGGAGCGTCAGGGCGGTGGTCAGGTGAACGCGCGGGAGGGTGAGGGGGTTGCCGTCGGCCGCGAGGCGTTCGGCGCGCTCCAGGTGGTCCAGGGCGTCGGCCGGGCGGCCCCGGCCGCGGGCCAGGTCGGCGCGGGCCAGCAGCACCTCGACGAGGCCCGCCCGGTGGCCGGTGCGCTCGGCGATCTCGAAGGCGGCGTCCAGGTGTTCGGCCGTCTCGTCGGCGCGGCCCGCGCGCAGCTTCACCGAGGCGACCCCGACCAGGCTGTCGACCTGGCAGTTGCGGTTCTCCACGCGTCGGGACACGGCGAGGGCGTCCTCGTAGGCAAGGAGCGCGCGGTCGTCCTGGCCGGCGTCGGCGCGGACCCGGCCCAGCGCCTCCAGGGCCACGGCCTCCGTGTAGGGGGAGCCGGAGTCGCGGGAGACCAGGAAGCAGGTGCGCAGCGCGGCCGTCGCCTCGTCGAACCGGGCCTGCTTCTGCCGGACCAGGGCGAGGTTGACGAGGGCCATCGCGCGATTGTGGTGGACCGTGTCACCGATCAGTTCGAGGGCCGTGCACGCCGCCTCCTCGGCCGCGTCCAGGCGGCCCAGGGCGAGGTTCAGGGACGCCGTGTTGATCAGCATGATCTCGACGTTCTTGACATTGTCCAGGGTGCGATAGAGCGCGAGGGCGCGGTCGTAGCAGGGCAGTGCGCGACGCAGCTCGCCCAGGAGCTTGAGGGTGACGCCCTTGCCCTGGAGGCTGCCGGCCTCGCCGTACGTCCAGCCCGCCCGGCGCGCCAGCTCCTCCGCCTCCTCGTACTCCGCCAGGGCGCCCCGCAGGTCCCCGTTGCGCCAGCGGGCACTGCCCAGGGACAGGCTCATGGAGGCCTGGCCGACCGCGTCCCCGTCGCGTGCGGCCACCTCCCGGGCGAGGGTGGCCAGCCGCATCCAGTCGGAGAGCGGACGGCGGTGGTGGAAGAGGTCCTGGAGCGCGTCCACCAGCCACCACACGTACGGCGCCGGTCCGTGCTCGGCGGCATGCCCGATCGCGGCCGCGATGTCGTCCCACTCGCCGTCGAACCAGGCGTACGCCTCCTCGGTGGTGGCGAACTCCCGCGGCAGGGATCCCTCGACGGCTCCGGGGCGGGTGCGCATGACGTACAGGCCGGCCGTGGCGGCCGCGTTGACGACGCTCTGGAGGTAGTGGTCGAGGACGCGGGTGACGGCGGCGGCCCGCTCCTCGGGGGCGTCCTCGGTGGCCGTCCGGTCGCGGGCGTACTCGTGCACGAGGTCGTGCCAGGCCGGGCGGCCGTGCTCGACGTCGCGCAGCAGATGGACCCGCTGGGCCAGCCGCAGCAGGTCGGCCAGCCGGCGTTCGTCGGTCCCGGCGGCAGCGGCGGCCGCCGGGACCGACCGGCCGGTGCCCGGCAGTACGCCCAGCGACCGGAACGCGTGCCGGGCCTCCTCGGGCAGCACCCCGTACGACAGGTCGAGCGCGGCCCGTACGGCGACGGACTCTTCGCCCTCGACATGCAGCCGGGCCAGTCGCCCCCGGTCCGCGAGGTCACGGATGTATGCCCGGATACTGCCTGGCCGGTCGCCGATCCAGGAGCCCGCGACGCACAGGGCGAGCGGCAGGTGGTCGCAGAGTTCGACGAGCCGTGCCGCGGCCTCCGGATCGGCGGCGACGGCCTCCGCGCCGACCGCGCCGCTGATCAGCTCCAGAGCGGCGGCGCTGTCGAGGACGTCGCAGGACACCCGGTGGGCGCCGTCCAGGGTGACCAGGCCGCTGAGCTTGTCGCGGCTCGTCACCAGCGTCAGCGAGCCCGCCGAGGCGGGCAGCAGCCGCCGTACGTACGAGGCGTCGGCCACGTCGTCGAGGACGACCAGCACCCTGCGGTCCGCGAGTAGCGTCCGGTACAGCGCGGTCTGCGCCTCGGCGCCCAGCGGGATGTCGCGCGGGGCGCAGCCCAGTCCCTGGAGGAGCAGCGGCAGGGCCTCCCCGGGGGTCATCGGCTCGGCGTTGTCGAAACCCCGCATGTCGAGGAAGAGCTGGCCGTCGGGGAAGCGGTCGGCCACCCGGTGGGCCCAGTTCAGCGCCAGGGCGCTCTTGCCCACGCCCGCCGGTCCCACGATCAGGGCGAGCGGTTCGCCGGTGCGCAGACAGGAGTCGAGACGGTCGAGGTCACGTTCCCGGCCGACGAAACGGCGTGGAGTGGGCGGGAGTTGGCGCGGCACGGGGCGCTCGGGCACGGCCGCGGGCGTCGGCCGCCCGGGCGGGGCGCCGCCGGATGGGCCGCCGCCTCCCAGCAGCCGCCGGTGCAGATCCCTGAGGTCGGCCGAGGGCTCCATGCCGAGTTCGTCCACCATGCGCCTGCGCAGCGCGGTGTACAGCTCCAGGGCCTCGGCGCTGCGGCCGTCCTGGTGCAGGGCGCGCATCAGCAGGCCGTGCGGGCGTTCGCGCAGCGGGTGGGTGGCGGCCACCCTGAGGAGTTCCGCGATGGCCTCCCGGTGCCGGCCGGTCTCGATCCCCGCCTCGGCCAGGCCCTCCCGGGCCACCAGGTGCAGTTCGGCGAGGCGTTGGCGCTCGGCCTCGCGCGCCGCGACGTCCGACAGGTCGGCCAGCGGCTCGTCCCGCCACAGCGCGAGGGCCTGTTCGCCGCAGCGCCGGGCCGTACGCCAGGCGCCGTCGGCGGCGGCCCGCGAGGCGTCCCTGATGAGGTTCTCGAAGGCCAGCAGGTCGAGTTCCTCCGGACCGGCGTGCATCACGTAGCCGGGCCGCCGGGTGGTCAGTAGTTCCGTCCCCGCCGGGCCGAGCGCGCGACGCACCTCCGCGACCAGGGCCCGTACACGTGCCGCGCCCGCGCTCGGTGGCCGGTCGTCCCAGAGGCACTGAATCAGCCGGTCGACGGAGACGACGTGGTTGGCGTGCAGCAGGAGCACGGCACACAGCGCGCGTTGCCGGCCGGTGAGTACGACGGCCCGTCCGTCGATCTCGACGTCCAGCGGTCCGAGCAGGCGGAACCGGGGCCGTGGGGTGAGCATTCACAGAACGTAGTCCAGGGCCGACGGCCGGGCAACGCCGACCTGAACGAACGGCAACCGCCCGAGGCCCGGACGCAGAGATCCGGCCAACCCCGTGGCGGTGCGCCGCGGCCGGGTGCCGTACGAGGCAGGGCGGCCGGGGCGGGGCGGGCGCCGCGTGTCCCCCGTCGGTCGCCCGCCCCGTACAAGAGTCTCGCCGAGCCGCCTTTCCGGACCCTTTCGGCGATCTTTCATTGGTCTTTCATCCGCGCCCACCAGCGGAAACACTCTTCACGCGGAGGGAGAACGCGCGGTCAGACGCCGGTGCGGCCGTCGATCAGTTCGCGCAGGATGTCGAGGTGGCCGTTGTGCCGGGCCGTCTCCTCGATCAGGTGCAGCAGGATCCAGCGCAGGTCCACATGACGGCCGTCGCGGGTCGCCCGCTGTGCCTCGGTGTCGAGATCCCGCCCGGCCACCAGCTCGCGGTGGAGCGCGGCGTGTTCGGCGTACTCGTCGAGCACCTGCGCGAGCGGGAGGTCGACGGCGATGCGCATCTCGCGGTCGGGGTCCTCGTCGGTCCAGGGTCCCTCGTCCTCCTCGCCGAGGAACACGACCCGGAACCAGTAGTACTCGACCCAGCGCAGATGGTTGACCAGACCGCTCGGGGTCATCAGCGGCGAACCCGGCAGGGGTGCCTTGCGGGCGTCCTCGTCGGTGAGGTCCTCGCACTTGGCGCGCGCGGTGTCGCGGGCGTAGTCGAGGAAGGTGGTGAGCTGAGTGCGTTCGTCCCACGTGGAGGGCATGTCGTCTGTTCTCGTCATCGCGGACGAGCATGTCCGGCCGCCGGCCCGCTTGTCGAGGGGAATACGGATGTTGTGGATCTTGTCCTGTGCCGCTCCGGCGTGTGGCAGACTGCCGCGGTGGTCGATCATTCGTTCGCGGATCTGACACTCGCCGCGCTGTACGACAGCATCAATCCGTGGGGGCCGGACGACGACTTCTACCTGAACCTGGCGAGATCCGCGGACTCGGTGCTCGACGTCGGCTGCGGCACGGGCCGGCTCCTCGCACGGGCCGCGAGGGACGCCCACCCGGGGCGGCTCGTGGGACTCGACCCGGCGGCCGCCATGCTCGTCCAGGCCCGGCACCGGGCGCCCGGCGTGGAGTGGCTGCTGGGAGACCTCAACGCCCGCCTGTGGCACGGCGACTTCGACCTCGTCGTGATGACGGGCCACGCCTTCCAGGTGCTCCTCGGCGACGAGGAACTGCGCACCGCGCTGCGGGCCGTACGCTCGGCCCTGCGCGACGGCGGACGGTTCGTGTTCGAGACCCGCAACCCGGCCGCGCGGGCCTGGGACGCATGGACCCCGGACCACGTCCGCGAGGTCACCGACGCCGACGGCCGGGCCGTACGCGTCTGGCACGAGGTCGAGGGCGAACCGTCCGGCGACCGCGTCACGTTCACCGAGACCTTCGACTGCCCCGACTGGCCCCACCGCCACACCAGCCGCGCCACCCTCCGCTTCCTCACCCCGAGCCACCTCACCGGTTTCCTCACGGAGGCGGGGCTGCAGGTGGAGGAACAGTACGGGAACTGGGACCGGGGCCCACTGACCCGGACGAGCCCGGAGATCATCACGGTGGCGACACCGGCCAGGTGACACGGAGCGGGACCCTGCGGACCCGCAGGCCCCACCAGGAACACGGGGAACTGCGGGGTGACGCCGAGCGGAAGCCCACGGACCCGCAGGCCCCACCAGAAGCACGGGGAACTGCGAGGTGACGCCGAGCGGAAACCCGGGGGCCCGCAGGGCCCATCAGGGGCGCGGGGAACTGCGGGGTGACGCCGAGCGGAAACCCACGGACCCGCAGGCCCCACCAGAAGCACGGGGAACTGCGAGGTGACGCCGAGCGGAAACCCGGGGGCCCGCAGGGCCCATCAGGGGCGCGGGGAACTGCGCGACCAGCCACGACGCACCCGAATGCGCACCCGCACCCGCACCCGCACCCGGCGGGACGACACCGGAAAACACGTACCCGGCGGGCCCGCACCGGAAATCAGGCGCCGGCCCGCCGGAGTCACCCGCTCCCCTCCTCCAGCGCCGCCAGCGCCGGGTCCAGCACGATGTCCTCCTCGCGGGCCTCGATCGTCGGCTCCTCCGGGAAGTGGCAGGCCGTCAGGTGGCCCTCGTGGTTGTCGGCGATCCGGATCAGCGGTGGCTCCTCGGCCGCGCACTTGTCCTGCGCCTTCCAGCACCGGGTCCGGAACCGGCAGCCCGAGGGCGGGGCGATGGGCGACGGCACGTCACCGGCGAGCCGGATCCGCTCACGGGTGGCCGTCTCCCCGCCGGCCACGTTCACCTCGGGGACCGCGGAGAGCAGCGCGTGGGTGTACGGATGGCGCGGCCGCGTGTAGATGGAGTCGCGGTCGCCGACCTCGATGATCTTCCCGAGGTACATGACGGCCACCCGCTGCGAGAAGTGCCGTACGACGGCCAGGTCGTGGGCGATGAAGAGGAACGCGATACCGAGCTCCTGCTGGACCTTCTGGAGCAGGTTGACGACCTGGGCCTGGATCGACACGTCGAGCGCGGAGACCGGCTCGTCGGCCACGATCAGCTTCGGTTCCAGGGCCAGCGCCCGGGCGACGCCGATGCGCTGGCGCTGGCCGCCGGAGAACTCGTGCGGGAAGCGGTTGTAGTGCTCGGGGTTGAGACCCACGATCTCCAGCAGCTCGCGCACCCGCGCCTCGCGACCGCCCTCGGGCTCGATCCCGTTGACCTCCATCGGCCCGGAGATGATCTTGCCGACCGTCTGACGGGGGTTCAGGGAGGAGTAGGGGTCCTGGAAGATCATCTGGATCTCGGACCGGACCGGCGCCAGCTGCCGTCGCGAGGCGTGCGAGATGTCCTGCCCGCGGTACGTGATCGTCCCGGCCGTGGGTTCCATGAGCCGGGTGATCAGCCGGCCGGTCGTGGACTTGCCGCAGCCCGACTCCCCCACCAGGCCGAAGCTCTCGCCGGCCCGCACGCTCAGGTCGATGCCGTCCACGGCCTGCACCTGACCGACCGTACGCCGGATCGGGAAGCCGCCCTTGACCGGGAAGTGCTTGGTGAGCCCCTCCACGACCAGCAGCTGCTCCCCCTCGCCGTCGGCGCCCGCCTCGCGCGGGGCGGGGAGAACGAGTTCCTCTTTCTTCACGTGCTCCTCCTTGCCTTCTTCACGGATTTGCTCCTTACGGCCTGCCCCTACCCCAGTCGGGGCTTGATCTCGTCCACGAAGATGGTCCGCTTCCGCTCCGCCGTGAGGTGACAGGCGGAGGCGCGGTCCGGGGCCAGCAGGGGACGTTCGGTGACACAGCGGTTGCCGCCCACCCGGTCCTGGAAGGTGCAGCGGGGGTGGAAACGGCAGCCGGAGGGCGGGTTCAGCAGCGAGGGCGGGGTGCCGGGAATGGGGGCGAGCGGGGTGCCCAGGTCCGAGTCCAGCCGGGGCATGGAGTTCAACAGGCCCCAGGTGTACGGGTGTTGTGGTGAGCGCAGCACCTGCTCGGTGGTCCCGCGCTCGACCGCGCCGCCCGCGTACATCACCATGATGTCGTCGGCCATGTCGGCGATGACCCCGAGGTCGTGCGTGATGAAGATGATCGCCGTGCCGAACTCCCGCTGAAGGTCCTTGAGCAGGTCGAGGATCTGCGCCTGCACGGTGACGTCCAGCGCGGTGGTCGGCTCGTCGGCGATCAGCAGGTCGGGGTCGCAGACCAGCGCCATCGCGATCATCGCCCGCTGCCGCATACCGCCGGAGAACTGGTGGGGGTAGTCCTTCGCCCGTTCCCCGGGGTTGGGGATGCCCACCTTGCCCAGCATCTCCACCGTGCGCTCCCAGGCCGCCTTCTTGGAGGCGCCCCGGTGCTTCATGTACGGCTCGGCGATCTGCCGGCCGACGGTGTAGTACGGGGAGAGCGCGGTGAGCGGGTCCTGGAAGATCATCGCGATCTTGTTGCCGCGCAGTTTCTCCAGTTCCGACTCCCGGGCCGTGGTCAGCTCCTGACCCTCCAGCAGGATCTCGCCCTCGACGGTGGTGAACATCGGGTTGTGCAGCCCGAGGACGGTCAGATTGGTGACGGACTTCCCCGATCCCGACTCGCCGACGATGCCGAGGGTGCGGCCGCGTTCGAGGTCGAAGGAGAGCCCGTCGACGGCCCGGACGACACCGTCCTCCGTGGCGAAACTGACGTGCAGGTCCCGCACCGAGAGGAACGCGCCCGCGCCGGCCGGGACGGGCGCCCCGGCCTTCTTGGTCACAGTGGTCACGACAAAGCTCCTGACGACAGTCCGGGAAACGGCCTAGGACAGCCGCACGCGCGGGTCGATGAAGGCGTAGCAGGCGTCTACGACGATGTTGCACAGCAGGATCACCGCGGCGGCGAAGAGCATCACGCCCAGCAGCAGCGGAAGGTCGCTGAACTGCACGGACTCCACCGCGAGATGCCCCAGTCCGGGCAGTCCGAAGGTGTACTCGGTGATGATCGCGCCGCCGAGCATCGAGGAGAGGTCGATGCCGAGGATGGTGACGATCGGGATGAGGGAGCCGCGCCAGGCGTACCGGAAGAAGACGTACCGCTGACTCATCCCCTTGGCCCGCGCGGTGCGGATGTGTTCCTCCTGGAGCTGTTCGATCATCGACGAGCGCGCCATACGGGTGTACTGCGCGGCGAAGATCGTGGACAGCACCACCCAGGGGATCATCAGCCCGGAGAACCAGGCGACGGGGTCCTGGGTGAACTCGGTGTACCGGGGCTCGTCGAAGAGGTGGGTCTGGTACACCAGCACGGCCAGTGCGAGCGGTCCCAGGAAGTAGATCTGCATCGAACTGAGCACCATGGAGCCCGCGGTGAACGACTTGTCGATGAGCGTGCCGCGCCGCCAGGCGGCCAGCATGCCGGTACCGAGTCCGACGAACAGGAAGACGACGGTGGCGCCGAGCGCGAGTGAGACGGTGAGCGGCAGCCGGTCCATCAGGGTCGACCAGACCTGCTCGTTGGTGTGGTACGAGTAGCCGAAACAGGGGGCGGGGCAGGGACCTTGGGCGAAGTCGTCCCGGCCCGCGATCAGCCCGTGCAGAAAGATCCAGAACTGCTCGGGGATCGACTTGTCGATGCCGAGCGTGCGGTGGATGTTCTCCAGCGCGTCGGGGGTGCACGTCTTGCCGCACATCAGCAGCGCCGGATCCCGGGGCATGCCGAAGAACAGCAGGAAGGCGACGACGGTCAGCAGGACCAGGATCACCAGCGAGCCGAGGGTCCGGCGAAGAAGGAAGCGCAGCATCTCAGTGGCAGCTTTCGGGCTCGTAAGGCCGGCTCGGAGGGCCGTCTCGGAGGGCCGTGCGGGCCGGTGCGCCCCGTCGCGGAAGCGGGACGGGACGCACCGGGCGCCGTGCTCGGGAAGGGGTTACTTCACGAACAGCCTGCGCGGGTCGATGCCGCCGATGACGTCGTCGTACACGAGGCCACCGATCTTCGAACCGGCGATCTGGGTCTGCTTGTAGTACGCCGTCGGGATGTTGGAGACGACGTCCTTCACGATGTACTCGTTGATCTTGTTCCAGGCCTCCGCGGCCTTGATCGGGTCGGTGATGGTGCTCGCCTTGTCGATGTCGGCGTTGACCTTCGGGTCGTTGACGTGCGAGTAGTTCGCGGCGCCGTCCTGGATCTGGCGTCCGTCGTAGAGCGGCGGGATGACCGTGGAGGCGCTCGGCCAGTCGGCGCCCCAGGCGGTGTGGTAGATGTCGAAGTTGTTGCTGACCTTGCCGACCTGGTCGTAGTACGTCTCGGCCGGGATCTCCTGGCGCTGGACGTCGAAGCCGGCCTTCTCCAGACCGGCCGCCATGGCGGTGGAGTACTGCTGGCCCTCGGGGGTGTTGATGTAGCCGAAGGTCAGCTTCAGGCCCACCTTGCCGGCCTTCTCCAGGAGCTCCTTGGCCTTGACCGGGTCACCGGCCGGCTTCTTCTTCTTGCCGAACGGGTCGAAGTTCGGGTTGTAGCCGGAGACGGTCGGGCTGATCAGACCGCCGGCGACCTCGCGGGCCGCGGCGCCGCCGAAGGCGCGCACGAACGGGGTGATCGGCAGGGCGTAGGCGATGGCCTCGCGGACCGTCTTGTCCTGCATCTCCTTCTGGGACAGGTTGATGTCGATCTGGCCCACGTACGGCTGGTAGCCGGAGACGGTGCGGGGCTTCAGCGTCGCGTCGGCGAGGACCTTGGACAGGTTGCCCGCGTCGACCTCGTTGTTGAAACTGACCGCGGTGGCGTTGGCCCCGGAGTCGTCGAGGATGGCCTTGGTGGAGTCCTCGAACTGCTTGTTGAACGCGAAGGTGAACCGGTCGATGTACTGGTGCCGGATCGGGTCGGTCTTCGGGTCCCAGTCGGTGTTCTTGACCAGGACCATCGACTTGCCGGACTTGAAGTCCTGGATCTTGTACGGGCCCGAGGTCATCGGGGCCTTGTCGTACTTCTCCTTGGTGTCCTTCGCCTTCGAGACGAGCGAGTAGCCGGCCATGGCCAGCGCGTACGGCAGGTCCGGCTTGGCCTTCTTGAACTTGAAGACGACCGTCTTCGCGTCCGGCGTCTCCAGGACGGTGTCCGGCAGGTGCTTGCCGCCGTACGGGCCGCCCTTCAGCAGGTCGCGGTACCCGGTGCCCGGTGTGTCGGCGAGCCACTGCTGGATGAAGGTCGGGCCGTTGGCGACGAACGGCGCGAACAGCCGCTCGAAGGTGTGCCGCACGTCGGTGGCGGTGATCGCGGAGCCGTCGGCCCACTTGACCCCGTCCTTCAGCGTGTACTTCCAGGTCTTGCCGCCGTCGGTGGTGGTTCCGCTGTCGGTGGCCAGGTCGCCGACGACCTCGTGCTTCTTGCCGTCCTCGGAGGTCGCCTTGTAGCCGGTCAGACCGCGGTGGATGAGCTGCGACAGCGCCATCTCGTCGGAGACGTAGATCTGTGCGGGGTCGAGGTGCGCGTAGCTGTCTCTCTGGAGAACGGAGACCGCGCCTCCGGGCTTCGCTCCGGGAACCTCGGCGGCCGGGCCGGTCGAGGCCTTCGCGTCTCCGAAGTCGATGGAGGACTGCTGCCGTTGGGCGTTCTCCTTGTCGTCCTTGTTGCTGCCTTCCTTGCTGCCGCCCTCGCTGCAGCCGGAGAGCACGAGCGCTCCCGCGGCGACCAGCGAGAGCGCGGCGTACGCGCGGCGTCCACCCTTACCCATCACTCGTTTCCCACCCATCTCTTCGAGTCCAGCAGTCTGTGATTCCAAAGGACGTGATGTGCGGATCAGCGCGCCGTCTTGGGGTCGAAGGCGTCCCTGACCGAGTCCCCGAGCAGGTTGAACGCCACGATGAAGATGATCATCGAGACACCGGGGAAGAACATGTAGGTGATGTCGTTCTGCATCACGAGTTCGGTCGCCGCCTTGGAGAACATCTGGCCCCAGTCCGGCGTCGGTTCGACCAGTCCCACGCCGAGGAAGGACAGACCGGCCTCGGCGGTCACGAAGTTGGGCAGCATGTAGGTGGCCTGCACCAGGATCGGCGTGACCACGTTGGGCAGGATCTCCTTGCGGATGATCCGCCCCGGTGGCGCCCCGCTCACCTTGGCGGCCTCGATGAACTCCCGTTCCCTCAGGGCGAGGCTGGTGCCGCGCAGGATGCGGCCGAGGCTCATCCAACCGAGGACCCACTGCACCGAGATCAGCGCGACGACCCGGACGTAGACGGGTGTCTCGTCGCGTGGGCTGACGAACAGGGAGACCACGACCGGCATGCTCGCGATGAAGAACAGCTGGGCCGGAATGGCGAGCAGGAAGTCGATCACCCGGCTGATCAGGAAGTCCGTGCGGCCGCCGAGATAGCCGGCCGCGACCCCGAGGACGATGCCGGTCAGCACGGTGGCCACGGTGACCGCGAGGGAGATGCCCAGGGAGTTGCGGATGCCGTAGAGCAGCTTGGTGAAGACGTCGTAGCCGTTGCCGGGTTCGAGGCCGAACCAGAACTCGCCGCTGATCCCGCCGTTCGGCTGCACCGGCACACCCGCGCTGTCGAACAACTCCGGCCGTTCGTCCGCGTACACGGTGTACGGGTTGTGGCCGTAGAGCTTCGAGATCAGCGGGGCGAGAATGCCGATCAGGAAGAAGAACAACACGACGTAGGCCGAGATCACCCCCGTGCGGTCGCGCTTGAAGCGGAGCCACATGAGCTGACCGGGAGACCGGCCCACGGGCACCTTGGCCTCGGTCGACGCCGCCGGCTCGTGGTCGCCGTCGACCACGACCGCCGTGCCGCCGTCCTCGATGTCGGTAGGACTTGTCACAGTTCGCCCATTTCACTTCACGGATGTGGGTGTGCCGAGCCGGCGGCGGGCGCGAACTGCGCGCGGTCGCCGGTCGGTTCATGAAGGGACGCCGGAGTGCGCCGGACGGACAGCACGGAAGAACCCGCAGCCGGACGCGCGTAGCCGGACGGCCGCGGAAGGCGGCCGGAAAACAGGAGGCCCTAGGTCAGTGACACTCGCCGCGGGCGGGGGCGGGCATACCGGCGAGGGACCGCTTGGGCCGCTTGAGTGGCATGGGGATCCTCCTTGTGACTCCACGTGCTCACCGACAGGAGGGGGCGCTCGTCCGACCTCCGACACCCCTGACGGAGGGTCAGACACCCCCTGGTGCTCGCGAGTCGGCGCTGTCCCCACAGCGCGAGACCCATTGACCCGAGCGTTACGCGGCTAACTATCTGGCATGCGTCAGGTGCCGACCACCGTCTTTAAATCTCAATTCAGTCACAGCTGATGCCTAGATCTTCCAAAATCCGGACAAAGTCTCTGGCGCGAGAAGGCCGCGAAACGGACTTGTTACATGGCTATCGGGCGAGGATCTCCGTATTTCGGACAGATGCTGCTGTGCGGGTACCGAAAAACGGGTTGCGAAAAGCCCGGGCGCCCCCACGATGGGGACACCCGGGCTCCGGAGTGTGCTGCGGCGGTGAACTACCCGCGGATCAGCCGTGCTTGGCGCGGCTGGCGGTGCGGGCGCGGTCGCGCTGGTCGAGCACGACCTTGCGGATGCGAACCGCTTCCGGGGTCACCTCGACGCACTCGTCGTCGCGGCAGAACTCCAGCGACTGCTCGAGCGACAGCTTGCGCGGCGGCACGATCGCCTCGAACGAGTCGGCCGAGGACGACCGCATGTTCGTGAGCTTCTTCTCCTTGGTGATGTTCACGTCCATGTCGTCGGAGCGCGAGTTCTCGCCGACGATCATGCCCTCGTACACCTCGGTGCCGGGGTCGGTGAACAGCACACCGCGTTCCTGGAGGTTCGTCATCGCGAACGCGGTGACGGCGCCGGAGCGGTCGGCGACCAGCGAACCGTTGTTACGGGTCGTCAGCGTGCCGAACCACGGCTCGTGGCCCTCGTGGATGGAGTGGGCGATGCCCGTGCCGCGCGTACCGGTCAGGAACTCGGTACGGAAGCCGATGAGACCGCGGGACGGAACGACGAACTCCATGCGGACCCAGCCCGAACCGTGGTTGGACATGTTGTCCATGCGGCCCTTGCGGACGCCCATGAGCTGCGTCACCGGGCCCATGTGCTCCTCGGGCACGTCGATCGTCATGCGCTCGACCGGCTCGTAGACCTTGCCGTCGACGTCCTTCGTGACGACCTGCGGCTTGCCGATCGTCAGCTCGAAGCCCTCACGGCGCATCTGTTCGACCAGGATGGCCAGCGCCAGCTCACCGCGGCCCTGCACCTCCCAGGCGTCGGGACGCTCGGTGTCCAGGACGCGCAGCGAGACGTTACCGACCAGCTCGCGGTCGAGGCGGTCCTTGACCTGACGGGCCGTCACCTTGCGGTCCTTGACCGCGGCCTTGTTGTCCGCGCCCTTGCCGGTGGCGCCGCGGCCGACCATCGGCGAGGTGTTCGTGCCGATGGTCATCGAGATCGCCGGCTCGTCGACCGTGATGAGCGGCAGCGCGATCGGGTTCTCGGGGTCGGCGAGGGTCTCGCCGATCATGATGTCCGGGATACCGGCGACGGCGCAGATGTCACCGGGGCCGGCCATCTCGGCGGGCTTGCGGGTGAGCGCCTCGGTCATCAGCAGCTCGGTGATGCGCACGTTGGACATCGTGCCGTCGCGCTTGATCCACGTGACGGTCTGGCCCTTGCGCAGCTCGCCCTGCTCGACGCGCAGCAACGCGATACGACCGAGGAAGTTGTCGGCGTCCAGGTTGGTGACGTGCGCCTGGAGCGGGGCCTCGGTGTCGAACTCCGGAGCAGGGACGTGGGACAGGATCGTGGAAAAGAACGGCTCCAGGCTGTCGCTGTCCTGCGGGACCGTGCCGTTCTCCGGCTTGGTCAGCGAGGCGACACCGTCACGCGCACACGCGTAGACGATCGGGAACTCGATCTGCTCCTCGTCGGCGTCGAGGTCGAGGAAGAGGTCGTACGCCTCGTTCACGACCTCGTCGATGCGCGAGTCCGGCCGGTCCGTCTTGTTGATGCACAGGATGACGGGCAGGCGGGCCTGGAGCGCCTTGCGGAGCACGAAGCGGGTCTGCGGCAGCGGGCCCTCGGAGGCGTCCACCAGCAGCACGACGGCGTCGACCATGGACAGGCCGCGCTCCACCTCGCCACCGAAGTCGGCGTGACCGGGGGTGTCGATGATGTTGATGGTGATGACGTCCCCCCCGTCCTTGGGGTGGTACTTCACCGCCGTGTTCTTGGCGAGGATCGTGATGCCCTTCTCACGCTCCAGGTCGTTCGAGTCCATCATGCGGTCGTCGAGCGACTCGGCAGCGTGCGCGGCGAAGGCACCGGCCTGCTTGAGCATGGCATCGACCAGGGTCGTCTTGCCGTGGTCGACGTGGGCGACGATGGCTACGTTGCGAATGTCGTGGCGCGTGGCCATAAAGCGGCGTTCTCCCGGAGTGTGAGGGCGACCCTGCTGCGTACGTCTGTGTTACGCGGGCCCTGCCGGGCTTGACACGCCACGGCCTCACCCCATGGTACGTGGCCCGGCGGGGGACGGCCCCCGCAGGGCCACTCGGCTCACTTCACACGTGCCCCGCGCTCACTTCTCGGACGGGCTCGCGGAGGCCTTCGCGCCCTTCTTCAGGAAGCCCATGTCCTCGTAGACGGGGGTCTGGAAGCCGAAGGCACCCGCGTTGACCACGGTCTTCCGTACCGCGGTGAGCTGCGGGCGCTGATAGAGAGGAATCGATCCGGCAGCTGCCCAGATCCGGGAATCGGCCTTGCGGATCAGGGACCGCTGCTCGTCCTCGTCGAGGGTCGAGACGGCCCGTTCGAACAACTGATCGACCTGGTCGGTCCCGATCCGGGTGTAGTTCTGCTGGACGCTCAGCGAGCCGTCGGCGGCCGGCACCGGCTTCGCGTAGATCGGCCGGGCGTCGGTGGCGGGGAAGGCGGACGCCGGCCAGGAGTACAGGGCGAGGTCGTACTGGCCGGAGGCGATGTGGTCCTTGAAGTAGCTCTCGTCCGAGACCTTGGTGATGTCCGTGCCGATGCCGACCTTCGCCAGCATCCTGGTGATCCGCTCGGCGACCGCCGCCAGCGGCTCGGACCCCGGGCCGGACGGCAGCACGAACCGCAGGGTGAGCGCCTTGCCGTCCTTGGCCAGCGCCTTGGCGGCGACACCGGCCGGGGCGGCGGTGCCCTTCGGCGCGGCGGTGCCCTCGGGGGCGTAGGCGCCGGGGGCGCCGCCCTGGTGCATCTGCTTGTACTGCTTGCCGTCCTGGGCGAGCTGCTGTCCGCCCTCGCCGCTCCCGCGCGCGCTCTCGCCCTGGGTGACCTGCAGCTTCTCCTCGCGGCTCGTCGCGGCCGGCGCCTTGTCGTCCTCGCCCACGACGTAGGTGCCGTCGCCGTCCGCGGAGTCGTCGTCCTTGCCGGCCTTCTTCCCCGCCGACCCGGCCGCCTTCTCGCCCTTCTCCTGCTTCTTGACCGGCCCTCCGGGCACCCACCCGGCGTCCGCGAGCAGCGCCTGCGCCTCGGCGGTGTCCTGGCCGCCCAGCGCCCCGCTGTTGTCCGCGTACGCGTCCTGCCCGGCCAGGGCCAGGTGGCTGCCCACGGGCTCCGCGGGCAGACCCAGCGGCTTCAGCACGACCTTGGCCAGTTCCCTGCGGTCCAGCGCCCGGGCCACGGCCCGGCGCACCCGCTCGTCCGCCAGCGGCCCGTCCGCGCCGTTCAGCGCGAGCTGGGTGTACGCCGGCTCCAGCGATCTGCGGACCTCGAAGTCGCGCAACGCCTTCTGCTGCTGTTCCCACTTCGCGATCGCCTTGCGCAGCTTCGAGCGGGCCTCGACCTCGTCCTCGGCCGTGTCGTCGTCCGAGCCGTGGGCGAGGGCCCAGGAACGCAGCGCCTCGGCGGCGGTGCGTCCGGAGCCGGGGCCGGCGAGCGGTCCGGCCGTGCCGTTCGCCGCACCGTCGACGCGCTGCGCGGCGGCCGGGTCGACCTCGGCCAGATCGATCTTCCCGGCGGCCAGTGCGGACGCCCGCTCCTTCCTCGGGACGGCCGTCAGAACGATCTCGGAGAGCTTGGCCGTCCGGCCCCACCAGCGAGCGTTGCGGGTGAGGCGTACCTGGTTCTTCTTGCGGTCGACCTTCTTCACCACGAACGGCCCGGCGGTCACCTTCAGCTTGCGGCGGGCCGCGTCGTTGAAGGCGTCGGGCGTGCCCATGACGTCCTTCGGGTACAGCGGGGAGAACAGCGACCGCCAGTCGGCGTAGGTCCGCTTGAAGGTGACCCGGACCTCCAGGTCGTTGGCCCCGCGCTCGATCTTCTCGATGCGGTCGTAGCCGGCGTTGCGGGCCGTCCAGTAGGCGCTGTCCTTGCCCGACAGCGCACGCCACTGGGCCGCGAAGTCGGCGGCGCCGATCTCCCGGCCGTCGCTCCACACGGCCTGCTGGTTCAGCTTGTACAGGACGACCTGCCTGGGCTCGGTGTCGACGACCTTCGCGGACTCCAGGTAGTCGGCGTCGCGCTGCGGACGCCCGGTCGCGTCGAGCCGGTACATCGAGGGCAGAACGGCCTGGGCGACCCGGGTGGTGGTGGCGTCGGCGTCCGACTGGAAGGCGTTGAAGGTGTCCGGCACCGTGTCGACGGCCCAGCGCAGCGTGCCGCCCTCGGCGACCCGGGCGCGGGCGGCCGGGGCGATGTCCTGGCGGGCCAGGGGCTTGCCCGCCTCGTCCGCGGACCCGCAGCCGGAGAGCAGGGGCACCGCGAGCGCGCCCGCGGTGAGGAAGGCGACCGAGCGCATCACCGCGCGCGGGCCGACGCCGTCGTGTGACATCTCTGGTACCTCCGGTGAGCCGCTGCCGCCGGTGATCCGGGCACCGGGACGCGAATGCGCCGACTCGGGTGCGTTTTGATCACGTTTGGCGGTATTTTGGTGTTGATCAGATCTATGGCTCACTGAAGAGGAAAGGGTTCGCCTGCCGTGGGCGACACGGCGGCGGGGCCGCCCAAGGCCACTCGTGCGGAGCAACGCACCCGCCAATCGCTGCACACGCCTTCACATCCACCGGTGTGACGCGCAACACTCGCAGGCGCATGAACGTTGCCGTCCAGGGCTCAGCCCCCACGGAAGCGAGGACTTCTCATGTCCGTGCACGACGACCTGACAACGGCCCAGCGCTGTCTCGACGACCTCTCCCGGTCCGTCGCCCGCCTGGAGCAGCAGCTCGGCAGCTCAGGCCTGGAGATGCGCCGGGTCCGTACCGACGCCGATCACCTGAGGGAGAGCGTCGCGCTGCTGCGCGAGGCCGCCTCCCACCCCGGCTCGTCGCGCGGGCCCGAGCTCGTCACCATCCCCGACACCCCGTACGACGACTCCCTGTGGATCGACACGGACGACGAGGGACTCGGCGCCCGGGGCCGGCACGCCCCCTGACCCGACCGGAGTCCTGACTTGGCCACTGGTACGGAAACCTCACCTACGGACCACCAACCCCCGAGCGGCGTACGCGGCGCCGGACGCGCCGCCATCGCCGCTCCCCATCTGCGGACCGACCGCTGGTGGCTGGCCCCCGCCGCCACCGCCGCCGGCCTGCTCGCGTTCATCGCCTACTCGACCTGGCGGGCCTTCGCGAACGCGGACTACTACGCGGCGCCGTACGTCTCGCCGTTCTACTCCCCGTGCCTGGCGGAGAACTGCGCCCCGATGCGGCACGGCCCCAACGCGGAGATCTTCGGCGCCTGGTGGGGCCTCTCCCCCGCGATCCTCATCCTGATCTTCCCGCTCGGCTTCCGCCTGACCTGCTACTACTACCGCAAGGCCTACTACCGCGGCTTCTGGGCGTCGCCGCCGGCCTGCGCGGTGGCCGAGCCGCACCGGAAGTACACCGGCGAGACCCGCTTCCCGCTGATCCTCCAGAACATCCACCGGTACTTCTTCTACGCGGCGCTCGTCGTCGCCGGGATCCTGACGTACGACACCGTGCTCGCCTTCCGCGACGAGCACTACGCGTGGGGCCACATGGGCCTCGGGACCCTGGTCTTCCTGCTCAACATCGCGCTGATCTGGGCATACACGATCTCCTGCCACTCCTGCCGGCACATCGTGGGCGGCCAGCTGAAGCACTTCTCCAAGCACCCCGTGCGCTACCGGGCCTGGCGGTTCGTGGGGAAACTGAACGCCCGTCACATGCTGCTGGCGTGGGCGTCGCTGGTGAGCGTCGCGCTCGCCGACTTCTACGTCTATCTCGTCGCGTCCGGTGTCTTCGACGATCCGAGGTTTTTCTAGATGAGTGGGGCCTGCTGATGTCCGTGGTCGACCGCCAGGAGTGGGACGTAGTCGTGGTCGGCGCGGGAGGCGCCGGGCTGCGTGCCGCCATCGAGGCCCGCGAGCGCGGCGCCCGCACCGCCGTCATCTGCAAATCGCTGTTCGGCAAGGCGCACACGGTGATGGCCGAGGGCGGCATCGCGGCGGCGATGGCCAACGCCAACGAGCACGACAACTGGCAGGTCCACTTCCGCGACACCCTGCGCGGCGGCAAGTTCCTCAACCAGTGGCGGATGGCCGAGCTGCACGCACAGGAGGCCCCGGACCGGGTGTGGGAGCTGGAGACCTGGGGCGCCCTCTTCGACCGCACCAAGGACGGCCGGATCTCCCAGCGCAACTTCGGCGGTCACGAGTACCCACGTCTCGCGCACGTCGGCGACCGTACGGGCCTGGAGCTGATCCGCACGCTCCAGCAGAAGATCGTCTCGCTCCAGCAGGAGGACCACCGCGAGACCGGGGACTACGAGTCCCGGCTGAAGGTCTTCCAGGAGTGCACGGTCACCCGGGTCCTCAAGGACGGCGGGCGAAGCGAGATGGGGGCCTCCCCGGCCGAAGGCCGGGGGAGGGTGAGCGGGGTCTTCGCCTACGAGCGCGAGACCGGCCGCTTCTTCGTCCTCCAGGCGCCCGCCGTGGTGATCGCGACGGGCGGCATCGGCAAGTCCTTCAAGGTGACGTCGAACTCGTGGGAGTACACGGGCGACGGCCACGCGCTGGCCCTGCTCGCCGGTGCTCCGCTGCTCAACATGGAGTTCGTGCAGTTCCACCCGACGGGCATGGTCTGGCCGCCGTCGGTGAAGGGCATCCTCGTCACGGAATCCGTCCGCGGCGACGGCGGGGTGCTCAGGAACTCCGACGGAAAACGCTTCATGTTCGACTACGTGCCCGACGTCTTCAAGGAGAAGTACGCCGAGTCGGAGGAGGAGGGCGACCGCTGGTACGAGGACCCGGACCACAACCGGCGACCACCGGAGCTGCTCCCCCGTGACGAGGTGGCCCGCGCGATCAACTCGGAGGTGAAGGCGGGCCGCGGCTCCCCGCACGGCGGGGTCTTCCTGGACGTGTCGACGCGGATGCCCGCCGAGGTCATCAAGCGCCGGCTGCCCTCCATGTACCACCAGTTCAAGGAGCTGGCCGACGTCGACATCACGGCGGAGGCCATGGAGGTCGGACCGACCTGTCACTACGTGATGGGCGGCATCGCGGTCGACTCCGAAACGGCCGCCGCCCGCGGGGTGCCGGGGCTGTTCGCGGCCGGCGAGGTGGCCGGCGGCATGCACGGCTCCAACCGGCTCGGCGGCAACTCCCTCTCCGACCTCCTGGTGTTCGGCCGCCGGGCGGGACTGCACGCGGCCCGCTACACGGCGGACCTCGCCCAGGGACGCCCGGCGGTGGACGAGGAGCAGATCGACGCGGCGGCCGCCGAGGCGCTGCGGCCGTTCTCCGCCGAGGGCCCCGGAGAACCGCAGGGGCGCGCGCCGGAGAACCCGTACACCCTCCACCAGGAACTCCAGCAGACCATGAACGACCTGGTCGGCATCATCCGCCGGGAGGGCGAGATGGAGCACGCCCTGGAGAAGCTGGCCGAACTGCGCGTGCGGGCGTGGCGCGCCGGGGTCGAGGGACACCGGCAGTTCAACCCCGGGTGGCACCTCGCGCTCGACCTGCGGAACATGCTGCTGGTCAGCGAGTGCGTGGCGCGGGCCGCCCTGGAGCGCACCGAGTCGCGCGGCGGGCACACCCGCGAGGACCACCCGTCGATGGACCGCGCGTGGCGCAACGTCAACCTGCTGTGCGCGCCGGCCGAGCCCGTCGGCGACCTGGCGGCGACGGACCCCGCCCGCGACCGGATCACCCTCACCCGCGAGACCACCGAGCCCATCCGCCCCGACCTGCTCGCCCTCTTCGAGAAAGAGGAGCTGGTCAAGTACCTCACCGAAGAGGAGCTGTACGAGTGAGCAGCTACGAGGCCCGCTTCCGGGTGTGGCGGGGCGACATCGAGGGCGGCGGCCTGAAGGACTTCGAGGTCGAGGTCAACGACGGCGAGGTGGTCCTGGACATCATCCACCGGCTCCAGGCCACCCAGGCGCCCGACCTCGCCGTCCGCTGGAACTGCAAGGCGGGCAAGTGCGGTTCGTGTTCCGCGGAGATCAACGGGCGGCCCCGGCTGCTGTGCATGACCCGCATGTCGGTGTTCGGCCGCGAGGAGACGATCACCGTCACACCGCTGCGTGCCTTCCCGGTCATCCGCGATCTCGTCACGGACGTCGGCTTCAACTACCGCAAGGCACGTGAGGTCCCGGCGTTCGTACCGCCCGAGGGGGTCGGTCCCGGCGAGTACCGGATGTTCCAGGAGGACGTGGACCGGTCGCAGGAGTTCCGCAAGTGCATCGAGTGCTTCCTGTGCCAGGACACCTGCCATGTCGTCCGTGACCACGAGGAGAACAAGACGGCGTTCGCGGGCCCGCGCTTCCTCATGCGGATCGCCGAACTGGACATGCACCCGCTGGACGCGGCCGAGGAGAGCGGCCTGGACCGCAGGCGCACGGCCCAGGACGAACACGGCCTCGGCTACTGCAACATCACCAAGTGCTGTACGGAGGTCTGCCCCGAGGGCATCAAGATCACGGACAACGCGCTGATCCCGCTCAAGGAACGCGCGGTCGACCGCAAGTACGACCCGTTGGTGTGGCTGGGGTCGAAGATCAGGAGGCGGTCGTCGTAGGCGCCGGGGGCAGCGGGGGCGTGCGGCCGGGACGCCGGGCGAGCGACTGCACGCCGAGCCCGGCGAAATTGACGGCCATCCCGGCGAGCGGGACGTAGAAGTTCACCGCCCGACCGCCGGGGGCCAGCGGACCCAGGAACACGAAGAGGCTCAGGCCCAGGGCGCTCATCAGGGCGCCGGCGCCCCACAGCCTCGGCCGCAGCACCTGGCTGCGGCCGAGCGGCGGTACCCACTCCCGGGTGACGGCCGCGATGCCGAACGCCGCCATGATCGTCACACAGACGACGATCGTCCCCGCCAATGCCCAGTACATGCGCTCAGGATCCCAGCGACTCCGGCACCCGCAAGGGATTTGACTCCGCGATGGCCCGCATTTCCCCAGGCCTTGGGAAGCCGCCCTCCCACAGCGCCGGCGGGCCCCGACCAGGACGGGGGCGGGCCTACCGGACCCAGCCCTCCTCGTACGACGTCCAGTCCTGCTCGATGGCCGCGAAGTCCACGTAGGCCGCGACGCCGAAGTTCTCGCGGTCGGCGTCGGTGCGGGACAGGCCCAGCCTGACGCCCCGGACGGCGGCGGCGACGGTCTCGGCGTGGTTCCAGTGGCCGAACCGGTTCTCGTGGTAGAAGGGCAGGCCCATCAGCAGGTCGGTGGAGGGCGGGGTGACCTCCAGCGCGAGGGAGGTCTGCTGGGCGACGTACCCGCCGTAGGTGCTCTGCAGCGGCTGCATGGTGTCGTACGACATCACGGCGATCTGGTCGACGCGGCGGGCGACCCGGCCGAAGAACTTCTGCGACCACCACTTGGGATGGCCGGTCGTCGTGCCCCAGAAGGAGTGGAAGCCGGGGACCGGATCGATCTGGTGGGCCGCTACGGAGAGTTGGGCGTCGTGGGCACGGGTGACGGCGCGCAGCGAGTCGAGGAGGGTGAGGTAGTCGGCGTCGTCCGAGTGCAGGGGCTCCAGGTCGAAGTGGGCGCCCTGGAAGCCCGCGGCGAGGATCTCGCGAGTGGACCGCACCACGGCGGCGCGGGTCCCGGCCCGCTCCAGCCGCATGCCGTTCGGGCTCTCGCTGGCGAGGACGTCCCCGAGCCAGGCCTGGACGCGGAGCTTCGGCGCTTCCCGGTGGACGGCGGCTATGAACCACCGCGCGTTGGCGTACGCGGACGCGGGGAGCGTGCCGTCGTGCTCCAGGGGGCCGGCGTGGACGTACAGGTCGCGGATGCCGGTGTCCCGAAGCCGCCCGGCGAGGGTCTTGACGTCGGCGTCGGTCTTGCGGCCGTCGACCCAGGCGTGGCCCAGCCAGATGGCGTCCCTGTCGCGGGTGTACGTCCCGTCGGCCGGGTCGCCCAGGTAGTTCACGCGCAGGGCCGTCTCGGCGGCGAGGACCGGCAGCAGGAGGAGCAGGACGAGCGCGAGGGCGGATCGACGCAGCAGCCGTCGGCGGCGCCCGCCCGGACGAACCGCCTCGGCCCCGGCATCGCCGGTCCCGCCCTCGTCGACCCCGGAACCACCACTCCCGCTCGCGCCCGCCTCGGCCCCCGTATCGCCGGTCCCGGTCCCGGTCCCGTCCGGCTCGGCCCCCGGACCACCGCTCCCGCTCCGACCCTCGTGGGCCCCCGGACCACCGCTCCCGCTCGCGCCCGCCTCGGCCCCCGTATCGCCGGTCCCGGTCCCGTCCGGCTCGGCCCCGCCCGCATCGCCCGCATCGGGCGCGCGACTCGCGGAGTCCGCTGCGGGTGTCCCGACCCGCACGTCCGCCGTTCCGGCCGCTGGCCCCGTCTCCTTCTCCATCCCCGTGACCGCGTCCGTCCCCATCCCGGTCTCCGCCCCGGTCACCGCGTTGGTCCCGGTCGCCGTGTCCGTCCCGGCCGCCGTGTCCGTCCCCGGCACCGTGTCTGTACCGGTCACCGTCCCCGTCCCGGTCGCCGTGTCCGTCCCCGTCTCCGTGTCCGTCTGGCCCGGTGGCCGTTCCATCGCGGTTTCCCCCTCGCGTGTCGTTCCGTCCCACGGTCCCCGCCTCGGGTGCATCCCGGTCGCGTTGCCGTATGCGCGGCCATACGCTCCCAAATGTGACCTCTTCCTTGCTCCGGGGCCGGCCGCGGCGTGCCAAGTCGCACATATCCGTGCGGGTGGCGCATGCCGTGCTGGGCGGTGCGGTCGGGGTCGTGTGGCTGGTGTTGCCAGGGATGACGTCGGGTGACGACGCTCCGGTTGCGATCAAGAACCCGGCGCCCGGCGCGAGCGCCGCCGCAGCCGCGGCCGAGGCCGACGAGAGGTCCACCGTCGATCTGGTGCTGCCGCTCGTGGCGGTCGGCACGGCCGGCGCGGTCGCCGGCTACGGGTACCTGCGGCGCGTACGGCGCGCCCGCGTCCGCACGACTCCCGGCGGGGGCGGCAGCCCACCGCCGTCGAGAACGTCGCCGCCTCTCGCCGCGGCCGACGAGCAGGCCTGCGCGGCGCTGGTCGAGGCCGACAACCGGGTCCGGGCTGCCCGCACCGAACTGGGCTTCGCCGAGGCGCTGTGCCCCGCGGAGGACCTGGAGGCCTTCCGCCGGGCCGTCCGCGAGGCGGAGAGCGAACTCGCCGCCGCGTTCAGGATGCGGCAGCGGTACGACGAGGGAGTGCCGGCGGAGGAGGCGGCTCGGGGGCACGCGCTCGCCGGGATCGTCGGGCGGTGCGACGAGGCCGGGCGGCGGCTGGACGCCGTGTCCGGTGAGTTCGGGCGGCTGCGGGGACTGGAACGGGGGATGGGTGAGGCGTTGGGGGTCGCCGAGGGCCGGTTCCGGGAGCTGACGGGGCGAACGGGGGCCTCGGAAGCCGTCCTCGCCGGGCTCCGGGCCCGGTACGCGCCGACCGCCACCGCCTCCGTCACCGGGAGCGTCGAACAGGCCAAGGATCGTCTGCTGTTCGCCACGGTCCGGCTCAACCAGGCCCGTCAGTCGGCCGACGCGGGGCGCCCGGAGCGGGCGGCCCGGCAGTTGCGTGCCGCCGAGGGCGCCGTCGCCCAGGCGGCCGTCTTCGTCGAGGGCGTCGACCGGCTGGCCACGGAGCTGCGAACGGCCGAGCACACGGTGCCGGCCGCCCTCACGGGCGCGGAGGCGGAGCTGGCCCTGGCCAGACAACAGCCGTCCCCGCACCGCACGACAGCACTCCCACCAGGACCCCACCCCGACACCCCGCTCTCCGACACCCCGCTCAACGGCGGCCCAGTCAACGACGGCCCGCCCACCGACGGCCCACTCAACGACACCCCGCTCAACGACGGCCCGCCCACCGACGGCCCACTCAACGGCGGCCCAGTCAACAGCGTCCCGCCCACCGCCGGCCCGCCCACCGACACCCCACTCAACGGCGGCCGGCCCACCTCGGGCCCGCCCACCGGCGCGGTGGCGCGGCACCGGTCGGCCCGCCGCCCGGCCGACCCGGTCCCGGGCGAATCCCACCCCGACGCGGAGGCGCAGTCCTCGGCCCGGGGCCGTCCGGCCCAAGGACCTGCCGGCCCGCCCCCGGCCGGACCCCGCCCCGGTGGGAAGGCGCGACCCCGGTCGGCCCCCCATTCAGCCGGTCCGCCCACCGCCGAACCCCGCTCCGGCACCCCACTCGCCGGGACGGCGGCCGGCCGGTCGTCGGCGCTGCAGCATGCCGACGCCGTGCTCGGGTCCGTGCGGCAGGAACTGACCGGGGGGCGCGCCTGGGATCCGGTCGGGGTGCTGCGTCGGGTCGTGCGGGCGACCGCGCCGGTCGCCTCGGGGCGGGCCGGGGTGCTCCCGGCCGCCGCCCTGATCACCGCCCGAACCGCCACCGCCGCCGCGGCCGACTTCGTCGCGACGCACCGGGGCGCGGTCGGCGCCGTCGCACGGACCCGGCTGGCGGAGGCGGTGCGGCTCCTCGCGACGGGGGACCCGGCGGAACGTCCGGCCGCCGACACCCTCGCCCTGGAGGCCCTGGAGCTGGCCGAGCGCGACGTACGGGCGCACGGGAACCCGTACGCGGGCCCCGGAGGCGTCGAAGGCACGGCCGGCACCGGCGGGGCCGTGCTCGGCGGCATCGTCCCGGCCGAGGACCCCGAGGACGGGACCCCCGCGGGCTTCGACGGCGAGGCGCGGCCCGCCCGGGCGCCGTCAGGCCCGGACACCTGATGAACCCGAGGAACCCGAGGGACCGGAGCAACCTGAGGGACCGGAGCAACCTGAGGAACCGGAGCAACCTGAGGGACGGCCCGTCCGAACGGGATCAGAACAGGCTCAGCAACGCCTCCGCCGGGTCCGCCAGCCCCGTCTCGCCGTCCGGCAGGGGGAGTTCGAACCACACCGTCTTCCCGCGCGGGGTACGGCGCGAGCCCCAGGCCGCCGACAGCAGGCCCACGAGCTGAAGGCCCCGGCCGCCCTCGTCGGTGTCCCGGGCGCGGCGGCGGCGTGGCTGGACGAGGCCCGCGTCCCAGACCTCGCACACCAACGTGCGGTCGAGGAGCAACCGGAGTCTGATCTCGCCCTCGCCGTACCGCAGCGCGTTCGTGACCAGCTCGCTGACCAGCAACTCCGTGGTGTCGACGAGGGGTTCGAGGCCCCAGGACAGCAACTGGCCGCGCGCGTACTCCCTCGCGCGGCCCACGCTGCGCGGCTCGCGCGGCAGGGTCCAGTCGCCGACCGAGTCGGCGGGCAGGCCCTGCACGCGTGCCATCAGCAGCGCGATGTCGTCCTCGCCGTGGTGCGAGTCGAGGGTGTTGAGGACGTGGTCGCAGACGTCCTCGAGGGGGGCGGACGGGTCGGTGAGGGCGCCGACGAACGCGTTGAGACCCTCGTCCAGCGGATGGTCGCGCGATTCGACCAGTCCGTCCGTGTAGAGCGCCAGCAGGGCGCCCTCGGGGAGTTCGACCTCCACCTCCTCGAAGGGTTCGCCGCCCACGCCGAGCGGCATGCCGGGCGGCACGTCGAGCATCAGCGCCGGCTCACCGGGTTCGACGAGCACCGGGGGGAGGTGTCCCGCGTTGGCGAACGTGCAGCGCCTGGTCACGGAGTCGTAGACCGCGTACACGCAGGTCGCGAGGTACACCTCGGACAGGTCGGCCTCACGGGGGCGACGGGCGGCCCGGGTGGCCTGCTGCACGCCTCCCGGGGCGCCGAGGCCGCGTGCGATCTCGTCCAACGCGGAGAGCACCTCGGCCGGTTCCAGGTCCAGCAGCGCCAGCGTACGGACGGCCGTGCGGAGTTCACCCATCGCGACCGCCGCCCGCAGGCCGCGGCCCATGACGTCGCCCACCACCAACGCCGTACGGTGACCGGGAAGTTCGATGACGTCGAACCAGTCGCCGCCGACCTCGCTGGGGCGGTCGGTGGAGGCGTTGCCGGGAAGATAGCGGCAGGCGATGTCCAGACCCGAGGCCACCGGGTCGCCGGGCGGCAGCAGCGACCGTTGCAGTATCAGCGCCCGTTCGTGCTCCCGCCGGTACAGGCGCGCGTTGTCGATACAGACCGCCGCGCGCGCCGCCAACTCCACGGCCAGATCGCGGTCCCGGTCCCCGAACGGCTCACTGCCCTTCGTTCGCGAGAACTGCGCGAGGCCGACGACGGTGTCGTGGGCGACCATCGGGACGGCGAGGGTGGACTGCACGAGGCCCCCCTCCTCGCCGGGGATGGCCTGCGGGCGGGCGGTGCGCAGGGCGTCCGCGCAGGGCGAGTTGAACGGGAAGTGGTGGACCGCGCCGACCGCGACGGGCGCGCCGGTGCCGGCGAAGGGGGCGTCGGAGACGGCGGAGGAGAAGGCGACCCGGCGCAGTTCCGCGCTGCCGTCGGCGAGGCCGGGCGGGGTCTCGTCGCCGGCCAGAAGACCCTGGTAGAGGTCCACGGTGGCGAGGTCGCAGAAGCCGGGCACGACGACGTCGAGGAGTTCGCGTGCGGTCGTCTCCAGGTCGAGGGAGTTCCCTATGCGGGCGCCCGCCTCGTTCAGGAGGGCGAGATTGCGCCGGGCCGCGGCGGCCTCGCGGGCGGCGGCGCGGCGGGCGGTGATGTCGGTGCCGAGCCAGGCGATGCCGATGGGGCGACCGGTGCCGCTGTGCACCCGGTAGAGGTTGATCGACCAGTGCCGGCGCTCGTCGCTGCCCGGCACGAAACCCGTGACGTGCATGTCCGTGATGGAGTCGCCGGTCTGGAGGACCCTGCGCAGGGTCGCGCTGACCCGGTCGGCCTCGGACCGGGGCAGGTAGTCGTGGACGCCCTTGCCGCGGTGGTCGTCGGGGGTGCCGCCGAAGATGGAGGCGAACCGATGGTTGGCGCGGCGGACCCGCAGATCGGGATCGATCAGCAGGAAGCCGAACGGGGATTGGCCGAAAATGGCCTGCGAGGCGGCGAGGTCGGTCTCGATGCTGCGGAGCGTGCGGACGTCGACGACGATGCACACGGCGGCCTTCTCGCCGTCCAGGCTGCGCGTCGGCATGACGTACACCTCGGCGAGGCCCTTCTCCCCGCGTCCGCCGCCGGGCACCGGATCCGGCATCCGGAACGGGACCACGCCGGTCCACTCCCGCCCGTCGAGAATCTCGGCCATCTTGCGCTGGCCGCGCTCGCGCAGGTCGGGGTCGATGAACGCGTCGATGGGGTCCATGCCCACGGCGCGGTCGGCGGGGATGCCGAAGATCTGCTCGGCGCGCAGACTCCACTGGTCGACGAGGCCGTCGGGGCCGATCGAGAACGAGGCGACCTTGATGTAGTCGTAGATGGAACCGGGCGGACTGCTCTGCCACATGGCGTCACCGGGCGTCGCCAACTCGCCCGGGCCGTCGGCGAGGCCGTGCGCGGCATCGGCGGCGAGCGCACTCGCGGCCTTCGCCCTCGCGCCGCCCGACGGGTCCTCGGACTCCGTGGCCTTCGCTGGTATCTCGCTCACGCGAACCGTCCCCTCCAGCTCACCGCGTCCGGCACCGGTCACCGGCGGCGGCTGCCCGCAGTATCCAGCACTACGGGTCCGCACGACACGGTGTTCACGATCACAGCACGGTCCAGGCGTTTTTTGGCCCGTCCCGCGACAACACTTCCAGTCTTCTAACCAGCGGGCACGTCCTCGAATCACCTCTTTCGCGGCCGGTCGGCGACCGGAACCGAACGGGCGACAGCACAAGCCCCGCTGTACACCGGCTCATCCCCGCGAGACGCCCCGTCAACCCGGTACCGCCAGTTCGAACCAGACCGTCTTGCCGGCGCCCCCGGGGCGGGTGCCCCAGCGGCGTGCGGAGGAGGCCACCAGTTGCAGTCCGCGCCCGCTCTCGTCCTCGGGCCGGGCGACCCGCTCGCGGGGCGGGTCGGGCAGCGGGTCGGAGACCTCGACGAGCAGGACGCCCGCCAGGCCGGCGGGGCGCACCAGACCGACACCGATCGGACCGGTCGCGTGCCGCAGTGCGTTGGTGACCAGCTCGCTGACCAGCAGCGCCGTGATGTCGCTCAGGCTGTCGAGGCCCCAGGCGTGCAACTGGCCGCGGACGGCGCGGCGGGCGGTACGCACCGCGCCCGGGTCCGCGGGGAACGTCCACTCGGCGCGGTCGCCGTCGGTGTCGATCACGCCGATCACTTCCCGGGCCAGCGAGTACACCCATGTCCGGTTTCGTGGGGTTAATGGGCCCATACCCGATATTGGCCAGGCAGTACCGCGCGGCGGGGCGCACTGTGGCGCGAACGGCGTACGCGCCGGCCCACCCTCGGCGCAGGCGCCCTCCGCACAGCCCCGCCGACGCTCCGGACGCCCTCGGCCGGGGCCGCCGGGACCGACCCGCCCGGGCCGGCACGGCAGGACCGGGGGTGCCCTCGTTCAGCGGGCGTCGGTGTCGAACTTCGGGAGGGTTTCGCGTACCGCGGGCACGTCCTGGTCCAACCAGTCGACGTCCCAGATCTCGGCCGGGGTGAGCCAGCGCAGCGCGTCGTGGTCCTGGAGGGGTTCGGGAGCGGCGGAGCCAGGACGCAGGCGGGCGGTCCAGACCTGGAGGACGTAGGGCGGCCGGAGAGGCCACTCCCCCGGGACGCGCTCGACGGTCTCGGTCTCGACGCCGAGTTCCTCGCGCAGTTCGCGCACGAGCGCCGCCTCGGGCGCCTCCCCCGCCTCGACCTTGCCGCCGGGCAGTTCCCAGCGGCCGGCGAGTTCCGGAGGTGCGCTGCGGCGCGCGGCGAGCAGGCGGCCGGCGTCGAGCAGGGCGGCTCCCACCACCACGATCCGTTCCGTCATGCGGCAGAGCCTAGGACACCCGGCGGCACGTCAGTTCCGGGTGCCGTCCCCGTTCTGCGCCTGGGCCTGGCTCTGTCCCTGGCCGATCCGCTCGACCCAGTAGAGCTGCTTGTGTCCGCGGCTGTCGAGGCTGTCCGCGATCTCCTGGGCCTCGGCCCGACTCGCGTACCTGCCCACCCGGTAGCGGTTGCCGTTGTCGTCCTGCCGTATGACGAGCCAGGGCAGAGAGATGGTGCTGTCGTTCATCGCGCCCCTCGCCCCCTTCTCGCCCCGGCCCGCCCGGATCCCGTCCGCGGCACGCCCGACGCCCCGCCCTCTAAGGAAACCGCAATCCGCATATGCCCGAGCGTACGCCTTACCTTTACGCACCGAACACGACTTTGCACAAAGAGGTACGCAACCAGCCAAGACGTAGGGGGCGCACGGGACCGAACGCGCCGTGCGCGCGCCACGATGCGTCCGGTCGGCGGGGGTACGGCCACCTGGGGGGCGACCTGCGGGAACAAGCGGAAACGACCGAATTCCGACGGCGGGCGGGCGGGTCCACGGCGGGCGGATACCGGGGGCAACTGCCGGAAGGGTGTGCGCCGCCCCGGCGAATGCGCTACCGCCACGGGCGGCGCCCCCGCCTCCGCCGCTTCACCCACGCCACGGGGAGGCGTCCCTGCCTCTGCTGCCGGGACAGGCGCCCGGCACGCTTCGGCGGCTACTTCACCGGCAGGTGGTACGCGACCCGGTAACGGTCGGCCGGAATCACCACGTCGGCCGTCTCGACCGGGCGGCCCGAGGCGTAGTACGTGCGCTGGACGACGAGGACGACATGCCCCGGGACACCGCCGAGGGCGAGAAACTCCTCGGCCAGCCCGGGCCGGGCGCCGACCTCCTCGGTGACGTTGTCGACGATCACGTCGATGGCACGCATCCGCTCCACGACACCCATGCCGCCGAGCGGGCCCTCCTCGGGCAGCATGACGGGCGTGCGGCCGGTGACGGCGAGGGGCTCCCAGGAGGTGGAGAGCATCATCGCCTCCCCGGCCTCCCGGAAGACGTACCTGGTGCACATCACGCGGTCGCCGGACGCGATGCCGAGCCGCTCGGCGACGGAGACGCCCGCCTCGACCTGCTCACTGCTGGACTCCCACGTCCCCCGCGTGTGCGCCTCGGCCTGCTCCTGACGGAACGGCGTGGCACCGCTCACGGGGCGGTAGCCGGAGCGGGCGATCCGGCGCGGCACGGGCTGCTCGCGCACGTACGTCCCCGAACCGGAGCGGCCCTCGACCAGCCCCTCGGCCATCAGTACCTTGCGCGCCTCGAGGGCGACGGTGTCGGAGACCCCGTACTCCTCGCGGATTCTCGCCTGGGAGGGGAGCCGGGTGTGCGGTGGCAGCGATCCGTCGGTGATCTTCTTGCGAAGATCACCCGCGACACGCAGATACGCCGGCTGCTCACCGAATGTCACTGGCCACTCCCATCAGGTTGTACAGACAGCTACAGCCTGGCAACCGTGGGTTGTACCATGCAAGCAAAGGCCAGAGAATCACTCGATGTGATGACATGCGCTCGGGAAACGCTTTACCCAGGCACTTTCTCCCCGCCCCCGCACGCGATCACACATCCAGGCCGCTGTCGCTGTCG
Organism: Streptomyces sp. NPDC088157; assembly: GCF_044741545.1. NCBI lineage: Bacteria > Bacillati > Actinomycetota > Actinomycetes > Kitasatosporales > Streptomycetaceae > Streptomyces > Streptomyces sp. NPDC088157. Next base: position 735,542 of record NZ_JBIUSU010000002.1, read on the forward strand.
CCCCCGCCCGTGCCGCCGCTCCCGCTTTCGGAGTCCTCGTCATAGGTGGGAACGGTCGTGGCCAGGCCCAGAGCCTCGCGGGCGGTGACGGTGGTGTCGCCGTCGACGTACTCGTACGCGGTGTCGTAGTGCTCGTAGAAGCCGTCGGCATCGGTGGCCTTCGCCGCCGCCGCCCACTCCTTGGCCGCGTCCCGCATGTCCTTCACCAGGGCGGCGACGGGCTGCCGGACATCCGTCGGCCAGATGTGCGTGCCCAGCGAGTCCGCCTGGTCGCCGGTCACGTCGCCGATGTCACCGGCCCAGGTGCGGTTGCTCGCGAGGTCCTCCTCGGCATACTCCTCCGGCTCCTCGTAGAGCACGTCGTCGACGGCGGCCATCGCCTTGAGGAAGGCGAACTGGTGGGCGTCGAGCGTCGTCTCGTCGGCGCGCAGCGAGCCGGTCAGGGTGCCCTTCTCGTCCACGTTCGCGAAGACGCAGGTGATCTCGCGGTCGCCCCAGCTCCAGCTGTCGGCGGTGGGCGTGAGGTAGTAGACGTCGACCTTGTCGGTCAGCGCCCAGGGGTCCATCGCGTAGGCGCCGCGGAGCGCGTAGCACTTGTCCTCGGCCACCTCCGTGACGTGGTCGTCGCCCGGAAAACCGCCGTCGGACAGCGGGACCGTGGCGAACACCTCGGCGTCGTGCTCACCGGAGCAGGCCACCTCGTCGACGTCGTAGACGTCCTCGTCGAAGGTGTCACCCGGCACGTCGAAGCAGTCGCCCTTGGCGAGCGAGAAGCTGGAGTTCCCGCTCGCACCCTCCTTGAAGCCGTCCCAGAAGTCCGAGGAGCTGCCCGTGGCCAGCAGCAGGACCCACAGCGCGAGCCCGACGGAGGACAGCACCGAGCCCGCGATCGCCATTCCCTTGCCGCGTTCCCCCCGCTTCCTGATCTGCACCAGCGCGATGATCCCGAGCACCAGCCCGACGGCCGGCAGGAAGCAGAGCAGTCCGAGGACGAGGGAGGCGATGGCCACGCCGTTGACCGGCGAGGGCCGGCCGAAGGGTCCGTAGCCCTGACCCCAGACGGGATAGGGCGCACCCCCGTAGGGAGCCTGCGGATACGGCACCATCGGACCCTGCGGACCCACCGGACCGTACGGCCCCTGGGCGTACGGGTCCCGCTGAGGCGGGGCGTACGCGTCCTGCGAGGGCGGGGCGAAGGGGTCCTGCGGATACGGGCTCTGCGGCTGCGGAGGCTGGTACGGGTCCTGGGGCTGGTGCGGCCCGGGAGGCGGGGGTATGGACACGGGTACCGTGCTCCTGGTTCAGACGGTTCAGGCAGTTCAGGCGGTTGCCGAGGCGCTGTCGAGCCAGTTGATCAGACGCCTCGGTCAGTCTGGCAGGCGGCTCCGACAGTGGCGCCGAACCGGCGTACGACCCTCGTACGGCCCTCTTGCAACTGCGCGCATCGTAAGCGCGGCACCAGCGGGGACGGAACGCAGTTTCTCGGTTCGGACCTCCGCGCCCGCCGCCCTCGCTCCTCGACAACGGCACGGCGTCGGCGGGCCGCGCCCGGGCCCCGCCCGAAGGGCTGGACCGGATCCTGCCCGACGTCGGGCGGGCGGTCTCAGGAGAGCCAGCCGGCGCGGGCCGCGAGGACGCCCGCCTCGAAGCGGCTTCTGGCGCCGAGCCGGCTGATCAGGCCGGAGGCTGTCCGGCGGACCGTGCGCAGTGACAGGCCGAGTTTCTTGCCGATGGCCTCGTCGGTGTGCCCGCTGGCCAGGAGGTAGAGCAGCTCGCGCTCACGCCGGGACAGGCCGTCCGAGTCCGGGCTGTCCTGCTCGTGCCAGGAGAGCCCGGAGTCCCAGAACCGGGTGAACAGCACGTGCAGGGCCTCGACCATGCCCCGGCTGCGGACCTCCAGTGCTCCCTGGCGGGCGTCCTCGGGGTCGATCGGGACCAGCGCCACCTCGCGGTCCACGATCACCATGAGCATGGGCAGGGAGGGCACCGTCCGGGTCTGGCCGCCCAGGGACGCCAGCCAGCGCACGTACTCGAAGGTGTCCGGATCTCTGCGGAAGCTGTCCTGGTACAGGGTGCGCAGGACGACTCCGCGCTCCAGCGCCATCTGGTCGAGGGGCTTGCTCGACTCCATCACGTCGGGCTTCTGCGCGCCGCCGGGGAAGAAGGAGAGGCATTCCGTGCGGGCGGTCTCCGCCAGCTCTTCCAGGCGTCGGCGCACCGTCTCCAGGCCGAACAGCTGGCGGACCACCTCGGGTGCGTGCCGGTGGGTGCTGAACTGGCTGACGATGGCGGCCACCGAGGCGCGGGCGTCCTCCAACTGACGTTGCCTGGCGCTCAGTTCCAGTTCGTTCCGGTTCAGCAGCACTCCGAGGCCCACCTCGGGGCTGACGGTCAGGAACTCGCCTTCGCTCCGGCTGGGTTGGAGGAGGTGGAGGTCGGCAAGCTCGTCGAGGACGTTGCGCACCTCGGGCTCGGGCAGTCCGAGGTGCTCAGCTATCTGGTGCAGACCCCATTCGGGCTGGGCCAGTAACAACCGGTAGACCGCCTCGAGTGCGGGTCTCAGACCGAGTGCTTCCAGCAACGGATGCTCCTCTTCTCCGAATGGTCGGCCCGTGCACGTGTACCACCCGGTATCGGATCCTTCGTGTGGTACGGGCCCGACGATCCGCCGGGCGCCCGATTTTGCACTTTTCAAGTCTATCTTTTGTCGATCATGACGCGTCGGTGCCCGATCTAAACGCCACAGCGGCGTAAAACTTCTCCGCGGCCCGTACATCGAGCAGGGTCCAGCCAGATGCGGGCGGCTGCCGGGACGGGACGGGCCCCGTCCCGACGTAGGTGCCGTCGATGCCGTGGGACAGACCCGCGCCGGTCCCCTTCAGCCGGGCCTCCTTGCGCGTCCAGCACCGCAGGAACGCCTCGCCCCGCTCCCCGGGGGTCAGGGCGTCGAGTTCGGCGCGTTCCCGGGGGTGCAGCAGACGCGCCACGTCCGTGGACGCCCCGGCCGAGCCGGCCGTCTCGATATCGACGCCGACGGGAGCGCGGGCGAGGGCGTACAAGGCGACGGGGCCGCTGCGTGACAGGGAGAAGTGCAGTCCCGGTCCGGCCACGGCGGGCCGGCCCGTCGGCCCGCCGCACACCGGGCAGGGCTCCCGGACGATCACCACTTCGCTCGGATCCCGGTGGAGATAGCCGCCGAGCAGCCGGCGCAGGCCGAGATGGGCCGCGGTGTAGCGGTCCCGGTCGCGCGGACGCGCGAAGCGAGACCGCCGTGCCGCCTCGAGCCGGTCCAGCCCGGCCTCGGCACCCGGCGGCGGGAGCGTCCCCGCCCGCAGCAGCCAGAGCAGGGGTGGTGCTCCCGGCGGCGGCAGGGCGGGAAGGGCCGACGGCGGTCCCGAGGCCGGCAGCGTCAGCACCGGTACGGCGGGGGTGGCGACGACTGCCATGTCCGGGACCTCCCCGCTCAGGCGGCGTGACTGCCGACGGGGACCTTGGCGGTCTCGCGAGGGGTCACGTCGCGGAACCGGGTGACGCGCGCGCTGACGTCCTCCAGGGGGCGCCGGGCCTTGGCGGACGCCGGGTCCGGGGTGCCGATGTCGAGGGAACCGAGCAGCTGCTCGCCCTCGTCCAGGCCGAGCACGGCACAGGCCGACGCGGAGCGGGCCAGCCTGCCGGTGCGCCAGATGCTCCCGTAGCCGCGGGAGTGCAGAAGCAGCATCAGGGAGTGGGCCATGCAGCTCGCGGCGGCGAGCTGCTCCCATTCCGGGACGCGATGCCCGGCGTGGGGGGAGAAGACCAGAGCCGCGGTCAGGGGCGCGCGGTGGAGCTTGGCGGCGACCTGACGGGCGGTCTGCTCGTCCTCGACGTCCTCGGCGAGGGCGCTGCCCAGGACGTCTCGGTCGTCGTCGCGCAGCAGTACCCACCGCCAGGGCCGCAGCCGGCCGTGGTCGGGGGCGGTGCTGGCGCCCTGGACGAGATAGGTGAACTCCTCGTCACATGGCGAGGGACCGTCGAGGACTTGCTGGCTGCGCCGGGTGAGTATCGCGGTCATGACGTCCATGGCTCGTCCTTAGTCGTCGTACTGGTGCGGGGCGGGGTTTCTCGTGCGCGGCGGAACCCGGTGCCGGGAAGGGAACCGGGCGCGGGGAGACGGCTGTGCTCAGGGCCTGATCTCGAGCGTGCAGCACTTCACGCTGCCGCCGCCCTTGAGCAGTTCGGACAGGTCCACGCCGATGGGGTTGAAGCCGCGTGCGCGCAGCGGGCCCACGAGGCCCTCGGCCGCCTCGGGCAGGACCACGTTGAGCCCGTCGCTCACGGCGTTCAGGCCGAGGACCGCCGCGTCCTCGGCGCCGACCGTGAGCGCGTCGGGGAAGAGGCTCTCCAGCAGGGCCCGGCTCTCGGGGGTGAAGGCCTGCGGGTGGTACATGATCTCGTCCCCGTCGAGGACGGCGAGCGCGGTGTCGAGGTGGTAGTAGCGGGGGTCGACCAGTTCCAGGCTGGTCACCCGGCGGCCCCAGAACGCCTCCGCCTCCTGGTGGCCGCGCAGGTCGCTGCGGAACCCGTGGCCGGCCAGGACGTGGCTCGACGTGACGAGGAAGTCGCCCTCGCCCTCGTTGACGTACCGCGGGTCGAGCAGCCGGCTGAAGCCGTGGTCGCGGAACCAGTTCAGGTAGGCGGGGCCCTCGGGGACGCGTTCGGCGTTGCGGAAGCGGGCGCCCAGGACCTTGCCGTCCACGACGGTGGCCCCGTTGGCGGCGTAGACCATGTCGGGCAGACCCGGCACGGGCGCGATCAGCTCGACCGTGTGGCCGAGGTCGCGGTACAGCTCGCGCAGCCGCTCCCACTGCAGGACGGCGAGGGCGCCGTCGACCGGCTTGCCGGGGTCCATCCAGGGGTTGATGGCGTAGACCACGTCGAAGTACGAGGGACGGCACATCAGGTAACGGCGCCGGCGCTGTGCGCGGGGTCGGGCGGCGGGCTCGACAGAGGCCATGGTCACTCCCGGGTGAGGCCACCGGTCGGTGGCGGTCGTCAGGTGCGGTGCACGGGTCGTACCGGTGGTCACGGAACCGCCGGGTGCTGCGGGCCGTACGGGTGCCGCGGGCCGGGCGCGGGGTGCGGACCCGGCGGGGATGCGGGACGGGCGGGGATGCGGACCACGCGGGGACGTGTGCTCCACGCGAGGGTGTGCGGGCGCCCGGTAGGGGCGTGCGGGCCACGCGAGGGTGTACGGGCCCGGTGAGGGTGCGGGGCGGGGCGGGCTGGGTGTGCGAGACGGGCACGACGGGCGGGGGTTGCGAGACGGGTACGACGGGCGGGGGGGGGGCGGGACACGCGGCGTAGGCGAGACGGGTAGGACCGGCGGGGGGCGGGACGCGTGGCGTGGGCGAGACGGGCGGGGCGGGCGGAGGATGCGGGACGGGCGGGACACGCGGCGTAGGCGAGACGGGTAGGACCGGCCGGGGGGGCGGGACGCGCGGCGTGGGCGAGACGGGCGGGGCGGGCGGAGGATGCGGGACGGGCGGGACACGCGGCGTAGGCGAGACGGGTAGGACCGGCCGGGGGGGGGCGGGACGCGCGGCGTGGGCGAGACGGGCGGGGCGGTGTGTACGGGACAGGGAGGACGGGCCGAGGGATCAAGGGGTGGTGGCGTAGTGCACGAGTTCGACCAGAAGCTCGGCGGGTTCCGGCTGGTAGAGGAAGGTGACGCGCATGCCGGGGCGGGCTCCGCGGCAGGGAGCGGCGTCCAGGGCCAGGAATCCGGCCGCGCGCAGCCGGGCGGCTTCGCCCTCGAGGTCGTCGACCCTGAAGGCCAGGTGGTACAGGCCGGGCCCGCGCTCCTGGAGGCGGCCGTCGACGGCGGAGCCCGGGCGGGCGGGGGAGACCAGTTCGACGGCCGTCCCGCCGGGATCCGCGCTCGGGGACCAGAACTCGCAGGCCACTCCATAGGCGTCGGCCTCTCCCCCGGCGGTGCGGGTCAAGCCCAGTGCGGCGAGCTGCTCGCCGGCCTCCCCCGGGAACGCGGTGGCCAGGCCGACGTGGTCGAGGCCGAGGATCACAGCCGTCACCCGGTGGGCGCGGTCGGCGCTTCGACGGCGGCGCCCCCGCGGAGCCGGCCGATCTCCCCCGCCAGCTCGCCGATCGTGCCGAACTTCATGTAGGTCCGCAGATCCAGCTGGACGCCGTAGGTCTGCTCGACGACGGCGAGCAGCCTCATCGCGGAGAGGCTGCCCCAGCTGCCGATCTCCTCGAAGCGGGTGTCGGCCCCCAGCTGTTCGGCGGGCCTGCGGGCGACCCGGGCGACGAGCGGGCACAGCGAGTCGAGGGGCGCCGGTCCACCCCCGCCCTCGGACTGCCCGGCGCGGGTATGAGAAAGCTGCTGGTCAGACATGGTGCGGGACCTCCTTGGCGTCGAGGGTGATCCAGTCCGGAGCGAGGGTGGCCAGGCTGTCCGGGTGGGTCAGGTAGCGGTGGGTGTCGTCGGCGGCCGCCGTGGGGGCGAAACCGGCGGAGGGGTAGAGCCCGGCGGCCGGTGTGTTGCGGCCGGTGGGTCTGAAGTGGGCCTCCAGGAGCGACGCGTCGGCGGCCCGTGCCCGGTCCGCGACGTGCTGCAGGACGGCCTGCTCCACGCCCCGGGACAGCACGCGGCAGCTGAGGACGAGGTTGCGCACCACCCAGCGGTCGGGACGGCGGTCCAGCCAGACCCCGCCGACGACGCCTTCGGCGCCGAAGCGGTCGGTCACCTCGACGGCGAGGACGAGGTGGTCGGGCGAGTCGGCCATCCGCCGGGTGAGCGCCTCGCCGTGGCTGCGTCCGGTGAGGTTGAACTGGTTGGTGCGCAGCTCGAGTTGGATCAGGCGCGGCAGGGTGAAGGCGTCGGCCGGTCGGATCAGGACGCGGATGTCCAGGTCGCGCAGGTAGTCCTCCGCCGAGGAATGGGTGCCGCGCAGCCGCCCCCGCTCGCGCCGGTCGCGGTAGAGGCCCGTGCGGTCGGTGTCGGTGTCCGTGGTTCCCAGCTGGACGAAGTGGGCCGGGTCGAGGATCGTGCGGGAGTGGTCGGACGGGTCGCCGTCGAGGTGCGCGACAGCGACCCGCGGGAGCGTCTCGCCGACCATTCCGCACTCGAAGGCGCTGTCGTCGGCGAAGACGAACGCGTCCTGGGTGAGGCCGAGTTCCTCGGCGAGGGCGGCGATGTGGGCGTCCTTGCGCTCCCAGTCGGCGAGAACCGCGACGAAGTCGTCCGGCCGCAGCACCATGTCCGGGTGCCCGTCGAGGACGCTGTCGACGAGTTCGCGTTCGTTCTTGGAGCAGACGGCGAGCAGGACACCCTGCCGGCGCAGGGCCAGCGCGCGGTGCTGGAGGTCGGTGTAGCAGTCGCCGGGGTAGAGGGTCCCGAGTTCGATGCCGGCCGGTCCGTCGTCGCCGAGGACTCCGCCCCACAGGGTGTTGTCGAGGTCCAGGACGAGGACCTTGCGGCCGAGTCCGGCCACCGCCCGGCAGAACGCCGCGGCCTCCCGGGCGTAGGCCAGTTCCGTGGACGGGGTCCAGGCCATCCGGCCGAAGCGGTACTGCCGTTCGTCCCGGACGGGGCCCGCGCCGTCGGTCAGGACGGCTTCCAGGTCGGTGGTGTACACCCCGTCGCAGGTCTCCCCCGCGGTGAGCAGGGCGGTGTTGGCGCCGCGCCAGATCCGGCCCAGCGCGGCGGCTCCGCGCAGGCTGATGACGCTTCGGCGGTCCGGGCGGGGCAGCGGCACGGTGTGCAGCAGTACCGCGGTGCCGCCGCGGGCGGCGAAACCCGCGGCGGCGTCGGTCAGGGTGGCGGTCCGCTCGCCGAGGACGTCGGCGAGCTCCTCCGGCCGGGAGGGGTCCCAGCCGCGGGGCAGCACGGCGCCGGCGTCCAGCAGACAGAGCACGGCGTCGGGCCGGAAGGCGGCCAGTCCGGAGTGGGGGTCGGCCAGTTCGAGGGTGAGCCGGCCGTACGGGCAGGTGTGGATCTCCGTGTCGACCCCGGCGGCGAGGAGGGTGGCGCGCAGCAGGGGTACGACGTTGTCGGCGGTGAAGGTGGCCGCGACGGCGATCCGCAGCGGACGGGCCCGGCGGGCCGGAGCGGGCGAGAGGCGGGCGGCCTCCACCGTCTCCAGCACCCGGCCCAGTTCGGCCAGCAGCAGGGGGTCGTCCAGGCGGCCGAGTGGTGCGGCCAGCCCGTGGTCGGTGGCCCGCGGGTCCTCGTGGAGGGCGGTGACGCGCCGGAGCAGCTCCTCCTCGGTGGGGTGCCGTGGCGCTCCCTGAGCGCCGGTGCGGGGTGCGGGTACGGTCACGGCGCGCCGTCCGTCCAGTCGGGCACCCCGAGGATCTCGACGACGGCGCAGGCGTAGGTGAAGCCCATGCCGATGCCGCACAGGGCGACCTTGTCGCCGGGGCCGACCGCCCCGGTCTCCAGCAGATGGGTCAGGCCCGCGATCTGGTCGGCGGCCCCGATGTGGCCGACTCTGCGGCCCCATTCCCAGGTCGTGGCGGCGTCCTCGATGCCGAACATGTCCCGGAAGTCGACGTCGTCGAGGGTGCGGCCCACGTTGGTGAGCACCCAGCGGTCGATGTCGCCGGCGGCCAGGCCGGCGTCGCGCAGGGCGACGGTGACGCTCTCCTGCTGGCGCTCGGTCAGCGACTGCACGATCTTCATCAGGAGCTCGCCGTGCTCCTCCAGGTAGGCGTCGCGGCGGCCACGCAGGTCGACCGGGCCGTCCGGCGCGTCCTCGCCCGGTTCCTCGAAGGGGGTGTTGCCGAGGTAGACCGCCCCGTAGGTGCCGTCGCTGATGACGGCGGTGGACAGGAGCCTGGCCACGCCGCCGGAGCGGGACAGGACCAGTCCGGTGCCGCCGTCGCCGAAGACCACGCCCTTGTCGGAGCGGTAGCGGTCGAAGCCCGGCAGGGCGAACACGTCGCTGGTGGTGAGCAGGGCGGCGGCCTGCTCGGGCTGTGCGGTCAGATAGGCCGCGGCGATCTCCAGGGCGGCCAGGCCGCCGTTGGAGTACTGCTTGACCTCCACGGCGGGGGCCTGCCCGCCGATGGTGCGGCCCTGGACGTAGGAGGCCGGAGCGAAGTGCTCCAGGCCCTGGTTGTTGCAGCTGGAGTGGACGACGAGTGCGATGTCCGACGCCGGCACGGTCGCCCGGGCCATGGCCGCGGAGGCGGCCCGCACGGCCAGTTCGACGGCCGGGCCGCCCTCGGCCACGCTGATGGAGAGGTAGCCGTCGGCGACGGCCTCCGCCTCGTCGTAGCGCCCTCGCGCCACGGCCGCGCCGGTGTCCTCGGGGTCGCCGAGGACGGCTGCGCAGGCATTGACATGGATTCCGTTCCACCGCACGGGATGTGCCCCTTCTCCGTTGTCGCTGTGCTCTGCCGTCCGTGCTCCGCCGTGCGAGCTCTTCACCGGTGCCGTCGGGCGGCTCCGGATCACCGGCGGAGCATGCAGTACTCCTCGTGCTCGGTCGCGCGGGTGAGCAGTTCCTCGTTGCCGCTGGCCTCGGCGATCTCCTTGAGCAGGGTGAAGACCTCGTCCCCGGAGATGCCGCTGAGGAAGTGCTGCTTGATCAGCAGCGTCTGCACGTCCCGGTAGTTGCGCTCCTGAAGGACGCCGGCCAGCCCCAGCAGGGCGCGCCGGCCGTCCTCGCCGAGCGGTGGGCGGACGGCGACGTTGTCGGCCGGCATGCCGGTCTCCGACCGGGCTCCGGCGGCCAGCACCTCGTCGACGTCGCGGGCGGTGAAGTCGCAGATGATGTGAATCCGGTCGGCGTCCGAGAACGAGCCCACCGAGTGGGTGCGGGTGGCGTCCAGCCGCCACAGCTCCCCCCGGCGCATCCGGAAGACGGTGTTCTCCTCCGAGGCGTAGACGTTGTCGTCGGTCTGCACCGGCAGGTGGATGCGGAGCATGTCGGACTTCAGCTCGAGGAAGTCGCGGTGGGGCACGTACACGCTGCCGGGCGCGAGCCGCATGAACCGGGCGAACTTCAGCCGCTGGGGGCGGAAGAGCGTGCCGATCAGCTCGCCGATGTAGGGCAGGGCGGCGCCGTGCGGGGTGGGCCGGGCGACGCCCTCGTAGTCTCCGAGAGCGGACTCGTCCAGGGTGCCGGTGCCGTTCCACAGCATGGTGCTGCGCAGCAGGCCGGTGCTGACGAAGTCCGCGTAGCTGTCGTTGTAGACGAACTCCTCGGACGCGGCGAGGTCGGCGGCCAGGCGTTCTTCGTCGAGCCGCACGGCGCCGATGCGGTGGGAGCCCATACTCAGGCCGCCTGTGCGGTGGCGGCAGCCGAGGGCAGGCCGAGCGAGTCGGCGAAGGCGTTGAGGGCGCCGGCCCAGCAGGCCGCGTACTCGCGGGTCATCGCGGTGAAGGCGGCGGCCTCGTCCTCGGTGGTCAGCAGGGTGGTCATGCCGGTCTCGTCGTCGCTGACCTGCGCGGCGTGCATGGTCTCGGCCTTGATGTGGGAGTCGATCCAGGCCAGGTCGGCGGCCTCGGGGAAGATGCGCCGCCCGTCGGTCTCCAGCTTGCCGTAGACGCGGCGGAAGCCGACGGCGATGTCGAGGGCGATCGTCTCGACGACCCGGAGCTGCACGGCCGCGCCGAGGGGGGAGTGCGCGTAGCGCTCCATGGTGGCCATCAGGCGCACGACGTCCTCGGGCAGTTGCCGGGCGGCCGCACGGCCGGCGTCGTCGACGTGGGCGGCGACCGGCGCGATGACGGCGTCCTCCCACCACACGTAGTGGGCGCCGTCGGGGCCCTTGGGTGCCACCGCGCCGAACACCGGGGCGAGGTTGTCGAGGTCGTCGCCGACGACCCGGAAGATGGTCTGGAAGGCGGCGAGGACGTCACGGGAGGGGGACTCCTGCCCGGCGAGCCGGTGGGCGATCACGCCCAGGCTCGACAGGGTGGTGTACATGAACTGCTTGGTCATCGCGCGCCATTGGTGGGCGACGGCCAGAGCCCCGCGGAAGTCGTCGGTCTCGTGTCCGCGGGCGTGGCTGAAGAATCGGTTGTCCGCGCGGCCGAGTCCGGCTTCCGCGATGATGCGGTCCACGAGTTCGTCGAGTTCGGTGCGGGCGTCCTCGGTCAATGCGATCGCTGTCACGGCTGCTCCAGTTTTCTCGGCTGGGTCGTTTATCGGCTGAATCAGATTTCGTCGAAGGAGAGCGCGTCGTCGGCGATTTCGCGAAGTGCCTCCGCGAGAGCCGTCGTGTTCTCCTGGGCCACGAGCGTGAAATGGTTCCCGGGAATGTCCCGGGCGGTCAGGAGGGAAATCCGGGTCCCCCACCCGTGGTCGGGTGCGAGCAGGGCGGCGGGCAGCCGGAACCGCGGATCAGGGAAGGGCTCGGCGGCCCGCAGCAGATGGACCGGGCCGGCGAAGGCGCTGGGCGCGTAGTCCAGGAAGGCGGACCGGTGGCGCTCGAGCGTCACGCTCAGGCGCTCGGCCTCGGCAAGGTCGTCGGGGTCCTGGCCGGTGGGGGCCTCCCCGGCGAGCAGGTCCATGGCGGCGAAGGCCGTCCGGGCCGAGTCGGCGGCCTGCGCGTCGGCCAGTGCGGCCGGCGGGAGCCAGGTGTCGAGCAGGACGGTTCCCAGGACCTCGACCCCGCGGGCCTGCCAGGCGCGGGCCATCTCCAGGGCGATGCAGCCGCCCACGGACCAGCCGGCCAGCAGGACCGGTCGGGTGCCGCGGACCGCGTCGGCGGCCTGCGCGTAGCGGGCTGCCAGCTCCTCGATGCGCGCGCTGCCGGGGCCCGGTGCGTCGGCCGCCTGCACCGCGTACACGTCGTGGCTGTCGCCCAGCGCCTCGCCCAGCGCGCGGAAGGGCAGCGCCGAGCCTCCGGCCCCGTGCACGAGCAGGACGAGGGGGCGGCCCTGCGGGGGGACGAGCGGGACGATCGTCTCCCGGGCCGGATCGGCCGGGTGGGCCGGGGCCGCGTCGAGCCGGGCGGCGAGTTCGCGTACGGACGGTGCGGCGAACACGTCGCCGACCGTGGGCCGCAGGCCCAGTTCGCGCACGCAGGCGGAGATCAGCCGGAAGACCAGCAGGGAGTGGCCGCCCAGGGCGAAGAAGCCGTCGGTGACACTCAGTTCCCCGATGCCGAGGACCGAGCGGAAGATCGCCGCCAGCCGTGTCTCCGTGTCGCCCTCGGGCGCCACCAGCTCGGCCGATCCGGCCGCCGCCCGGGTGTCCAGAAGGTCCAGCAGCGCGGCCTCGTCGATCTTGCCGTTGACGTTGTACGGGATGTGGTCCACGGCGACCACGGCCGCGGGCACCATGTGGGCGGGCAGCAGGTGGCGGGCGTGCTGTTCCAGCTCGCGGGGTCCGGCCGCGGCCCCGGGTTCGAGCACCACGAAGCTCGCGATGCGGCCGTCGAAGGAGCGCGGGGCCAGGGCGGCGCAGGCCCGGACGTCGGGGTGGTCGCGCAGCACCGCCTCGATCTCGGGCAGCTCGATCCGCAGTCCCCGGATCTTGACCTGCCGGTCGATCCTGCCGAGGTGCTCGATGACCCCGTCGGGGCGGTGGCGGCAGAGGTCCCCGGTGCGGTACATGCGCCCGCCGACGGGCCCGAAGGGGTCGGGCAGGAAGCGCTCCGCGGTCAGCCCGGGCCGCTGGTGGTAGCCGTGCGCGAGGCCGATCTCGCCGCCGATGTACATCTCGCCGGGCATGCCGACCGGCAGGACCTCCTGGTCGGGCCCGAGGACGTAGACCCGGAAGTTGGCGCAGGGCCGGCCCAGGGGCAGCACCGGCACCCCGGGCTCGCGGGGGATGACCCCCTCGACGACGGTGCCCGCCTCGGTGGGGCCGCAGCAGTTGACCAGGTCCGCGTCGAAGCGTGCGTGGAAGGCGTCGCGCAGCCGCGGTTTGACCTCCTCACCGCCGATGACGACCCGGCGCAGCGAGCGGCAGCTGCCGGGTGGGGCGGCGTCGAGGAACACCTCCATCATGGTCGGGACGAAGAAGAGGGTCGTGACGCCGTACCTCTCGGTGAGGTCCAGCAGGTGCTCGGGGTCGCGCTGGCCGCCCGGGCGGGCCACGACGAGCCGGGCTCCGTGGTAGAGCGGCCAGAACAGCTCCCAGGTGGAGACGTCGAAGCCGTAGGAGGTCTTGAGGATGTTGGCGTCGCCGGGACCGAAGGGGTACTCGCGCTGGAGCCAGAAGATGTTGGCCAGCGCGCCGTCGACCGGGTAGGCGACGGCCTTGGGGCGGCCCGTGGAGCCAGAGGTGTAGAGCAGGAAGGCCAGGGCGTCACCGCGGGTGCGGATGCGCGGGTTGTGCGCCGGACCGCGGTCCCAGGGGCGGTCGGGGCCGGTCAGGCACAGCACCTCCCAGGGGCCGGCGGGCAGTTGGGCGGCGCCGCGGTCGTCGGCCAGGACCAGCTGCGGGCGGATGTCCTCCAGCATGAAGGCCATGCGTCCGTCGGGGAGTTCGGGGTCCATGGGCACGTACGCGGCCCCGGCCTTGGCGACCGCGTAGAGGGCGACCACCATCGTGAAGCTGCGGTCCATGCAGACGGCGACCTTGTCGCCGGGGCGTACGCCGCGCTCGGCCAGGTGGTGGGCGAGGCGGTTGGCCCGCTCGTTCAGTCCGGCGTAGGAGAGCTCCCCCTCGTCGTCGACGAGGGCGGGGGCGTCGGGGGTGCGGGCGGCCTGCTCCTCGAACGGCTCGGCGAGGGTGGCGTAACCGAACCGCGGCTTCTCGTAGCGGTTGAGGCCGTGCAGGATCTCGTCACGGCGTGCGGCGGAGAGCAGCGGCACCTGGCGTACGGGGGTCTGCGGTTCGGCCACCAGGGTGGCGAGCAGGTCCAGGTAGAGCCGGGCGAAGCCCTCGACGGTGGCGGGCCGGAACAGGTCGGCCGCGTACTCGAACAGCCCGTGGAAGCCGCCGCCGGGTCCCTCGTCGTCGATGGAGACGGACAGGTCGGTGCGGGCCGAGCCGGTGTCGATGACGGTCAGCGCGGCGCTCTCGGCGCCCTGGCCCAGGCGGACTCCGTCCTGGACGCCGAAGATGGTCTGGAAGACCGGGTTCACGCCGGGGGTGCGGGTGACGCCGAGGGCGGCGACGACCTGCTCGAAGGGCACCGACTGGTGGTCCTGGGCCTCCAGGACGGTGTCCCGGACCTGCCGGACGAGTGCGCGGAAGTCGGGGGTGCCGCGCAGGTCCGTACGCAGCGCGACGGGTTTGACGAAGCAGCCGACGACGTTCTCGGCCGTCTCGTCGTCGCGGCCGGCGAGCGGGGAGCCGACGACCACGTCGTCCTGGGCCGTGATCCGGGAGAGGAGAACGCTGTAGGCGGCGAGCAGGACGACGAACAGGGAGACGTTCTCGCGGGCGGCGAACGCCCGGACCCGTTCGGCCCGTTCGGGGTCGGCCGCGAACTCGGCGAACGCCCCGGCGCGCGATTCCGTCGCCGGGCGGGGCAGGTCGCGGGGCAGATCGAGGACCGGCAGGTCGCCGCCCAGACGGGTGGTCCAGTAGGCCAGCTCGCGGGCGGTGGTCGCCCGGTCGGCGGCGCGGGCGTGGGCGGCGGCGTAGTCGAGGTAGCCCACCCCGTGCGGGGGCGGCAGCGTACGGCCGGCCAGCAGTGCGGTGAGTTCCTCCATGACCTGGGTGACCGACCAGTGGTCGATGATCACGTGGTGGAAGCCCAGGACGAGCCGGGCGCGCCCCTCGGGCAGCAGCAGGGCGCTCAGCCGGAACATCGGGGCCTGGTCGGTGGGCAGCGGTGTTCGGGCGCCCTCGTGGGCGATCGCGGCGGCCCGGTCGGCGGCCTCCGGCGGCGCGAGGTCGCTCAGATCGTGCCAGGTGACGGCCGGTTCGACGCTGCCCGGGTCCTCCTGGTGGGGGAGGCCGTCGACCTCGACGATGCGTATGCGCAGGGCGTCGTGGCGCTCGGTCAGGGTTCGGACGGCGGATTCGAGGAGCCCGCGTTCGGGGGCGCGGTCGAGGTCCACCGTGTTGTAGAGGTTGTATTCGGCGCTGTGCGGAAATCGTTTGGTGAAATACCAGATACGGGCCTGCGCGGGCAGCAGCGGAACGCGGGTCCCGGGCGCCGTCCTGGTTGTCCCGGCGGCGGCCGCATTCTCCGATTTCCGACTGCGGAGTCTTTCTAGGAGCTGGGTCTGGCCGGCACTGAGCTGACTCACCTGTTCACACCCCACCGGTTTACGAGAGGACGGCTTCCTGACGATGAGAGGAAGTTATCCGACGGCCGGTGAATTCGACTGTCCCAGCTTTTCAGTCGAACGGGGAAAGGGGGCGCGGGAGGATCATTCGGCGGTGCGCGGACAGCACGGCGCGGGGCAGGCCGGCAGGCCGGGGGGGGCGGCCGCGCGGGGAAAGCCCGCGGGTCAGACGCCCGCCGGGGCGGCGCCGGAGCGGAAGGCCAGCCGGGGCCCCTCCCCCGCCCAGGAGTCGCCGCGCGCCAGCGCCCTGTCGAGTCGGCGCAGGCTCACCGACAGGGACAGGGTGAGCCACCGTCCCAGGTCCGGGTGGGAGGGGTGTTCCCACAGGCCACCGGCGCCGCGCAGACCGCGCAGGAACGCGGTCAGGTCCCCGATCCTGGCGTCCGCGGGCGAGATTCCGGTCCGGGAGGCCAGGTCGAGGACGAAGGCGAGGTCGAAGCGGGCGTGGTGGGAGATGAACCCGGCGGCCCGCTCCCGGCCGTGCATGCGGGAGATCTCGGTTCCCAGCGCCCATTCGTCCCGGGTCTCGCGGCGCAGCAGCAGATCGACGGCGCGACGGGCGGGTTCGGAGCCGGCGCGGCCGGGATGGAGCACCAGGGCGGCCAGCGCCGCCTGGGTGTTGGCGCGACAGCCGGGCGATCCGGGCAGCCGGCGGTAGGCGGGCACCCCGCCGGGTTGTCCGGCGACCAGTCCGGTCGGCCAGGAGCCGTCGGGGAGCCGCTGGTCGACGAGCCAGTCGTACGCCCGCTCCGCCCGGGGATCGGTGGCGGCGCCGACGGCGGCGAGGGCCCGCAGCGGAATCGACGCCTGGAGCGGGATCATGCTGTACCGGTCGTCGGTGCGGAAGAGGGTGAGCGGGAAGGCGCCGTCGGCGCGCTGTTCGGCGAGGACCCGCTCGTGGAGTTCGGCGACGCGCGGGTGGCTCCGCTCGAGGCCGAGGTGGCCGAGGCGGGCGAGGAGCAGGACCGATTCCTGGAAGTCGGCGGGCCGCGTCGCGAGCAGGTCGAGGGTGTCGGCGTCGGTGAGCCGACGGGCGGCCAGGTCGGCGTACTCGGGGTCGTCCTCGGGGACGTCGAGCAGTTCCGCCAGGACGCGGGCGCGCAGGGCGGGCGAGCGGTCGCCGAGCAGCAGCCACACGGCGTCGTCGGGTGCGGTCTCCACGCCCGACGGGTGCGACGCCGACGGGGACGAGGTCGGTGACGGGGACGGGGACGGGCTCACGACAGCACCTCGCGCAGGTACGGGGCGGTGGCGGTGGAGCCGGCCGCCAGGTCTTCGGGCGTGCCCTCGGCGACGACACGGCCGCCGTCGGGCCCGCCGCCGGGGCCGATCTCCAGGAGCCGGTCGCAGCAGGCGAGCAGCCGGACGTCGTGGTCGACGAGGAGCACGCTGTGGCCGCGGCGCACGAGACCGTCCAGGGCGTGCACGAGCTGTTCGACGTCCGCGTCGTGCAGTCCGGCGGACGGCTCGTCGAGGATGTAGAGGGTGGGGCGGGTGGCCGGCTTCGCGATTTCCCGTACCAGTTTGAGGCGTTGGCGTTCTCCGCCGGAGAGGGCGACGCCTGTCTGGCCGAGGCTGACATGCCCCAGGCCGAGCGCGACGGCCGCCCGCAGCACGACCGCGACCGGTTCGAGGTCCGCCCAGACCTCCAGGACCTCCTGGGCGGTCAGGCGTTCCAGGGCGGGCAGACTGTGCCCGCGCACCACGAGCTCGCGGACCTCGGCGCGGTAGCCGGTCGCCTCGCAGGCGTCGCACGGGCGGTGGACTGCGGGCATGAAGCCCATGTCCTCGGTGACGGCGCCCTTGCCCTTGCAGGCGTCGCAGCGGGGCTGGAGGTCGTCGGCGGCCAGCAGGCGCTCGCGGGCCGCGTCCGTGTCGGCGTACGCCGCGCGGAGCGGGGTGAGGATCTTCAGGAAGGCCCCCGGCGAGGTGATTCCGGTGCTGCTCTGGTCGGCGTGCCGCACCTGCCGGGGCGCGCCCTCGATCCGGGCGTGGGCGCCGGGGGCGACGGGGGTGGCGGCCGCCGAGGTGGTGAGCTTCTTGGGGGCCAGCGCACGGGCCACGATGTCGATGGCCAGGGTGGACTTGCCGGCCCCGGAGACCCCGCAGACGCCGGTGAGGACGCCGAGCGGGATCGCCACGTCCTGGCCGTCGAAATGGTTCTCCACGGGCGCCCGTACCGTCATCCAGCCGGTGGGTTCGGCCCGCGGTCCGGACACGCGCCCGGGCAGCGGGCGCCGGAGCAGCCCGCGGGCGGCGGGGTCGCGCACGACCTCGCCGGTGGGGCCCGCCGCGACGACGGTGCCGCCCTCGCGGCCGGACCCGGGGCCCATCACGACCACATGGCCGGCCCGGGCGACGAGCCGGCTGTCGTGGTCGACCAGGACGACGGTGTTGCCGCGCTCGGCGAGTTCCTCCAGGACGTCTCCCAGGACGTCGGTCTCGCGCGGGTGCAGGCCGCGCGAGGGTTCGTCCAGCAGGACGGTCATGCCGGTGAGGTCGGCCCCGAGCAGCGCGGTCAGACGCACCCGCTGGAGTTCGCCCGCGGACAGGGTGTTGGCCATCCGGTCCAGGTTCAGGTGCCCCAGGCCGACCCGGCCGAGGAACTCGAGGCGGCGCAGCACGAGGGCGTACGAGGAGGCCGCCCAGCCGGGGACCCCGACGGGCAGCGGCAGTGCCGCAAGGGCCGCGCGGACGGTCGAGACGGGCTCGCGGTGCAGGGCGTGCCGGTTCATCCCGGCGAGCTCGCGGTCGAGGAACTCCGGGCGCAGTCGACCGCCGCCGCAGGGCGGGCAGGAGACGCGCTCGGTGTACAGGCCGCCGACGTCCCACCCGTCCATGATGCGGAAGATGCCGCGCCACATGACGGTGGCGCCCGGGGTGACGCGGGCCCGGTCGGAGAGGGTGACCTTCTCCTGTCCGAACAGGAAGGCGTCGCGGGCCTCCTGGCTCATGTCCTGCCAGGGGGTGGTGTCGAGGTCGAAGCCGTACCGCTCGCCGAGTGCCTTGAGCATCCAGTAGCCGCCGTTGGCGGGCTTGGAGTGGTAGGAGCGCGGATAGAAGCCCGGCGAGTACATGGCGCCGTCGGCCAGCGGCCGGTCGGGCCGGGTGATGAGCCGTTCCACCACCGGTACGGCGACGGTGCCCATGCCGTGGCAGCGCAGACAGGCCGCCTCGTAGCGCAGCGGGGAGAAGTCGGAGGGGTCGGCGGGCGGTCCGGACAGCCCGCAGCCGGTGCAGGTCCACAGGGCGCCGGGCCGGTGGCCCGCGCGGCGCTGCTCGCCGCCGCAGCCGGGGCAGGTACGGGTGCCCGCGTAGGCCAGCAGGACGCCCAGGTGGGGGCCGAGGTCGGTGGTGGAGCCGACGGTGCTGCGCAGACCGGGTGTGCGGCCGCCGGCGCCGACGGCGAGCGTGGGGCCCAGTCCGGTGACGGAGGCGGCGCCCGACCGGGGTCCCTCGCGGACCGACTGGCGCTCGTAGAGGGAGAGGGACTCCAGGAGACGCCGGGTGGCCTCGGCCTCCAGGACGTCGCGGACGAGGGAGGACTTGCCGGAGCCGGAGACGCCGACCACGGCGGTGAGCGTGTTCTTGGGGAGGGCCACCGACACGTTGCGGAGGTTGTTCGCGGTGGCGCCGGAGATCTCGACGGCGGTGCGGGCCGGGCGGCGCGGGCGTGGCCGGGCCAGGGGCGCGGTCTCTTCGCGGGGCGGGGGTCCGGGCGGCCCGGCGTGCAGCAGCCGGCCGCCGGCGGGGCCGCTGCCCGGGCCGACGCGCAGGGTCCAGTCGGCCATGGCGGCGATGCTCTGGTGGTGTTCGACGACGACCACGGTGCAGCCCCGGTCGGTCATGGCGCGGAGCAGGGCGGCGAGGCGGGGCACGTCGGCGGGGTGCAGACCGGTGCTGGGTTCGTCGAGGTAGACCAGCTGGGCGGGTCGGCTCGCGGCGAGCTGCCGGGCGAGTTTCACCCGCTGGGCCTCGCCGCCGGAGAGGGTCGGGGAGGGCTGGCCCAGGGTGAGGTAGTCCAGCCCCACGTCGGTGAGGGCCCGCAGGATGCGGCGGGCCTTGGCGTCGTGGTCGAAGAGGGGCCGGGCCTCGCGCACGCTGAGGGCGAAGACCTCGGCGACGGAGTAGCCACGTCCGTCGGCGAGTTCGGCACGCAGGGCCAGGGCCTCGGCGGTGAAGCGGCGGCCGTCGCACGCCTCGCACTGCACCCACTCCGAGGGCAGGAAGCGGAGCTTGACCTCCACGGACCCGAGGCCGGCGCATTCGGGGCAGGCGCCCTCGCTGCGGTTGAAGGAGAAGATGCCGGCGTCGGTGCCGTTGGCGGCCGCGAGCACGGCCCGGATCCGGTCGGCGAGCCCGGTGTACGTGGCCGGGTTGGAGCGCGGATTGACGCCGATGGGTGACTGGTCGACGGTGAGCGGGACCAGCGCGGGACCGTCGAGGGCTTCGCAGCCGCGCGGTTCGCCGGCCTCCAGTGAGGCGACCAGCACGTCACGGACCAGGGTGCTCTTGCCGGCTCCCGAGGGGCCGGTGACCACGGTGAGGGCGCCGACGGGGAAGGCGCAGTCGAAGCCTGTCAGGTTGTGGTGGCGGGCGCCTCGGACGCGCAGCCAGGCGTCGGGGTCCGTCGTGGTGGCGAGCGTGGTGGAGCGTGCGGGCGCGGTGAGCTGCTCTCGGCCGGAGAACCAGCGGCCGGAGAGGGTGTCCGCCTCCCACAGTCCGGCCGGGGTGCCTTCGTAGACGACGTGGCCACCGCCCGGCCCGGCGCCGGGTCCGATCTCGATCACCCGGTCGGCTCCGGCGACGGCGGTGCGGTCGTGCTCCACGAGGACCACCGGGCCGGCCAGCCGCGCGAGTTGATCCATCAGCGTGCGGACCTGGTCGGGGCCCAGGCCGGTGGTCGGTTCGTCGAGGATGTGCAGCAGGTCCTCGACGTCGTTGGCGAGCAGCACCGCGATGCGCAGCCGCTGGGCCTCGCCGCGGGAGAGGGAGGGCGAGGACCGGTCGAGGGCCAGGTAGCCCAGGCCCAGGGAGCGCAGGGCCTGGAGCCTGGTGAGGATCTGCCGGACGGCCGCGTCGGCGTGGCCGGGCAGGGTGGCACCGGCCAGGACCGCGTGCGCCCGGTCGACGTCGAGGGCGAGAAGGTCGGCGAAGGTGTACCCGGCGAGTTCATGCGCGACGGCCGGGGACACCGGACCCGGCGCGGCGGGCTCCTCGCCGACCCGGGGCGCGGGGCCCGACGCGGCGGGCTCGGAAACGGCGGCGAGGGACACCGGACCCGACTCGGCGGGCTCGACGCCGACCCGGGGCGCGGGGCCCGACGCCGCAGGCTGGGGAACGACGGCCGGGGACACGGGACCCGACGCCGCGGGCTCGGCGACGGCGGCCGGGGACACCGGACCCGGCGCGGCGGGCTCGGGGGTGGTGCGCCGTGCGGTGGTGGGGGGTTTTCGGCCGGAGGAGTGGGCGGCCGCGCTGTCGGCGGCTCCGTTCCCCTTCGTCCGTGCCTCGCCGCGGAAGTCCTCGGGCCGCACCGGCGGCAGCGGCGCCCCGCAACTGGTGCACACCGCCGCCCGGGACAGCACCCGGGCCGGCCCGTCGGGCACGGTCAGGCGGACCTGGACGGCGCCGAGAGCGGCGGCCCGGTCGAGCAGGGCGCGGGCGGCCCGGGCGGGCGCCCCGGCGGTGAGGACCCCCAGGGTCACCTCGATGGTGTGGGCGCGGTCGGGGTCGAGCGGGCCGCCGTCCCAGGGGTGGTCGTCCACGGTGAGCCCGTCCGGCCCGAACCGCCCGGCCAGGTGCGCCAGGAAGCGGGCGTGACTGCCTTCGGCGCCCCGCACGAGCGGTGCGCCGACCTCCACCGAGCCGGCCGTGTCGGCCGTCCGCCGCAGGACGGAGAGCTGTTCCTCGGCGGAGAGGATCTCGCTCGTCGCGGCGCAGCGGAGGCAGCGCGGGGTGGCGAAGCGGGCGTAGAGGACCCGCAGGAAGGGGTGGACGCCTGAGGCGGTCGCCACGGTGGAGAGCGGGTTGCGGTTGAGGACGTTCTGGCCGACCGCGACGGCGGGGCGCAGGCCGTGGACGGCGCGGACCTGTGCGGCCCGGGTGGCGGCGCCGCCGCCGGAGCCTGCGAGGGTGGCCAGGAAGCGGTGCCTGGCCTCGCGGTGCAGGGTGTCGAAGACGAGGGAGGACTTGCCGGAGCCGGAGGCCCCGACCACCGCCGTGATGCCGTCGCCGAACGTGGCGTCGACGTCATGGAGGTTGTTCTCGGCCGCGCCTTCGATCCGCAGTGCTAAGCCGCTCACGTCCTCGGCGCCCGTCGTACCGCTCGTACTCACCGCTGAGCCCTTTCACCGCCCGGAACCGCGGGCCCGGTCCGTGCCGTGCGATCACAGCCGACTCAGGAGTGTAGCCGCCTCCTCGTCGGTCATTCCGGCGACCAGTTCGGTGAGCGCCTTCTCCACGGCCGAGGCCAGGGCCTCGACGGTCGGCTCCGCGAAGAAGTCGCGGACCGACACGCGCACGTCGAAGCCCGCGTTGATCCGGTTGAGGAGTTGCAGGGATTTCAGCGAATTGCCGCCCACGGAGAAGAAGTTGTCGGTGCGGGCGACCCGCTCGATGCCGAGGACCGATCGCCACAGCCCGGCGATCTCCCGCTCCAGCCCGGGGTGCGGCTCGTCGGTGCCGCCCCGGGCCTGCCGGTCGGCGGCGGTGGGCGCGGGCAGGCGCAGCCGGTCGAGTTTTCCGGAGGGGGTGTGGGGAAGGGCGTCGAGGCGGACGTACACGGCGGGCAGCATGTACCCGGGCAGCCGGCGGCCCGCGTACGCGGCAAGGTCCTCGACGTCCTCGGTGTCGGCGACGACGTGAGCGGCGAGTTGGGCGGCCCCGTCCTCGTCGCGGAAGACGGAGACGGCGCAGGCGCGGACCTCGGGGTGGCCTGCGAGGACGGCCTCGACCTCGCCGGTCTCCACCCGGCAGCCGCGGATCTTGATCTGGTCGTCCACCCGGCCGAGGTAGTGGATCTGCCCGTCGGGGCCGGTGGCGACCAGGTCGCCGGTGCGGTAGAGCCGCTCGCCGGGCTCGACCGGGTAGGGGTGGGGGACGAAGCGCTCGGCGGTCGGCGCGGGGCGGCCGAGGTAGCCGCGGGCCAGCCCGCCGACGCCGGAGACGCAGAGTTCGCCAGGGACGCCGGGCGGTACGGGACGCAGGTCGTCGTCGAGGACGAACAGCCGGTAGAGGCCGATCTGGCGGCCCAGGGGCAGTCCGCCGGTGCCCGCGTAGGAGCGGCCCTCCCAGCCGGCGACCTCCGAGGTCTCGGTCTGGCCGTAGAGGTTGTGCAGTTCCGCGTCGAACCGCTCGGTGAACCGCCCGAGCAGGTGGCTTCCGGCGGCCTCGCCGGAGAGCTGGACCCAGCGCAGGTCGGGGGCGGGGGTGCGGGGAGCGAGGTCGAGATAGGCGTTGAGGAGGGAGGGCACGAAGTGGACGAAGACGGTCCGCTCGGTGGCCAGCAGTGCGCTCAGGTGGACGACGTCGGACTCGGCGCCCGGGTCCGCCATGAGGATCGTGGCGCCGGCGGCCAGCGGCCCGAACAGTTCCCAGATCGCCACGTCGAAGATGAGCGGAGTCTTGTGGACCACCCGGTCACCGGGGTTCAGGTCGTAGCGGCGGCCGAGCCAGGCCAGCCGGCCGGTGGCACACCGGTGGTCGATGAGCACGCCCTTGGGGGTGCCGGTGGAGCCCGAGGTGTAGTAGGCGTACGCGGCGTGGTCGAGCGTCACCTCGGCCTGCGGCGGGTGCGGTGCGGAGCCCTCGGTGGGGACCCCCACCAGCGGTACGGGCAGGGCGGCGAGACGTGCGCGCTGTGCCTCCTCGACCACGACGGCGTGCACCTGGGCGTCGGCGGTGACGACCGCCACGCGCTCGACGGGCACGGCCGGGGCGAGGGGGACGAAGGCGGCGCCGCGCTTGAGGACGGCCAGCAGGGCCACCACCAGTTCGGCGGAGCGTTCGACGCACACACCGACGAGGCTCTCGGGGCCCACGCCCGACTCGGCCAGGGTGGCGGCCAGCAGGTTGGCACGGCCGTCGATCTCGCCGTACGTGGTGGAGCGGCCGCCCGCCTCGACGGCGACGGCGTGCGGGTCGCGGCGGGCGGCGTCCTCGAAGGCCGTGTGCAGGGGCCGCAGGTCGGGGTAGCGCTCGTGGTGGGCGTTGGCGGCGGCGGCCGTCTCGGCCTGGTGGGCCTCGGAGAGCAGCGCCAGCTCCTCGACGCGGGCCCCGGGGCGGGCCGTGGCGTCGGTGAGCAGGGTGAGCAGGGCGGCGGCCCAGCCGGGTGCGTCGGCCCCGGCCGGCAGGTCCGCGGGGTACAGGGCGCCGGACAGCGGGCCGCCGTCCTCGGCGACGACGTCGACGACGGTCCCCGCAGCGGCATCCGCCGCGGCCCGCGGCCCCTCGGGGGTGGTGGACCAGACGAAGAGGATCCGCTCGACGGCGCGGTGCGGCCCGGCGCTCCCGCCGGGGCGGGTGTCGCCCGGGCCGGTGTCCGCGGGCTGTGCGGTGGGGCCGTGCAGGAGGCCGGCGTGCACGTCCCGCGCGAGGTCCGCGAAGGACCGGTCGCCGGAGACCGCCACCGGGATCACCCGGTCCTGGCCGGGTTCGGTGCGGATCTCGGCGTTCTCCCGCCGGGTGTACCGGAACTGGGTGGCGAGAGTGGCCGCGAGCAGGACGGCCTGCTCGCGTACGCCCAGGTGGGAGGCGGTTTCGGAGAGCGCGCGGCGGGAGGCCGCCGTCGGCCGGAAGGGCACCCCGGGCGGGGCCTCGGCGGTCGAGGCGTCGTGGTCCGTGGTGGCGGCGCGCGCGACGGATTCGTTCAGGGTGCTGGTCACTGGCTTCTCCTCGTGAGGCACGTGGGCGGGCGCGTGGGTCACAGCGCGGTGGCCGGTCGGGCGAGCTCGTTGACGTGCTGGGCGAGTTCGTCGACGTGCTGGGCGAGTTCGCCCAGGTTCTGCGTCGTGTAGAAGGCGATGAGGTCGACGTTCACGCCCGTCCGCTGCCTGATCCGGGAACTGATCCGGGTGACGAGGAGCGAGTGGCCGCCCAGCGAGAAGAAGTTGTCGAGCAGCCCCACCCGGTCCACTCCCAGGGCGTCGGCCCAGATCTCGGCGAGTTCCTTCTCCAGGGGCGTGACCGGCGGGACGTGGGGCGCACCGCCCCGCGTGTCGGCGTCCCGCGGGGCCGGCAGGGCCGTGCGGTCGACCTTGCCGTTGGCGGTCAGGGGCAGGGCGTCGAGGAAGACGAACGCCGCGGGCACCATGTAGCCCGGGAGCCGGCCCGCCAGGTGTTCGCGCAGTTCCTCGGCCTGCACCGGGCGGGCGCACACCAGGTGGGCGACGAGCCGCCGGTCGTCCCCGGGGCGCTGGTCGACGCCGACGACGGCCTGGGCCACGTCGGGGTGGGCCGCCAGGTGCGCCTCGATCTCGCCGGGTTCGATGCGGTGACCGCGCACCTTGACCTGCTGGTCGGCGCGGCCCAGGCAGACCAGTTCCCCGTCCGCCGTCCAGCGCACCAGGTCGCCCGTGCGGTACATCCGGGTGCCCGGTGCGCCGAACGGGTCGGGCAGGAAGCGGTCGGCCGTCAGCTCCGGGCGGTTCAGATAGCCCCGGGCCAGGCCCTCCCCCGCGAGGTACAGCTCGCCCACGACCCCGACGGGGACCGGGTTGAGCGCGCTGTCGAGGACGTATGCCCGGGTGTTGCGCAGCGGGCGGCCGATCGGCGGACCGCCGGCGACGGTCTCCCGCGTGTACCAGGCGGTGGCGTAGACCGTCGCCTCGGTGGGCCCGTAGAGGTTGCCGAGCAGTCCCGCGCCGACCGCGTCGGCGATGTCCCGGGCGGCCTGGGCGGCGAGCGGCTCGCCGGCCAGGACCACGGTGTCGGCCCGGGCGCGCACGGAGCCGGTGGCGATGAGCTGGGCGAGCGCGGAGGGGACGCCGCTGAGCAGGGAGGCCCGGTAGGGGCCCGTGTCCGGGTCGGCGAGGCTGAGCAGGGACGGCAGGATCTCGACCGAGCCGCCGTTCAGGAGCGGGCCGAAGATCTCGAAGACCGACACGTCGAAGCTGAGCGAGGTGGCTGCCAGCACCCGGTCCAGGACGCCCCCGGGGAAGGCGTCGCCTGCCCAGGCCACCAGGTTGACGACGCTGCGGTGGGCGACGACCACCCCCTTGGGGCTGCCGGTGGAGCCGGAGGTGTGGATGGCGTAGGCCGGGTGCAGCGGGTGCAGGGCCGTGGTGCGGTCGGCGTCGGTCAGGGGGTGGCCGGGCAGGGCGGCGAGGGCCGCGGCGGTGTCTTCGTCGTCCAGGACCAGGACCGGGACGGAGGCGGCGCCCGCGATGCGGTCCAGGACCGGCCGGGCGGTGAGCACCAGGGCCGGTGCGGCGTCCGCCAGCACCAGGGCGATCCGGTCGGTGGGGTAGGCCGGGTCCACGGGGAGGTAGGCCGCGCCCGCTTTGAGGACCGCCAGGACGGCCACGAGGAGTTCTCCGGTGCGGGGCAGGGCGACGGCCACGAAGTCGCCGGGGCCGATCCCGCGTGCGGTCAGGTGCCGTGCCAGTCGGGAGGCCCGCGCGTCGAGGGAGGCGTAGGTGAGGGTGGTCCCGGCGTGGTGGACGGCCGGGGCGTGCGGGGTGGCGGCGGCCTGCGCCTCGAACAGGGCAGGCAGGGTGGTGTGCGGCACCTCGGCCACGGGTCCGGCCCAGGTGTCGAGGAGCTGGGCCCGGTCGGCGTCGTCCAGCAGCGGCAGGGCGTCCAGGGTGGTGGTGGCGTCCTCGGTGACGGCCCGCAGCAGCCGCAGATAGCAGTCGGCGAAGCGTTGCACGGTGGCGCGGTCGAACAGGGCGGTGGCGTACTCCAGTTCGCCGGCCAGGGTGCCCTGGCCGGTCTCGGTCAGGTAGAGGCTGAGGTCGAACTTGGCCATCCAGGTGTCGCTTCTGTGGGCGGCGGGGGCCACCCTCAGCGCGGGGCCGTCGCCCTGGGCGCCCGCTGCGGTCACCGAGGCCGGGTAGTAGCCGAAGGCGGTCTGGAAGACGGGATGGCGCGAGACGTCGCGCTCCGGCTGCACCTCGTCGACCAGCAGCTCGAAGGGCAGGTCCCGGTGGCCGTGGGCGTTGAGCACCGAGGCGCGGACCTGGTCGAGGTGGTCGCTGAACCTCTGGCCGGCGTCGGTGCGGGAGCGGACCACGAGGGAGTTGACGAAGAGGCCGATGAGCGGTTCGGTCTCGACGGCGGTGCGGTTGCCCGAGAAGTAGCCGACGCACAGGTCGTCCTGGCCGCTGAGGCGGTGCAGAAGGGCGCTGTAGGCGGCCATGGCCGTCATGAAGACGGTGGAGCGGGAGCGTTCCGACAGGGCGCGCAGCCGTGCGGTGAGCTCGGTGTCGACGGTGAAGCCGACCGCGTCGCCCTCGAAGTCCGGTAGCGGTGGGCGGGTCCGGTCGGCGGGCAGGTCGAGGGCCTGCTGGGCGCCGGCGAGGTACTGGCGCCAGTACTGGAGGTGGTCCTGGAGGGCGACGCCCTGGAGCTCGGCGCGCTGCCAGGCGGCGTAGTCGGCGTACTGCAGGCCGAGTTCCGGCAGCGGGGAGGGCAGACCGTGTGCGAACGCCTCGTACAGGGCGGCGAGTTCGCCGATGAGGATGTCCGCCGACCAGCCGTCGAAGACGATGTGGTGGATCGTCAGGGAGAGGGTGTGCCGGTCGGGGGCGGTGCGGACGGCGGTGGCCCGCAGCAGCGGTCCGGTCTCGACGTCGAAGGTGGCCGACGCGTCGCGGCGGATCACCTCGGCGGCCGCGGCGTCCGGGTCGGCCGCCGCGGTGGCGTCGACGAGGTCGAGGGGCCAGTGGGCGTCGGTGTCCACCACGGGTACGGCGGTGCTGCTGCCCAGGCTGAAGCGGGTGCGCAGGGTCTGGTGGCGGCGGACGATCTCGTCGAGCGAGGCGCGCAGCACGTCGGCGTCGAGCGTGCCGCGCAGTTCGAGTGGGATGGCCACGTTGTAGAGCCCGCCCGCGGGTTGCAGCAGGTGCAGGAAGAGCATCCGCTCCTGGGCGAAGGAGGTGGTGGGGGCCGTGCCCGCGGGCAGGGGCAGCAGGTCGCGGGTGCCGCCTTCGGTGTGCCCGATCAACTGGGCGAGCTGGGCGACGGTGGGCCGGTCGTAGAAGTCGCGCACCGAGATGCGGGCGCCGCAGGCGCGGTCCAGCCGGGACAGGACCTGGGTGACGAGGAGGGAGTGGCCGCCCAGGGCGAAGAAGTCGTCGAAGGCGCCGACGCGTTCGACGCCGAGGATCTCCTGCCAGACACCGGCCACGATGTGCTCGCCGCCGGTGCGCGGGAGCACGAATTCGGCGCCGGTGTCGGCGGTGGACGCGTCGGGGGCGGGCAGGGCGTCCCGGTCGGTCTTGCCGTGGCGGGTCAGCGGCAGCGCGTCGAGGGTGACGAAGGCGGAGGGGACGGCATGGGCGGGCAGCCGGTCCAGGAGCCGGCCGCGCAGCGCGGCGGTGCCCGGCGGGTCGTGCGGGTCCGTGGGCACGACATAGGCGGTGAGGTGGGTGAAGCCCTGCTCGCCGGTGCGGGTGGTGACGACGCACTCCCGGACTCCGGGGGTGCGGCGCAAGGTGGCCTCGATCTCGCCGAGTTCGACGCGCATGCCGCGGATCTTGACCTGGTGGTCGGTCCGGCCGAGGTAGTGCAGGCCGCCGTCGGAGCGGCGGCGGACCAGGTCCCCGGTCCGGTACATACGGCTGCCGGGCGGACCGTAGGGGTCGGGCAGGAACCGGTCCGCGGTCAGGTCCGGACGGCCCGCGTATCCCCGGGCCAGGCACGGACCGGCCGCGTACAGCTCACCCGCCACCCCCTCCGGAACCAGCCGCAACGCCTCGTCCAGCACATAGATCCGCGTGTTCCACACCGGTGCGCCGAGGGGGGACACCTCGGGCCAGGTGGCGGGGGCGGCGCCGAGGCGGTGGGCGGTGACGACCTGGATCTCGGTGCCGCCGTAGTGGTTGTGCAGGCGGCGGCCGGGACGCCGGCGGAAGAACTCCCGGACGGCGTCGCTGAGCACCAGCGCCTCACCGGCCTGCGCGACATGCGTGAGAGCGGGCAGGGTCCGGCCCTGCTCCAGCGCCGCCCGGCACAACAGCTCGATCACGATGTTCGGAGCGAACAGATCGGTCACACCGTGCTCCTCCAACCACGGCACGAACGCCTGCGGAGCACGCCGCACATCCTCCGGGACGACCGTGAGCGCCGCGCCGCCGAGGAGGGCGAACAGCATCTCCTGCACGGAGACGTCGAAGCTGAGCGCGGTGAACTGCGTGACGATGCGGCCGGGGCCCGTGGGTTGGTCCGCGAAGTGCCAGTCCATCATGTTGAGCAGGGCGGCGACGGTCATCAGCACACCCTTGGGACGCCCCGTGGAACCCGACGTGTACAGCAGATACGCACCCGCGTCACCCACCGCCACAGGCCGCGCGCCCACCGGCTCCACCGCACACCCCGTCAACTCGTCATCCAGAACCAACAACGGCACACCCCACCCCTCGAACCGCGCCGCACCCACCGCATCCGTCACGATCACCACCGGACACGCATCCCGCACCATCAACCGCACCCGCTCACCCGGCAACTCCGGATCCAACGGCAAATACACACCCCCCGACTTCAACACCCCCACAAACGCCGTCACCGCCAACTCCGAACGCGGCAACGACACCGCCACCACCGACTCCACCCCCACCCCACAACCACCCAACGACCACGCCACCCGATCCGCCCGACCATCCACCTCCCCATACGACCGGCACACCCCACCCTCCACCACCGCGAGCTCGTCGCCCCAGGTGCGGGCCCCCTGCTCGAACCACTGGGCGAGGGAACCGGCGCGGACCGCGGCGGCCGGCCCGGCGGCGGGAGCCTCGACGGTGAGCGGGGGGATCTCCTGCGGGGTGAGCACGGGCAGGTCGAGGACGCGGGTGCCGGAGTCCTGGGCGATGCCTTCGAGGAGGCTGGTGTACTTGCGGACCAGCCCCTCGACGGTGGAGACGTCGAAGAGCGCGGTGCTGTATTCGAAGCAGCCGTAGAGGGATCCGTCGGGCAGCTCGGAGACGAACAGCGACAGGTCGAACTTCGCGGTGGTGCTGGGCTGTTCGACGGGGGTCAGGGTGAGCCCGGGCATCCGGTACTCCTGCTGCCCCTGGTAGGAGAACATCACGTCGAACAGCGGCTGACGGGCCTGGCCGCGGCTGGGCCGCAGGGCCGCGACCAGCCGGTCGAAGGGCAGGTGGCGGTGGTCGTAGGCGTCGACGACGCCCGTGCGCAACTGGTCGAGCAGACCCTCGAAGGCGGGGTTGCCCGACAGGTCGGACCGGATGACGACGGTGTTGGCGAAGTAACCGGCGAGGGCGGCGGCGTCGGGGTGGGCGCGGCCGTCGACGGGTATGCCGACGCACACGTCGTTCTGCCGGCACCAGCGTCCCATCAGGACGTGGAAGCCGGCGAGCAGGACCATGAACGGCGTGGCCGAGCAGCGGGCGGCGACCCCCCGCAGGGCGTCGGAGAGCTCGACGGGCAGGGTGAAGCCGACCGAGCCGCCCGCGAAGTCGGCCCGTTCCCCGCGCGGCCGGTCGAGCGGCATGTCCAGGCCCTGGGGAGCGCCGTCGAGGCGGTCACGCCAGTAGGCGACCTGGGCCTCCAGCTCGTCGTCGCCCAGGGTGCGGCGCTGCCACAGCGCGTAGTCGGCGTACTGGGCGGGCGGTTCGGGCAGCGGGGAGGGGAGTCCTGCGCGGAAGGCGCCGTAGAGGGCTTCGAGTTCGGCGTAGATCAGACCGAGCGAGGGGCCGTCGACGATGATGTGCTGGGCGTTGAGGGCCAGGACATGGACGTCGGGCCGGAGTTTCTGGAGCTGGACGACGAACAGCGGGTCGTTCTCCAGGTCGAAGTGGATGGCGAAGTGCCGGTCCAGTTCGCGCTGGGAGCGCTCGGCGAGCAGGTGGTCGGGCTCGGCGCTGAGGTCGATGTGGGTGAGGGACACGCGTTCGTCGGGGACGGGCCGCTGGAAGACCGTGCCGTCGACGGTGCCGAACCGGCTGCGCAGCACCTCGTGTCGGCGGACGGTCTCGTCGAGCGCGCGGTGCAGCGCCGGGACGTCGAGGCTGCCTTCCATACGCAGGACGACGCCGACGTTGTAGCTGGCGTCGAGTCCGAGGCGGTCGAGGAACCACAGGCTCTCCTGGCCGTACGACAACGGCAGCAGGTCGGGGCGGGGCTGCCCGTCCAGCGGTTCGGGAGCCTCCTGCGGGGAGGCCGCGCCGGTGTCGGGAGCCGGACCCTCGGGCTGCGCGAGGACATGGAGGATGTCCTCCTTGTGGGTGCGCAGCCGGGCGAGGCGCTCGGTGCCGAGGGAACCGGCGGGGCGAAACCGCAGCCTGCCGTCCTGCACCCACAACTGCACGCCGTCTGCGGCCAGTTCGTCGAGGAGGTCGCGCGCTGCTGCTGTCATGGCTGCCCTATCTACTCTGCGGATCGGCGGTCAGTGCGGGCGGAGCGTGAGCGGCAGGGAGGTCAGGCCGCCGAGGATGTGCGAGGCGATGTGCCGCGGCTCCCCGCTGACCTCGATCTCCGCGGGCAGCCGGGCCAGTTCGTCGAGCATGACCTTGATGGTCAGCCGGGCGAGGTTGGCGCCGATGCAGAAGTGGCCGCCGCCGCCGAAGGCGACGTGGTGGTTGGGGGTCCGGTCGAGCCGGAAACGGTCGGGCTCGTCGAAGACGTTCTCGTCCCGGTTCAACGACGGCAGCCAGACGGTGACGGCGTCGCCCGCGGCCACGTGCACGCCGTCGAGGACGGTGTCGTGCTGGGCGGTGCGCAGAATGTGGGTGACCGGGGCGGTCCAGCGCAGGAACTCCTCGGCGGCGGTCTTCAGCCGGACCTCGCCGGCCCGCAGGGCCGCCCACTGGTCGGGGCTGCGCAGCAGGGCCAGCATCCCGGCGCCGACGGCCTGACGAGTGGTCTCGTTCGCGGCGACGATCACGTTGTCGCAGGTGAGGATGACTTCCTCGTCGGTGATGTCGAGTCCGTCGGCCTGGGCGGAGACCAGGGCCGAGACCAGGTCGCGGCCGGGGTCGCGCCGCTTCTCCTCGATGATCCCGGAATAGTGCTGCATGATTTCGAAATGGGCGATCTGGGCTTCTATTCCATCGATGTCCGTGGAATTCTCGGCGGCCTCGGTGGTGACTTTCGCCAGCATTTCCACGTCGTCCATGGAAATGCTGAGAAGTTCGGCGGAAACGGCGAGCGGGATCCGAGCGGCGATGTCCTTGACGAAATCACAGCGGCCGGCCTCCACCACTCCCATAAGGGCTCCGCGCACCACGTCACGGGTGCGTTCCTCCATTCTGGCGACGGCCCGCACGGTGAACAGGCCCATGATCGCTTTGCGCAGCCGGTCGTGGCGGGGCGGGTCGCTCAGCGCCATCATCTTCCCCGCGCCGGGGTAGGGGTCCCTGAAGTTCGGCCGCAGGAAGATGCCCTTGGTCGAGGTGAACCGCTCCCAGTCGGTGAGGACTTCGAGACCCGCGGCGTGTGTGGTGACCGCCCAGTAGCCGCCGTGCTCCCCGTACTCGTGCCAGGACACCGGGCTCTCGCGCCGCAGCCTGCGCCAGACCGCGTGGGGGTCCCCGTGGGAGTACAACATCGGATCGGTGAGCGCGACGGTATCGGTCAGCACGATTGCCCCTCGAATTCAGCGCCGGTATTCCTCTGTCCGAGGTCCGAGAGTAGAAGTGTTCGATGGCGCACACGGCACAGTCGAACGCTGCGGGAACGGCCGGAGGGGAGCTGTAGATTGTCCGGGCACCCGCCCCTGGCCATGGCCGGGTCTCCCGGCGAGGGGGCTCGTTGCGGGAACTCGACGACTGAAACGGCTACCCGATGGCTACTCCGCTCCTCGACCGCATACCCGCACTGCTGCACCAGGTCGCCTTCCGCAGATTCTGGACGGCGCAGACGATCTCGTTCCTGGGGGACCAGGTCAGCACGATCGCCCTGCCCCTGACGGCGGTGCTGGCCCTGAACGCCTCGGCCGCCCAGATGGGCATGCTCGGCGCGCTGGCCTCACTGCCGAACCTGCTGTTCTCGCTGCACGCCGGCGGTTTCGTGGACCGCAGCGGCAAACTGCGCCGCATCATGGTGCTGTGCGACCTCGGCCGTGCCGCGGCGCTGGCCACCGTGCCGGTCGCGTACGCGCTGGATTGTCTGACGTTGCCACAGCTGTGGGCGGTGGCCTTCGTGACGGGCACCCTGGCCATGCTGTTCAACGTGGCGAGCAACAGCATGTTCGCCGCCCTGGTGGAACGCGCCGACTACGTCGCGGGCACCTCCCTCACCCGTGGCAGCTTCTCCTTCTCCTGGGTCGCGGGACCGGGACTGGGCGGCATGCTCGTCCAGGCCCTCTCCGCCCCGGTGGCGCTCGTCGCCGACGTCGTCTCCTTCCTCACCTCGGGGCTCCTGCTGCGCTCGATCAACCCGCGCGAGCCGGAGCCGACGAAGCACAAGGAGCCCTCGCACATCCGGGAGGGCTTACGGTTCGTCAACCGCACCCCCGTGCTGCGGGCGAAGTTCCTCGGCGGCGGCTTCCTGAACCTCTTCTACACGATCTACTTCACCCTCTTCCTGCTGTTCATCGCGCGCGACCTGGACCTTCCCCCGTGGATGATCGGCCTGGCGCTGGGACTCGGTGCGATCGGCGCCCTCGCGGGGTCGTTCGTGACGGGCTGGTTCACCCGCCGGATCGGCCTCGGCCTGACGTTCATCGCCGGCTCGATCCTGTTCCCCGGCGCGCTGGTGCTCGTGCCGTTCGCGCCGTCGAACCACTGGGTGGCCTTCGGCCTGGTGATCGCCGCCGAACTGCTGTCCGGCATGGGCCTGATGCTGTGCGACATCGCCGGATCCTCCCTCCAGCAGGCGCTGACGCCCGACCGGTTCCGCTCCCGGGTACAGGGCGCCTACCTGGCCCTGATCCACGGAGTGCGGACCGCCGGCGCGCTCGTCGCGGGCGCGCTCGGCACCTTGATGGGCTACCGGCCTGCGCTGTGGCTGGCCGTGATCGGCGGTGTGATCAGTGTGCTGCCGCTGCTGCTCGCGCCGGTGGCCGGGATGAAGACCCTGCCCGACCAGGCCGAGTGAGCCGACGGCCCGTTCCCGGCCGTATTCCGTGGCCCCGACGGCCCGCGCGCGCCGTGGCCGCGCCGTCGCCCGTCCGATCGTCTCGACAGCCCACCGCCCCGACCTTCCGCAGGGAGATGCCATGTCGTTCCTCGTCGACCAGCTGATGGGTGAGGCCCGGCGCCGCCAGGTGCGGCTGTGGGTCGACTCGTCCGGGGTCCTCCGGCACGCCGGTCCGCCGGCCGCGCTGGACCAGCGGTTCGTGGCACTGCTGCGGTCCCAGGCCCGGCCCCTCGCCGACCGGATCGGCCGCGAGGCCCCGAACCGATGGTTCAAACACCTCGCGGGGGACGGGGACCTGGTCCTGTACCTCCTCCCGGCCGCCGGGGCGGGTCCCGGCCGCTACCAGTCCTGGGCGGCCGCCGTCCCCGACGGGGTACGGATCGAGGCGGTGCTGACACCGGGGCGCGAGGAGCGTTTCAACGAGGCTCCGTTCACGGATGTCGAAGCGCTGGCCGACCGGATCGCCGAGCACATCCTCGGGCACGCCGGAGAGCGGCCGTTCGCCCTGTTCGGCCACAGCACCGGGGCGCTCGTCGCCCGAGAGGTGACTCGGCGGCTGTCCGCGTCCACCCGCGCGCAGCGGGCCCTGTTCGTCGCGGGCGCGCTGCCCCCGCACCTGGTCCAGGAGCAGACCTCCGCCCCGTCGGACGAGGAGCTGCTCGGGAACCTGGCCGCCTGGGGAGGCACCCCGGAGGCGTTGGTGTCCGATCCCGGATTCCTGCGGACCTTCCTGCCGACCCTGCGCGCGGACATGCGGCTGTTCCACTCCTGCCGCAAGGAGCTCACCGAGGAGGAGCGCACCGCCGTACCGGTGACGGTGCTCGGCGGACTGCGGGACTCGACCGTCCCGGAGGGCCAGTGCGCGACCTGGGAGCCGTGGACGCGCGGCCCGTTCTCGGTGCGGATGGTCGAGGGCGGTCACTTCTTCCCGGTGACGGCCGCCGAGGAGGTCCTGAACACCGTGACCCGAACCCTGGCCGCCCACCCCGCCCCGGCCTGATCCGGATCCACGGGCCCCTGCGGGCCGAGGCCCCCGCGGGCCGCAGCGAGCGGGGCAGGAGTCCCTGCGGGCCGCGGCGAGCGGGCCGGGACATGCGGGCACCGGCACGGAAGCGGGGGGGGGGGGGGGGGGGGCGCCCGCCCCCGCCCCCCCCCCCCCGCGGCCCGCCGGGGGGGGGGGGGGGGGGGGGGGGGGGGGGCGGCCGAGCGGCGGGTGGGGGGGGC